>JBOGOC010000044.1:0-9311 GCA_050747525.1 Candidatus Polarisedimenticolia bacterium | reverse complement strand
GGCCGAGGACGCGGCCGCGCGCGACGCGCTGGCGCGCCTGGCGGCCTCGGACTTGTTGCGCTACGCCGCCCCCGTCGAGGGCCCGGCGTCGGTGCGGGCGGTGTGCGCCATCCGGCGCGAGCTGGCCTGGGGGTCGGGGCTGGCCGACGCCATGTTCGTGATGCAGGGGCTCGGCTCGGCCGCGATCGCGCTGGAGGGCTCGGCCGCTCAGCGCGCGCGCTGGCTTCCCGGAGTGGCGGCGGGCTTCACCATCGCCGCGTTCGCGCTCACCGAGCCCGAGGCGGGGTCGGACGTGGGGGGGATCTCCACGCGCGCGGTGCGGCACAAGGACGGCTGGGTGCTGGACGGCGAGAAGTGCTACATCTCCAACGCCGGGCTGGCGGGCCTGTACACGGTCTTCGCGCGCACCGCCGACGCGGGGACGGGCCCGGGCACGCGCGGCATCACCGCTTTCGCCGTGGACGCGACCTGGCCCGGGATCCAGGTGAGCCGGCTGACCGTGACCGCTCCCCATCCCATCGGCCGCGTGAGCTTCTCGGACTGCCGCGTCCCCGACGAAGCACGCCTGGGTGACGAGGGGTCCGGGTACGGCCTCGCCCTGCGCGTGCTGGATCGCTTCCGGCCCACGGTGGGCGCGGCGGCCGCGGGGTTCGCGCGGCGCGCCTTCGACGAGTCGGTGCGCCACGCGAAGGGGCGGCGGCAGTTCGGCAAGGCGCTGGCCGACTTCCAGGCCATCCGCTTCAAGCTGGCCGACATGGCCACGGCGCTGCACGCGTCCGAGCTGCTGGTGTGGCGCGCGGCGACGATGGCCGATCAGGCGGCCGGCGGGCCCGCCGCCCGGCGGGCCGCGGCGATGGCCAAGCTGCACGCCACCGAGTCGGCGCAGCGGATCGTGGACGAGGCCGTGCAGATCCACGGAGGCCTGGGGGTGACGCGCGGCCACGTGGTGGAGCGGCTCTACCGCGAGGTGCGCGCGCTGCGCGTGTACGAGGGGACGTCGGAGATCCAGCGTCTGATCATCGCGCGCTCCCTACTGAAGGAGGGCCCGGCGTGAGGCTGCTCGAGCCGTTCCCCATGGCGCGGGGCCTGTCGCTCCCCAACCGCATCGTGGTCCCGGCGATGGTCACACGTCTGTCGGGCGAGGATGGCCACGTGAACCAGGACATCACCGACCGCTACGTCCGGTTCGCCCAGGGGGGCGCGGGGTTCATCGTGGTGGAGGCCATGTCGGTGCACGGCGGCCGCAGCGGCCCGCTGCTGCGTCTCTCGGGTGACGAGTTCATCGAGGGGCAGGCGGCCCTCACGCGCGCGGTGCACGCGGCGGGCGGGTCGAAGGTGGCCGCGCAGATCATCCACTTCCTCAAGGTGGCCCGCAGCGGATGGCGCCAGACGGTGGCCAGCCTCTCGCGCGAGGAGATAGGCGTCATCGTGCGCCAGTATGGCGCCGCCGCGGCGCGGGCGCGCCGGGCCGGCTACGACGCGGTGGAGCTTCACATGGCGCACGCCTACACGCTGTCGTCGCTGCTGTCCAACCGCAACCGGCGCCCCGACGTGTACGGGCGCTCGCTCGAGAACCGCATGCGCGCCATGACCGAGGTGATCCAGGCGGTGCGCCAGGACGCGGGGGACGACTTCCCCGTGGGGGTGCGCTTCGATGGGGAGGAGTGCATCAAGGACGGCTACACGCTGGTGGACGCGCGCCGCATGGCGCTGCGCATGGCGCGCCTGGGCGTGGACTGGATCAGCATCTCGGCGGGGGGCAAGTTCGAGGACGCCATCCACAAGCCGGGTGAGCCGCTCTATCCGTACACCGGCTACTCGGGGGACCGGTGCATGCCATCGGTGAACTACCCCGACGGCGCCAACCTGTACCTGGCCGCCGGGATCCGCGCCTTCCTGCACGAGCACGGAGAGGTCACGCCGGTGGTGGCCACCGGCAAGATCCGCACCCCCGAGATGGCCGAGCGGGTGCTGGCCGACGGCACCGCCGACCTGATCGGCATGGCGCGCGCGCTGCTCGCCGATCCCGACTGGCCGCACAAGGTGATGGACGGGCGCCAGCATGCCATCGTGCGCTGCGTCTACGGCAACGTGTGCAAGGCCCTCGACGAGAACTTCCGCAAGGTGCGCTGCGTGCTGTGGCCCAAGGGATCGCTGCAAGCTCCGCGTGTGGACGACACCACGCCGCCCCGCTGGGGGCACGACGGGCCGGGGCTGCGCGCGCTGGAGGCCGCCGGGCGCGTGCACCTGCGCTGGAACCCGGCCGTGGACGATCTGGCGGTGTACGGCTACGAGATCCACCGGGCCGAAGGAGACGCCCCGTTCGATCACCTGACCACCGTGAAGGGGCTCTCGTGCGTGGACGACGACGTGGAAGGAGATGTCCCCTACCGCTACCTGATTCGGGCGTATGATCTGGCCGGCAACCGCACCCCCGATTCCAACATCGCCGAAGTGACGCTGGAGGGAACATGAAGCCGCGGCTCCTGTGTTCGGGTCTTCTCATTCTTCTGATGTGTTCCTTCTCCGCCCATGCGGCCGACGCGAAGGCCGAGGCCGAGAAGCTCGCCGCCGAGTACTTCGAAGCCTCGCGCGCCCTGGACTGGGCCAAAGCGTCCAGCTACATGCATCCCGAGGCGCTGGCCGCCTTTCAGCGCATCATGGGGATGGTCGTCGAGAGCGATCCCAGCGGCGAAGCGGGACGCCAGATGCTTGGCCTGTCAGAGGGCCAGTCGTTCAAGGACCTGACGCCGCCCCAGACCTTTCAGCGGCTCATGGGCTCCCTGATGGAACAGGTCCCTATGATGAAGGACCTCATGGCTTCCTCACGCTTCGCGATCCTCGGCACGCTGACCGAGGGCGAACTGATTCATGTCGTCTACCGGATAAACATGGGATCGGAGGATGGGTCCATGAGCAAGGTGGCCATCGTGACGTGGAAGCGCGACGGTGCCGTCTTGAAGGCCCTCCTGACGGCGGACATGGAAGGCACTCTCTCGAAGCTCGCGCAGAGCGTGAGGAACAAGTGACCGACATCCTCCCGGTCTTCCCCGACGCCTTCAACCTGGCCGACTACCTGCTGGACCGCAACGTGGTGGAGCGGCCGGACAAGGTGGCGGTGCGCGTGGGCAACGCCGGCTGGACCTACGCCCAGGTGGACGCCATGGCGCGGCGGGCGGCCGAGGTGCTCGACGGGCTGGGGGCGGGCATGGAGCGGCGGGTGCTGATCGTGCTGCCCGACGGCATCGAGTTCGTGGCGGCCTGGCTGGGGACGCTGCGGGCCGGGGCGGTCTTCGCCATGGCCAACACGCTGCAGACCGCAGACGACTACCTGTACTACCTGGATTACACGCGCGCGCCGGTGGCCGTCATCCACGAGTCGGTGCGCGAGCGGTTCGAGCAGGTGATGGACCGTGCCCGCCATCTCAGGACCTTGCTGGTGGTGGGCGAGCCTGGACGGCAGCTGTCCTTCGAGCGCGAGATGGCGGACGCCTCGGGGCGATTCGCCACCGCGCCGACGTCGGCGGACGACATCGCGGGATGGCTCTTCACGTCGGGAAGCACGGGCAAGCCCAAGGCGGCCGTCCACTTCCATCGGGACTTCGCCTTCAACATCGAGACCTACGCGGCGCAGGTGCTGGGGATGCGCGAGGACGACGTGACCCTGTCGGTCCCCAAGCTCTTCTTCGGCTACGCCACGGGGACCAACCTGATGTTCCCCTTCGCGGTGGGGGGGACGACGGCGCTCTTCCCCGAGCGCAGCACCCCCGAGACGATGTTCGCCATGATCGCGCGCCACCGCCCCACCGTCCTCACCAGCGTCCCGACCATGATCAACATGATGCTGCAGGGACTCGAGACGATCCCCGACAGCGCCCGTCCGGACCTCTCCTCGGTGCGGGTCGTCCTGTCGGCGGGCGAGGCGCTCCCGGGCGAGCTGTACCGCCGGTGGAGGGGCGCCTTCAACGTGGAGATCCTCGACGGCATCGGCTCGGCCGAGATGTTCCACATCTACATCTCGAACAGGTTCGGCGACGTGCGTGAGGACAGCCTGGGGCGTCTGGTCCCGGGCTACGAGGCGCGCGTGGTGGGCGCCGACGGCAAGGATGTCCCGGTGGGCGAGCAGGGGACCTTGTGGGTCAAGGGGGGCTCCACCGCTTTGTGCTACTGGCAGCGCCGGGCGTCGTCGCGCGCGACATTCCAGGGCGACTGGTGCGTCACGGGAGACCAGTTCCGCCAGGACGCCGAGGGATACTTCTACTACTGCGGCCGCACCGACGACATGCTCAAGGTGAGCGGCATCTTCGTCTCGCCCCTGGAGATCGAAGACTGCCTGCTGGGCCACGAGAGCGTGCGCGAGGTGGCGGTGGTGGGAGAGGCCGACGGCGGCGGGCTGGTGAAGCCCAAGGCCTACGTGGCGCTCAAGGACGGATACCTTCCCTCGCGCAACCTGGCGCAGGCGCTCAAGGGGCATCTCAAGGAGCGACTGGCTCCCTACAAGTACCCCCGGTGGATCGCGTTCGTGGAGTCGCTGCCGCGCAGCGATCGCGGCAAGGTGCTGCGCACCTCCCTGCGCGACGGCGTCCCGTCGATGCTGACGGTCTCGCTGGGAGGAGGACGCGATGCCGAATGATCCCGACGGCGTCGATCTGGCCTCGCGATCCTGGACCGAAGTGGACGCGGCCGGCGCCGTCGCGCTCCTTCCGGTGGGCTCCACCGAGCCGCACGGCCCGCACCTGCCGCTCGACACCGACGTCCTCATCTCGGTGGAGGCCGCTCGCCGCGCGGCCAGGCGCCTGCGTGCCGAAGGGGTGCCGGCCTTCGTCCTGCCCGCCGTCAGCTACACGGTGACCGAGTTCTCCAAGGACTTCGCCGGCGCGATGGGAGTGACGCCGGCCACGCTGCACGCGCTGCTGGACGACCTGTGCGCGGCGGCGCTTTCGTCCGGCTTCGCGGCGATGTGCTTCGTGAACAGCCACCTGGAGCCGGGGCACCTGGCGGTGCTGCGCGAGGCGGCGGAGCGGGCCGCGCGCCGTCACGGCAAGCCCGTGATCTTTCCCGACAAGACGCGCCGCCGCTGGGCCGCCACCCTCACCGAAGAGTTCCGCTCGGGGGCGTGCCACGCGGGGCAGTACGAGACGTCGCTGGTGATGGCGGTGCATCCCGAGCGCGTCGACGAGAAGGTGCGCCGGGCGCTCCCCGCCTTTCCCGTGAGCATCGGACTCAAGATCAAGGAAGGGGCGCGCAGCTTCCGCGAGGCGGGCGGTGACCAGGCTTACTTCGGCGATCCGGCCGCGGCCACCGCCGCCGAGGGGGACCGCAGCTTCGAGGCGCTCGCCTCGATGGTGGTCACGGAAGTGAGGGAGGCGCTGGGGCGATGACCTGGTCCACATCGATCAAGGTGCGCTTCGGGGACATCGATCACGCCGGCATCGCCTACTACCCGAACCTGTACCACTACTTCCATGTAGCCTTCGAGGAGTTCTTCGAGCAGTACCTGGGGACCCCGTACCCGGAGGCCCTCGACAAGGAGCGCCTGGGCTTCCCGACCGTGCGCGTGAAGACCGACTTCCTCAAGCCTCTGCGCTACGGCGACACGCTGGACATCTCCATCGAGGTCCCCAAGGTGGGCCGGTCTTCCGTCGATCTCACCTTCACCGCGGTGCGGCGGGGCGACGACACCCCGTGCATCGTGAGCCGCCACACCGTGGTGGCCGTGGACATGGACACCTTCCGCCCGCGCCACATCCCCCCTCGCTACCGGGACCTCCTGTCCGCCTGCGCCCCCCAGGCCTGAGGGGGGGGTTGTTCCCGAAAGTCCGCTCGCGGTGCCATCTTTGACGCCGTGGCCCGTTTCGGCCCGCTTCATTCCCGGATTGTTCATTTTCTTTCAAAAAAGTTCTTGACATCCGCTGCCGCACCGGCGCAGAGTCGCTCCCACACAGCTCCCATCATCGGCAACCCTTTTCCGTGGAGGCGGACTATGCGCGCGTTCGTGCACCGCTCATTGGCAGTGGCCGTGGTGCTCGTCACGGCGACCCTGCCACTCCTGGCACAAGGGGTGGGATCGGTCGTCGGACGGGTGTCTGATGAACGGGGAGTTCCGCTGGAAGGCGTGGAGATCGCCATCTCGGGCCCGGGGATCCTCGGGACGATGTGGGGATGGACCGATCGCGAGGGACGGTACTCCGTCCCCGGTGTTCCCGGACAGCACCCGCTGACCATCCGGGCCGAAGGCACCGGCCGCGTGGCGATGACCTACGTGGGTCACACCGCGCGGCGCAACGGAGTGCTGCGCGTGAATTTCACGCTGCGTCGTCCAGGTGATCACGACGTCCTGGTGCTCGTGGAGGCCGGGGTCCCCTACCACCAGGCGGCCCTCGACGGGGCCCGCTCCACCATGCCGGGCCGCGTCTCCACCATGGTGGTGCTGGACGACTCCCCCACCACGGCGCGGCTGCTGCGCGTGGCCCTGGAGGGGCATCCCAATGCGGTGCTGGCCATCGGCGAGACCGCCGCGCGCGTGGCGCGCCGCTACATCCAGGACGTCCCCATCGTGCACGCCATGGTCCCCGGCCCCACGGACGCGGGGCTGGTGTCGACCAACATGTGCGGCGTGCCGCTCAACGGCGGGTTCGCGCGTCAGATGGAGCACCTGCGCCACGTCGTCCCAGGCGCACGGAGCATCGGCACCATCTACGCCGCGGGCCGGATGGACGCGACGCTTCAGGATTTGCGGCGGGCGGCTGAAGGCGCCGGCCTCGAGGTGGCCGCCGTGGACGTGCATCCCGGCGAGCCCGACGGCGTGAGCAGCGCCCTGGACCAGCTGCGGTCCCTGCCGCTGGACGCCTTCGTCGTGCTGATGGACCCGCGGCTGATCGACGCCGACGGGTTCGAGCGCATCGCCGCGTTCGCCCGCACGCGCGAGGTGATCCTGGCGGTCCCCGACGCCTCGCTGGCGCAGGGCGAGCTGAGCTTCTCCTTCACCGCGGGCTTCTGGGAGATGGGCGCCTTCGCCGGGACGCTGGTGCGGAGGATCGTGGAAGGCAAGGAGCAGCCCGCGGACATCGGCCTGGTCTCACCCGACCGCGGGGCCCTCGCCTTCTCGCGGGTCGAGCGGCAGGACCCGCGCGAGCTGCTGGCGGCCGCGGAGAACGAGACGCTGGTGGCGCGGCCGGCAGGACGGGACTGAAATAGATGGACTGACCCTTCCCCTCGCCCGCGCCCGCCGCTCCAGGCGGATACCCAGTTCCCCCCCACCGCGGGCGAGGGGATCAGCTAACATGCAGCCATGAAGACCGCCTACGAGCTGGCCATGGAGAAGCTGCGCAAGCAGGACGCCGAGCGCGGCGAGTCCCAGAAGCCCCTCACCGACGCCCAGCGCGAGGAGATCGCCGGGATCCGCAAGGTCTATCAGGCCCGGCTGGCCGAGCGGGAGATCCTGCACCGCGACGAGCTGCTCAAGGCCCGCGCTTCGGGCGACCCGGAGGCCGTGCGCGCCGTGGAAGAGGGATATCAGCGTGACCGCGCGCGGCTCGAGGACGAGAGGGAATCCAAGGTCCGGGCCGCACGCGAAGGCCGCACTCCGGGCGGGCCCAAACGCCGCCGCTAGATCCAGCTCAGCTCGAGATTCTTCTTCAGCAGGCCCTTCACTTCGATCCGCAGCGACGCCCGGCTCCCGGGACGCATCTGCCGCCTGATGACGCCGCTCCAGCTGCGCCCGTCCACGTCGGCCACGGTCACCTTGAAGACGTGATTGCCCGGGGAGACCTCCAGCGAGCGGGAGAACTTCCCCTGCACCCTCATCCGGGCCCGTTCTCCCTTGAAGGACTCGGTCAGGATGGGCTGCCCGTCCATGGTGATCCCGATCCTGCCGCTGCGCAGGTTGTGCTGGAGCTGCAGGTCCAGGCCGGCCGGCCTGGGGAGGGGCGCGGCGGCGGCCGTCCCGGCGGCGGGGCCGGGCCCGTGCGTGACGTCTCCGCGGAACACGGAAGCGGCCAGGATGATCACCAGCGCGAATCCTCCCAGCGTCACCACCGCGGCCAGGGCCTTGAAGTGCGGGGCGATGTTCCGCCCTCGGGCCGGCCCGCCGTCGCGCAGCCCGTCTTCGATCACCCGATCGGGGACCGGCTCCGGCAGAGGCGACGCGTCGGCCAGCTCCAGGACCTCCGGGGCCGACTCGTGGGTGACGAAGCGAAGGGGGCGGCCCCCCTGCATCGCGCGCAGGTCCTCCAGCAGGTGCGCCGCGCTCGGGTATCTGTGCTCGCGGCTCTTGGCCAGCAGCCTGACCAGCACGGCATCCCATTCCGGGGGGATGTCGGGATCGAAGCGCGAGGGAGGGAGCGGATCGGCCGAGAGGATCTGATGGTACAGAGCGGGCATGCTGTCGGCGCGGAACGGCTTGATCCCCGTCAGCAGCTCGTAGAGGACCACGCCGAGGGAGAAGAGGTCGGTGCGCCCGTCCACGTCCTGGTCCATCAGCATCTCGGGCGCGATGTACGACGGAGAGCCCACCGACTGGCCGGTCCGCGTCAGCTCGGACGAGTCCATGTGCGCGACGCCGAAGTCGGCCAGCTTCACCAGGCCGTCGTCGCGCACCAGGATGTTGGCCGGCTTGATGTCGCGGTGCACCACGCCCCGCTGATGCGCGTACTCCAGGCCCCGCGCCAGCTGCTGCGCGTAGTCCAGGACGACCTCCGGGTCGAGCCGCTCGCCGTGCGGCACCATCTGGCGCAGGGTGCGCCCTTCGACGAACTCCATGGCGATGTACGAGTCGCCGCCCTCCGCCTCGAGGAAGCCGACGTCGTAGATGGTGACGATGTTGGGATGCGCCAGCACCCCCGCCGCGCGCGCCTCGCGGGCGAAGCGCTCGATCGTGGTGCCGCGCGCCTGCTCGGAGGTCCCCTCGGGGATCTGAATCGTCTTGAGGGCCACCACCCGGCCGATCACCGGATCGCGCGCCAGGTAGACCACCCCCATGGCGCCGCGCCCGATGATCTCCTGCAGCTCGTAGCGGTCGATACGTGAAGAGGAGATGGGCATCAGCCAGAATCTAGGCCCCCGCCAACCCCAGGCAACAGCCGACTACAGTCCCAACGATCGGAACTACGAGCTGTTGTCCCCCGGGCTTCGGAGAGGCGGCGAGGATCGGCCGTGAACAGGGCACCGTGGTTCACGAGCCTCAGGTCGGGAACGTGCGGTCAAGATGTGCACCCATCCGATGCCGCGAGCCTGCGGGATGAGTGCTCTACACCGCCCGATGAGTCGCGAGCCGCCCGGCGGGGAGTGGTCTCCGAGGCCCAATGACCGAC
>JBOGOC010000043.1:0-82693 GCA_050747525.1 Candidatus Polarisedimenticolia bacterium | reverse complement strand
CTTCTATCCAGGTCTCCGTGAGCGACGGGGCCGAACCCGCGGCCCGGGCCGTTGTGCCAGAATGACTCGTCCGGCCCGGCTCGAAGTCCTTCAAAGGAGAATCAACATGCGGAAGGCGTTCTGGTGTGCGGCAGCGGTTGCCGTGTTGATGGTGTCGATCGGCCTGGTCACCGGTGCAGCAGAGAAGCAGACACTCAAGGGCAGCTTCGAGTGGACGGGCGCGGGGAAGAAGGGAGACCTCGAGGCGGTGTTCACGCCGACCGACGAGGGCAAGTGGGATGTCGCATTCCACTTCGAGTTCAACGGCAAGCCGCATGTCTATGCCGGTACGGCGGAAGGCACTCTCGAAGGCGGCGAGCTCAAGGGGCGCGTGCTCAGCGACCAGAAGAACCGCACCTTCACCTTCACCGGCACCTTCACCGATGGGGAGTTCCGCGGCACCCATGCGGAGATCGGAAGCGACGGCGAGGAGCCCACCGGGACGTTGACGCTCAAGGGCTAGTCGCAGGCCCGGCCGGGTGGCGGTCAGGCGTCCCGCTGGATCAGAACCTCGAGGAAGGCGCCGCCGTAGCGTTCGAGCTTGACGGGCCCGACTCCAGAGAGGCCGAGCAATTCGGACCGGCTCTTTGGCACGGACGAGGCCATCTGCCTGAGCACGGCATCGCTGAAGACGATGTAGGCGGGAACGCCCTCTTCATCGGCAATCCGCTTGCGCAGTGCCCGGAGCCTTTCGAACAGCTCGGAGTTGGGTGCCGGGTCACGCGCCCCCTGCGGGAGTGCCGCCCTCATGCCTCCCGCCGCACGGACCCTCCCCCGCCGGGCCGGCACGACGTCGGCCAGCAGCGACTCGATGCCGGCCCCCCGGCAGACGTCGCACGCGTCGCCGCACGGAGGGATCGCTTCGTCCAGATACCGCGCGATCTCCTGATGGCGGCACCTTCCCGCATCCACCAGGCGGAACATCTCGACCGTCTTGCGGCGCGTCTCCACCCGCACCTCCTCGTCCTCGATCCCGCCCAGAAACGCATCGAAGCCGATGACATCGGCCCACGAGTACATCAGCACACAGTCGCTCGGAAGCCCGTCTCTGCCGGCGCGGCCGATCTCCTGGTACCAGGCCTCCACACTCCTGGGCATGTCACGATGGACCACGAACCGGACGTTGCTCTTGTCGATGCCCATGCCGAAGGCGACGGTCGCGACCACGACGTCCACTTCGTCCCTGGCGAACATGTCCTGTGTCCTGGCCCGCTCGTCGTCCGGGAGTCCGGCGTGGTACGCGGCCGCGCGGATCCCCTGGGAGCGGAGCCAGTCGGCGGTCGACTCCACGCCCTTGCGGCTCATGCAGTACACGATGCCGCTTTCTCCGGCATGTCGGTGCGTGATGCCCAGGATATCGGCGCGCGTGTTCCTGCCGGCCCCCTTCTTCTGGGCCGTGATCATCAGGTTGGGGCGGTAGAAAGATCCCTTGAAGCCGTCGGGCTTGCGCATGTCGAGCTGCCGGATGATGTCCCCCACGACGCGGCGCGTCGCGGTGGCGGTGAGAGCGAGGACCGGAATGTCGCCCAGCTCCTTCTTGAGGCCGCGCAGCCGCCGATAAGCCGGCCTGAAGTCGTGCCCCCAGTGGCTGATGCAGTGCGCCTCGTCGACCACCACCAGGCTCACCGGGCAGCTCCTGATGAAGGAGCGCAGCGGGCCATCGATCCCCTCGGGGGCCACGTAGACAAGCTCCAGCTCCCCGCGCCGCAGCTGGTCGAGCCGCTTCCGGCGCGCATCGGGCTCGATCGTGGAGTTGATCACGGCGGCTCGATAACCGAGGCGTTCGAGCTCGTCCACCTGGTCCTTCATCAGCGAGATCAGGGGTGAGATGACGAGCACCGTGCCCGGCAGGATGCGCGCCGGGATCTGGAAGGTCAGAGACTTTCCGGCGCCGGTGGGCATGACGCCGATGCAGTCCCGCCCGGCCAGGACGGCGTCGATGATGCGGCGCTGACCCGAACGGAACGTGCGGTAGCCGAAGACATTCTCGAGGATCTGCTGGGGGTCGGCCTGCTCGGGCACGATCTCTCCATGAAGGCCCGCACAGTCTAGACGATCTCCGGCCGCAGCCGATGGGTCATGACCCTTGGTCTCCGTTCCGCTACAATCGGCGCTTCGGAGGGACGCTCCATGTGGCCGGAATCGACAACGCGCCAGAGGATGGCCTTGCTCGCCGCCCTCTACGTCTCCCAGGCGATCCCGCTGGGGTTCTTCATCGTCGCGTTGCCGGCGATCCTGCGACGCGAAGGACTGGGCCTCGAGCAGCTGGGCCTGCTCGGCGCGCTGGCCCTCCCGTGGCTGCTCAAGTTCCTCTGGGCGCCGCTCGTCGACGGCTTCGGCCTCGCGCGCTTCGGTCACTACCGCTCGTGGATCGTCCCGCTGCAGACAGTGTCGGCGCTCTCGGTGCTGGCGACGGCGTTTTTCTCTCCCGCCGGCGGGCTCGCCCCCCTGGTGTTCGCGGGGGCGGTCTTCATGCTCTGCTCGGCGACTCAGGACGTCGCGACGGACGGCCTTGCCGTGCGGAACATCGAAGCCGCCGAGCGCGGCCCGGCCAACGGCATCCAGGTGGGCGGCTACTACCTCGGCCAGATCCTCGGCGGGGGCGTCGTGCTCGTGCTGTTCGATCGCCTCGGCTGGGCCCCGGCGATGGCGGCCATGTCCGTGCTCCTCTTCCTTCCGTTGATCCCGCTGCTGCGTTTCCGCGAGTCGCCCGCCCCCGGCAAAGCGGACGGCGGCCGGCGGCGCGTCGATTTCGCCGCCATGGGACGGTTCCTGGCGCGTCCGGGCGCCTTCACGTGGATCGCGATCCTGCTTCTCTACCGCAGCGGGGAGGCCATGGCCCTGACCATGCTGAACCCGATGCTGGTCGACCGCGGCCTGTCCCTGGAGTCGATCGGGCTGACCCTCGGGTTGACCGGCTCGCTCGGGGCGCTGGGAGGAGCGTTGGCCGGCGGCATCCTCGTGCACCGAGTCGGGCGCAAGCGGTCGCTGTTCCTGTTCGGAGGCCTCCAGGCAGGGGCGCTGTGCGCCTATCTCTTGCCCGCTTTCGGGTTCGTGTCCTCGCCGGTTCTGTGCAGCGTGGCGGCCACGGTGTCGTTCGCCGGCGGCTTGGCCACCGCTTCCCTTTACACGAACATGATGGACCGCAGCGACCGCCGCACCGCGGCCACCGACTTCACGCTCCAGCAGTCGCTATGCGCCGTCGGCCCTCTGGTCGGGTCGATCCTCAGCGGCTTCTCCGCCGCGAGCCTGGGCTATCCGCTTCACTTCGTCCTCTGCGCGCTCGTGGCGCTCGCCTCCGCGGTGATCGTCGCCTGGCGCCTGACCGCGCGCGACGCCGCGCCGAGGCTCGACGCCGCGGTGGCCGGGACCGCCTGACACGAGGCCGCCGGGACTACTCCTCACCCAGCTGCCGGAGCCGCTGCCGGGCCGCGCGTGCGAGCGACTCCTGGCCGGGGGCAGCCCGGTCCAGGAAGGCTCTGAGCGTCGAGGCGGCGTCGGCGTGCCGGCCCTCGGCCAGGTAGGCTTCTCCGAGGAAATACAACGCCTCGGTCAGGCCCGGGGCGGACCGCGCGGCGTTCTCGAGGTCGCGGGCGGCCTGCGCGGCGTCCCCGGGGCGCCCCGCGCGCAGCAGCAGCCGCGCGCGGTTCAGCAGCGCCCCCGCGTGATTCGGATCGATCTCCAGCGCCTCTCCGTAGCTCGCGAGCGCGCCGGCGGCGTCTCCGCGCGTCGCCAGCATGTTGCCCAGGTTGATCAGCACCCCCACGTGGCGTGGCGCAGCCTGCTGGGCCCGCTTCAGCCAGGAGATCGCCTCGTCGCGCCGGCCGACGGCGTCCAGCGCGGTGGCCAGATCGCGCATCATGTCGGCGAGCCGCCCAACCTGCGGCAGCCCACGCGCGTTGTCCACCGCGCGCTCGAGCCAGGGCAGCGCCGATGCCGCGTCGCCGGCCTTCAGGTGGACCATCCCGAGGTTGTAAGCCGCCTTGGCGCTTGCGGGGGCCGACGCCGCGGCGCTCTCGAACAGCGCCCGGTCGTTTCTCCAGGCGGGCACCTGCGCGATCGTGCGCGCCGCGAAAAGGCCGGCGAGGACCAGGCCGATGGCAAGCGCCGCGGGGCCGGATCGATCGGAAGGGGCCCGCGCGGCGGCCCACAGCGCGAGCAGCGCGAGGCCGGCGCAGGCCCCGATCGAGGGCCAGTAGAGCAGCCGCTCGGCCATGATGGTGCCGATGGGAACAGGAATGTTCGACACCGGCGCGATCGCCGCCAGAGTGAACAGCACCGGCAGCGCCGGGCCGAACCGCCGGTGGCGGAAGGCCCAGGCCAGAGCGATCCCTCCAGCCGCGAGCGCCAGGCCCGCCAGGGCCGCCGGATCGCCCGGCCCCGCGGCGCTGATCTGGTTGTACGAGTAGTCGGCCGACAGCCGCCACGGGAAGACCAGCAGCATCGCCTCGAGGCCGAGCACCTTCATCGCCGTGGCGGCGCGCGTCATGAAGGGGGCCGCCGCCACCGGGTTGTCGATCGGATGGATGAGGGAGACGTCTCCTCCCGCCGGCGCATCCAGCAGCGCCGCGCGCAGGATCAGATAGACGGCGAGCGCGCCCAGGGCCGGGCCATACCGCCGCGCCGCGCACGCGAGTCGCCGCCCCGCCGGCGGTCGCTCCCCGCCGAGCCAGTCGGACAGGACCAGCAGGGCGGGGAGCGACACCGCGCTCTCCTTGCAGAGCAAGGAGGTCAGCAGCGCCGCACCCGCTGCCCACGCCCGGCCCCGCATGTGCAGCAGCCAGGCTCCTGCCGCAAGCAGCGCCGCAAGCAGATCGCCCCGCCCTGCGATGCCGGCGACCGCTTCGCTGTGGACAGGATGCGAGGCGAACAGGAGGCCGGTCAGGAAGGCCGCGCGTGCGGCGGCCGGGCCTGGTGAGGCGCCCCCCAGGAAGGTGGCCAGGCACAGCGCCACGAGCACCGAGACAACCACGTGCAGCACGATGTTAGTGGCATGGAAGACGGCGGGCGAGCCGCCCCCCAGCCAGTGGTCGATCCTGAAAGACAGGATGGTGAGGGGCCGGTACAGGTACCCGCGGGGCCGGAGCGGGTGCCAGTAGTGGGAGGTCGCGATTTCGCCGAGCCGTCCCTGGCCGGTCACCACCGGGTTGTCCTCGATGATCTGGTGATCGTCGAAGACGAACTCATGCCTCAGGGCCCC
Organism: Candidatus Polarisedimenticolia bacterium; assembly: GCA_050747525.1. Classification (GTDB taxonomy): domain Bacteria; phylum Acidobacteriota; class Polarisedimenticolia; order JACPZX01; family DASXTC01; genus JBOGOC01. Next base: position 77,454 of record JBOGOC010000043.1, on the reverse strand, counting down.
GGCGTAGACGGCGGCCGCCACGAGGGCCACCAGCAGCAGGCGGCCCGGCGTGAGTCCCAGCATGCGTGTCGGGATCATCCGCGGAATGTGGCGATGACCGGGGCGTGGTCGCTGGTTCCGACTTCCCGATAGGATTGACAGGAGACGGCTCGCGCGGCCAGGTCCGGCGACGCCAGGACGTAATCGAGCCGCCAGCCGATGTTGCGCTCGCGCAGGCCCCGCCAGGGCGCCCACCACGTGAAGAGCCGGTCGTTCTGTGGGTCCAGGGCCCGTCCCAGGTCGGTCAGCTCACGCCCGAGGATACGCTGCATCAAGGCCCGCTCCTCAGGTCGCTGGCCGATCATGTTCGGCCGCCGCTCCTTGGGATGCACGTCCATCTCCTCGATGGCGACGTTCAGGTCGCCGCACAGAACGAGCGAGGCTTCGTTGGCCTGGAAGGAGCCGGCCCAGGCCTCGAGCGCCTCGAGAAACCGCAGCTTCGCCTGGTAGTCCTTGTTTCCGTTCGGCACATAGATGGAGGCGACGGTGAGCGGCCCGATCCGGGCCGTCACGATGCGGCTTTCATGGTCGAACGGCGGGTGGGAGAATTCCGGGCGCTCCGGCGCAAGATCCTTTCTGACGTGGAGGCCGACTCCCGAGTAGGCCTTGTACCCGTGCCAGTAGCACCAGTAGCCCGACAGCTCGCACAGCAAGGGCGGGATCTGATCGACGGTCGCCTTCAGCTCCTGGAGGCAGATGACGTCCGGCTTCTCGCTCCGCGTCCACTCCTCCACTTGGCGCCAGCGGGCCCGGATGCCGTTCACGTTCCATGTGGCGATTTTCAACGATGACATGACACTCAGTGTTGCAGATTCTTCCAAATGTGCAGGGAAGCGCCACGTGCCTGACTCTGGGCTACGATGGCGGCATCCTGGCCTGTGCCGCCGATTGCACGTTCGACATCACAGGGTGCTGCTGCGCTGTCGGGACGCCGGATTGCCCCGCGTGTCCCGTGTGCGGCAACGGGGTGAGAGAGGCTCCTTACGAGATCTGCGACGGGCCGGACCTCGGAGGCCGGACGTGCATGAGCCTGGGGTGGGCGGGGGGAGTGCTCGCCTGCTATCAGGATTGCACCTGGTGGGACTTCTCCGGCTGCATCGGTTACCAATAGAGCGCGGTGCCTCCGCGCACGTCACCCGCGGAACGCCTTCTCCAGCTCCGCGATGTCCAGCTTGACCATCTTCAGGAGCGAGTCGGTCACCCTCTTCGATCGCTCCGGATCCTTGTCACTCATCATCGTCTCCAGGATCGCCGGGACGATCTGCCAGCGCAGCCCGAACCTGTCGACGAGCCAGCCGCACGCCTGAGGCTTTCCGCCTCCTTCGAGGAGCGCATTCCAGTAGCGGTCCAGCTCCGCCTGGTCGGCGCACAGCACGACCATGGAGATCGCGTCGTTGAACTCGTGGTGCGGCCCCGCGCTCATGGCCTGGAAGCGCTGGCCGAGGAGCGTGAAGTCGACGACCTTCACCGACCCCGGCGGGCCGCTCGGCGACTCGCTCAGGAGCGGCGTGACCCGGTCGACCCGTGAGTCCGGGAAGATGGACGCATAGAGCCTGGCCGCCTCCTCCGCCTCCTTCGCATACCAGAGGTGAGGAAAAATCTTCGCTCGCGTCTTCGATGCCATGGCGATCCCTCCTTCGCGGTATCTGATTCTGTACCATATACCAGGATCGGACGCGACCTTGCCAATGACCAGAGAGCGCTCGGCACACCACTTCCCCGATCTCGCAGCTGTCGAGAGATGCGTGGTTCGGTGTACCCGCTGCCCGAGGCTGGTCGCCCATCGCCAACAGGTCGCCCGGGAGAAGAAGCGGGCGTTCCGCGACCAGACGTACTGGGGGCGCCCCGTCCCGGGATTCGGGGATCCTCGGGCGCGTCTCCTCATCGTCGGGCTCGCCCCGGCGGCGCATGGCGGCAATCGAACGGGCCGCGTCTTCACCGGCGACTCGAGCGGCGACTGGCTCTACGAGGCTCTCCACCGGCACGGCTTCGCCGACAGGCCGGACTCCGTCGCCCGCGATGACGGACTGCGCCTCATCGACTGCTGGGTCACTGCCTCCGCGCGGTGCGCCCCGCCGGACAACAAGCCGACTCCCGTCGAGCTCTCGAGCTGCCGCCCTTACCTGGAGGCGGAGATCCGGCTCCTGCGAAGCGTGAGGATCGTGGTGGTCCTGGGCCGCATCGCCCATGTGTCGTGGCTGCGGGCGGCCGGATGGTGGCCCAGGCTGCCGCCCTCCGAACGTCCGGTCTTCGCCCATGCGGCGGAGTCGATTCTCCCCGACGGCATCACCGTCATCGCCTCGTACCACCCGAGCCGTCAGAACACCAGCACCGGAAGGCTGACCCGCCCGATGTGGCACAGCGTCTTCGCCCGGGCCCGGGAGATCCTGGATCATGATGGCGCCCGGGCGGGATTGCGGTAGATTAAGGCGATAGAGCTGCGCGCAGGCAGGCTGACCTGCCCTCCCGCACACTCGAGCAGGCTGCGAGACAAGCGTCGATGCCTATGCGCGGATTGATCCTCCTCGCGGCGCTGATCCTCCTGGCGCCGTCTCTTCGCGCCGAGACGAAGAGCTGGGCCAATCCCGTCAGCGGCAACTGGGGCGACGCCGGGAACTGGTCCCCTGAGGGGGTTCCCACCTCGGCCGACGACGTCCTCATCACCCAGGATGGCGACTACACCGTCACGGTGAACGACACAGCGGCGGCACGCAGCCTGACTCTGGGCGGGACGACGGGGACCCAGACTCTCACGGTCGCCTCCACTCTTACGCTCGACCAGGCCAGCTCGTCGAGCTCCGGCACGATCATCGACCTGACGGCTGGAACGCTGACGGGGGGTGGGGCCTTCGATGTCGGGGGAGACTTCAACTGGTCGGAGGGGACCATCTCGGGGACGGGGATGCTCACCGTCCAAGGGACGCTGACCATCTCCGGGACCCTCCACAAAGTGCTCAGCCAGAGACCGCTGACCGTTGGGGACACATCGTTCACGTCCACCGGGATCCTCTATCTGAGCAATGGCGCGGGCATCCAGAGCAACGGAACGTGGAGCCTCATGTCGGATTCCCTGATCGTGCCCGTGGCAGGGGCTGGTATCTCTTTCGTCAACGCGGGGACCTTGAGGAAGTCGGCTGGCACGGAGACCTCCTCCATCCGCGTCCCCTATACCGGCAACGGCGCCGTCGAGGTCCAGACCGGGACCCTCTCCTTCACGGCCAACGCTACGCACAACTCCGCACTGACCATCTCTCCAGGGGCGACGCTCGACTTCGACGGGGGGACACAGACGCTCTCTTCCACGTCGAGCGTCACGGGGGACCGGGTGAGCTTCACCTCGGGCACCGTCAACGTCAGCGGCTCCTATGACGTGACCCGGACCACGAGCGCGGGGGGAGGAGCGATCTTCAACGCCGCCTCCACCATCGTCGGCCTCGGGTCTCTTACCCTCAACGGCGGCTCCGTCTCGCTCAACACCGGGGAGGCGGTGTCGATCCCGAGCCTCTCGATCGCGGGCGGGACGCTCGCAGGCTCGGACGACGTCACCGTGACCGGAAACGCCTCGTGGCTCACAGGGGGCATTGCGGGGACCGGCACTCTGGCGGTCCTGGGGACGCTGACCCTGTGGAGGGGGGCCCTTACCCAGAGGTCCCTCACGGTCGGCGATACCTCCTTCACGTCCGACGGCATCCTCCAGCTGAGCAGCGGCGCCGTCATCCAGAGCAACGGGACCTGGAGTTTCTCGTCGAATTCCGTGATCGTGTTCGCGGGGGGGGCCGCTCCCTCTTTCGTCAACGAGGGAACCTTGAGGAAGTCCGGCACGGGGACCTCCTCCATCGGCGTTCCCTATACCGGCAACGGCGCCGTCGAGGTCCAGACCGGGACCCTCTCCTTCACGGCCGACGCCACGCACAACTCGGCGCTGACCATCTCCCCCGGGGCGACGCTCAGCTTCGCCGGCGGGACCCAGACGCTCTCCTCCACTTCGAGCATCTCGGGGGACCGGGTGACCTTCGCCTCGGGCACCGTCAGCGTCAATGGCTCCTACGACGTGACACGGACCGCCAGCACCGGGACGGTGACCTTCAACGCGGCCTCGACCATCATCGGCCCCGGGCTTCTCACTCTCAACGGCGGGTCCTTCACGCTCAACAGCGGGGAGGCGGTGTCGATCCCGGGCCTCACCATCGCGTCCGGAACGCTCGCAGGCTCGGACGCCGCCACCGTGGCCGGAGACGCCTCGTGGTCGTCGGGGACCATCTCGGGGGCCGGCGCACTGACGGTCCAGGGGACGCTGACTCTGTCGGGAGGCGCTCCCAAGGATCTCATCCAGAGGCCCCTCACGGTCGGCGATACCTCCTTCACATCCGCCGGCAACCTCCTGCTGAGCAACGGAGCCGCCATCCAGAGCGACGGGACGTGGAGCCACCACACCAACGCCGGCCTCGCTCAAGGGGGCGGAGCAACGGGCTCTTTCCACAACAGCGGGACATTCCGCAAGGCATCGACCGGGGGCACGACGAGTGTCGGCATCGATTTCGTGAACAACGGAGTCGTCGAGGCCCAGACGGGCACGCTGAGCTTCAGCCGCCCCTACATGCAGACCGCGGGGACGACGCGTCTGGCGGGAGGCTCGATCGAGGCCCCCCTGGGGATCGACATCGTGGCCGGGCGTCTGGAAGGGAACGGAACGATCACGGGAAACGTGGACAACGACGGCACAGCCGGCCCCGGGCTCTCCCCGGGGAGCCTCCTGATCCCGGGCAACTACACGCAGTCGCTCTCGGGAGTCTACGAGGTCGAAGTCGGCGGGCTCGTCCCCGGCTCCCAGCACGATCGCATCGGGACCCTCACCGCCGCGCTGAACGGCACACTCGAGGTCTCTCTCATCGACGGCTTCGTCCCGGTCAGCGGCGACGCCTTCACCATCATGACCACGAGCGCCGCGCGCACAGGCACCTTCACCACCGTGACCGGCGACCCGATCCCCGGCGGGCCGGCCTGGCACGTATCGTACGGAGCCACGGCCGTCGTTCTGAGCGCCGGACCTGTCTCCACTGCCGACCTCGAGGTCTTCATCATCGCCAACCCCAGTCCCGCCGTGATCGGCGCAAACCTGCGATACACGGCCACCGTGATGAACAACGGCCCCGACGCCGCCACCAGCACGATCGTCACGGACATCCTCCCGGCTGAGGTGTCCTTCACCGCCGCGGCGACGACCCTCGGCACCTGCTCGGAGTCAGCCGGAACCGTCACCTGCGATCTCGGCACGCTCCCCGTCGCCCAGTCCGTCACCATCACCATCGACGTGAACCCGACGCTCCCCTCCCTCACCGTGAGCAACACGATCAGCGTGGATGCGGAACCGTTCGATGCGATACCTGCCGACAACAGCAGCACCGTCCATACGCGGTTGGCGCTGCCCTGCCCCGACGCGGACGGCGACTCCGCGGCCGTCTGCTCCATCGACTGCTGGCCGTTCCCCGGGGATGTCTGCGAGGAGTGCGACGACGCCAACCCGGCGCGGCGCCCCGGCCTCCCGGAGCTGTGCAACGACATCGACGACGATTGCGATTTCGCCGTGAACGACGGACTCGCTGGACAGCCCGAGATGTGCAACGGGCTGGACGAGAACTGCAACGGTCTGGTGGATGAAGGCGACCCGGGAGGCGGGGCCGCGTGCACGACGGGGGAGCCGGGTGTCTGCAACGAGGGGACGCTTACGTGCGCAAGCGGCGGGCTCGTCTGCCTGCGCGAGGCCGGCCCCGGACCCGAGGCGTGCAACAGCCTCGACGACGACTGCGATGGGATCGTCGATGAGACCGCAGACAGCGACGGCGACGGCGCGGACGACTGTGCCGACGACTGCCCCGACGCGTTCAACCCGCCGTCGGACTGCGACGGGGTGCCGGGAACCCCCGACCAGCAGTGCGACGCCGATGCCGATGGTGCGGGAGACGCCTGCGACTGCTCGCCGATGGATTTCGCCAATCCGCCGCCGCCTGAAGTCGGCGCAACGCTACGGCTGACGCATGCCGTCACGACCCAGCTCGCGTGGGACCCGGTGGCCGGCGTCCCCTCGTACAACGTCTACCGGGGCTACAGCATGGCCGGGCTTCCCTTCGCCTACAACCAGCAGTGCCTGACGGGAGGAGTGGATGGGCCGATGGCATTCGAGGACGCCACGCCGCGCTTCGGCTCGATCCTCTATTACTTCGTCGCCTCGCGGTGCGGGCTCTCCGGCGAGAGCGTGCTGGGTCGCAGCTCGGCAGGAACGACCGCCCCTCGACCGTTCGCCTGCCCCGTCCTCGAGCGCGACGCCGACGGCGACGGGACCGAGGACCCCTATGACTCCTGCCCGGCGTTCAGGAACCCGTCGCAATCCGACTTCGACGCCGACGGCTTCGGCGACGTCTGCGACAACTGCCCCGAGACCTTCAACCCGTCCCAGACCGACACGGACATGGACGGCCTCGGCGACGACTGCGATCCGTCCTGAGCTGCCGGGCTCGGCTCCGGCACGTCCATCATTTCCTGCTTGTCCCCGGTTCAACATCCTCGTAGATTTATCGTCACTTTCCAGGGGGGATCGTGACGGGAGGCGGCAGGGTCTGTCCGTTACGGTGGGGGGCCGTGGCCTGCCTCCTGCTGATTGCGGTGGGGGCGTCGGCAGCAGCCGAGGACGATGGAGTCGACCTGACCGTCGTCTACGGCGTGTCACCGGGTGAAGTCCGGCTCGACTGGACCGGCGGCTCTCCTCTTTTCCGCGTCTACCGCGCGACGTCCCCCGTGGACGTCGATGTGCCGGCGCATCTGCTCGGCACGACCGTAGGGGCTCTCTGGCTCGATAGTCCTCCCGCCGGCCAGATCTTCTATTACAGTGTCCATCCTCCCTGCACGACCGTTCCCTTCTGCGACAGCAACGAGTTCTGCTCCGCCGGTGTCTGCCTGCCTGACCAGCTGGACGGCAGTGTCTGCTCCTCGGACGACGATTGCACCAGCGGGCACTGCGACAACGGCTACTGCTGCGCCTCGGGGGTCTGCTGCGCCACCGCCCTGGACTGCGGAGCCTTCGCCGACCCTTCCGCCTGCGACGATCAGTCTTCCTGCCAGGGGGGCCGGTTGGACGGCGTCTGCGTCTCCAACCAGTGTTCCTCCAATCAGGTGGCGGACGATTCCGGGTGCGCGGGCCTGGTGAGCCAGACCTGCGGCCTCTATCCGTCGGTCCACTGCACGGCGGGGGCGAGCCAGCCGGCGAACCAGGCCGCGCTCTGCAACGATGCCTGTGCCGACGATCCGGACTGCGACGCCTCCGCCCATTGCGACGCCGCGGTGTGTCTCACCGACGTGGCGCAGGGGGGCTCGTGCGACGAGCCGAGCGACTGCGATCAGGGACTTCCCTGCGCGGACGCGGTCTGCTGCAACAGCGGCTGCGCCGGAGTCTGCAGCGCCTGCGACCTCTCGGGCGCCGAGGGCACGTGCAGTCTGATCCCGTCCGGGCAGGATCCGGATGCGGAATGCCCTGCCCTGGGGTGTGTCGGGTTCTATCACTCCTGGAGCGGCGACAGCTGCCGCCGCAAAGCCGACCTCGCCTCCACGGACACCACGTGCAACGGCGCCGGCGCCTGCCTCACGCAGGCCCAGGAATGCGCCGCGCAGACGGTGGCCGGCCCGACGACGATCACCTGTCACGCCAACTGCCAGGACCCCAATCTCGCCACCTGCACGGGGACCACGGCCGGCGCCTGCACCAACGTCAATCCCGGCACCCAGACGTGCGGTCTCGGAGCGTGCCTGAATACCGTGAACCAGTGCAGCAACGGCGCCCCGCTGACCTGCACCCCGGGAACCCCGGGCATGGAGACGTGCAACAACATCGACGACAACTGCGACGGCACCGTGGACAACGGGTCTTTCGCCGATGGGTTCGAGGCGAACTCCACCTGCGCCTCGTTCCGCGTTCTCAACGGTGTGGGAAGCGACCAGACAGCGAGTTATGGCTCGTCCATGACCGTCTACCCCCAGGGCGACCTCGACTATTACAGGATTCTGGCCACGGAGAGCGACAGCTCGTGCGGCTGCGGCGCGTTCTCCTTCGACGAGGATTACCAGTTCAAGGCCACCCTGACCGTCCCCACCGGGGCAGGCACCTACGAAGTCTGCCTGAACAACGGCGGCTGCGGCTCCTTCTCCACCTGCCTCACGGTGGCGCAAGGAACCTCCGGCACCGTTTTCATCTGGCTGGATGGCGAGTGCCCGGGACAGGATGACTACACGGTCTACGTCCGCGTGCGGGGTCTGGGCGCTCCGGGATTCGAGTGCCTTCCCTATTCGCTGAGCTACACCTTCGACGCCGGCCTCTGCAACTGAGCCCTTCCTCGGCAGGGCGCCACACTTCGTGTACGCTGTGGGCCGGCGCCTTCGCCGCGTCCACGGAGACATCATGAATCCTGCCCGACGGCTCCTCGTCCTCCCGATCCTGGCCACCCTGCTCGCCGCTCCGGCCTCAGGGGCCGCCGACAGCCTGCAGCCCATGGACATCTTCGGTCTGGAATGGGCGTCCGACCCGCAGATCTCACCCGACGGCCGTCGCATCGCCTACGTCCGCAACTCGATGGACGTGATGAAGGATCGGCGGCGATCGCACCTGTGGCTGATCGATTCCGACGGCGGTGACCACCGCCCGCTCACCTCCGGCGAGGGCGAGTTCGCACCGCGCTGGTCGCCCGACGGCCGCCGCCTCGCCTATGCGGCGCGCGAGGGAAGCTCGGTGCAGATCTATGTGCGCTGGATGGACACCGGCGTCACCACCCAGCTGGCCCAGCTTCTGCGGGCCCCGAATGGCGTGGCCTGGTCCCCGGACGGGCGATCGATCGCCTTCTCGATGCTTGTGCCGGAAAAGCCGCAGCCCCTGGCCAGGATGCCCGAGAAACCCGAGGGCGCCGAGTGGGCCAAGCCACCTCGCGTCGTCACCCACCTCATCTACCGTGCCGACGGCGAAGGCTATCTGGAGGAGGGGTACAGCCAGCTGTTCGTGGTGCCCGCCGAGGGCGGCACGCCGCGCCAGCTCACCTCGGGCTCGTTCCATCACGACGGGCGGCCAGCGTGGACCCCCGACGGCAAGTTCCTCATCGTCTCGGCCAACCGGCGGCAGGACTGGGAGAACGAGCCTGTCGACTCGGAGATTTACGAGGTCGCGGTCGCCGATGGCGCCATCCGCCCGCTGACCGACCGCCGCGGCCCCGACGCGTCGCCGGCCGTCTCTCCCGACGGCCGCTCGATCGCCTACCTCGGATTCGACGACCGCTACCAGGGCTACCAGGTCACGCGCCTTTATCTCATGAATCGTGACGGCAGCGGCGCGCGTCCACTGACAGACGGCTACGACCGCGACATCGAGCAGCCGACCTGGAGCCGTGACGGCAGGCGCATCTACTTCGCGACCTCCGATCACGGAAACGGCAAGATCGGCTGGGTGCCGGCCGATGGCTCCGGCCAGAGCGGCGCGAAACCCGAGATCCTGGCATCCGATCTCGGGGGCGGCGACCTGGGCCGCCCCTACTCCGGCGGCACCTACACGATGGCCATGGGAGACCGCTTCGCCTACACGTGGACGCGGCCCGATCGGCCACCGGAGGTGGCGGTCGCCGGCACCGGCCGGAAGACGGCCATCCTGACGCAGCTCAACGACGACCTGCTCACCGGCAAGCGGCTCTCGACGGTAGAGGAGATCTGGACCGAGTCCTCCCACGATCGGCGTCGCATCCAGAGCTGGATCGTCAAGCCACCGGACTTTGACCCGGCCAAAAAATACCCACTCATTCTCGAGATCCACGGCGGCCCCTTCGCCGACTATGGCGACCGCTGGGCGGCCGAGCTCCAGCTGTTCGCTGCTGCCGGGTACGTGGTCCTCTATTCCAACCCTCGCGGATCGACGAGCTATGGGGAGGAGTTCGGCAATCTCATTCATCACGCCTATCCCGGAAACGACTATGACGATCTCATGAGCGTCGTGGACGCCGTGGTGGCGCGTGGATACGTCGATGCCGGGAATCTCTTCGTCACCGGCGGCAGCGGAGGCGGCGTCCTGACCGCCTGGATCGTCGGCAAGACCGATCGCTTCCGCGCCGCGGTTTCCGCCAAGCCGGTCATCAACTGGCACAGCTTCGTGCTCGTCTCGGACCAGCCCAGCTTCTTCACCCGCTACTGGTTCGCCTCGCCACCCTGGGAAAGCCCCCAGGAGTACCTGCGCCGCTCGCCGCTGTCCCTGGTGGGCAACGTCAAGACACCGACCATGCTTCTGACGGGCGAGGAGGACTATCGCACCCCCATCTCGGAAGCCGAGCAGTTCTACGAGGCGCTCAAGCTGCGCAAGGTGGACACCGCCCTGGTGCGCGTGCCCGACGCGTCTCACGCTCTGATCAGCCGCCCGAGCCAGCTGATTGCCAAGGTGGCCCACATCCTGGCGTGGTTCGAGAAATATCGACAGTCCCCGGCGCCATGAGGCTTCGTGACATGAATCACCGAGTCCCGCCCGCCTGTCGAGTCAGACTGTCGTAAGGAGGCATTCATGGTGAAGCGCGCGTGGACGATCGCCGTTTTCGTTTCCGCGGGCTCCGCCATCTCCGCCGCGCCGCCCACTTTCTCCACCCAGCAGCTCATCTCCCAGATCAACGGCCTGCTGCCGATGGAGGTCCGCTCGGAGGACATCGACCAGGACGGGGACCTGGATGTCTACGCGGCCAACTACAGCGGCAGGATCGCCTGGTACGAGAACGACGGCGGCCTTCCGCCCGGCCCCTGGGAGGAGCACGTCCTCACCGAGTTCGCCGACGGAGCCCTGGGGACCGTCGCCGTCCGCGTGGATGGCGACGCCGACATCGATTTCTTCTCCGCGGCGTTCAACCGCGATGAGATCGCGTGGTACGACAACGGCGGCGACGCGCAGGCCTGGACGACCGAGCCGATCGGCTACACGGTCCGTCTTCCTGAGGACGTGTGGGCGGCGGACCTGGACGGCGACGGCGACAACGACGGCATCGCCGTCTCGGGCTGGGACGGCCAAATCACCTGGTACGAGAACCGGATCGCCGATGGCAGCTTCTGGGTGGAGAGATTCCTCTCGATGGGGGGCGGCACCTCCCTCGAAGCCGCCGACCTGGACCAGGACGGCGACGTGGACGTCGTCTCCGGTTCCGCCTGGTTTGAGAACGACGGCGGCTCCCCCCCGACCTTCAAGTTCCGCTCCGCCGCCGACGTGCTGGGGGCGCACAGCAGCGCCATCATGGACGCGGACCGCGATGGCGACCCGGACGTCGTCGCGTCCAACCAGGGGGGGAACTTGATCCTCTGGTACCAGAACGACGGCGCCCTGCCGCCCGGCTGGACCACGCACGTCGTTTCGACGACCGCCGTTTTCGCCATGGGCGTCCACGCCGCGGACCTCGACGGCGATGCCGACATGGACATCCTGTCCGCATCGTTCGACGACGACACGATCGCGTGGTACGAGAACGACGGCTGCTCGCCCCCGTCGTGGACCGAGCGCGCGATCTCCACGGCCGCCATGGGCGCCTGTTCGGTCTTCGCGGCGGACGTGGACGACGACGGGGACAAAGACGTCCTTTCGGCCACCCAGAGGGACGGGAAGATCGTCCTCCACCTGAGCGATGCGAACTATTCGGACGATGACCGCGACGGCATGCGCGACGAGCTCGACTGCGCCCCCGCCGACGGGACGGCGTTCGTCGTCCCGCGCGAGGTGAGCGGCGTGCGGTTCCGTTTCGGCACCCAGCTCGAATGGAACAGCGCCGTCGCCGGGTCGGGAAGCGGCGCCCGCCACGACGTCATGCGCGGGATGCTGTCGCAGCTCCCTCCAGGGTCGGGAGCCGCGGAAGCCTGCCTCGCGAACGACGCGCCGGCGAGGTTTCTGACCGACGCCACGGTCCCCGCGCCGGGGACCGGCTTCTACTACCTCATCCGGGCGTCGAACGCCTGCGGGACCGGCACCTTCGGGGCCGGCTCGTCGGGCGTTCCGCGAAACACGGGGGCGTGCCTCTGAGGCGTCAGATGCTCAGGCGGGAAGCGCCCGACGCGCAACGTCGCCAGATCCTTGAATCGGATGGCCAGCGTCCTGTTCTCGCCCAGCACATCGGGCGGAAACCGCTCGATCGGCCCGTACCGGTTCAGCAGCCGCGCCGCGGTGGCGCGTCCGATGCCGGTGATCCCCGGATAGCCGTCCTGCGGATCTCCCACCAGGGCCAGGAGGTCGGGAATCAGCGACGGTCCCACTCCGTACTTCTTCTGGATGCAGTCTCGTCGTAGATGATCTTGCGGCGGCGGTCCACCCCTCATCGAATACCGCATGCAGTTCGCGAACGACATCCACGAGGCGCTCTTCATCCAGATGACGCTCGGCGACGACCGTGCGGTGCAGGCCACCTACGTGGCAGGCACGCTGCGTTACGAGAGGGAGAACCCCTGAGACGCGGCACGAACGCGGGTCATTGCCGGTCGACGAAGAAGGTCCGCTCCCCCGAGGAGAGATTTTCGAAGAGGTCGAAATCGATGATGCCGATGTCACGGCCGTCGTCCGTCTCGATCTCCACGCGCCACCGGCCGGGCTGGTAGTTCTTCTTCGTCCCGAAGACGCGGAAGCCCGCCCCCCGGCCACCGATGATGTCGAGCTGGGCACGCCCCTGGTCCTGCCAGCCGTTCTGCCCCTTCCACAACCAGTGGATGTAGATGGCATCCCGGAAACCCCTGGGCGCGAAGATGCGCGCGAAGCAGTGCACGACGTCGCCCGGCCGCGCGGCGAAGTCCTGATCGCCTTTGTGCCACGTCTTCCACCAGGGCCGCTCGTGCCTGAGCTCATACGTCCGGCCCGCAGGCGGGTCGCCGCCTTCGGTCGTTTCCTGTGCAGCGGGAGGGATGACCTCGTGGTAGATCCCGATGAACTGCGCCGACAGCGGCACGGGCGGGATCGCTCCCGCGAAGTACGCCACGAGCAGGATCGCCTGCATCCCCAGGGCCGGTCTCGCCACGCGCCGGTGCACCGACGGAGCATCGCCGGTCCAGCGGGAAAGAGCCCGCACGCACCACGCGATCGCCCCGCACGCCAGGAGGACCGCCGCGACGAACATCCACGTCCTGATGGAACCCAGGACGACCGGCAGGAGCAGGGCACCGTACGAGGTCACGCAGAGGCTGAGGAGCGCGAAGCGGACGACCGGTCCGCGCTCGCGAACGCGGGGCAGCTCGTTGGCGACCAGGAGCGCGCCCAGGATCGACATGAACAGGATGGAAGAGAACCCCGAGCTGCTCTTCAGGTAGAAGATCGTGAACGCGCTCAGCATGCTACCGAAGAGGAAGTGGATCGCGTCTTCGGAGAACCGCCACGCCTTCGCCAGCCATCGCGGCGGCGCCCCGAGGCCCGCCCGGTAGCGCTCGTCCATGATCATGAGCGCCCCCAGCAGGACCAGGTAGACACCTTGCTGGACGAGCGTCACGACGTCGTCGATGCGGGAGAGGGTCAGGATGTCGAAGAGGAACCCAGCGGCGAAGAAGATCGCTATCTCCGCCATGGCGTGCCGGTGGCGGAAGTCCTGCAGCCGCTGGTAACGCCCGTTCAGTTTCGATTCCGTTACGTCCATGGACGCCGCCCCCGCCGCAGTGTAGTTGCCTGCCCGTCTTGCGCCTTCAGCCGATTCCGTAGGTCAGGCTTACACGCCCACCTTGAAGCTGCTGAACCTTCCGTAGCTCAAGGCCACGACGACGTTCCGTCGTCGCAAAGAGCACCTTGCCTTCACCGGCGATCAGCGGATAGACAATAAGACGGAGCTCATCCACCAGCCCGGCATCGATAAGGCTCGCCGCCGTCCGAGCACCTCCAACGAGATAGATGTCCCTGCCGGGTTGCTGCTTGAGGGCAGCAACCTGTTCGAGTCGCCGGACGAAACTCGTCCTTGGCCAGAGAGCCGAGGTCAGGGTACTCGATAGCACATGATGCGGGGTCTGCGCGACGAAGCGGGCGTATTCGAGCTCACCCGGCGTCGGAGCGTTGCCCGTGATCCAGACGGGCTTGTCCGGCTCATTCTGTATCGCGGTCCAATACCGCTCGTAGCCGGGGTACATACCGCCCCCAAGCAGGCATGCATCGACTCCTCCAGTACCGCTCCAAGCCCGAGTCCTTCGAGGCGCAGGAGTTCGCCATCGACACCGGCATGTTCGCCGCCGATCGCTCGGAGATGTACGGTGTGGAGGCTTATTACCGCCCCGGACCGCTTATGTTCGGCATGGAGTACTTCTTCAACCAGGTCTCGGCGCCGGAATCCGGGGACCCGTTCTTCAATGGGGGCGAGGCCTTTGTTGCCTACATCCTGACCGGGGAGACACGTCCCTACAACGCGCACGGCAGTTACTTCGAGCGCGTCTCTCCTGCGCGGTCCGTCTTCGACGGCGGATCCGGCGCCTGGGAGCTGGTCCTGAGGTACTCCCACGCCGATCTCACCGATGGCCCCATCCAGGGCGGCACGTTCTGGCGCATCACTCCCATGGCCAACTGGTACCTGTCGGCCAACATCCGCCTGGAGTTCGTCTACGGCTACGGCGTGCTGGACCGCTTCGACCTTCTGGGCGCCGCACAATTCTTCCAGTTTCGCGTGCAGTTCCAACTCTAGCCTGTCAGGGCCTCACCATGACCTTGATCGACTCGCGGTCGTTCATCGCCCGGTAGCCGTCGGGAACCTCGTCGAGGCCGATGACCCTGTCGAAGACGCGGCCGGGCTCGATGCGGCCCTCGAGGACGTCCGGCAGCAGCTCCTGGATGTACGCCCGCACGGGGGCGGGACCGCCGCTGACGGTGACGTTGTTGTAGAACGCGGGCTCCGAGGCGGGGATCGCTTCGTAATGGGGAACGCCCACCCGGCCGACGGCGCCACCCGGGCGGGCGATGCCGATCGCAGTGAGCATGGCCTGGTCGGTGCCGACGCACTCCAGGACGGAGTGGACCCCGAGGCCTCTCGTGAGCCGGCGCACCTGCTCGACCGCTTCCTCGCCGCGCCCGCTCACGACGTCCGTGGCGCCGAACTCTCTCGCCAGCGCGATCCGGTCGGGATGGCGCCCCAGGATGATTATCTGCTCGGCGCCCAGGCGCCGGGCGGCGATGACGCCGCACAGGCCCACCGCGCCGTCACCGATCACGGCCACCGCCCTGCCCCTGCCGACCCTTGCGGCGCGGGCCGCATGATGGCCGGTCCCCATGACGTCCGACAGGGTGAGCAGCGAGGCCATCAGCGCGTCGTCGCCACCGGCCGGCAGGACGACGAGCGTTCCGTCGGCCAGGGGGACGCGCACGGCTTCGGCCTGAGCTCCTGCGACCTCGACCGTGCTGAAGAACCCGCCTTGGAGGCACGACGTGTGCAGTCCCTCGCTGCAGAAAACGCATGTGCCGTCGGAGTAGGCGAAAGGCATGACGACGACGTCACCGGCCTTCAGAGTGCGAACATCGGCGCCGACGGCCTCGACGAGGCCGATCGCCTCGTGGCCCATGCGGCGCGGGCGCTCGATCGCCTGCATCAGCTTGTAGGGCCAGAGATCGCTGCCGCAGATGCAGGCGCGGCTCACGACGACGAGCGCATCGGTCGGCTCGATCAGACGGGGGTCGGGGACGCTCTCGATGCGAACGTCTCCGGCGGCGTACAGCACGGTCGCGCGCATGGTCGTCTACCTCGTTCGCCCGCGGGCGCAGTCATCCTGGCCTCGCTGGTTCTCCCACAAAGCCTACCGGTCAGGAGGAGGTCCTGCAACCGATCAGCGCTTGACCGGTGGCACCCTGCGGGTGAGCTCCTCGGAGAAGTTGAGCAGAACTCCGACCCTGTCGGTCGTGTTTCGCGGCGGCTGTTCCGTCTTCGCCGCCTTCAGCACGATCGCGAAGCGCTTGCCATCGGCGGAAAGGGCATAGGAGTAGTTGCTGCCCATGAACGCCAGACTCCTGTCTGCCCACAGGCGGGGCTTTCCGGCCGCGAATGATGTGCCGGTCACGCTGCAGTCGGCGACATTGATCCGCGACTGATCGTCCAGGAAGAACAGCTGGCGCCCATCGTGCGACCAGAGGGGGCGCGAGCCTCCCGCAGCCGAGATCTGATACTGGCCCCCGGGCCCCGGGAAAGGCCGAACATAGACTTCACCCGCGCCCGACTCATCGGAGTTGTAAGCAAGCCATCGTCCGTCGGGAGAAAACATCGGCGAGTCCAGGAACGCCGGCGTGCGCAGGAACGCCTCCGGTTGTCCGAGCCGAGGATGATCCCGATCGCCCTCGATCGGCACGGTCCAGATCTCGCTTCGGCTGAAGTCACCCATCACCATCGCGTAGGCGAGGCGCTTGCCGTCCGGAGAGATGGAGTTGGGAGTCTGGAACTCCCCCTTCGTCTCCATCAGGGGCTGCGGCTTCGAGGCACCGTCGGCGCGAGTCCAGTAGATCCCCTGCGCCGCGTGGCCATGCGAAATGAAGACGATGCTCTGGCCGTCCGGTGTCCAGAGCGGGACGGTGTTGCGCCCCGGCAGGCGCGTGAGCCGCGAGACGGTGTCGCGCTCGAGATCCTTGATCCAGATGTCCCCATGGAGAGGACCGCTCGTGATCCCGAATGCGATCCGCTTGCCGTCCGGGGAGAATTGCGGGGCCTCGTAGTCGTCCGTAGCGACATGCAACGGACGGGTCTCTCCCGACCCGTCGAGCCAGTGGATCTGATAGCCGAAGGACGGCCCTTGAGAGCTGACGTAGACGGCATCTCCCGTCCGGGAGAAGGCGAAATCACCGCCGCCGAAGAAGTTTGCGTTGACACCTTCGAGCACGGGGCGCGGCTCTCCCGTCAACATGAGGCGCTCCAGATCGAAGGGGGCTGCATGCAGCGTGTCGTGTTGCAGGTAGATGAGATGTCCGCTGGGAAAGTACCTGCCGAAGTCTCCGCCGCGAAAGATGGACGTGCGCTTGCCGTTCTCGAGTGAGAGGATCTCGATCTCCGCGTCGAAGAACCCTCCGGCGCCGTAGACAGTGAACAGAACCGACCGGCTGCCCGGCAGAACTTGCGGCCACGCGTGGGCGGTCTCGCCCTTCTCTTTGTCCAGCTGGGTCAGCGGCGTCGGCTTACCGCCGCCGGAGGAGATCCGGACCAGACCGGTCGTCCCCTCGTTGAAGCTCGCGATGATCTGGCCGTCGTCTCCCCAGCTGGCGCCTCGCGTCAAGCCTGGAGCATCGCAGAGCGCTACCGGTGAGCCCCCCTGGAACGGGAATTTCGTCAGCTTGTTCTGGTCGAAGGCCCCGAACCACTGGCCGTCCGGGGAAAAGAAAGGATGGCCTCCTCCCCTGAACGGGACGGGCACGAACTCGCTCTGGTCCAGCGAGCGCATGACCATGGTTCGTTCGAAATCGGCGGTGGCGGGGTCCGTCTCGAGAACGATGATGCGTGTCCCGTCGGGCGACATCGCCAGGTGGCCGCCCGCGTGCCTGTCGATGACCTGGCCCATCGGCAGCTGGACGCTGAATCGCATGGTTGGACGCGGTCCCGATGCGCCAGAGCCGCTAAGCTGAAATGCCGCGATGACGACGCCCAGCGTGATGCCGAGAGCCCCGACGGCCCAGGCGATCCACTCGCGCCACTTGCGGTGCGAGGTCGCGGAAGCCGCCGTATTCTCGCGGGGATCCGTGGCCCATTTCAGCTCGAGCCAGAGGTCGCGCGCCGACTGCCATCGGTCATTGGGATCCTTCGCCAGGCAGACCTGGATCGCGTGGTCGAGAGCATGCGGTGTCATCGGTTTCAACGAGCGAATCGGCGCCGGCTCCTTCTCGAGGATGGCGGAGGCCAGGCTGATCGGGCTCTTTCCATCGAAGGGTCGCCGCCCTGTCACCATCTCGTACAAGACCGAGCCCAGGGAGAAGATGTCGCTGCGCGCATCGACCTCTTTTCCCTCGACCTGCTCGGGGGACATGTAGGGAACCGTGCCGACGACCGTGCCCTCCGCGGTCAGCGGGGTCGCTTGTGTGTGCTCAGCCGACAGCCCACCCGCCATACCCGCGGGGGTCGCAGCCTTCGCAAGACCGAAGTCGAGCAGCTTGGCGCCGGTCGGGGTCAGCATGATGTTGCCCGGCTTGAGGTCGCGATGGACGATTCCCCGCCGGTGCGCGGCGTCAAGTGCTCCGGCGATCTGCAGCGCAGCGCGCATCACCTGATCGGAAGGCAGCGGACCCTTGCCGAGACGCTCCGCCAGCGTCTCGCCCTCGAGGTATTCCATGACGAGGTAGTCGACGCCGTCCTGGTGGCCCACATCGTAAAGGGCGCAGATGTTGGGGTGGGACAGGCTGGAGATGGCACGCGCCTCCCGCTCCAGTCGCTGCCGCCGCCCCGGGTCCTGAAGCACGGGTTCGGGGAGGACCTTGATGGCGACGCTTCGATCGAGCCGAGTGTCCCTGGCGTGGTAGACCTCTCCCATCCCGCCGGAGCCGGTCGCCGCCAGAATCTCGTAGGGTCCCAACCTCGTGCCGGGAAGGAGCGCCATGCGGTCGGGATTATAGATGCCCTGGATCGTCGCGGGGGACACACTGTCAAACGGCACTCGTTCGTGGCGCGGTAGCGGCCCACTTTATACACATTCTTTACACCTCACGGGCAGATAGAGTGTCTACGATTGGGACATTCGTGACTGTCCTGGGAGGACCACCATGAAGCACATCCGCAGCACCAGCGTTCTGCTCGGCTCGCTGTTCCTCATCGTCGCCAGCGCCATCGTGACGGCCAGCGCCGCGGAGGGGATGGCGCAGGGGGATCCGAAGATCCAGTCCATGAGCGCCCTGGCCTTCGGCCCTCAGGGGATTCTCTTCATTGGCGACGGCAAGGCGGGGGCGGTCGTCGCGCTGGACCTCGGGGATACGAAGCCGCGCGCCAAGGACGACGCGCTCTCCGTCCCGGACATCGAGGCGGCCATCGCGGCCCGGCTCGGGACGGCCGCCACGGAGATCATGATCCACGACATGGCCGTCAACCCCATCTCCCAGAACGTCTACCTCTCGGTCTCGCGGGGCCGGGGAGCGTGGAACTCCCACTGGGCCCTCCCGAATCACCTGGCCGACGCCGTCATCCTTTTGAAGGTCGCCCCCGACGACGGGACGATCAGCGTGGTCGAGACCGGCCATGTCTCCCATGCAAAGGCCGCGCTCCCCAATGCCGTCGCCAACGACAAGAAGCACCCCTGGCTCAAGGAGACCAGCCTCCGGACCGAGGCCATCACCGATCTGGCCTACGCCGACGGCACGCTCTACGTGGCAGGGATGTCCAACGAGGAGTTCTCGTCCACCATGTGGAAGATCCCGTTCCCCTTCCGCAGCGGCGTCACCGCCACGACGCTCGAGATCTTCCACGGGGCTCACGGCAAGTACGAGACCGACTCCCCTGTCCGCGCCTTCCTTCCCTACTCGCTCAAGGGGGAGAGCCACCTGCTCGCGGCCTACCTGTGCACGCCGCTCGTCACCTTCAAGACAGCCGACGTGAAGGAGGGCGCCCACCTCAAGGGGCGCACCATCGGCGAGTTCGGCTCGGGCAATTACCCGCTCGACATGGTCACCTACACGAAGGAAGGGACCGAGAAGCTCCTCATCGCGAACAGCAGCCTTCCTTTCATGGTCGTGGATCCGAAGGACATCGAGGCCTATGACGGCTCGATCACCACGGAGGTGAAGGGATACCTGGCAGGCGTGACCTGGGAGCCCCGATCGGGCTCCGGCATCATCCAGATGGACAACTTCAACGGGAAGTACATCCTCGCCCTCCAGCGCCTGCCGGGAGGGAAGCTGTCCATGGTTTCGATGGACGTCCGTAGGTTCTGAGCGTGGCAGGCCATCTCTGCATCGTCGTGGCCGCACTGGCCGCAGGCGCCGCGTGGGCCGGGACGCCGGCCATCGTTTTTCAGGCCGACCCGGGCTTGCCCGCCTTCGGCACGGTCGTGATCCGCGGGCTTCGGCCTGACGCGCTCGCCGCGCTGCGGGAGATGCCGCTCGACGAAGACACGTGGAGCGCGCTCTTTCCCGTCCACACGGCGTGGAGCCCCGCCGGCAACGTCCACCCACCCATCGCCGGGAGATGGACCGTCGAGCCGGAGGCCATCCGCTTCACGCCCCGCTTCCCGCTGGCCACTGGGATCGAGTACACGGCGCGCTTCGATGGCGCGCTCTTCGAGCGGCTCACGGGACAACGCGGCCCGCAGGCGGCGCGACTCGACCTCACCTTCGCCATGCCCGATCCCGGAACACGTCCTTCGACCATCGTCGAGGCCGTCCAGCCCGGAATCGAAGTGGTCCCCGAGAACCTCCTGCGGCTCTACGTCCACTTCTCGGCACCCATGAAGGAGCAGCTCGTGGGGGACGCCATCAGCATCTACGACGAGCGAGGCGCGGAGGTCGAGCTTCCGTTCGTGGAGATCCCGCAGGGACTCTGGGATCCATCGCGGCGGCGCCTGACGCTCATCTTCCATCCGGGCCGTATCAAGCGGGAGGTGGGACCCCACCAGGCGATGGGAACGCCGCTTCGCGAGGGCGCACGGTACCGGCTGGTCGTCGAGGCCACCCTTCGGGACGCTCTGGGCCAACCGCTGGCCCGCTCCTACGAATGGAGCTTCAGGGTCGGGCCGGCGGACCGGATCTCGCCCGATCCGGCGTCATTCAGGATCCTCGCGCCGTCCGGCCCATCGGCTCCCCTTGCGATCGACTTCCCCGAGCCTCTCGACCCCGCTCTCGTCCAGCGGCTCCTCGGCGTCGAGGACGCCGGCCGCCTGCCCATGCGTGGGACATCGAGCACGTCCAGAGACGGGATGCGCTGGACCTTCTCCCCCGCCGAGCCCTGGCGGCCCGGCGGCTACTCCATCGTGATCGACCCCGACCTGGAAGATCTCGCCGGGAACACCCCCGTGCGGCTGTTCGACCGGGAGCTGCCAGCCGATGGCGGAGGAGCCCCTGCGCAGCCGGTCTCCCCCATTCGCCTCTCCTTCCGTGTCCCGGCATGAGCCGCCTGCAGGCCGGCAGCGGGGGCTGCAGTCCCTGAAGGGTCAGAGCCGGTCGACGAAGAAGCTCCGCTCCCCGGACGAGAGATCGTTGACGAGGTCGAAATGGATGATGCCGATGTCACGGCCGTCGTCGGTCTCGATTTCCACGCGCCACCGGCCGGGCTGGTAGTTCTTCTTCGTCGCGAAGGTGCGGAAGCCGTCCCCCCGCCCGCCGATGATGCCGAGTTGCGCCCGGCCCTGGTCCATCCATCCGCCTTCCGGCCCCTGCCACCGCCAGCGGACGTAGATGGCGTCCCGGAAGCCACTGGGCGCGAAGACGCGCGCGAAGCAGTGCACGATGTCGCCCGGCCGCGCCGCGAAGTCCTGGTCGCCGTGGTGCCACACCTTCCACCAGGGCCGCTGGTGCCTGAGCTCGTACGTCCGGCCCGCCGGAGGGTCGCCGCCTTCGGTGGCTGCCTGCGCCCCGGGTGGGACGACCTCGTGGTAGATGCCGATGAACTGCACCGACAGCGGCACGGGCGGAATCGCTCCCGCGAAGTACGCCACGACCAGGATCGCCTGCATCCCCAGGGCCGGCCCCGCCACCCGCCGGTGCACCGACGGCGCGTCGCCGGTCCAGCGGGAAAGAGCCCGCACGCACCATCCGATCGCCGCGCACGCCAGGACGGCCGCCGTGACGAACATCCACTTTCTGATGAAACCCAGGACGACCGGCAGGAGCACGGCACCGTACGAGGTCACGCAGAGGCTGAGGAGCGCGAAGCGGACCACCGGCCCCCGCTCGCGAACGCGGGGCAGCTCGTTGGCGACCAGAAGCGCGCCCAGGATCGACATGAAGAGGAGGGACGAGAAGCCCGAGCTGCTCTTCAGGTAGAAGATCACGAACGAGCTCAGCAGGCTGCCGAAGAGGAAGTGGATCGCGTCTTCGGAGAACCGCCACGCCTTCGCCAGCCATCGCGGCGGCGCCGCGAGGCCCGCCCGGTAGCGCTCGTCCATGATCATGAGCGTCCCCAGCAGGACCAGGTAGAGCCCCTGCTGGACGAGCGTCGCGAGGTCGTCGATGCGGGAGAGGGTCAGGATGTCGAAGAGGAACCCGGCAGCGAAGAAAACGGCGATTTCCGCCGATGCGTGCCGCCGGCGGAAGTCCTGCAGCCGCTGGTAACGCCCGTTCAGCTTCGATCCGGTCGCGCTCATGGCGCCGCCCTCGGCTGCAATGTAGTTGCAGGCCCGGTCGAGGCGCAAAGAAGCCGATGAGCCCTGCTCCTTCAGCCGATTCCGAACCGCCGAGTAGCTCGCTCCCGCGCAGCATTCCGAAACAGCCAGGCCGATCCGAGAAACAGCGCGACGAAGAGCCCGTTGAGCCCCAGGATCTCGCCCACGGAGCTGTACGGGGCCCGGTGCATCCCGGCGATCAGCGCGATGACGGCGACCAGCGCCTGAGCGAGCGCCGTCGCGGTCAACGCGCGAGCCATTCCAAGTGGCTGGAAGCGCGCGATGATGGCACCGATGACACCGACGGCGAGCACCCCGATATACAGCAAGTCGGCGCGATCGCCGTCACGCCCGAGGACGCCCACGGCACCGATCATCCAGACGAGGAGGAGTGGTGTCGCGAGCGCAAGGCCGATGGCGGTCTTCATCGCTTCGATCCCTCGCGGACAAAAACGTCCGCCAGCCGGCTCGAGAGCTGCGACACGTTCCCGGCGCCGGACACGTTGGACGCCACGGCGATGGCAATGCGGTGCTCGGGAACGGTCAGGAGTGACGTGGTTCCGCCGGATACGTGGCCACCGACGGTTACGGCCGAGAGGAAGCTCCGGCGGACAGGGTCTCCAAGGCCCTGGCCCACGATCTTCGTGCCCATCGGGGCGCGTTGCACGGTCCAGCCGAGCGCCTGGCCGGTGGACTCTCCCGATGCCAGCTGCACCGGCGTCTGCAGCGCCTCCACGGTTGCCGGGTCGAGCAGCGCGTCACCCATCATGGCGGAGCCGAAGCGCGCGAGATCCGAGGGAGTGGACAGGAAACCGCCGGCCGGCAGGATGCAGGACAGATTCGCCGTCGGCGCATCGTGCAGGCCGTAGCGGGGATCGAGCATGAACTGGGGATAGTAGAAGTGGGCGCTGCCGGGGTTGCTCTGCCCGGCGATGTCGGGAACGGTGCTTTTCATGCCCAGCGGCGTGAGAATCTCGCGTTGCATGAATGCGAGATAGGGCTCGTTTGCCGCCGCGGCCACCACGGCGCCCACCAGGACCCAGCCGTAGGTCGAGTAGGCATGCTCCGTACCGGGACGGAATCGCAGCGGATCGCCGGCGAAGATCGCCAGGCGCTCTGCGTCATCGGCGCAGTTGACCTGCCGGAAGATCTCCTCCTCTCCGTGGTGGCGACGGATGCCGGCCGTGTGGGCCATGAGCTGGCGGGTGCTGATGGGCCACTGCTTTTCGGGGAAGCCCGGCACGTAGCGCTGCACGGGTGCGTCGAGGTCGAGGCGGGCGCGCTCGGACAGCAGCCCGACGGCGGCGGCGGTGAGGCTCTCGGAGACGCTGCCGATGCGGAACAGCGTCGCGGGCGTCACCGGCGTCTGGCTCTCCTGGTCCGCCCAGCGGAACCCTTCCGCCCAGACAACCTCTCCATTGACCGCCACCGCCAGCGACAGGCCGGGCAGATTCTCCTCGGCGACGAGCGAGCGGGCGATGGAGCGTCCCTCCTCGACCGCGTCCCGCCATGCGGCCGATGGCGGCTCGAGCACGCGCGACGGCAGCGCAGCCGGATCGGGGGCCGCCGGGACCGCCACACATCCCCACATGGCCACCGCGGCGAGCAGCGGCACGGCTCGGGACTGCCTCAGGGTTCTGCCGTCCATGTCTATCTCCATCGGTAGCGGATTGCGTCGGTGCAACCGCGCCCCTGAATGTCCCTCATCAACGGGGTGAAGTCCTGAGCGCTTTCTGAGCAGGACATGATGCTTAAATGAGGCAGGCAGGACGGGCTCTTTCGGCCGGTGGATCCGAAGTCATCCCGCGGCCCGGCGCGCGCGCTCCATCAGCCGAGGGTCGCCCAGCCGCGCTGTCCAGCCGGCGAATGCACCCGTGGGGCCGCGCCATCGAAGCTCGTCCACGTCATCGAACAAAGGCGCATCGGCGCGCAGAGTCGCCAGATCCTTGAATCGAAGCGCCAGGGCCTTGCTCTCCCCCAGCACCTGGGGTGGAAACTGCTCGATCGGTCCGTATCTGTTCAGGAGCCGCCCCGCGGTGACGCGGCCGATTCCGGCTATCCCGGGATAGCCGTCCTGCGGATCTCCCGCGAGGGCCAGGAGGTCGGGAATCAGCGACGGGGGGACCCCGAACTTCTGCCGGATCCCGTCCTCGTCGCGTATGACGTTGCCGCGACGGTCCACCTGCACCACGCGGTCTCCCCGGACGCATTGCGCCAGGTCCTTGTCATTGGCCCAGATGCAGACCCTTTCCACCGTCTTCTCCCGGTCAGCCAGGCTGGCGGCCGATGCCAGGGCGTCGTCCGCTTCCAGCTCGACCATGGGCCAGACCTTCACGCCCATCGCGGCCAGCGCCTCTTCAAGAGGATGGAACTGGGCCGCAAGCGCAGGGTCCATTCCTTCAGAGGTCTTGTACCCAGGCCAAAGGTCGTTCCGGAAGGACTCGATCACGTGATCGGTCGCCACGCCGAGGTGCGTGGCGCCCTTTTCGATCATCTCCAGGACGGTGCCAAGCACTCCGGCGACCGCTCCGAGCGGTCGGTCCGCACCCCCCTGAAACCTCTTGAGACCGTAGAAGTGGCGGAAGAGCTCGTAGGTCCCGTCGATCAGGTGAACAATCACGGAGCCCGCTCCTTACAGGGGCCACCCTGGCCGGAGACCTGCGTGGCGCGGCCCCACCGCCCATCACTCTTCGATGTGAGCGATGACATGCTCCGGGATATCATAGGGCCCGACACCTGTCCACGGTCTCTGATTCGAGGCGTTGGCAATGGCGAGGTTCCCCTCGACCGCCTGGAGCGTGATTTCCCGGGCGACGCGCAGCCAGTCGGAAGAGTCGCGGGCCGCCCTTGCCTCGTTGTGCGAAGCCTACTGGTACCCGCTCTACAGCTACGCGCGGGCGTGCGGATGCCGTCACGAAGACGCGCGTGACCTCACCCAGAGCTACGTCGTCCTCCTCCTGGAAAAGGACTATCTCCAGTCGGTGCGGTCACGCGAAGGACGGTTCCGCTGTTTCCTTCTGGCTTCGTTCCGGAATTTCCTCTCCAAGGAGCGCGATCGGGCCCGGGCGATCAAGCGGGGAGGAGGACGGCTCCTGCTGTCCCTCGACGTGGATGCAGCTGAAGCGCGCCACGCCGCCGAGCCGGCCGGGACCTGCACCCCCGAGACGGCATTCGAGCGGAGCTGGGCGCTGACGATCCTGGAGCGCGCACTGGAGCGCCTTCAACAGGAGGCGGCGGTGAAGAAGAAGGAACCGGAGTTCGAGATGCTGCGGGACTACCTGACCGGCAGCGAGCCGCGGGTACCCTACAGCGATCTGGCCCGGCAGATGCGCACGACCGAGACGGCTTTGAAGGCTCTGGTTCGCCGTCTGAGGCAACGCTACGGAAGCCTGCTCCGACGGGAGATCGCGGAAACGCTGGCCGACCCCACTCAGGCGGACGCCGAGCTGCGTCATCTCCTTTCGGTCGTGCGGCCGTGGGAGCCGCCGGAGCGCCCAAGAACAGTGTCATGAGACCTCTGTCTGGCCCGGACCGGTGCACCGATTGTGACTCGCCCATGGCCGATCGCGGTCTCCTGGGAGGGCTGTGTCCCCTATGTCTGCTGGAGCTGGCGGAAACGGCGGCTGAGGACGGTGCGAGAGTGGCCGTGCCGCTTCCCTCCCTCGACAGCCCGCGCCTGGAAACGCCGCTCCGTGCAGGGCGCATCCTGGGAAGACGATACCGCCTGCTCGGGACGCTTGGCCGCGGCGGCGCCGCGGCGGTGTGGCTGGCATTCGATCTGAAGCTCCAGGTCAACGTCGCCCTGAAGGTCCTGCACCCCGAGGTCCAGAACGAAGAGCCTCCACTTCACCTCCTCCGCCAGGAGGTCCGGTCGGCCCGGCAGGTGGTCTCTCCCCATGTGTGCCGGGTGTTCGACCTCGTGGAGGAGGAAGGGCACGAGATGGTGTCGATGGAGTACGTGGAGGGAGCCACCCTTGCGGATCTCCTGGCCGAGCGCGGCCCCCTCGGGCTCCCGGAAGCGGGTGAGATCGCGGCGCAGCTCCTTGCCGGCCTCGAAGCCATCCACCAGGCAGGGCTCGTCCACCGGGACTTCAAGCCCGAGAACATCATGATCACGCCCGCGGGCCGGACCGTGGTCATGGATTTCGGCCTCACCCGATCCCTCCTGGCGTGGGAGACGAGCACCATCGCCGGCACGCCGCACTACATGGCTCCCGAGCAGGCCGAGGGCAAACCGTGCGACGCCCGTGCCGACGTCTTCGCGGCCGGGATGGTCCTCGCGGAAATGGTAAGTCCCGAAGGCGCGGAGAGCCGCGAGGCCTGGCATCGCCTGTTGCAGAACCTCCGCGCGGACCCCCCCCGTGTTCCGGAAGGACCCTGGAGGCCGGTCCTGCTTCGCGCCCTGGCGCGCTCGCCCGGAAAACGGTTTTCATCGGCCGGCGCGCTGGCCAGGGCGCTGGAGAAGGTCTCGCTGCAGGCGGCGAGGACCGGTGAGAGGTGCCCCTATCCCGGACTCGACCCGTTCACCGAGCGAGACTCCGGACACTTCTTCGGCCGCGAGCTCGAGGTCGAGGCCCTGCTGGGAAGACTCCGGCGCCCCTGCTTGAGAGCGGTGATCGGCCCGTCCGGCGCGGGGAAGAGCTCCTTCCTGCGCGCGGGTGTCCTTCCCGCCTTGCCACCGGGGTGGACCGCGGCCGTGTGCACGCCCGGTGATCGTCCGCTTTCCTCGCTGGCCCAGGCCCTGGCCGCCGTGACGGACCGGGACTCCGGGACAGCCGGGCCGTGGTGCTTCGAGGACTCCGCGAAGGCGCTCGCCGCCTTGAAGCGCTGGCGCGATGGGCACGAGCACGCGCTCCTGATCGTGGACCAGTTCGAGGAGCTCTTCACCTTGAATCCCGAGGACGTGCAGGCGCGCTTTGCCGAGATCCTCTGGCTTGGCGTTCTCGAGGCCGACATACACGTGCTGTTGAGTCTGAGAGACGACTTCCTCTTCCGCTGTCAGTCCTTCGAGGCGCTGCGGCCGGCGCTCACCGAGCTGTTCCCGCTGGCACCTCTGGAAGGACAGGCCCTGCGCCGCGCTCTCGTCCAGCCGGCCCTGGCCGCCGGCTACCGCTTCGACGACGACCGGCTGGCGGACGACATGCTCGAAGACGTGGCGCACGAGCGCGGGGCGCTGCCGTTGCTCGCCTTCGCCGCCGCCCGCCTGTGGGAGAGCCGGGATCGGGAGGCGGGTCTCCTCACCCGCGCGGCCTACTCGGCGATCGGCGGCGTCGGAGGAGCCCTCGCCCGCCACGGCGAGGCCACTCTCGACGCGATCGGCCCGGCGCGCACACCGATCGCCCGCGAGATCTTCAGGAACCTGATGACGGCCGTGGGGACGCGCGCCGTCCGCAACCGGGAGGAGCTGCTCTCCGTCTTCACGGAGCCGCAGGTGGCCGAGGAGGTCCTCCGCCGCCTGATCGACGCCCGGCTGCTGACCGTCTTCGACGTTGGCCCCAGCGAGGCGGACCCGGCCGGCGGACAGCGGATCGAGATCATCCACGAGTCTCTGCTCACGGCGTGGCCACGGCTCGTGCACTGGCGCACTCAGGACGCCGAGGGGGCCCAGTTCCGCGAACAGCTTCGCAAGGCCGCCCACCTGTGGGACGAGCGCGCGCGTCCAAACGGACTTCTCTGGACGGGGACCTCCTTCAAGGAGTTCCAGGTCTGGAGGAACCGGTACCCGGGCCGGCTGTCGGCCACGGAGGAGGACTTCGCGCGGGCGATGGCCGCGCACGCCGGACGGAGCAGGAGGAGACGCCGTCTCGCGCTCGCCTCGGCTTTCGTCGTGCTGGTCGGGATCGTCGTCGTGGTCGGCGAGCTGTGGATCAGCAGCCGCGTGGCAGAGAGGCATGCGCGTCTCGAAGCACGCCGCGCAGCGGCGCAGCAGCTCTTCGCGATTGGACAGGTTGAGATGAGGGAGAACCCGAGCGCCGCTCTCGCCTACGCGACGGCCAGTCTGGAGCGGGACGACAATCGCGCGGTGCGCGAGTTCGCCTTGCAGGCCCTGTGGCATGGCCCGACGGCCCTGATGCCTGCCGAGAGAACCGAGAGGGCCGAATGGCACCTCGGCTTCAGCCCGGATGGTCAATGGCTTGCGGCAGGCTTCAAACCGGGCGGGGTATGGCAGCAACTCTGGCCACGGGACGGCGGGCCGTATCGCCCGCTCGAGGCCGGGCCCTGGTTGGGATTCACGCCCGACAGCCGCTACCTCGTGTCGACGAGCCCCACCGAGATGAGGATATACCGGCTGCCCGATCTCGACGAGATCCGGCACGTCGATGACACCTACGCCTGGGGTTTCGTCCGGGGCGACCAGCTCATCACGGGATCGCGCAACAAGCGGACAAAGGACGGGTGGGATCTGGGAGACGTTCGGACCTGGAGCTTGCCCCAGGGGCCGCCGCAGGCGCTCGGCCGGCGGGTCATCCCGGGGATCGATCGTTTCATCGGCATCGACCCCTCCGGGAGGAGCTTTCTCTTCGGCGCGGGGGGAGATCTCTACGAAGCCCCGGTCGCGCCGGGCGGCAGGAACAATCTACGACTCATCGGCCACGGCGACGACCCTATCGTGAACTTCCCGCTCGTTCCGGATGACATTCGGGTGTTCACATGGCACGCCTCGGGAGCCGCGCGTGTCTGGTCTCGCGCCACAGGCGCATCCCGGATCCTGCCCTCCCCTCCTGTCCTGGGAGACTGGCGCGTCGGCGCCATGACGCACGATGGCCGCTGGCTGGCCTGCGCGAACGGGAACGATCAGACCGTCTTTCTGTGGGACCTCGCCGGCCCGCCGGTTGCCGAGCCCCTGGTTCTTCGCCGCGGCAAGGTCACGGCCATGCTCGGCCTCGCCCTCGACCCCAGCGGCTCCTGGCTCATCACACGGGATTTCCTGGGCGATGCCTTCTGGCCTCTGGCGCGAAACTACCCATACGTCCTGCGCGGTCCGAACGATCAGCTTCGGGGCAGCCTTGCGTTCGACCCCCATGGTCATTGGGTGGCCGCCGGGAACAGGTTCGAAAAGAAGATCTGGATCTGGCCGCTGGACATGGAGGGGGGCGGACAACTCCGGGTGCTCGATGTGGGAGTCGGCGTCACCGGTGTCGGCGTCTCCCCGGATGGCCGGTTCCTCGTTGCGCCAACTCTCAAGGGAGTACGCCTGATTCCGCTGGACGGCGGCACGCCGCGAGAGCTGCCGGGCTTCCAATGGACCGTCCAGATGGCCGCCTTCGACCGCGACGGGCACCGGGTGGCAGCCGGGGGGACGGTCGCGGGCGAAGCCGTAATCCGGGTCTGGGATCTGGATTCGGGTGCCATCCAGGTTCTCGACACCGGAGACCGAAAGGAATACCTGTCGGTCGATTTTCTCGCAGGGGGGCGCCTGCTGGCCGGCGGCTTCGGCGGACTCCGCCTCTGGGATCTGACAACGGGGCGGGCGAGCCTGCTCGAGGAGGGGGCCGCGACAGGAGTGGCGAGTCCGGACGGACGATACGTGCTCGTAGTCCGGCTCCAGCCGAACGTGCGGCTTCCCGTCGGAACCGCCTTCGTCCACGACCTGCAGACAGGCAGGCGATGGGACCTGCCGGCCCACGGCAACGAGGTCGCCTTCGCCGCCTGGCACCCCTCGGGCGCCCTCGTTGTCACGGGGAGCCGCGACGGCGTGGTGCGCGTCGGTCCCGTCACCGGGGAGGAGCCGCATCTCCTGATGGGGCACGAAGGATCCGTCTGGGGGGTGAACGTCGATCCAACCGGCCGCTGGATCGCCTCGGTCGGCGAGGATCGGTCGGTGCGCCTCTGGCCGATGCCCGAGGGAACACCCTTCCACACCCTCCCGTATGCGGAGCTGCTCGAGCGGCTGCGCTCCCTCACGACGTACAGGGTGGTCGAGGACGGGACGGCGCCCACCGGCTATCGCCTGACGAACACGCCATTTCAGGGATGGGCCGGCCAGCCACCCGGATGGTGACGACCCCCGCCGCCTGACCCACCCGTCACTTTTTCCTCCGGATCCGTCCTTCACACTTGTCTCGGCGGCGGCGGCCACGCCGGCCGGGAACCAGACCAACGTGAGGAGGATCCGATATGAGACGACGACGCACATGGATTGCGACCGCCGCGGCCATCGCGCTCGGCGCGGGGATCGCCGGTGTCATTGTGACGAGCGCGGCGGCCGGCGGAGCCGCCTGGACGCCGGGCGCGCCCCTCATCCTGCGCGGCACCATCGTCACGCCCCAGACCATCATCCAGCACGGCTACATCCGGATCGAGAACGGCCGCATCACCGTCGTCTCGGACAGGCGGCCCGCGCTCGACGGCGCCGTCCTCATCGACACCGAGGGGACCATCTACCCCGGGCTCGTGGACGTGCACAACCACGTCCCCTGGAACGTGCTGCCGCGCTGGATCCCCCCTCACCTGTACTCGAACCGCTCCGAGTGGCGCGCGGACCCGGACCAGCTTCAAGAGGTCGCGGTTCCCTTCAACGACCTGCTTGCCGGGGGCCATGTGTGCGACATGAACGACTACGGCGAGATGAGGGCGCTGGCCGGGGGCGCCACTTCGATCCTGGCCACCCAGCGCGTCGCGTGCATCCGCGGACTGGTGCGCAACCTGGACTACAACTCCGGGTTCTACGGAACCACGGAGCTGAACCGTGAGCACATCCTCAACATCGTCGACGTTCCGCCCGCCGGCGACCCGAACGGGCGCTCGCAGTTCGTCGCCCAGGCCCGCTCGGTCATCGCCAGCCCGTTCTTCGAGGCCCTCTTCCTCCACCTGGCCGAAGGCGTGGATGCCTTCTCGCTGGAGGAGTTCACCTTCATCCAGTCGAGCGGCCTGCTGAATCCCAAAGGCGCGTGTGTTCATTGCCTCGCGCTGGGGCCCGATGAGTTCCGCGCCATGGCCGCGGCCGACACCTCGCTCGTCTGGTCGCCACGCAGCAACGTCGAGCTGTACGGCCGGACCACCGACATCGAGGCCGCACTGGACGCGGGGGTGCGCATCGCTCTGGCGCCCGACTGGGCCGTCACGGGGAGCAGCAGCATCCTGGACGAGCTGCGCTTTGCCGATCAGTGGAACCGGGAGCATCTGAACGGAAGGCTCACGGACGCTCAGCTCGTCGCCATGGTGACCAGCACGCCGGCTGCGATCGCCGGCATCGCCGACGAGGTGGGCACCATTCAGCCCGGCCTGCGGGCCGACCTTCTCGTGATCTCGGGCGATGAAGACGACCCCTACCGGCAGCTGATCGAGGCCGGGCCGCACGACGTGCGTCTCGTGCTGGTGGGAGGCGTGCCCGCGTACGGGAACGCGGAGGCCATGCGGGCCTTCTGGAACACCGCCCAGCTCGAGCCGATCGACGTCGGCCCCGGAGCGCCCATGGCCCTGGCTGCCCCCGCGGCGGATTTCCGACTCGCCGACGTGGTCTCCCGGCTCGAGGCCGCCCTGCAGGCGGAAGGGAGCTCGCTTGCGCCGTTGACCGAGTCGCATTGACGCGGAGACGACACCATGACCCCTGACAAGGCAACCAGGCAAGGCATCGGACATCCCCGCCGATCATGGCTGCTGTCGCCGCTGCTGGCGTGCGTCATCGTCCCGCTTGCGGGGGCGGCGGAGTCCTCCCGGCGCGGTCTGAGCCTGGAGGAGCGCATCGAGGCGCAGAAGGCCATCGAGCAGGTCCACTACTCTCACCAGATAGACGCCACGCGAGCCTTCGAGGAAGCGGTCCCCCACGCCGTCCTGGAAAGGAAAGTTCGGACCTATCTGAGGCAGTCGGCCGCCCTCGATGTCTTCTGGATGTCGCCGGTGACCGCCGGAATGCTCCGCGAAGAGCTGGAGCGCATGGCGGCGCAGACACGGATGCCCGAGCGGTTGGAAGAGCTGTTCGCGGCCCTCGGGAACGACACATTCCTGATTCAGGAGTGCCTGGCACGGCCGACTCTCGTGGATCGGCTGGCTCGAGAGTTCTTCGCTCACGATGCCACCATCCATGCGAAGGCACGACAGGAGGCCGAGGCCCTTCGCGAGAGCCTGATCGCCGGCCGCCTGGATCCCCGGTTCGATCGCCCCGGTCGCCACGTGGTCGAGCTAGTGCGCGCCGAAGCCTCCTGCGCGAGACAGGACGCCGGAGAGTCAAGGCACGGGAGGTCTGACGCTAGGGACGTGATCGAGCTCGACACCGGTGCATTCGATCGCGTGGGCGCCCGGCTGCCTGCCCGGGCGGGCGAAATCGGCCCCGTCGAGGAAGAGCCCGATGCCTTCGTCACGCGAGCGTTTCTCGGCAGGACGGCGGATGAGATCGAAGTGGCCGCATTCGTCGTGCCCAAGCTGACGTGGGACCGATGGTGGGCATCCGTGGAAGCGGGCCTGAGCGAGGCGCCGGCGGGGGCCGTCGGCATGGAAGCCGTTCCTCTCCCTGTCCCCGAATCCGACACGTCGCGACGCTTCTCGGACGCCGGCTGTCCGCACGACGACACATGGGTGGCCAGCGGGTCCCTGAACGGCATTCTCCCACGGCGGACGGGTCACACGGCCGTCTGGACGGGGAGCGTCATGGTCGTGTGGGGTGGTGGCAATGCCCCGCTCCTGAGCGGCGGCGCCCGTTACGACCCGGCCCTCGACACCTGGAGCCCGACCTCCACGGTCAACGCGCCGTCGGGTCGCAACCGCCACACCGCCGTCTGGACAGGGAGCGTCATGGTCGTGTGGGGCGGCTACGATGGCTATCTGCTTCCCGTGATGACGGGCGGCCGTTACGACCCCGTCACGGACGCATGGTCATCCACCTCGACAAGCGGGGCCCCCTCGGGTCGCGCGTACCACACCGCGGTCTGGACCGGGAGCGCCATGGTGGTTTGGGGAGGGCTCGAGACTCTTGTCCTGCCCATGGTCTATTCCAACTCGGGCGGCCGGTACGACCCTGCCACCGACACATGGATTCCGACAGCGACGCTCAACGCCCCTGCGAGCCGCGCGTACCACACCGCCGTGTGGACCGGGAACCTGATGATCGTCTGGGGAGGGCTCGACAGATTCGGTCTCGTCGGCACCGGAGGCCGGTACGATCCTGGCACCGATACCTGGACCCCAACTTCCCTGACGAGCGGGACCCCGACACGACGCGTCCTGCACACGGCCGTCTGGACAGGACAATTCATGATCATCTGGGGGGGCGGCGACTCCTTTTCTCGGAACTCCGGTGCCCGGTACGACCCTGCCACGGACACCTGGACCCCCGTGTCCACAACCAACAGCCCGCCGCGCTCGGGTCACACCGCCGTCTGGACGGGAGAGCTGATGGTCGTGTGGGGAGGCGGCAACGAGTTCGGAGCCTCCGTCGATACCGGCGGCCGCTATGACCCCTCCTCCGACAACTGGACCACGACCTCCTCGATGAACGCCCCTCCGCGGCGGACGGACCACACCGCCGTCTGGACGGGAAGCCTCATGATCGTCTGGGGAGGGAGTGAGGAAGAGACGAGCGTAGCGACCGGCGGCCTGTACGAGGCGGGACTGGCGGCCGACGCGTTCGATGGGGACAGGGACGGATTCAGCGTGTGCCAGGGTGACTGCGACGACGCGAACCATGCCTTACATCCGGGTGCATGGGAGCTCTGCGACGACGTGGACAATGACTGTGACGGAACCGTCGATGGCTTCGTCACCTCATGTGGCGTCGGCGAGTGCGCCAGGACGGGATTCTGCGGCGCCGGAGTGGATTCGTGCATCCCCGGATCCCCATCCGGCGAGATCTGTGACGGGCTCGACAACGATTGCAACTGGGTCGTGGACGACGCGCCCGTTCCGTCAGGAACGCCGCTTGTCGCGATCGATCAGCCGGGCCAGACGCCCGTTCTCGGATGGGACCCGCTGCCCGATGCCTCGGCCTATGACGTCGTGGTGGGAGACCTGGGGACGATACTCGGCTCGGGGGGCAACTTCACGCCGGCGATCCAGTTCTGTCTGGCTCAGCACTTCGGAGGAAACACTCTCGATCTCGTCGGTTCACCCGTTCCGGGTGCCGCGTCTTTCTACCTTGTGCGCGGTCGCAATTGTGGCGGCGCCGGGTCGTACGATTCGGGAGATCCGGCGCAGGTCGGGTGGCGCGACGCCGAGATCGACGCCTCACCGTCGTCCTGCTACGAAGGGGTGTGCGGCGACGACGCCTGCAACGGGCCGGAGACTTGCGAGAGTTGTGCCTACGATTGCGGCATATGCGCCGGTGTCACTGACTCTCGATGAGGTCGACGTCCCGAAGTCGTCACTTTGCAGCTCTTGCTCTTCTGACCGCACCAGGAGCAGGATAGGGAATCCGTGTGGAGACATGATCGGGGCGATTGGTTGCACCCCTGGAGCGGAAAGGAGAAGTGATGGCGAGATTCAGACGGAACGTGGTGGCTGCCTTATTGGTGCTGGCCTTCGTCGGGCTGACCGAGGTGAGAGGTGCGGTCACCCAGCCGGGTCCCGTGGATCATTCGGGCGAAATCAATGGGGCACCCTTCCGGGTCGTGGTCCCGGCCGCCTGGAATGGAACGCTGCTCGTCTTTCAGAGACGCTACACCGACAAGGCGGACCATCCCGGTGAGATCGAGGACCGAACCCCGAATATCAGCTCATCCGGCGCTCTCCGCGATGCCCTGCTCGCCGGTGGGTACGCGCTTGCCGGCACCGCCCGGAGCGGCTGGTCGGTCGAGGAGGGGCTGCAGGACAACGTGGCGCTGGTCAGCTACTTCCGGGAGAACCTGGCCAAGCCGGTGAACACCATCCTGTGGGGCGATTGCCTCGGCGGGCTCATCGTGCAGGAAACCGCGGAGCGCGACGGCGGCGCCTTCGACGGCTACCTGGCCCTCTGCTCGATTGGCGCCGGGGCGACGCAGCTCGCGGATCACTTTCTCGTCCTCCGGCTGGCCTACGACATCACGTTCGGCATGCCCGGCTCGTGGGGGACTCCTGGAGATGTTCGCGACGACCTCGATTTCGAAACAGAGGTGGGGCCGATCCTCTTCGCCCAGCTGAGTGATCCGGCGCACTTCGGTCGCTTCGAGTTCATCAGGCTTGTGTCCGGCATCCCCGGCTCGGGGATCACCCCGCCCCCCGGCCTTTTCCCGGGCCGTTTGTTCGACCATGTCTTTGTCGGTGCCACGGAGGGCACGGCCGAAGGGGAGCGCCGGGCCGGGGGGCCTGTCGCACAGAACATCGACCATTCCTACAGCCTGACCGAGGCGGAGAAGGCCTACCTGACGAGCCTGGGTGTTGACGCCGATCCACTCCTCGAGGCGATGAACGCCCGGCGGAACATCGCGGCTCCGCAAGGGCCGAGAAACTACGCCAAGCACTTCGCGGACTTCAGCGGGTTGATCAAGCGTCCGGTGCTGACCGTGCACGCCGCCATCGATGAGCTCTACCCGGTGGCCCACGAGTCCGCATACCGGAAAAAGATTACGGCAGCGCGCCGGGACAATCTGCTGGTCCAGGTGTACACGACGGGAGTCGGATTCTGCGGCGTCAGCCTCGCGCAGCGACTCGCGGCGATCCAGGCCATTGATGCATGGACGAGGACCGGAATACGGCCTTTGCCCTCGGCCTTTCCCGCTGCCCTCGGTTTCAACCCGGGGTTCGAGCCGCCCGCCTGGCCTCAATCTGACGGTGGCCCGGAGTGACGATGACCCTGAGGGCCCACGGGCTCTGACGGTTTCCCGCGAAGCAACAACCCTGGGAGCGAGAGAAGATCACGGCGCCATCCTTGCCCGGTGCTTTCTGCACCCGGCATCGATCCCCTGCGATTCCAGCCGTCATTCAATCCTACGCAGCCGCCAATGACCAGCTCTCTCGCTTGCGGGCTGGTCTGAACGGCAGGGCTGCGCTGGGACCGCAAGCCGCCCACCTGGTGACCACCCGAACAGCCCGCCGTCACTTTTTCGATCCGATCCGTCATTCACAGTCATCGTACCGGCCGAAGGAGACCCACTGCGTCGATACGTGATTCGGGAGCCGCCTGCTCGGCCACAACGCTGATGGTGGCTCGGAGTAACGACGGCACGGTGCCTCACAAGCGGGAGCTGGCGGCGCATGGGCTTTCCACGCCAGGTCTGGAGGTCATTGAAATGGTGACTCAGGGATCGTTTTGTTCAGACAGCCCGAAGAGGGGCCTGCTCAAACTTGCATGGGGAACGCCTCTGCGTCGACCCAGAATCATGCGAGTGGCGACCGGGCACCACACAAGGCCCGAAGTGGAGAAGCGGGGCCGCTGCGTCCTGCTCGAGCTCCTCATCGCCGCCACCATCTGGATGCTCTCGGGTGAACCCAGCGAAGCCCGGGCGCTGTCACTCCAGGAGCGGATCCACGCGCAGGAGGCGATTGAACGCGTCTACCACGCTCACCAGACCGGCGACACCCGACGGTTCGAGGAAGCGGTCCCCCGCGCCGTCCTGGAGAAGAAGGTCCGGACCTATCTCGAGCAGTCGATCGCGCTCACGGCACTCTGGAAGACGCCGGTGACCACAGAGATGCTCCACCGGGAGCTGAAGCGCATGGCTTCGGGGACCCGCATGCCCGAGCGGCTCCGGGAGCTCTATGCGTCCCTCGGCGACGATCCCTTCCTGATCCAGGAGGCCCTGGCGCGGCCGGCTCTCGTCGAACGGCTGGCCCGGAACTTCTTTGCGTACGACATGGCCATCCACGCTCGGGAGCGCCGGGAGGCGGAGGACCTCCGTGAGGAGCTGGCACAAGGCGAACTGGAGCCGAGATTGAGCCACCCTCGCCGACGCGTCGTCGAATTGGTGCGGATCGCGGGGAACCGCGAAAAGCCACCGGAGGGGATGAAAGACCGCGCCTCAAGACTCGAGCTTCAGCCCGATGAGTTCGATCGTTACGTGGCCCGGATTCCGGCCCGGATCGGCGAGATCGGACCGGTCCAGGAAGAGCGCGAGGCGTTCGTCACCCGCGTGGTCCTGGGCCACAGCGAGAACGAGGTCCAGGTCGCCAGCTTCATCGTCCCGAAGCGGTCGTGGGACGAGTGGTGGGGCTCGTTCTCTGGTCGCCTCGACTGGATGTCCGTGAATGCTGTCGCTCCGGCAGACGGCTTGCTTCCGCTCCCCGAATCCAGCGGATCGAGTGTGTCTTCCGACGACTTCTGCCTCGCCGACGACACCTGGGACAACGGTATCCTCGATGATCCCGCCCCGCGTGCCTCCCACACGGCCGTGTGGACGGGGAGCCTCATGATCGTGTGGGGCGGTCAGGACACCTTCGACTTCCCTCAGTACCTCGACACGGGCGGCAGGTACGACCCGGCCACCGACACGTGGACCGCCACCACCAAGGCCAACGCCCCGTCCCCGCGCAGCGGCCACACGGCCGTGTGGACGGGAAGTCGGATGGTGGTGTGGGGGGGATCGAACGGCTCCTCCACACTGAACACCGGCGGACGGTACGACCCCGTCACCGACACCTGGGCCGGCACAACCACGGCCAACGCTCCCTCCATTCGCAGTGGTCACATCGCGGTCTGGACCGGAAGTCTGATGCTGGTGTGGGGGGGATCGAACGGCTCCTCCGCACTGAACACCGGCGGACGGTACGACCCCGCCACAGACACATGGGCCCCAACGACCACGGTCAACGCCCCGCGGGGTCGCGAGCGCCACGCCGCTGTCTGGACGGGAAGTCGAATGATCGTGTGGGGCGGGTACGACAACTTCACCTTCCCTCACCACCTCGACACGGGCGGCCGGTACGATCCCGGCACCGATACCTGGACCGCCACCACGACCAGCAATGCCCCCTCCGCGCGCCAGGCGCACTCTGCCGTGTGGACAGGAAGTCGCATGGTCGTCTGGGGCGGATTCAGCGGCTCCCTGCATCTCGACACCGGCGGCCAGTACGACCCGATCACTGATACCTGGGCGCCCACTTCCACGGCCAATGCACCTGCATCCCGCCTCGGCCACCACGCCGTCTGGACGGGCAGTCAGATGGTGGTCTGGGGGGGCGACTCTGGCGGCCCGCTCCTCGACAGCGGTGGCCGGTACGACCCCGCCACGGACACCTGGAATCCTGTGACCACGACCAATGCTCCGTCGGGTCGCAGAGGTCACACCTCGGTGTGGACGGGAGGTCTGATGATGGTGTGGGGAGGTTACGATGACGCAATCTCCCTCAATGGTGTCGACACGGGCGGCCGCTACGATCCCGCCACCGACACCTGGACCCCGACCTCCACGAAAGATGGCCCGTCGCCACGATACGGTCACACGGCCATCTGGACGGGGCACTGGGTGCTCGTGTGGGGCGGATACTCGACTGAATACGCCACCTTCCTGGGGAGCGGTGGCAGGTATGACCCGGCCATCGACACGTGGACACCGACCTCGTTTGCCCTGGCGGGTCGCGGCTATCACACCGCTATCTGGACGGGCAGTGTCATGGTGGTATGGGGTGGTGTCACGCTAGAGGAAGGTTGCACCATTTGTGGCGGCGATGATTGTTGCGGTCTGTTTGAAGTCTATTTCGGGGATGGAGCACGGTACGACCCGATCATCAACGGGTGGACGTGGATCACCGGGAGCAACGCCCCATCGGCTCGCCGCAGCCACACCTCCGTCTGGACTGGAAGTCAGATGGTGGTGTGGGGCGGTTACGACGGCAACCTGGAACTCGACACCGGCGGCCGCTACGACCCGGCCACCAACACATGGGCCCCCACGTCGACCACGAATGCCCCGTCGAGTCGCAGCGGCCACGCTTCACTCTGGACCGGAGATCGGATGGTGGTGTGGGGTGGCGGCATCTACAGCGGTTTGGTCGGCACCGGAGGACGATACGCTCCCGCCACCGACACATGGACCCCGACCTCGACGACCAATGCCCCGTCGGTCCGTAGCGGTCACACCGCCGTCTGGACTGGAAGTGAGATGGTCGTGTGGGGTGGCTTCACGGGCGGTGTGACTCTCGACACCGGCGGCCGCTACGACCTGGCCACCGACACATGGACCCCCACCTCGATCACGAATGCCCCGTCGAGTCGCAGCGGCCACACCTCAATCTGGACCGGAAATCGGATCGTGGTGTGGGGCGGTTGGGACGGGGGCGTCGGTCTCGACACCGGCAGTCGCTACGACCCTGCCGCCGACACATGGAGCCCCACCTCCACGATCAATGCCCCGTCGGCCCGCTACGAACACACCGCCGTCTGGACGGGAAGTCAGATGGTGGTGTGGGGCGGTTACGACGGGAGCAATGGCCTCGACACCGGCGGCCGGTACGTGCTCGGGCATGGCGTGGACAACGACGAAGACGGCTTCAGTGAGTGCCAGGGGGACTGCAACGACGGCAACGCAAGCATCAGCCCGGGGGCAGGAGAGGTCTGCAACGGCCTCGACGAGAACTGTGACGGGAGTGTCGACGAGGGGAGCCCGGTGGGAGGCATTCCCTGCACGAGTCTCGAGCTGTTCGGCCCATGCTCGGCCGGTCTCACATCGTGCGCCACGGGCCCCCTCACTTGCATCCCGTTTGTCCCTCCATCTCCCGAGATCTGCGACGGCATCGACAATGATTGCGATGGGTATCCGGACGACAATGCACAAACACCCCTGGGTACCCCATCCGTCGACATAGTGATGTTCGGACAGACCGCTGTGCTCGGATGGGGACCATTGCCCGACGCCACGGCATACGACGTCCTGCGAGGGAGCCTGGATCTCCTGAGTAGCACGGCGGGCAACTTCACGCAGGCTACCCAGACATGCCTGGCCAACGATCTGGCAGACAGCGCGCTTGTCCTGAGCGGCTCGCCGGCCGCAGGCTCCGGGTTCTTCTACCTGGTGCGCGGGACGAATTGCGGAGGGGGAGGGACGTACGATGCGGGCGACCCCGCCCAGGCAGGCTCGTGCGACGCCGAGATCGGTGCGTCCAGCCACCGGTGCCCGTGAGGAGAAGGTGTCACTCCAGCCGTCACTTTTTTTTCTTGATCCGTCCTTCAATCCTGCGCATCCGCCAATGACCTGCTCTCTCGCGGGCGGGCTGGCCGGTGAAATGGAGGTACTCCCATGTTCGTTCGCGTCCTTGCATGTGGATCGGTGCTTCTCGCCTGCCTGGCGGTGTTGCCCGCCGGGCTGTCGAGGAGCCAGTTCGAGCTCCAATCTGCGATCGTGTTCATCAGCACGCGCCACGCTCCCACGAGCGACCCCCTCGTGGCCGCAGAGGTCTACCTGATGACGGTGGACGGCACGGATCCGCGGCGCCTGACGGAGAACACCGACGGAGATGGCTTTCCGTCCCTGTCGCCCGACGGCAAGAAGATCGTCTTCGGCAGCAACCGGCTTCGGGCGCCCGGGGAGCCGGCCAACACCGGGGACCTCTTCGTGATGAACACGGACGGCACCGAGCAGACACATCTGGTCCGGGGCAGCTCCGCCACATGGTCTCCGGACAGCAAGGACGTCGCGTATCACGCCTCGGCATCGGGGACGGGACTGCCGATCAAACCCGATCCGGGCGCCGCGACGTCGGACAGCGACATCTTCGTCCTGAACGTGGATGACGGTCTGCTCGGTCTGGAGGAACCGAGGAACCTCACGAACAGCCCCGATTCCATCGAGGACGACGCCGACTGGTCGCCCCACGGGCTGGAGATTCTCTTCACGAGTCATCCTGTCACCGATGATCCGATCAACTCCGTCCACGCCGAGATCTACGTGATGAACGCGGACGGTGCGGGAGCGCCCGAACGCCTGACCTTCAACCTGGAAGAGGAGCGCGCCGTCTCCTGGTCCCCGGACGGCAGTCGGATCGTGTTCATGTGCAGGAGGGGCGGACCGGATTTCGAGATCTGCGTCATGAATGCGGACGGCTCCGGGCAGGTCCAGCTGACAGACAACACCGTGCTGGACGCGACGTCGACGTGGTCGCCCGATGGTCAGCAGATCGTGTTCCACAGGCTGGTGGCAGGGCGATTCCAGCTCTTTGTGATGAACCCGGACGGCACGGACCAGGCTCAGCTGACCAACACAGCCGGCCTCAACCTGTTCGCCAACTGGGGCGAGCTGAGGGTCCGCGTCGCTCCATGAATCAGAAGAAGCACTGCGCCTGACGAGGTGACGGTCGCGGGCCGCCGCGACCGTCAGCCTCGTACGGGCCTCCTCACCATCTGCTCACCAACTCCTCACCCCGTACTCACGGCAGCTTCGCGGGAAAGGCCCATGATCATCGCATCACGACCGGCCCCTGCCGGCCGGTCCACTCCCCATCGCAGGAGGGCTGCCTTGAACGGTAAACGTCTGCTGGCCATCGGAGCTGTATTCCTCTGCACCGCCCTGGCCTGGGCGGTGCTCGGATCGTCGGTCGTCCTCCGCACAGGTGAGTCGGACCAGCGGCTGGCCATGGAGGTGGCCAGGCTCTGGGGCGGGCAGCACGCCCAGGCGGCGCCGGCGGCCAGCATCGGCCGGCCTCGTGAGACGACGGAGCAGGTCGAAGAGAAGGACGCGCAGGGTCAGACGGTCCGGCGCGAGGTGAGAAAGACGGTCACCGACTGGCACCCCGTGCCATTGGCGTCCAGCCGGGTCAAGGTGGGGCTGGACCTGGACGCCCGCCGCAAGGGGCTGCTCTGGTACGACACATATGCCGTCGACTTCGCCGCGCGCTACACGGTGAAGAACCCCGACGAGATGGCTCGAAACCTTCAAGTAGACTTCGTCTTCCCCTCCCAGCAGGCCATCTACGACGCCTTCGCCTTCCGGCTGGACGGCCGCGACGTGCCGTTCACGGGCGACATGTCAAAGGGCCTGGTCGGGACCGTGCCCGTGGCCGCGGGCGGGGAGGCGACCATCGAGATCTCGTACCGTTCGCGCGGGCTCCAGGACTGGAGCTACGCATTCGCTCAATCCGGCATCGCGCAGGTCCAGGACTTCCTCCTCGAGATGGCCACGGACTTCGAGGGGATCGACTTTCCACCTGGCTCCGTGTCGCCGACGAGGAAGGAGCGGCAAGGCGACGGCTGGGCGCTGGCATGGGAGTTCTCGAGCCTCGTGACCGGCAGCCGGATCGGGATGGACCCGCCCCACCCCATCAACCCGGGCCCGCTCGTGGCGCGCATCACCTACTTCGCCCCCGTGCCGCTCCTTTTCTTCCTGACCGTGATGGTCATCCTGGGCATCCTGAAGAACCAGAACCTCCATCCGATGAACTACTTCTTCCTGGCCGCAGCCTTCTTTTCATTCCACCTGATGCTGGCCTACCTCGCCGATCACCTGGATATCCATGCCTCGTTCGCCCTCGCGGCCGTGATCAGCGTGGCCTTGGTGATCAGCTACCTGAGGCTCGTCTCCGGGATGCGCCTCGCCCTCCTCCAGGCCGGACTCGCCCAGTTCGTCTACCTGGTTCTCTTCAGCTATTCCTTCTTCTTCGAAGGGTACACGGGCCTCACCATCACCGTGGGTGCGGTGTTGACCCTATTCGTCCTGATGCAGTTGACCGCGCGCGTCGACTGGGTGAGCGTGTTCGGCGGCGGCACCGCCAAGCTGCGTATCGACAGGCATGAGGCCTGATGCGGGCTGCGACCGACACCGGGCGCGCACCGGGGAAACCTGGACGGGCCGGCGCCGTATCACGGAGTCATGAGGCTGCCGGCTCAGGTCTTCGGATCTTCCTGAGGATGCCGAACTCGCGCATCCTCCTCAGAGGATTCCTCAGGCTCTGCGTCGCCGCGGCATTCCTGATTGGGGTGATCGCC
Organism: Candidatus Polarisedimenticolia bacterium; assembly: GCA_050747525.1. GTDB lineage: Bacteria > Acidobacteriota > Polarisedimenticolia > JACPZX01 > DASXTC01 > JBOGOC01. Next base: position 34,391 of record JBOGOC010000043.1, on the reverse strand, counting down.
GCGTACCGGCTGCTCCTCCATCCCCTCATCGCGTCCATGCTGTCGCTCGGCGAGCAGTCTTCGTCGATCGTGCGGAGAGTCGCCATTCTCGCGGCCGCCCCCCTTTCCTACTGGGCGTTCGTCCGCTACTACGAAAGACGAAAAGCGCACGAGCTGGCGCTCCGCTGGCGGTGGACGCTGATCGCCGCCGCGGCCGGCGCCCTGTCGATCGGGGTGACCATTCTCGCGCTGTACGCGACCGGCCACTACCAGTTCGTCGCTTTTCGAGGTTTCGGCCAGGCTCCCGGAGTCCTCGGCCTGATCTGGATCGCGGCGGTGATCGAGGAGCTGACTTTCAGGGGCATCCTGTTCCGGATCTTCGAGGAGACGATCGGCACCAGGGCGGCGCTGGTCGTGAGCGCCACGATCTTTTCCGTTGCCCACCTGGCGAACAACGGATTCCGTTGGGTCACCCTGCTGTCGGTCACGCTCGCCGGTCTCATGTGGGCCGGCGTGTTCATCCTGTCACGCAACATCTGGGTGACCGCGGCTCATCATGCCTGTTGGAACGCGACGATATTTCTTATCGGCGTGCCGCTTTCGGGGGAAGACTGGGCCGCCCAGGCGCCGCTGGCCACGGTTCCCCACGGCCCCGTCCTCTGGACCGGGGGAGCCTTCGGGCCGGAGGATTCGCTCATCAATCTCGCCGTCTGCACGGCGATCTGCGCCGCACTCTGGCGCATGGCGCTACGTCGGGACAGAATCGTCCGTGGCGAGGTCGCCTTGCCCGGCCGGCCCGTCCATCACTCTTCGATGTGAGCGATGACATGCTCCGATATCATGGGGCCCGACACCTGTCCACGGTCTCTGATTCGAGGCGTTGGCAATGGCGAGGTTCGGCTGGGCGGAGGCAACTGACGTGCAGACGAGATTCCATCAGTTCGTCGTGGGCCTATGTCTCATTCTGACGGCTGCCGCCGCAGTGCTGGCGGCGGAACTTCCTGCTCATCGTACGCTCCGCATCCTGATTGTGAGCGACGAGGTGAATCCGCACGGCCTTCCTGCGGACCAACTCACGCAGCCGGGCGATCTGTCGGCCGCGCTTCTCGGCACGGGGTCCGGGCTGAACCTCGATCCTTCCCCCGATGGCGTGCTCGAGATCGACACCAATGACATCGAGCAGGCCACGGCCCGTCTGTCGGTTCCTCCCACGGACCCGCTGCGATACGACGTCCTGATCTACTTCGCGCACCGGATCCCGAACAACGGAAACGACGCCGCAGGAAGGCAGCAGGCGTTCACGACGGCGGTGGAGAGCTTTCTGGTCAATGGCGGCGGGGTGATCTCCTTCCACCACGGCTCCTACTACGCCCCCGGGAAGGAGGGAATGCTCGACCTCATCGGAGCGACGGCGAACGGCCCGGTGCCCTGGGACACCGTGAACGGCCAGAACGTGATCGCCACATTGCCGACGCACTTCATAGCGTGCCATGCCGTCGAGTACTCGTCGAGCGTGGCCTACGCGGACGCCGCACGCGGAGTCGCGCCGGGCACATACCCAGCCTTCAACAATACCCCCGATGAGAGGTACCCGTTCTTCGAGTTCAACGTGTCAGCCGCGGGAAATGTCGAGACGCTCTTCGGCAGCAACTACAACAGCAACGGGACGACTCACCTGCTGGGCTTCGTCCACCGGCGGCCGCAATGGTCAGGCCGCGTCGTAGGGTACCAGCCTGGGGAGTATCAGCCCAACGCGCTCGACGACGTCGACGGGAACAATTTTCAGATCCTTGCCAACGCCATCGTGTTCGCCTCCGGATCGCTCCCCCCGGACGCACTGGTGCTCGAGGTCGAGGCCGGGCCCGGGATCGACGACGTCACGCTGTCGTGGTCCGGCTGCGATGGGAGCTTCTCGGTGTTCCGCTCCACCGACCCGTCCTCGATCACCGAGCCGGGAAGCGAGATTGGACAGACGGCCGACCACGGATGGGTCGATCCGGCTCCTGGCGGCACGTTGCACTTCTATCAGGTAGTGAGAAACAACTGATATCGACGGGCAGGAAGCCTGATGCGGGTTGCAAGCCCGCACCAGGACCTCCTCTGCCGTCTCCGGTGCCTAAGCCGCCCTCAGCGCAGCTCGATCGTCCGCGACGCCGGCGTGGATCGATTCCCTGCCGCGTCGATCGCGATGACCTCTATGATGTTGAGCACGCCGAACGTGCCGTAGACCGCCGCGCGCCCCTGCCCCACGACGGTGTGGTCCAGCACACCATTGAGGAACACCTCGTACTCGATGAACGCCTGCGGGGTCTGATCGTCGGTCGACTGGGTCCAGCGCAACGCGATCTCGCCGTCGCCGGAGTTCAGATCGCTGGCAGACAGGCCGCCCGGGGTGGTCGGAGGCGTCGTGTCGCTCGGATCGGCGGCCTCGGTGGTCACGGTCACCTCGTTGCTCGGCGGCGAGTAGTTGATCCCGTTGTCCCGAGCCACCACGGTGAACGTGTAGGTGATCACCGGGTCGAGCCCCGCGATCGTGGCCGAGGTCGCCGAGCCGGTGTAGAGGTGCGGCGCGCCGTTCAGGTAGACCTGGTAGAAGATCCACGGCCCGTCCTCCTGCGCCGACCACAGGAGGCTGACGTGCGTCGCCCCGACATCGGTCACCGCGAGCACGGGCGTCGTGGGCGGTGTGGTGTCCGCGGGCAGCAGGGCGCTCACCGTGTTGCTGTTCTTCGACCGGTTGCCCGCCGCGTCCACGGCATACACGTAGAACGAATACGACATGCGCGACTGCAGGCCGTCGGTGAAGGTGAAGGAGGTCGTGGCCTGGCTCAGCAGGGCGTTCTGCCCGTTGCTGGCATGCACCACGTACGAGAGCTTCCCCGAGTTGTCGCTCGAGGGGTTCCAGGCCAGCGAGACGCTGAAGGGCGTCGTAGCCGTCACGCTGAGGTTGGTCGGCGCGGTGGGCGCCACCCGGTCGCGGGCCGCGGAGGCCGGAGACGCGCCGAACACCGCCGTGAGGAACACGGTGATCGCGATCGCCGCCGGAATCGAAGCAGACTGTCGGTTCATGAAGGGTCCCTCTCTGCACCCCCCGGGGCGCTATGAATGGATTGATGTCCTTCAGGATGAACCCGCCGGCCGCCCCTCTTCTGTACCCGGAATCACACTACAGTCGCGGGCTCATCGAGGGCCGTCCGGCTCCGGGACCTGCGCCACAAAGCGGACGCATGCAGCGACGCGCCGCGGACGGCGCACACAATCAGCAAGGCGAAGAACAGTCCGAAGACGAGATGCAGGACCTGCAGCAGGCCGTAGACCACCGCCACGGCAAGACCGAAGTACGCTTGCCGCCCCGGGTGGAGGGGCGTCGTGGCCGGATCGGGAATCATGTACAGGGTGAAGATGATGAACGCGGCGCTGGTCATTGGCATCAGGGGAACGAAGAACGGCGTACCGCCGAGAGCGGCTCGAATCACAGCCTGCAGGATGAAACCACAGACCCATGCGGCCACCAACGGCAGGCGCCCGGTGAAGAGGGCATGGATGACGATGCCTGACACGAGAACGATCACCGGAACGCCCAGATCCCAGAGCCCGGTGACGTTCTCCGTGAAATGATAGGGCGGAGCGAAGCCAACCTCGGGAAACAGAGCCAGGGTCACGGCAACGCCAAGATTGGACGGGTTGAAGACGTGCTGGGTATGGCCGTTGCCGACAGGAGCACGGAAAATGAGTTTCGAGCCTATGGAAAGCACCACGGCGAAAATCATCGGCCAGAGCCGTTCGTTGGGATAGAGCAACATGCTGCAGGCGAATCCGGGAATCAGGCACGCCGGAAGAAAATTCAGGAAGTTGGCCAGACTTCCCGTGAAGCGCACGTCCCGGCCTCTGGCACGGGCATCGACCCAGTCCAGAAGCATGGACACGGCGATGGAGGCCGCAATGGCCGTGAGAGGCGTGGCCCACGACTGCTCGAATCCCAACGCTGTGTGCCCGACCAGATTCCACACGATCATCAGCGTGGTGAAGTACCAGAGAGCAAACAGACGCAGCTTGGGGTTCTTGTTCGGATAAAACAGGACCGTCGTATTGAAGGCCTTGGTTGTCATGGCAACTCAATGGTCTGCCAGGACGGAACGGCCGGCAGCCTGCGTTGATGCCTCTGTCCTTGCCGGTCCCGCCACGTGATTTCCACTTGCACCGCTGTATCTTTCTCAACCCCGCCCAGACCCAGGTGAATGTCCGGACTGCGACGGCCGGAATGTCCGCTCCCTCCGTCCACCTGCGCCACGAGCCTGCGGCCATCGGGGAGACTCAGCCTGGCCACCGCACCGATGGCCGGAGAGCCACCCGGATGGTTCAACCTCAGGCCCAGAAAGGCGCCGGCACCGGGTGATTCGTTTCTGAAGAAGTAGGAAGGCCCCCACTGATTCGCGACGACGAAGTCCAGCCGGCCATCGGCGTCAACATCAGCCGTGGCGATGCCTCTGCTGACCATCGGCTCGACCAGACCAAGAATGGGACCGATGTCATGGTATCGGCCATCGCCTCCCCGCGCGAAGAACGGGTTCAAGTCGTGCCCGCTCAGGTCCGCGCCGGGCCGGAAGGTGGGCCAGAAACGTGGATTGTGGACGATCCGATCGTTGCTCGTGCCAAGCGCCTGGAGTTCCGGCCAGCGATTGGTCCTGCCCTTGATGAACCCGCAGGCCTGCATCGCTTCGAGCACGCCATCGTTGTCGAAATCGGCCAGCCGCGCTTCCCAGGCAAATCCGCTGCGAGCCAGGCCAAGCCTTTCGCTGGCGTGAACGTACGGCGCGATTCCCTCCTTCATCCTGTCGATCTCGCCGGTGCTCATCCAGAGAAAGTGGCTCTCGGTCAGGCCGAATCTCGTCGCGATGTTGCTCACGTAGATATCGAGGATGCCGTCGCCGTTCATATCGCCGAAATCGACGCCCATCCCCTTGAACGAATCGCGTCCCAGCACGCACGACTTGGGAGTCGTGAAATCGCGCCGGCCTTCGAGCACGGCGAATCGGAGATTGCCGGGAGTGGAGCGGTTGTGAAGCAGACGATCGGGGCCGAAGTCGTTCGCCAGGTAGAGCTCCGGCAGCAAGTCGCCATCCAGGTCCGCCGCCCCCATGGCAAGCGTCCAGCCACGGGAGACTTCTTCGCTCAGGACGTTGTCGACTCCCTGGTAGCGCACCGTCGGATCCGGGCCGCTCGTTCCCGCCTTCCAGAGAAGGAAGTGCTCGTGGCCACCGTTGAGCGCTCTGGCTTTGCCTTCATGCATCACGACGGTATCGGCCCCTTTGCGGTCGAGAATCCGTGCGCCGTCCTGAAAGTAACCTCCGATCACCAGATCCACGTGGCCGTCGCCGTCGAAGTCGGCCTGTACCGCGCTGTTGGAATACCAACGCTCGCCCGAGTCGACGAGCTTGCGAGGAGCGAACGCCCGTGGTGAGAGTTGCTCGCCCGCGGAACCATCGGACCTTCGCAGGTAGAGTTCCGGTGTGCGTCCCCAGAAATAGACCATGAGATCCATCAGGCCGTCCTCGTTGAAGTCGCCGGCTACGGTCCCCATGGGAGCGGTGGTTGAAGGATCGTCATCGTTGGACCCGAAGGCGGTGTCCAGAACAAAGGGCTCGTAGCGCTCGGCTGTGCCCGGAACCGGAGCGACGGTCACGCGATCGAAGCGCGGGTCGACATGGACGAGATCGTTGGGCAGACCATCGGCATCGAGATCGGCCAGTGTCGCTGCGGCACCGAGGGAGGAGATCCAGGCGGAGATGTGCTCGAGACCAGGATGCACCTGGCGCACGAGCTTGCTGGGCGGATTGCCTGGCACTTCAGGAAGCGGAAATCGCTTGAAACTGAAACGGGACGCGAGCTCAGCCGTTTCGGACGAGGTCAGCGTGGGCAGCCTGGCGGGCCCGAAACACAGGGCCGCCAGGATGATGGCGGCAAAGCAGCTGGAGTACCTACTCAGCACGACCTGAGACCGTGGGATTCATCTCAGCCGCTGTGGAGGATGGGGTGTTCGCGCGTCAGGTTGACTTGACCAGGGTCATCAGTGTGTTGGCCGTGATCCTGAAAAGCCGCCTCAACTTGAAATCCATGCAGTAGCCGAGCGTTTTCAGCACCTTTCCGCTGTAGAGGTAGTCCGCGGAGGTCATGCTCCGAACCCCCGCTCCGGCATTCCACGTGTTGTAGAACCGAAAGACGGAAGCGACGGTGAGCGCGTCGTAAATGGCTTCCTCACTCCAACCGGCTTCCTTGAGCTCGTTGATATCCGAGGCCGTGACACCCGTGGGGTTGTCCGCGAGCTTCCCGATGTAACGAAACAGAGCCTTGTGGGCCGTGTCCAGGCGCGAACTCTCCAGATCGTGCAGGACCTCGTCGACAAGGTCTGCTTCAAGGTACTGGGTCGCGGCCGCAGCGTGGGCGTTGCTGCAGAAGGCATACTGGTTTCGCTTCGAAAAGTAGGCCCCGATCAACTCTCTGATTCCAGGAGAAAGGGGCGACGGGCCACGCATGACTTCCTCCGTGAAACGGATCAGATGATCCGTGCTCCGTCTCTTGAAACGGAAGAGATGGAGGATGTCAGGGATGGTTTCGCCCGAGTCACGCAACCTCTTGAAGGCGATTTTGGTCATCCCTTCGGCAGGTCGGCTCTCGATTTCCTTCAGGTACATGCCCTGGCCCCCCCTCGAACGCGATCAGCTTCACTGCGTGGCGTGCGGCTAAGGCAGATGCAAGGAATATGCCGCACCAGGCGGCGGGTTAGGAGCCGTAAAACGACATCTTCCGGCCGGATCACCGTAGGAAAATGTCTGCCGGGCGCATAAGACCTATGCACCCGGGGGGGGTTCTAAAAGCCTCTAGAAACTGTAGCGGGCCGAGATGCCGAAAGTACGGGGCTGGTTCGTCAGGTAGCCGATGCGGGCCAGGGTTCCCCGCTCGCGCTCCAGCGCCAGGAAGGCCAGCTCGTCCGTCACGTTGTTCACGTACGCCCCGATGTCCCAGTTGGCTCGCCGCAGCCCCAGGCGCAGGTTGACCAGGTCGTAGGCCGGCAGCTCCGGATTGTATCGGAAGGTGGTCTGCGTCAGCGGCCCCCCGATGGTGAACGGCAGCGCCGGGTCCAGCATGTTCAGCGTGCCGAGGTCCTCGTCGCCGACCTGCGTGAAGCGTGAGCCGATATGGGAGTAGGTGCCCGAGACGTACATCAGCGAGCCGGCTCCGACCTCGTGGAACCAGATGGCCGACGCCGCGGCCTGCACCTGGGGGACGGTCGGCAGGCGCCTCCCCTCCTCGATGCCCGAGACGATGCTGACCACGCCGTTGGGGTCGGTGGACGTGACCGTCGATTGCAGCTCCGCATCGGTGTAGCTGGCCGAGATGGCGAAGTCGAAATTGCGGGTGGGCGAAGCCGAGTACTCGACCTCCACACCCTGGCTGCGGGCCTCCGGGACGTTGAAGATCAGGCGCGAGGTGCAGGTGCCCGCCGTGACGGTGGTCTGCAGGTCGGTGATATCCATGTAGAAGGCCGAGATGTTGAAGGTGGCGTTGCCGGCCGCCATGTGTGACTTCAGGCCGACCTCGTAGTTCCAGACGACCTCGTCGTCCCAGGTGTCGAACCCGCTGAAGGTTTCCAGGTCCTCGGGCGAGCAGACCGGCACGTTGAGAGGATCGTTGATGCCCCCCAGGCGGAACCCCTTCGAGACCTGCGCGTTGAGGATGGCGTTGTCCGTCGCCTTGTACGTCAGGATCAGGCGCGGCGCCACCCCGGAGGCATCGGTGTCACCTGGCAGCGACAGCACGCTGGCCGGGTAGTTCGGGTTGCCGAATAGGCCGTCGACGAGCTGTCCCTTTTCCTCGTCGTAGTCGTAGTAGCGCAGGCCGGCGGTGACGCTGAACTTGTCGGTCGCCGGCACGGTCGCCTCACCGAAGACCGCGATCTGAGTCTGGTCGTAGTCGAACTCGCTGAAGAAGATGCTGTCCTTCGGGGCGAGCTGACCAAGATCGGTCGGTATGCCCGTGGCGTCCTGGAACCCGAGAATCTTGACGTCCTGGCCGTAGTCGCGCTCGCCGTCGCTGTAGAAGACCCCCGCGATCCACTGCACGCGCGTCTGGTTGCTCGACAGACGGAGCTCCTGGGTCCACATCGTCGCGTCGGTGTGGTCGAACAGCGGCGAATCGAGCGTGTAGATCGGCTCCGGGAACCCCGCGCTCCCGCCCGTGAAGCTGGCCGTCAATTGGGTCGTGTCGCGCACGATGCGAATCTTGCGATCCATGTAGGACGTGATCGAGGTGAGGGTCACGGGGCCGAAATCGTACCGGACGTTGACATCGCCGAGCACGAAGTCGTCCTCGAACGACTCGTCGAGCTGCGTGAACTCCTGGAGTTCATCGAAGTCCACGTTCGGGCGCGAGGTGGTGAAGGGATTGGCGAGGATGTTGTAGATCTCGGTGAGGTTCCAGCCCTCCTGTTCGACGTTCTGATAGACGACGCGTGGCGTGATGGTCAGTTTGCCGTTCGGGGCCAACGTGACCGCCGCGCGCGCGCCGGATCGGGAGCCGCCGTTGACGTCGTCGTCCTGGCTGAGGTCGGGCTGCACCGCATCGGTGTATCCGGGCAGCAGGCTGGTGTACCCGACGATGCGCGCGGCGGCCTTCTCCCCCATCGGAAAGTTGAGCCCGGCCTTGAAGCCGCCGATCAGATCCCCGCCATCGACGCCGGCCCCGCCGAACTCGACGAACCCCTCGTCCGTGTTCAGGAGGGGCTGGTTGGTGACATAGCGCACGGTTCCGGTGACCGATCCGGCTCCGAAAAGGGTCCCCTGCGGGCCTCGCAGCACTTCCACGCGGCTCACGTCGACCAGGTCCAGATCCGGAGTGAACAGGGAGAGGGAGACAGGCGACTCGTCCAGGTAGATGCCGACCTGCTCCTTGACCCCCGGCTGGTCGCGCGCGATCTGGCCGGCCGAGACGCCACGCATCGCCACCTGGCTCTGGCCGGGGCCCAGGTTCTGCACGGTGAAGCTCCCCACGTTCGCGGCCACGTCCTCGATGTCCTCGGCCCCGCGATCCCGCATATCCTGCTCCGAGAGAGTCGCCAGCGAGAACGGCACGTCGATGGGAGCCGTCTCGCGCTTGGTGGCCGTGACGGTGACCACCTCTTCCGTCCTGGCGGTGAGCGAGAAGTCGGCCTGGCTCTGGCGGCCGGCCACGATCTCGACGGAAAGCGTCGACTCCCAGAACCCGGACGCCGACACGGCGACGCCGTACTTGCCGGGGGGCAGCGAGAAGGAGTAGGCGCCGTCCGCTCCCGTGGTGGCGGACTCCGAAGCACGGGTCGCCCTGTTGGTGGCCGTCACGGTGGCGCCGGCAATCGGGGCGTTGCCCGCGTTGCGGACATTGCCCGAGAGGGTGATGCCGGTGGACTGCGCCGTCGCCGGCGCGATGGCCAGGGCCGCCACGAGAGCGGCCGCGGACCAGAACGACTTCCGAAGGGACACCATGTCGAGCCTCCACGGAGGAACCCGAGCGTTGTCATCCAGCTGGGAACGGCGCATTGTGCCGGGGACATAGCAATGCGAATGCCAGACCCGGCCGAGGCGTCGCCAGAGTGGATGGAGCTGCCTGGAACCTGCGTCGCGAGCCGAACTTATGCGGGGACTCATACATTTCATGCGAGCGGGCGAGGCCGCCGGGCTAGTCCCGGCCGACGCCGAGCGCGTCGGCGACGCGGTTGATGTAGTTGAACCACGAGGCGATCAGAGTGACCTGGAGAATGCCTTTGTCGTCGAAGCCGACGGCGCGCAACTTCTCGTGATCCTCCTTTCCGATCCGCGTCGCATCCTTCGTCAGCGTCTCGACGTACTCGAGCATCACACGATCCTGCACAGAGATCGGGGCCGTGCGGAAGTCCCTCCGGATCGCCTCCACCAGCTTCTCGTCCATGGTCACGCGACGCAGAAACTCTGCGTGGGAGTCCAGTCAGTAGTGGCACCGGTTCGTCGCGGAGACGACGGTCGTGATCATCTCGTGCTGGCGCCTCGTCAGCGGCAGATCCGGCCCCAGCAGGACGCCGAACGTCGCGAAGGCGTGATGCAGCGCCTCGGGGATCAGCGTGTGAGTGGCGACGATGCTCGCCGCACCGTCATCGCCCGGATCCCGCTCGTACTCCTTGGGGTACAGCCTGTGCTGCGCCTCGAGGGCCTTCCTCAGCGCCTCGTCGGCCTGGGTAAAGGGAATGGTCTTGATCCAAGCCATCAGTCTACCTCCACAGGAAGCCGCGTTCGCGGAGACACCACGAACCTGTAGACGGGATAGCCGAGCGCAACCACGGCCGTCCCGAGGGCAGCCTCGAATGGCCGCCCGACCGCGAGCAGCACCAGCAGTGCTGCCAGCAGCGCCAGGAACGCCAGGGGGGTCACAGGATACCCGGGGATTCGATTGGCGCGGCCGGCCGGTCGGGGAAGCCGGTAGATCCCCGCCACGGTCAGGGCCACGAAGGCGATCGTCACGAAGATGAAGTAGGCGATGATCGCATCAAATGTGGCCAGCCCCACCACGACACAGGCCAGGGCGGCCTGCAGGACGATGGCCCTCACGGGGTCCCGAAACGCGGGTGAAGCCGCCCCACGGAAGCCGGAAACAGCCCGTCGCGCGCCATCGCGAAGTAGACGCGCGGGGCGGTCATCAGCACGGCCGCCAGGCTCCCTGCGATCGCGATCAGCACGATCCCGGCGAAGACGCGCCCGCCGTCCGCGCCGAAGAGCGCGGCGCCAGCCTGAGCCGCGAACGCGGACCCGGAGCTCACTGCCTCGATCGGCACCAGGTAGATGAACGCGGCGCTCGTGAGGATGTACACAGCCGTCGCTGTGCCGACGCCGAGAGCCAGGGCCCGTGGCAGCGTCCGTACGGGATCCCTGACTTCACCTCCGATCTTGGCAACGTCCCAGAAGCCGCCGAACGAGAAAAACGCGCTCAGAAGCCCTCCCGCCAGGCCGGCTGCCAGAGGCGCCGAGCCCGCGCGGGGCTCCATCCACGGTTGGAAGTTCGACCACGACCCCCGATCCGAAGCGAATCCCCATGCGATGATCGCGACGAGCAGCAGCAGCTTCAGCCCTGCGAGCAAACGCACCATGCTCCCCGCGATCCGCATACCTAACGCGCTGATCAGGGCCAGAATCAGGATGGCAGCCATCGCCACCCCCTTCTGCCCGGCCTCCCCCATCGGCTCCAGCGCCGCCGCGTAGCGCCCCAGGCCGGCGGCCAGCGCGGCCGTGAGGCCCGGATCCATGACGAGCAGGCTCTTCCAGCCGTAGAGGAAAGCGACGCCAGGTCCCCAGGCCTCGCGCAGGTAGAGGTAGCCCCCGCCGGCCTCCGGAAAGCGCGCGGCGAGCTCCCCGTAACAGAGCGCGCCGCAGAACACTGTCGCGCCCACCACGAGCCACACCATGATCACCCAGAACGGCGAGCCCAGAGCCTTGGTCATTTCGGCCGGCGTGAGGAAGATCCCCACGCCGATGACCTCGCCCACGACGAGGGCGGCGGCGGAGTCGAGACCCAGCGTGCGCCTTGGGGCCGCACTCGCGCTTGCTGTACCTACCGGCATGGGACGGCCTGTGTGCAAGGGGCATTCCTGGGGGCGGCGGCGAGGCATCGCGCCCCCTTGCGGGCAGGCGACCGCATGGCGCCCGAGAATCCCCGGGGATGTGCATAGGCGCTACGGGGCTGAACGCAGCTTTGCCCATAACGGCTATGACGTGGAGGCTCCCTTGTGCAGGGACATGGGGCGGGGGTATCCTCGCAGGCCCGCCGGCCTGGGCGGGCACTGGTGCGAGGCGAGCCACATTGGCGGATCCGGGCGAGGTGACGCGGCTGCTCCGAGCCTACGAGGGTGGCGACTCGCAGGCCTTCGGCCGGCTCCTCCCGATGGTCTATGAGGAACTGCGCCGGGTGGCGCGAGGCCAGCTCCGCCGCGGCCCTGGCTGGGCGTCCCTCAACACCACCGGCCTTGTCCACGAGGTCTTCCTCAAGCTCGCCGGGGCGGAGCAGCTCACCGCCGCGGACCGAGGGCACCTGATGGCGATCGCCGCCTCGGCCATGCGCCAGGTCCTGGTCGACCGCGCCCGCTCACGCCTGCGGGACAAGCGCGGCGGCGGCCAGGTCCCCGTGGAGCTTGAAGAAGCGGAGCAGGGGATCGCCGCACCCTCGGAGTGGCTCCTCGACGTCGACCGGGCGCTCGAGCTGCTGCGCGCGCTCGACGATCGCCTCGCCCGCGTCTTCGAGTGTCGCTTCTTCGCCGATCTGAGCGAGGAGGAGACGGCGGAGGCGCTCGGGATCTCCCTCCGCACCGCCCAGCGGGACTGGCTGCGCGCCCGGGCATGGCTCCGCGTCCAGCTCCAGGGCTATGGACCGCCGAATCAACCATGATCGAGCGGGATGACTGGAAGCGTGTCGACGCGCTCCTGCAGCAGGCGCTCGACCTTCCGCCCGCCGAGCGCGACCGGTGGCTGCGCGAGGCGTGCGCCGGGGACGAGGCGCTCCGCGCCAGGCTGGAGGAGCTGCTCCGCTTCGCCGAGGGAGAGGAGGATGGGCTGCGCCCCGGTGGCGCGCTCGGCCTCCCGGGAGAGTCCGCTGCCGCGGCCGCGCTGCAGGCGGGAGGCGGCGAGGAGGCGGCGCTCCTCCCCCCGGGGCACCGTCTGGGGCGCTACGAGATCCGGAGGCTCTTGGGAGCGGGCGGGATGGGGCGGGTCTACTGCGCCCTCGACCCGACCCTCGATCGGGAGGTCGCGATCAAGGCGCTGGCCGGGACGTTCCTGGGGAACTCAGACGGCCTGCGGCGTTTCGAGCGGGAGGCGCGCGTCCTCGCCGCGCTCAGCCACCCCAACATCGCCGCGATCTACGGCTTCGAGCAGCTCGACGGCGCCCCCTACCTGATCCTCGAGCGGGTCGAGGGAGAGACGCTGGCGGAGCGGCTCGCACGCGGGCCGCTGCCGCTGCGCGAGGCTTTCTCCGTGGCGGTGCAGGTGGCGGAAGGGCTCGCCGAGGCGCACGCCAAGGGCGTGACCCATCGGGACCTCAAGCCCTCGAACGTGATGCTTGCCGCGAGCGGGCGAGTGAAGCTCGTCGACTTCGGCCTGGCGAAGGAGACGGCGGCAGGTGCGGAGCCGGTTCCCCCCGCGAACCCCACGACGGTCGCAGGGATGATCCTGGGGACGGCTCCCTACATGAGCCCCGAGCAGATCAACGGCGACCCGGTGGACTCACGCACCGATATCTGGGGCTTCGGGTGCCTGCTCTACGAGATGCTCACGGGGAAGAGGGCGTTCACTGCCCCCACCTTCGCGGCGATCCTTGCCTCCGTCCTGCGTGACGAGCCGGACTGGCCCGCCCTGCCGGGTGCCGTGCCTGCGCCGGTGCGCCGCCTGCTCCAGCGCTGCCTGAGGAAGGACCCCCGTGACCGGCTACAGCACATCGGGGATGCGCGCCTCGAGCTCGTCGAGCTGGGGAGCGGCGTCACGCCGGCGCCCGGTGGTCGGATGCCGGCGAGGCTGAAGGTGGGGCCGGCGGTCTGGGTCCCGGTCGCGGCAGCTCTGGCGGTCGTGACCGCGCTGGCGTTCCTGCCGGAACGGAGGTCGGCTGTCCCTCTCCCCCCGCTGCGCCTGAGCCTCGACTTCCCCGAGGGGGTGACGATCGCGGGCGGCTACTCACCCCCGTTTGCGATCGACCCCACCGGGTCGACCGTGGTGGTGGAGGCCGCGGAAGGAGGGGCATCGCGCCTGTACCTGCGTCCGCTCGACGACGTCGTCCTGCACCCCCTTGCCGGCACCGAAGGCGGACAACAGCCTTTCTTCTCCCCCGACGGCCGCTGGATCGGCTTCTTCGCTGACCGCAAGCTCAAGAAGGTGCAGCGGGACGGAGGGCCTGCGATGGCGCTGTGCGACCTGGGCAATAACCTGCGTGGAGCCACCTGGACCGCGGATGGCACGATCGTGATGGCGGCGCAGACCTCCGGTCTGATGCGCGTTTCCGAACAAGGGGGCCGGCCGGAGCCGTTGACGACGCTGGATGTCGCACGCGGCGAGTACTCGCACCGCTGGCCCGACGCGCTGCCGGGGGGCTGGGTCCTGTTCACGGCGTCGGTCGAGGACGCGAGCTTCGATGAGGCGCGCCTCGAAGCGGTCTCGATGGAGACGGGTGAGCGGCGCGTCATCCTCAGGAACTCGGGCTTCGGGCGCTACGTGCCGGGAGAGCGGCTGGCGTTCGTCCGTGGCGGCCGCGCCTGGACGGTCGCGTTCGACCCCGAGCGGCTGAAGACAAGCGGAGAGCCGGAGCTCGTCCTCGGCGACATCCGCTATGAGCCGCAGAACGGCGCCGCGCACCTCGCCGTCTCGGCCTCCGGCGCCGCTCTCTACAGTCCCGGCATCGCGACCTCGCCGGAGTGTTTCCTCGCGTGGATCGACCGGCTGGGCGTGCTCACGCGCCTGGGGGGCGCGCCGCGCGTTTTCCGGGATGCGCGGCTGAGCCCGGACGGGGCCCGCGTGGCGGTGGTGGCCGGCGCGACCGGACAGTCGGATCTCTGGCTGGTGAAGATGGACGGCACGCTCACGCAGCTCTCGTTCGGCCTGTCGCCGCGCCACCCCACCTGGTCGCCGGACGGCCGGCGGATCGCGGTGGGAGCGGTGATGGAGGGAGGCTGGCGGCTGCTGTCGCTGCCGGCCGGCGAGGCAGGAGAGGCGATCGTCCTGCTGGAAGGCCCCAACCGGATGCATCCGAACGCCTGGTCACCGGACGGGCGGACACTCGTGTTCCAGGAGCACCGCCCGCAGACCGGCTGGGACCTGATGCGGCTCGAGATCGACGCGGCCGGCCGTCCCACGGCCCCGCCGCAGCCGCTCGCAGCGTCCCGGTTCCACGAGACGAACGCCGCGATCTCACCGGACGGCCGCTGGATGGCCTACGAGTCCGACGAGGTGGACTCGCTGGTCCAGGCGTACGTGCGCTCCTTTCCCGGAGGCGGCCAGAAGATCCAGGCTTCAACAGGGGGCGCGCGGTGGCCCCGCTGGGGGCGCGGGGCCGATCTCTACTACTGGAACACCTCGGTGCACTCCCTGCACCTCGCCCGGGTGCGCGATGAAGGCGAAAAGCTCGTGGTGGACCGGTCGGGGCCCGTCTGGCCCGACCACGGCGGCCGGCCACCCGCGCTCGCGCGCGTGGCGATCTCGATCACCGGCGGCCGCTTCGACGCCGACCCCGCCCGCGGACGCTTCCTGTTCCTCGAGAAAAGCCTCGAGTCGGTCGAGCCCCCTCTGACGCGCCCGGTCCTGGTCCTCGGCGGCTGGGCGGACCGGACCCGCTGAGCGCTCCTCCGATCCCCCGCCTTTCTAACCTGTTGATGGCAGGCGAGTTCCATCTCCAGCCCCCCCGGCTCTGCCGCGCTCAGTCGTTTTTTCGAGGCCCACCTGGCGGGTGAAGGTGCCCTACGACGTGATCGAAGACGAGCCTCGCGCCCGGCAATCCGGGTGCACTGAATCTTGACTCTCTCCTTCAGAGGAAGACGCAGATGGACGATTTCACGGCAATTCTCTCGCCTGGCCTGGGCCGGCGGGCGTTCCTTGCGCTCGTGGCGCTGCTGATGCTCGGTTCACAGTGCTGGGGCCAGTCCCTGACCATCAACGACGTCACGGCTCCTGAGGGGGACGCGGGGACCACGCCCTTCACCTTCACTGTGACCCTGACGCCGTCCTCCGCCGCGACGGTCACCGTGAGTTTCGCCACGGCCAATGCCTCTGCGTTTTCGTCTTCGGATTATCTCGCCACCACCGGCACACTGACCTTCGATCCGGGCCAGACAGCGAAGACGATCACCGTCGACGTGGCGGGCGATACCGCATGGGAGGGGACCGAGTTCTTCCTCGTGAACCTGTCGGCCGCGACCAACGCGACCATCGCGGATTCCCAGGGGCTCGGGGGTATCACGAACGATGACGTCCAGGTCTCGGTCGGCGACGTCACGGTGACGGAGGGGGATTCCGGCACCACGCCGTTGACCTTCGATGTGACTCTCGGCGCGCCCAAGAACAACCTGACCGTGACGGTGAACTGGGCGACGCAGAACGGCGGGGCGGTGGCCCCCGGAGACTTCACGGCCGCTTCGGGCACGGTGACCTTCCTGCCGGGTGAGACGGCCAAGACGGTCACGGTCGATGCCAACGGCGACACGATCTGGGAGGGAAACGAGGCCTTCTTGGTCGTCCTGTCGAGCCCGGTGAACTGCTCGCTGGGCGATTTCAGCGGGACCGGCTTCATCAACAACGACGACGTCCAGGTGTCGGTGGGCGACGCGACGGTGACGGAAGGAGATTCCGGCACGACGACGATGACCTTCAACGTGACTCTGGGCGGCCCGAAGAACAACCTCACCCTGGCTGTGAACTGGGCGACGCAGAACAGCGGGGCGGTGGCTCCAGCAGACTTCACGGCCGCTTCGGGCACGGTGACCTTCCTGCCGGGAGAGACGGCCAAGACGGTCACGGTCGACGTCAACGGCGACACGACGTGGGAGGGAAACGAGACCTTCTTCGTCGCCCTGTCGAGCCCGGTGAACTGCTCGCTGGGCGATTTCAGCGGTTCGGGCCTCATCAACAACGACGACGTCCAGGTGTCGGTGGGCGACGCGACGATGGCGGAAGGAGATTCCGGCACGACGCCGATGACCTTCAACCTGACCCTCGGCGGTCCGAAGAACAACCTGACCCTGACGGTCAACTGGACGACGCAGAACGGCGGGGCGGTGGCTCCGGCGGATTTCACGGTCGCCTCGGGCACGGTCACGTTCCTTCCAGGGGAGACGGCCAAGACGGTCTCCGTGAACATCAACGGCGACACGACCTGGGAGGGACACGAGGCCTTCAACGTGGTCCTGTCGAACGCGGTGAACTGCTCGCTGGGCGATTTCAGCGGGTCGGGCCTCATCAACAACGACGACGTCCAGGTCTCGGTCGGCGATGCGACGGTGATGGAGGGGAATTCCGGGACGACGCCGCTGACCTTCGATGTGTTCCTGGGCGGGCCGAAGAACAACCTGACGCTGACGGTCAACTGGGCGACGCAGAACGGCGGGGCGGTGGCTCCGGGAGACTTCACGGCCGCCTCGGGAACGGTCACGTTCCTGCCGGGAGAGACGGCCAAGACCGTCACGGTCGACGTCAAAGGCGACCTGGCGCTGGAGGGGAACGAAGCCTTCACCGTCGTCCTGTCCATCCCGGTCAACTGCTCGCTCGGCGATTTCTCGGGGACGGGCCTGATCAACAACGACGACGTTCAGGGGGTCCTGTACATCGACGATCTCTCGCTGCCGGAAGGCCAGAGCGGCACGACGACGTTCGGCTTCACCGTCGGGCTCACGGCGCCGTCGGTGTCGACGGTGTCAGTGCAGTTCACGACCGCCAACGAGACGGCCATCGCGGGTCAGGACTACACCGCGGGCTTCGGCATCGTGACCTTCGCGCCGGGAGAGACCTCGAAGATCGCCGTCGTGAACGTGGGCGGCGACACGAAGGATGAATGCACCGAGACCTTCTTCGTGAACCTCGTCAGTCCGAGCGGGGCGCCGATCGGCGACTCTCAGGCGATCGGGACGATTGAGGAGGACGAGAACCCGGGCTGCGCGGATCTCGACGCCGACTGCAGCCAGGACAGCTCCTGCGGCGGCTCGGACTGCGACGACCTGAACGCGGATACCTACAGTGGCGCGATCGAGATCAACGACGGCCTGGACAACCAGTGTCCGAGCGATCCCGGTTACGGCGTGGCGGACGAGATCTTCGGGTCCGGCTTCCTCAATCCGTCCGATCCGACGCAGTTCTCCTGGCCGGCGCAGGACTACGCGACGGGATACGAGCTCGTGCGCGCCTCGTCCAGGGACTTCGCCACCAACTGCACCGTGCTCGGCTCGACGACGGACACCTTCCTCGCCGACCCCGACCTGCCGCCGGTGGGTGAGGCGCTCTACTACCTGGTCCGCGCGACCACGCCGAACGTCGGCAGCTTCGGGCAGACCTCGTCAGGAGCGCCGCGCACGGTGCCGTGCGCTCCGTAGAAAGGAAGCTAGTCTTAGCGTTCTCAATGACTTACAGAGCGAGCCCTCCAGTCTGCGCCGGCCGTTCCTCGCAGGATCCGCAAAGCCACTCTAGGATTACGCGAGAACCCGGCGCAGAAGGAGGACGAGATGAAAGGAGTTGTGGTTCTTGCAGGTCTGATCCTGTGCAGTGGATCGATTTACGTCGAGGATATTCCGAACCGGCTGATCGACTACGACGCCTTCGAAGATCAGGTCGCCGTGGTTGGGAAGATCCGAAAGGAACGTCGGATCACCGAGAAAGAATTCATCCGGATGGCGGCCAGGCGCTCCACCGTCATCCTCGATGCGCGCAGCACGGAGAAATTCAACCTCCTTCATGTCAAGGGCGCCACGCACCTCAGTTTGCCCGACTTCACCGCCGAGGAGCTTGCCAGGATCATCCCATCGAAAGACACCAGGGTCCTCATTTACTGCAACAACAACTTTCTGAATGAGCCGACGGCGATGGCCAGCAAGGTGTCCCCTGCATCGCTCAACATCCACACCTTCAACGCCCTGTACAGCTATGGCTACAGGAACGTGTACGAGCTGGGGCCGCTGATCGACATCAGCAAGGCGAAGATTGAATTCGAGGGGAGCCTCCTCGCCTACGGCTCGTGGCCTGCGGCACGTGTGGCTGAAGCGCCGCGCTGAGTCCGGGGAGTCGCCCGAAGTCTCGCCTCGACTCGGAACAGCGTCCCATTCCAGGTCGCCGGCTGCGCGCCCCCCCTACCCTGGTCGCTGTCCCCCCTCCTTCCAGCATATCGTCACGAAAATCTTCAGTGACGGCCACTCTTATCACGGTATATTTGGGGCACCTCACATTGGGTCCACAGGGTGATTGTTGCGTTCCTCTGTGAGGCACATCGATCGGGCATCCGCGCATACCATGCAGCTCAAGTACGGCCTAAACGCCAGCTACAGCGGCACGCTCGTGCCGGGACACGGCTCTTCCAGGCCGGGTCTCAGACGCGGGCTCACACGGCGGATAGATACCCTCGTCGGGGCGCTCGCGATTGTCCTGCTTCTCGCTTCGACGGCCGCGCTCGCCGCCAAGCCCGGAAACTCCTTGAACGCGAAGGCGTGCCAGAAGAACGGCTGGACGGGCTTGTACACGCGCTCGGGCGACCCATTCTCGAGCGAACAGGCCTGTACCTCCTATGCGGCGAAGGGCGAGCAGCTGATCGTGCAGGCGGCGCTCGCCTGCCTCAACAACGGCTGGATGGCCCTCGGTCCGACATCGAGCCAGCAGTTCGCGTCCGAGCAGGCATGCGTCGACTTCGCGAACGGCGGCGGCACACCTGTCGCCGCGGGCTCTGACCTCGCGGTCGCGAAGAGCGTGAGCGACCCCTCGCCCAACGTGGGCGACCAGATCACGTTCACGGTCACGCTCACCAACGCCGGGCCGGATACTGCAACCGGCGTGCAGGTCACCGACCAGCTCCCCGCCGGGCTCACGTTCGTGTCCGCGAATCCGAGCCAGGGCTTCTACGAGTCGGCCAGCGGGCTCTGGACGGTCGGGACGGTGAGCACGGCCATCCCGCAGACGCTCGCGATCACGGCGACCGTGGTCTCCCCGGACGCGCGGACGAACACGGCGACGATCACGGACTCCGACCAGTTCGACCCCGACACCGACAACAACAGCGCGACTGCCACCGAGACCCCGGGTCAGCAGACCGATCTCGCGGTCGCGAAGAGCGTGAGCGACCCCACGCCAAACGTGGGCGACCAGATCACGTTCACGATCACTCTCGCCAACTTCGGGCCGGGCGACGCAACGGGCGTGCAGGTCACCGACCAGCTCCCGGCCGGGCTCACGTTCGTGTCCGCGAACCCGAGCCAGGGCTCCTACGAGTCGGCCAGCGGGCTCTGGACGGTCGGAACGGTGAGCACGGCCATCCCGCAGACGCTGGAGATCACGGCGACCGTGGTCTCCCCGGACCCGCGGACGAACACGGCCACGATCACCAACTCCGACCAGTTCGACCCCGACACCGCCAACAACAGCGCGACCGCCACCGTGACACCCCAGCAGGCCGATCTCGCGGTCGCGAAGAGCACGAGCGATCCGACCCCGAACGTGGGCGACACGGTGACCTTCACGGTGACGCTGTTCGACAACGGGCCGGACGACGCGACGAATGTCGCCGTTGCCGATCTGCTGCCGGATACTTTTTCGTTCGTCTCGGCGATCCCGAGCCAGGGCACCTACGACTCGGTAACCGGCGAGTGGACGGTCGGGACGGTGACCACGGGCGCCCCGCAGACGCTGGAGATCACGGCAATCGTCGTGTCAGCGAGTCCTGGCGGGAATACCGCCACGATCACGGACTCCGATCAGTTCGACCCGAACCTGGCCAACAACAGTGACACGACCGTGACGGACCCCCAGCAGGCCAACCTGTTCCTTCTAAAGTCGGTCAGCGATCCGCGTCCTCACGTCGGTGACACGGTGTCGTTCACGGTCACCCTGATCGACAACGGGCCGGCCACCGCAACCGGCGTGCGGGTGACGGACCAACTCCCGGCCGGGCTCACATTCGTGTCCGCGACCCCGAGCCAGGGAACCTACGACGCGGAAACCGGCGAGTGGACGGTCGGGACGGTGAGCACGGACACCCCGCAGACGCTGACGATCACCGCGATCGTCGTCTCCCTGAGCCCCCGGACGAACACGGCGACGATCACGGACTCCGACCAGTTCGACCCGAACACCGCCAACAACAGCGCGACCGCCACGGTGACCCCCCAGCAGGCCGATCCCGAGTAGGTTGTTCCGCCTACGTCGTCGGGCGTAGGATGCATCTTGTTCCGCCGATGCCACGTGCTCGCCTCCGGCGCGCCCAGCGACCGTGCCGACGGCAGGATCTGACCTAAATTAGGAAAACATGCACATCGTCGTAGGGATTGGAGCCCGGCTCCTCGAAAGCGCCGATGACGGGCGAAGCTGGTCCGAGCGCGCCCGCGTAGTACCCCCTCCGACCGAGCCGAGGCTTTTGGGGACGCGCAACGCCAACCTGCCCGTACCGACCGGATGGACCCTGACCCACGTGCACATCGGAGCCAACGGGATCGGCCTGGCGGCAGGCCACGAACCGGCCCGCGGGCCCGGTGGGCGGAGCTCGAGCGCCAGGTTTCTGGGCACGCGCGACGGCGGCGCCAGGTGGCAACCGATTCAGCCGGACATCGGGCTCTGGGGGCGCCTGCGGGCCGGAGCAAGCTGGCCGCCGGAAGGGGTCGACTCCGTCATCGTTCAGGCCGACGGGCTGGTCGCGTTCGCGTGGGAGGATCCTTGGTTGTTCGATGGGCCGAAATGCCACGCCGCCCTCTCGACCGATGCGGGGTCGCACTGGCGCTACGTGCGGCTTCGCGACGGCTGCAGTTGGCTGGTGTGCGGGCCGGGCCCCCTGCGCATATCCGGCGCGGGGCGGATGGCGGTGCGGTCGGGCTCGGGATCTTTCCGATTGGAGACCCTGCACGTCGACTGGAAGCTGCCCCCTGGCTACTGGCAATTGCCGCTCCCGGTCCGCCTCATGCACTTCACTTCCGAGACCGAGGGTCTCGCCCTTGTCGTGTCCTGGCCCCGGGACGATTCGCTGCGGCCCGGAGAGGACGTGCCGCCGCCATTGGTCGGCCTGGCACGCTCACAGGACGGCGGGCGTCACTGGAAGGTGGTGAACACGTGGGAAGGACCGCGGTCCGTCGACCTCAACCGTCGCCACGAGCTCACCTTGGACGTGAATGTTTGAAGCAGAGGACCGTGCGTCCGTGCGCGACACCACCTGTTCCTGTTCGTGAGGTCTGCTCAGGCTGGCTCCTACCCACTTTCAGTAGTTCTCCCTGATAGACGTGCGCACACGATGAAGGTACCGTCGCGGTTGTCACGTCTCATTTCTACTCGTTCTCAGGGTGAGCCGCCACCGGGGGAGGCGCACTGCCCCTCCTGCGTGCGCCTGGACCACTCCGGGAAGGGACGGGACTCCGCGCTGTCTCGCGCACCGACGCAGTTCCTCGGCTCCTGTTTCCTTACATCCGGTGGACTCCACAACGACTCATCGGGAGGACAACCAATGACCAGTACTCCACGACAGGGCGGCAAGCAGGCAGCCGACAAGAACCCGATTCGTCCATTTCGAGTGAACGTTCCAGACACGGAGCTTACCGAGTTGCGCAGGCGCATCAACGAGACACGGTGGCCTGAGCGGGAAACGGTCACCGATGCATCGCAAGGTGTGCAGCTCGCGACGGCCCAGAACCTCGCGCGCTACTGGGCCACGGACTACGATTGGCGCAAGTGCGAAGCGAAGCTGAACGCCCTGCCGCAGTTCATGACCGAGATCGATGGCCTCGACATTCATTTCATTCACGTGCGCTCGAAACATGAGAATGCGTTGCCGCTCATCGTGACGCACGGGTGGCCCGGCTCGATCGTGGAACAGATGAAGATCATCGATCCGCTGACCAATCCCACCACACACGGCGGAAAAGCATCCGATGCGTTCCACCTGGTGATTCCGTCAATGCCGGGCTACGGATACTCAGGCAGACCGACCACCACCGGGTGGGATGTTCCCCACATCGCGCGTGCCTGGGACCTGCTGATGAAGCGTCTCGGCTACACGAGTTATGTGGCGCAGGGCGGCGACTGGGGTGCTGTCATCGTCGACCTGATGGGAGTGCAGGCGCCGAAAGGGTTGCTGGCCATTCACACCAACATGCCCGGCATCTTTCCAGCCGACATTGATGGGGCCGCCTTTTCCGGCGCACCGGCGCCATCGGGTCTCTCAGCCGACGAGAAACTCGCTTACGACCGTCTGCAGTTCGTTTATCAAAAGGGAATCGCCTACGGATTCCAGATGGGTCTGCGACCGCAAACGTTATACGGAATCGCGGACTCTCCCGTCGGCCTGGCGGCTTATTTCCTTGATCACGACGCGCGCAGCTACGAGTTGATCGCACGCGTCTTCGACGGAAAGACCGAAGGCCTCACGCGCGACGACATCCTCGATAACATCACGATCACCTGGTTGACGAACACGGCGCTCTCTGGCGCCCGCCTCTATTGGGAGACTTTTGGCAAACTCGGGTACTTCAATGCCAAAGGCGTCTCCATCCCGGTTGCCGTGAGCGTCTTCCCTGACGAACTCTATCCAGCCCCGAGGAGCTGGACGGAGCGGGCGTATCCCAAGCTCATTCACTACAACAAGCTGGACAAAGGCGGCCACTTCGCCGCGTGGGAGCAGCCGGAGCTGTTCGCCGCAGAAGTCCGCACCGGTTTCAAGTCGCTGCGCGGCGCCCAGGCGACAGCGGTCCAACAGTAGCTTCCCCCGCGAGCCTGCCGCGCAGCGATGGGCGGCAGGCCATCCCCTCTCGCGTCCGAGCGTCACTGCCCCGAGGTTGCTTCCCTCTCGAGCCGCCGCACGGGCGGCGCTGAATCCATAAATATGGCTTGACAGGCATATGACCACGCGCGTATATTCGCGGACATGGAGTCATCGTTCGCGATCATCGCAGAGCCG
This sequence comes from Candidatus Polarisedimenticolia bacterium, assembly GCA_050747525.1. Lineage (GTDB taxonomy): Bacteria > Acidobacteriota > Polarisedimenticolia > JACPZX01 > DASXTC01 > JBOGOC01. Next base: position 10,757 of record JBOGOC010000043.1, on the reverse strand, counting down.
AACCGCCGGGCTATCCTCAGCCTGCTGGCGTCGTCGGAGCGATCCGTCGGCGAGATCGAGCGCCGGCTGCAGATGCCCCAGACCTCGGTGTCCAAGCACCTCCGCGTGCTGCGCGAGGCCGGCTTCGTGGAGTCGCGCGTCGAAGCCCAGCGGCGCGTCTATCGGATCCGGCCCCAGCCGCTCATGGAGGTCGATGACTGGCTCGCTCCTTTCCGGCGCTTCTGGACGGCCCACGTGGATGCGCTCGAACGCCATCTCGATCGGATGGGGCAGGCACCCAGGAAAGGAAAGAACCGATGAGCAACCGCGAGACGTATGTGCCCGGCCCCGCGGCCGGAGCCGAGGTCCGGAACGACGGCGAGACGTGGACGCTCATTCTCGTCCGGGAGCTCCGTCATCCGCCGGCGATGGTGTGGGAGGCGCTGACCGATCCTGCGCAGCTGTCCGAATGGGCGCCGTTCGACTCCGATCGGAGCCTGGCCGCCGTGGGGCCTGTGAAGCTCTCGACGGTCGGGATGCCGACGCCGCAGATCTCCGAGAGCACCGTGAAGCGGGCCGAGGCGCCGAGGCTTCTCGAGTACAGCTGGGGTGGCAACGACCTCCGGTGGGAGCTAGAACCGCTCGGCAGCGGCACGCGCCTGGCGCTCTGGCACAACATCGATCGCCGCTTCATCTCGTGGGGCGCCGCGGGCTGGCACATCTGCTTCGACGTCCTCGAGCGGCTCCTCGCGGGTGAGCCGATTGGACGCATCGTCGGCACCGAGGCCGTGAAGTTCGGCGGGTGGCAGCGATTGAACGTCGAGTACGCAAAGCAGTTCAGCGTCGAGGCCCCCGATTGGCCGCCCAACGCCCCGAAGCGTTGAAGCATAGGAGGAGGAATCCCGTGGAGTCGACCCTGCAGAAGCCGGCCCCCGTCGCCGTCAGGGCCACGCCCAAGTCCTGGACCATGGTCTATTGGATCGTCACCGCGCTCTTCTGCCTCCAGATGAGCTTCACCGCCTACGCGCAGCTGAGCCTGCCGCAGGTGGCGGAGATGTTCACCCACCTCGGCTTCCCCGACTACTTCCGGGTGGAGCTCTCGTGGGCCAAGCTCCTCGGCGTGGTACTGCTGCTTGCGCCGGTGCCAGCGCGGCTCAAGGAGTGGGCCTACGCGGGTTTCGCCATCACTCTCGCCTCGGCACTCATCGCCCACTTCTCGGTGGGCGATGGCCCGGAGGCGTGGGGCTGGGCGGCGGCCACCGGCGTGCTCTGGGGGCTCTCGTACTTCTTCTGGCGCCGCCTGCAGGCCACGCCGACGAGCGCCTCATGAAAAAGTCGGGCGCGGGGCAGGACCAGTCGGCATCGGAGCTCATCTCGCAGAGAATCGTCGACCTCGGGGATTGGCGTGGGGAAACCCTCAGCAGAATGCGAACGCTCATCAAGGAAGCAGACCCGGACGTCGCCGAGGAGTGGAAGTGGATGAATCCGGTCTGGTCGCACGACGGCATCATCTGCACGGGCGAATCCTACAAGAAGGTCGTGAAGCTCACCTTCGCCAAGGGCGCGTTCCTGAAGGACCCGGCCCGTCTCTTCAACTCGAGTCTCGAGGGGAACGTACGCCGCGCGATCGACATTCACGAAGGAGAAGAGGTTGACGCGTCCGCCTTCAAGGCGCTCGTCCGCCAGGCGGTCGCCCTCAACAGTGCTGACAAGTCGAAGCCTTCGAAGTGAGGGCTACTCGGCCCGTAGCGCGACCATGATCATGCCTGTCAAGATCGTCTTGTGGATCCTGGCGGTCGCGGCAACGGCGACGCTGGCGGACTGGATCTGGTACACCTTCGGCGTGCGCCACAGCTTGACGGCGGGGGTGATCCACGGAGCGGCCTTGCTCACGATCGTCGGGGCCGCATTGGGCGCAGCGTCCGGGCGACCGTTCCGGGGCCTGCCCATCGGTGCGGCTGCCGGAATCGGCGGCGCGCTCGCGTACTACGCGTTCATCGTGGTGATTGACGATCGGCCCTATGGCACGGCGATCCCGGCAGCCTGGATCGTGATGTGGTTGCTGCTGGCCGTCCTGGAGGGCCGCTGGCTGCGCGCCCCGGCTCGCCGATCGTGGGCCGAGATCGCCGTCCGCGGCGTTGCGGCGGCTGCCCTCAGCGGTGTGACATTCTATCTCGCGCTGAACACGCTCTGGGGTGCGCCGCCCGCGGCCGGCCGCAACTACGCGATCCAGTTCACGGCGTGGGCCCTCGCCTGGGCCCCCGGGCTCATGGCCCTGGCTGCCGGCCGCACGGAACGATCGGCGGATTAGACCGGGCGCGCGACGCCCGAGTACTCGGGTCTCTCAGGGAGTGCCGGCCGTCGACAGCTTCCTCTTTCCGAACGTGTATCGATAGGAAAGAAGGGCCGAGACGCCACCTGCCTGGGCCTCGCCGTCGGTGAAGCCGCCCAGATCGACCTCGCAATCGGTCCTTCGCACTTCCAGCCCGAGGCGATGCTTTGGGCCGAGCGCCACGTCGAATCCCGCGCGGTAGTTCAGGAGGAGACCACGGTCCTCAGCGATTTCAAGCTCCGGCGGCGCAAAGGGCTCGGTCACGACCTCGAGGTCAGCCTGACCCTGGCCCGCTCCGATTCCGATGAAAGGCTCGAATCGTCCGACATTGAACCGCGCCAGTAACGAGTAAGAAAGCCAAGTCAAGCCGAGCGTTGGGTCATCCTTCAGGAAAATTGAAGACACGTCATGTTCGCGACCCGTGACGCCGAACTCGATCTCTCCCATAAGAACACCGACTATCCGATGCCCGAATCCCACCATGAACGCCGTCCCACCAGAGGCATTCCCAAGCAGGCCGATGTCCTCCTCGGGATAGGAAGGGCCTATGCCAATGACCGCGTCATACCGATATCTCGCGAACTCGGACGGCGTCTGCTCGGACCGAGAGGCAGTTCCCGACAAGACGAGCGCAGCCACTGCGCTCGACACGAGAACCGGCCAACGCAGCTTGCTCCGCACGTCCATGAACTCCTCCTGGTGACTCGACGCCCCCTGTGGCGTCGTCGCCACGATCGGATGCCCCGACCCCCGGCGCGGATGGGGGCTTATTCTTCAGATCCTCCCGCCACCCACCCCTCGAACATCCTCATCGCGGCGTCGAAGTCCCGGATGGCCAGGCGAGCGAAGTCGGCCAGCCGGGTCTCGACCAGACGGGTGCGGCCGTGATTCCCGGACCACGGCGAGGCGGCATCGGGCGAACGGCCCGGGGCCCGCAATCTGAAACTGAACGTCTTCCCACGGGTGGTCAGGCGGATGATCGTCGAGTTGTTCATCGGTCCGGTGGCGATCTCGGTGATCGCGGATCGCGCGAGGGAGACGCGTCGTTTCCTTGCGGCCCTGGAGTCGCCCGGATCGAAGATGACGCGGCCGCGGCTGACGTAGAGGTCGCCGATGGGGTAGGGGTTTGTCGATGGGCTGGAAAAAGAAAAGGTGAAGTTGGTTCGTATGGCCTTGAAGAGGAACGCCGGCTGCCCGCCATACTCGGAGCGGGTGATCGTCCCCGTGGCGAACTGGCCGGCGGCGATCCTGACGACACGGCCATGGGTGCCGGGCACGAGCTGCGGCTCGCCCGGCGCCGGCACGATGAACTCGGGGAGTGTGATGATCCGGTCCCCGGTGCGCAGTTCTGAGATGGTGGAGCCGGCCGGCGAGTCTCGATAGGAGACCGCCACCTCCTCACCCGCCGCGGTGCCCGCCGCCGTCACCCTCACCGGAGTGCCGAGCACCACCTCCTTATGGTCGTGCGAGCGCCCCTTGAAGACGAGCAGCTCTGTGTCGCCTGCCCCGCGTTCCAGGACCACCGCGCGGTGTCCGCCGGCGTCGACGTAGGTGTCGGCGATGTAGATCTCGCGATCGAGGTCGAGGATGAAACTCCGCCGCTTGGCGGCCTTGACGTCGTCACGCAGTCTCGCGCGCTCTGCCGGCGCGTCGCGCCCAACGACGCCTGTCCCCTCCTGGATGGCCGCGAGTATCTCCGCACGGTCGTTTCCCTTCACCTGAAACGTCACGTCGCGAACCTGATCCCGGTCCTTCCAGATCAGCGTGACGAAATGCTGCGACTTGACGATGGGAGCGAGGACGAGCGGAATCACCACCTCGATCAAGGCGATGGGGATCAGGCCGAAATTGATTTCTGTATACGCCAGCGAGGGCCTCCACGGGCCCATCGATGCGAAATACCCGACCACGGGACGGTAGGGCGCGACATCGTACACCGCGGCGACGAGCGCGCCGGCAGGGACGCTGCGGAGCGTCTCCTCGCCTTGTCGTACGAGAAAGCTCCCCCCGCGCAGCTCGAGCGTCAGATTCCGGTGCTGGGCCACGAACGGCAGATCGCCCCGTGCGAACTCGACGGGCCATGAAGATTGAGGGCCGTCCGCGGAACTTACCTCGCGGCTCGCCGCGCCCTGCGCCAGCGCAAGGGGGGATCCGGGCGGCGCGGCCGCTGCGATCATCAGCGCGCATGCCAGCGTTCGAAGACCTGCGGTCCTGACCGTCAGGATCCGGCTGCCGGAACTCATGTTGCCCCCGCTCCGCCCAGGGCATCCTCGTCGTTGCCGGAGTGTATCAATCGAATCGGTGCCCAGGAAATCCCCAGTCCTGGAGACCTGTTGGAGACGGCTTGTGCCGACTCGAAGACCGGAGGATACGGACTACATCATCATCCCTGCCCAGCCCTGAGCCGTGCCTGCATCAGGGGCATGGTGCCGGATTCGGCTGCACCGTCCCATCCGAGTCGTAGCCCTTCGGCCCCTCCTCTCCGAGCCGGTTGCGTCCCGTCACCAGGTAGAAGTACGCCTGCCCCGGCAAACAGGCCTACCGCGGCCTCAGCATGCCCGGGACGTACGGGACCTGCTTCGCGGGGAACGTGACCGCGGCGACGGCCACCGACGGGTCGACGTCCCTCGTGGACACGGTCGCCACCCTCAAGCTGCGCTGACGCGGGAGGCTGCGGGGGCGGAGCCACCAGCGCGCCGAGGCTCGCGGTGGCTCCAGCTCCTTTCGTCACCTCGCCTGTTCGCGACGCAGCGGGAACAGCGCGGCCAGCATGTCTCCCGTGTGGGCGCGCCATGACTTCCAGCCGAAGCCCTCGGGAACCTCGCCGCCGGCCGGCCGATACCCGTTCTGGCGCAGACGTTCCCACAGCTGGCGGTTCGCCTTGGGCATGTCCAGGGTCTCGTTGGGCGCGCGCAGGTGATATGTCCCCCACTCCAGGTAGATGACAAGCGGCCGCTCCTCAGCCTGGCCCACGACCGGATCGAACTCGGAGCTTCGTCTCATCATGACCGACTGGGCCCCCACGCGCGAGAAGACATCGGAGCGCTTGAGGCCGCCTTGCAACGCCGCGTTCGCGCCGGCCGCCGCGCCCACAGTGGCCCTCCCGGCGGCTTCGGCGATGGTGCTATACCGACCATCGATGAGGGGGACGAGATCCTTCACGAGCATCTCGACATAAAGATCGATCTGGTTCAGGTCGCGACGGGCGTTGTTCGGATCGGGGATCACGAAGACGGCGATGACCGGCTCCACCCTCCTCCCGATCAGATGATCGAGGACGTTCTTCATGTCCCCCTTCTCCAGCGCCTCCTTGCCATCGTGGACGTAGACCACCGGGTAGCGGCGTCCGGCGCCGGCTTCGTAGCCGGCGGGGAGATAGACCTGCGCGGTGCGCTTGAGCCCCTCCTGGGCGGTGCTCACGTAGTCCACCGTCTCCAGCCGACCGGGGCGGGCGGCCCCGGCGCCTTCGGAGTAGTCCGGTTCTTCCCAGGCCGGCATCGCCAGCCACGACACGTCGCCGAAGCGGCCGGATCCAGGCCGCGGGTTCCTGGGATCGGCGGTCGCCTTGGCATAGTCGACGATGAACCCATAGGTGATCGCGGCGTTCGGCTCCAGCCTGGTGGAGTAGTAGAACAGGTCGGTCCCGGGAACGCGCGTCATGGAATTTTCGGTGAAGCCGATCATGTCACCCACGATGCCGACGTCGGACGCGGCTCCTCGATAGACGAAATGAACGGCGCCCGTGTCCTCCACGATCGGGAACGACGTCTGCTTCGCCAGGAAGGCGTCGATGACGGATCCCTTGTCGGGGGCCGCCTTCACCTCGTCCAGGAAGCGGCCGAACGTCGAGGCCGCGGTTTTCATGGGGACCGCCTCGGGCGCTCCTGCTGCCAGATCGACCCGGGCCAGCTGAGCCATGCTCCGCGTGTAGAGATGGCCGTCCGCCCACACCACGCCGGACCAGGCGTGCTCCTGGAACAGGTCGAGCCGCATGAGCTCGCGATACTCCTGAGGCGACGGCTCGGCGACGATGAGGGTGCCAAGCTTGGCCATGATCACCATGTGGCTGCCCACGAGGATCGGGAAACCGTCGCCCGTCTCACGCGAGCGCCACTTCGTTTCGCCCGTCGCGGCGTCCACGCAGGTGAAAATGCGATTGGTCATGCCGTACAGGTGCCCTTCGTGGTACACGGGCATGGCGTAGGTGCCCTTGATGGAGTTCGCCGTCCAGAGGGGAGCGACCTTCCAGGCGCCCGCCGGGTCGCGGCTCACCTGGATCATGGTGGAGGAGTCGGACTTGTTCATCAACAGGAAGCGGCCCTCGCCGGCGGGAACGGGGATGGTCGACTCCCCGCCGTCGTCGCTCGCGTGCGCGAAGCTCCAGAGCACGGCCCCGGACTTCGCGTCCAAGCCGAGGATCGTCTTCTTGCCTGCCGCCACCGCCTGGAGCTTTCCGCCGATGGTGGCCGCGATGGGAGACTGGTAGGCGATGGTGTCGTCGCCGGCCGACCAGAGCAGCCTGCCGTCATCGGGGTGGAACCCGGCGACCGTCTTGCCCGGGCCGGCGCCGATCTCCACCACCAGGACGTTGTCGATCAGAATGGGAGAGCAGGCGAAGCCGTAGAAGGGCTGCTGCGCGCCATGTTCCTTCACGATGTCCCTGGCCCAGAGTTGCCGGCCCGACGCCGCATCCAGGGCGAAGAGCAGGCCTCGCGGCCCCAACCCGTAGACGATCCCTCCGGACAGCAGGGGTGTGGCGATCGGGCCGTCGTGAGATCCATCGTGACCCACGTAGGCGTCGTCGACCCGATAGCGCCAGATCTCGTCGCCCGTGGCGGGGTCGAAGGCCGCGGCCACGTCCGCCCCCCCGGAGGAGAACATCGTGACCAGGCGTCCGTCGCCCGCCACGACCGATGAGTAGCCGGGGCCCAGAGGGCGCTTCCATCCAATCACGAGCCTGGCCGGGCCGCCGCCGCCCAGCAGGCGAGCCTCGCGCACCGCTCCGTCGTAGGTGGGCCCTCTCAGCCCGGGCCATCCGGAGGCGGGTTTGGCTCCGTCGGTCGCTGCGACGGAGCCGCCGAGGACCAGGGTGCCGATGGAGAACGCGAACAGAACGACGTTGCGGCGCATGTGGGGCCTCCTCGCTACGGATGGAGCTGGAGGCCCGATTCTCTCATATCCCGCACTGAGATCAACGCCACGCGGCGGAGCCGGGCGGTGAGCTATATAGTTCCCGGCCACTCTGACGAAGGGACGGCATACGCGATGAATGGTGACGCGCTGTTTCGGCTGGCAGGGTCCTGATGCGATCCGCGACCTACGTTCTCGCCGCTCTCGCGGCGGGGTTCATTCTCGGCAGCATCGCCGCGGCGTCGTCCAGCCCCGTGGCGCTGAGGCTCGTCTCGATCATCGAGCCGCTGGGCACGCTCTGGGTCAACGCGATCCGCATGACCGTCGTGCCGCTCGTGGTCTCGGTGCTGATCACGGGGGTCGTCACCAGCTTCGGATCCCGCTCGCTAGGCCGGCTCGGCGTACGGGCGATCGTCACATACGCCATTCTGCTGGTCCTCGCGGGCGTGATCGCGCTCATCATTGCGCCGCCCTTGCTTGCGCGCATCCCACTCACGCCTGAGGTCGCCGACCGCCTTCGCGAGACCGCAACGTCGACCGCCTCGTCGACGGTGACCGCCGTGCAGCAGTTGCCGTCGTTGACCCAGCGGATCGTTGATGTGATACCAGCGAACCCCGTTCGCGCGGCTGCCGAAGGGGCCATGCTGCCCCTCGTGGTGTTCACGCTGATGCTGGCGCTCGGAATCACCCGACTCGCGCCGGCTCTTCGCGACAACGTCGTCGGGTTCTTCCACGGCGTGGGCGATGCCATGCTCGTCGTGGTGGGCTGGGTGCTGGCGGCGGCACCGGTCGGAGTGTTCGCGCTCTCGCTCTCCGTCGGCGCTCGGACGGGAATGCAAGCCGCGGGCGCATTGCTGTACTTCATCGTCGTGCTCTCGGCGGTCATGCTGCTCGTCACACTCATGCTCTACGTGCCGGTGGCGTTGTTCGGGCGCGTCCCGCTGCGCGCGTTCGCGGTCGCGGCGCTGCCGGCGCAGGCCGTCGCCGCGAGCTCCCGGTCGTCGCTGGCGGCGCTGCCGGCGATGCTGCGCGAGGCACGTGATCGACTACGCCTGCCGCCGGTCGCCACGAGTTTCGCGCTGCCGCTTTCGGTCGCGGTGCTGCGCATGAATGTGCCGCCCCGATGGGTGATCAGCGCGGCGTTCCTCGGCCAGCTGTACGGAGTCGAGATGGGGCTCGCAACGCTGGCATCGGTCCTCATCACCGCGGTGTTGATCAGCTTCAGCGTGCCAGGCATCCCCAGCGCCAGCCTGTTCATGATGGCGCCAGTTCTCGTGTCGCTAGGTCTGCCGGCCGAAGGCGTGGGCCTGCTCATCGCTGTCGACACGATTCCCGACATGTTCAACACGCTGGCGAACGTCACCGGCCACATGGCTTCCACGACCGTGATCGCGCGGAACGAGATCCCCATCGTTTCGAAATAGCCGGGCGTCACATCGCCACGGTTGGTTCGTTCCCACCGCAGCGTAACCCACGCACTGCGGATGGGTCGGTCCTATCCATGATGTCTAGATCCCCTCGCGCACCGTCACGTTCCCGTTGATGGTCCTGATCTTCACGGTGTTGCCGCCGCCGTTCACGTCCCCCGACGTGCGGATGTACTTGCGCGGCGTCCCATGCTCGCGGTCCCATTCCTTGGTGGTCGTGGCCGGGAGTCTGCCGGGGGCCGTGATTCGATAGTCCTGCGTGCTGTTGCGCGTGAAGGCGATCTCGAGATCCAGGTTCATCCCGAACCCGGCCGGCACGTACAGCGTGATGTCGCCGGACATCGAGGTGAGGGTCACGTTTCCGCCGTTGCCGATCACCGATGCCTCGATGTCGCCGCCCATCGTGAGGGCCTTCAGCCAGCCGTCGACCGCGTCGATGTGGATGTCTCCGCCCATGGTCTTGGCGCGCACGAAGCGCTCCGCCTTCTTCACGCGGATGTCGCCGCCCATGGTGTGCAGGTCCGCCCCGTCCGGCGCGTCCTCGACGTCGATCTCCCCGCCCTGCGTGGAGATCTGAACGGTCTCGCCCACCGCGTCGGGGAGGTCCTCACCCGTGCGGGGAGGGGATCCGTGGCTGCCGTCCCGCCGCCGGACGTTCTTGTAGCGGACGTTCCCGCCCATGGAGCCTCCCTTGACGTCTCCCACCACGTTTTCGAACAGCACCTCGCCGCCCATCGTCATCAGCTCGCCATCCAGGTCCGAGTCAATGAGGGAGATCCCCCCTCCCATGGTGGTCAGATCGGCCTCTCCGCGCACGTCGCGCAGCGTCAGCGCCCCGCCATACGTCTTGCCGGTGAACTTCCCCTCGACCCCGACGATGGAGATCCCGCCGCCCATCGACTGAACCTCGACGTCGAAATGGGATGGGACCGCGATCTTGAACTCCACATCGGCGGTGGTGTTGTTGGAGGCGCTCACGAACGAGGAGGAGATCCTCAGGCCGTCGCCGGCTTTCTTGATGTCGACTCTGCATTCGGGCCTGCAGGACGCCGTGTACGACACGCTGGCGGACGAGCCGCCGGTGCCGGAGATTTCCACGTCCCCGCCGGTGTCGAGGTCGAGGGTCAGCTTGCCGCCGGACGAGACCGGGACGGTGCGGCTCACGGCCGCAGGCGTGGCGGCGTAGGCCGCGCACGCGGCGGCGAGCAGGGTCGTAACCAGGGCTCTCTTCAGCATGGGATTCTCCTTTGGCCTCGGGCGGAGGGTCGGCCTCCGGTTCCCGTGCCTCAAAGTGGTTTCTCGTAGGAAGCCAGGCGCACCTGCAACGCTTCGTTACCCTGCCGCTGGCTCTCACGGATCGCGTCCCGGAGCCGCCCGTGGTCGACGTGGTGCTCCGCGAGATAGTCGAGCGCCACCAGCCGCATCTGCACCGCCTCGTCCTCCCGCAGCGCTGCCAGGACGGCGGCCTCCACCTCCGGGTCGGGGGGCTGCTGCGTCAGCAGCCCGAGCGCCCGCAGCCGCACGGCAAGGATCTCGTCCTGACGCATCGCGAGGATCAGCGCCTCCCTCACCTTCGGCTCCATCGGGCCCCGGGCGTACGACAGCGCCTTCAGCCTCCCCGCGGCGCTGGCGGGATCCAGCAGCGAGTGGACCAGCACCTCGCGGACCAGCTCGGACTGGACCGGCTCGGTGAGCCGCACATGCATCGTGACATCGAACTCGATATCGACCCGGTGGCCTTCGATGCCGCGGAACGAGACGTTGGAGTAGGTGAAGGGGGAGTCCTCGACGTCCGCGAGCTTGCGATTGGCCGCGGCCTCCGCGCCGATCGCGGCGACGAGCTGCGGCGTGACGTTGCCGTTCGCCGCGGGCGCGGGGCGCGCCGGAAG
>JBOGOC010000042.1:0-68967 GCA_050747525.1 Candidatus Polarisedimenticolia bacterium | reverse complement strand
GCCCTGCTCCGGCCCGACCACGCGGCCGCCATCCCCGTCGCCGCCGCGGCGCTCTGCTTCCGCCCCGGACGGCGCGCGCGCGAGGTGCCGGCCTTTCTGGCGGCATCGGGCGCGATGCTGGTGCTCATGGTCTGGCCAGGTATGGTGCTCAACGTCCGTTCCAACCACGCTCGCATCAACACGGCGCTCGCCTTCTACCTGGGGAACCGCGCCGGCGCCGACGGGCACCAGTCCACTTTTCCAGGCGGGGAAGAGCTTCCCACCGACGATCCGGCGGCGCGCGCCGATCACATGACGGGCCTCGACCTCGCGGGGGTGCGTCTGGCCGAAGCCGCGGGGCACGGTGACCTCGATGCCCAGGCGCCCTACTGGCTCGGTCTGGCCCGCGCCGCCATCGCCCGCGATCCGGCCGGCTGGCTGGGGCTGCTGGGCCGCAAGACACTGATGTTCTTCAACGGTTTCCTGATCACCACCCAGAAGGATCTCTATGTCGCACGTGACGCATCGTGGATCCTCTCGTGCCTCATCTGGCCGGGGCCGCTGCTGATCCCCCTCGGGGTCGTCCTGCCGCTGGCGGCCGCCGCGGTGGCGGGCCGGCGCGCGAGAGGGGACCTCTTCGTGCTGCTGTCGATCCCGGTGAGCTGCCTGGTGACGACGCTGGTCTTCACCCACGATGCGCGCTTCCAGCACGCGGGGGCGATGGTGTTCGTGGTCCTGGCCGGCGCGGGAGCCTGGTCGCTGCGCGAGGCGGTCCGCGACCGCCGCTGGGCCGTCCCCCTCGTCGCGGGGCTGGTCCTGGTGGCGGCCAACGCCGATCTGGTCGGCACCCACCACGTCCCGGCGGCCGCGGAATACTTCCGGATGGGGACGATGCACCTCGAAGGGGAGCGACCCGGCGAAGCCTCGGCCGCCTTCCTCCGCTCGATCGAGGCCGACCCGGCCTACGTCCCGTCACTCGACAACCTGGCGGCGGCCTGCCGGAAGCTTCCCGCCTGCGACGACGAGATACGAGTGCTGCGGCGGCTTCAGGGCGAAGGGAGGGACAACTTTGATCTGTCGTACACCGTCGCGGACCTGCTCCATGTGGCGGGACGGATCGAGGAAGCGCGCGAGGGAGCCCGGCACGCCATCGCGCTGGACACCCGCCGGCACGAAGGCTACAGCCTGCTCGCCGGGATCGAGGGGACGGCCGGGGATCCCGAGGCAGTGGTCGCCGTGCTGCGCGAGGGACTGAAGCGGACCGATCACGACCTGGCCATGTCGGCGGTGCTCGGCTTCACCCTGGCCTCCCTGGGCCGGCTGGACGAGGCCGCAGCCGAGCTGACCGACGCCCTGCGGCTGCATCCCGATGACATCACGCTGCTGGGGACGCTGGCACAGGTGCGCGGGGCGCAGGGACGACGGGACGAGGAAGTCGCTCTCTACAGGAGGATCCTCATGCTGCGCCGTCTGGCCCACTCTCCGCCCGACCCGCCACGCCATCCATGAGGGCCGCCACCGTGTCCAACCCTGGGCCGCCGGTTCCCGGCAAGGCGGCGGCAGGGGGGAGCCCTTCATCATGAAGAGGATCGTGGTCCTGGGAGCGGCGGCCGGCATGGCCCTGACCGTCATGGCGGTCGCGGCGGAGCCTGCGCGGGACGTGGCCTTCTACTTCAAGCAGGGGATGGAGGCGTACCAGCGCAAGGACTACGAAGCGAGTCGCGAGAGTTTCGCGCGGGCGCTCGAGCTGTCCCCGGGACACCTGCGAATCGTGTACAACTTGGCCGCCGCCAGCGCGCTGGCCGGCAAGACCGACGACGCCCTGGGGCTGCTGGAGCGGATCGCCTCGATGAAGCTCTGGTACGACCTGGAGGCGGACGGCGACTTCGCCTCGCTGAAGGACAAGCCCCGCTTCCTCGCCGTGGTGCAGAGCATGGCGTCCACGCGCAAGCCGGCGGGGGGAGGGGAGGTCGCATTCCGCCTCGGTGCCGCGGACTTCATCCCGGAGGGGATCGCGCACGACCCGCAGACGGGAGACTTCTTCGTGGGGAGCGTGCGGCAGCGCGCCATCTCGCGGGTCAGCGCGCGAGGGGAAGAGGCCCCCTTCGTCACGCAGGGGCGTGACGGGATCTGGTCGGTGCTGGGTCTGGCGGTGGACGCGCCGCGGCGCACGCTCTGGGCGTGCAGCACCGCGCTCCCCAACATGATGGGGAGCGCAGCCAAGGAGCCCTCACGCGGCGCGGTGTTCGCCTTCGACCTCAAGGACGGCTCTCTGCGCGCGCGCCAGGACGTGGCAGGAGGCGCCGAGGGGCACGAGTGCAACGATCTCACCGTCAGCTCGGCCGGAGACGTCTATCTCTCCGACAGCCGCAAGGGGAGCATCGTGAAGATCGCCGCGGGACGCACGCCGGAGGTGTTCCTGCCGGAAGGGACCTTGGGGTCACCGCAGGGGCTGGCCCTCGCGCCGGATGGGGCGCGCCTGTACGTGGCCGACTACGCGCGAGGGATCCACCGTGTGGACCTGCCGTCCAGGACCGTGACTCTGCTGGGGGTGCCGGACGACGTGACCACGCGCGGCGTGGATGGGCTGATCTTCAAGGACGGCGCCCTGCTGGCCATCCAGAATGGCGTCAACCCGCACCGTGTGACGCGGTTCGTCCTGGACCCGGACGGCTCGCGCATCGTGCGGCAGGAGATCCTGGGGATGAGCCATCCTCTCTACGACGAGCCGACCCTGGGGGTGCTGGCGGGCGGAGCGCTGCATTACATCGCCAATAGCCAGTGGGGGAAGTTCTCCCAGGACGGCACGTCGCTGCCGTCCGAAGGGCTTGTCCCGCCCGCGATCCTGCGCCTGCCGCTATGAGCGCTGGACAATCCTCCGCGTGGTCTGGCCGGATTCTGGCTCGGGCCTGCAGGTGACCTTGCAGTTTCGGACATGGTCGAGGCAGGCCTGGCGGCAGAGCATCTTGCAGTCGGGCTGGGCCTCCTCACCACAGGCGTCATCGCAGCCCATCCAGCATGTCTGGTAGAAGGCGTTGCAGGCGTGCATACAGAGGGCGAACTCGCGCGCGGCGATCGATGCGTTCATGTGGGGCCATGGGACGAACGCGATGATGGCCAGCGCCAGGGTGGCGCGTGTCAGAGCCTTTGCATATCTCACGGATCTTCCCCTCCTATCGGAAGGAGGGGACCTTCACCATCCCGACTCTAACACGGGATCCCCTGGCGATGAACGCGAGACTTGCGTCACGTTGATGCAGCTGGGGCTTGGGACTCCGGGGACCCTGGCGCCGGCTGGCCGCTCGCCAGGCCAGGGTCCCACGTCCTAGGGAATCAGGGTGAGGCGGATCTCGAACTCGCCGCCGGGCGCGGCACCTGAGATCACCGGCTCGACCCGCAGCATGTTCCCCGTGATCCTGTACTGCCCCGTCTCGAAGGGGGCCAATGCCGTGCGCGAGGCGTTCCTGTAGCGGCGCACGTCGTGGGTGCGCGCGCCGGTGGTCCGGGCGAACTTCACCAGGGACCCCAGCAGGTCGGATGGACGAGGGAGGAAGAGAACGTCCACGACCACTTCCGAGAATCCCTCAGGGAGTGGAAGATCCAGGCCGCCCCCGGTTTCGTACTCCTCGAGGCTCATGCGGAATTCGAGGGTTCGCGCCTCCCGTGTTTCCGTGCGCACGTCGAGCCGCGGACGGGAGATGTCGTTGGGCTCCTTCGGACCGAACTCGATGGGTGGCTCCGGATCGTCGGAGGGATCATCGGGATCCTCGGAAGGCTCCTCCGGTGACCCGCCGTCGCTGCAGGTCGGTGGCACGCACCGCTGGCGACACTGCTGCCATTTCGTGGTGCACACATTGCGCGCCTGGTTGAACTGAATGAAACAAACCTCATTGCAGATCATCTCCGCTCCCGGGTCGTCGGGGTGTTGATCGTGACATGACGTCTGGCAGCCCTCGTAGGCCGTGGCGGCGTTGTCGTAGCATAGGAAGGACTGCTCGTTGCAGTTCGTCTGGCAGCTCAGACAACTCTGGATGGCCGATGCCGGATCGGACGAGACCGCGAGCAGCAGGAGAGCCAGGGAAAAACACCTCATACCATCTCCCCCTCGAAGGGGACGCAGGGAGGATTTCCATGACGGTCACCTGGCACCGCGGCACCTGCGTCGAAGAATCCGCGTCTGATGGATCGTCGTCAGGCCCAGGTGGGCGGTTCCCACCGTGAGCGGATTTGCCGCAAGCTCTTGACGTGCAGTAGCATCCCGTCTCGGTGGGCCGTTAGCTCAGTGGTAGAGCATCTGCCTTTTAAGCAGGGGGTCGCTGGTTCGAATCCAGCACGGCTCACCATCTCCGGCTCTTGAGTGGTGGCAGGGGGTGTTGTAATCTGCCGCGCCGTTCTCACCCACGCGTCCCCATCGTCTAGCCTGGCCCAGGACTCAGCCCTTTCAAGGCTGCAACGCGGGTTCAAATCCCGCTGGGGACGCCAGATGTCAGCGAGTGACACTCTTGGGTGTCGTTTTGGGTGACGCCTTCCCGAGCTGGTCCAGCAGGCAGGCGGTAGACTTCCGCCGGTCCTCCACCAGGTGGGCGTACCTCAGCGTCATGGCCGCGGACTTGTGCCGCAGGAAGTCACGCACGTCGTTGAGCGTGGCCCCCAGGGTGAGCAGGTCGGTTGCCGCCTGGTGACGCAGGTCGTGGAAGCGGAAGTCCGTCACCTTCGCCGTCCCGAGGGCCGCATCCCACGCCCGGTTGATCTGCATCCACACGGCCGGCGTGTTGGCCAGGCGGAACACGCTCTGTGAGCGGTCCACGGGGGCCGGGAGCGACTTCAGCAGGTCCGCCGTGGTGTCGTTCAGGTGGACGTAGCCGATATCCCCGTTCTTCGTCTCCCTGAACGTCAGCAGACCGCGCTTGAAGTCCACGTCGTTCCACGTCAGGTTGAGCGCTTCACCGCGGCGTGCCCCGGTCAGGTGAGCAAACCGGGCGACGGGGGAGAGCCACTCGGGAAGCGCCTCCACGATGCGGGCCAGCTCGGCGGGCTCGAGGAACCGAACGCGGTTGTTCTTGGCGATGGGCTTCTTCACCGTCTCGGCCGGGTTGGACTTCGCCTTGCCCCACTCGTGCGCCTTCCTGAACAGTCGCTTCACCGTCTGGAAATCGCGGGCGACGGTTGCCTTGGCGCGGTTCTTGAGTCGCTTCGCCTTGAAGTCCTCGATCATCTTCGTGGTGACCTGCCCGATGGTGAGCCCCTTCCACTCGACCTTGAGCATGTCGATCACCTGCTGGTCCCGGGCCTTCGATTTCTTGTCGGGGGAGTCGGTCTTGAGGAAGTCATCCGCGAAGTCGGCGAAGAGGACCTCCGGCTCCGGCTCGGGCGGCGGGCCGTACACCTCGTCCTTGCGGACCTGAATCCTCTTGTTGGCGAGGATGTCCTCCGCGTCTTTCCTGCTCATGGTGGCCGGCCCCACAAAGCCGTGGAACCTTCGCCCGTTGCGGCGGAACTGCATGTACCAGGCGCCGCCCCGGTCCTCTCTCCTGTAGACGTGCGCCATCAGTCCCTCCCCGCCTCACGCGCGTACTGGCGGACCCTCTTGGACAGGTAGGCCGCGAGCGCGGCCCCGACGATTTCACCGTGCGATCTGCCGCTCGTGGCACCCTCCACCCTCAGCGCGCGTGCGATGTCTTCGGCCAGGTAGAGCGTCACCTTGACGTTGCTCGCGCCGTCCTTCTCCTTGCTCGGGGCCATGTCATCGCCCTCCCTTCGACGCCATATTACCAGTATGGCAGTGCGCTGTCAAGACGGTTAGCATCCGCCATCCCCCACACACCCCGCCCCGCCTGGACGAATCGGCCGCGCGGGCGACCTCCTGTCGGGTCTTGGACACTGGTGCAGACTTCTGCACAAGTGATTTCTTGCCCGGCGCTGTCCCGCCGTGCTCCTTCTGCCGCTGCTTCATCTTCGCCGCGATGAGCGGCTCCAGCTTCAGCGCCAACTCTGCCCGCTGGCCACGTCCTGCCACTGATGCGATTCCTTCTTCGTCACCCCGACTTCGGAGAGCTTGGGGGGAACCGGCTTACTCGGTTCCGATTTGGAACCGAGCGAAGCGCGGCGGGCATCTCCACCCGTTTGTTTCTCCAGGCTCTGGAGCATCTGGCCGCCCTTGCGCTTGGCGCGCAGGTCGCGATCCCGCACGGGCGCCCCGAGCGATCTGAGTCGTGCGGCCTCCGCGGCGAAGCCTTCTCCGCGATCACCTTGGCCTTGGCGATGGTGTCGTGCGAGATGCCAGCGGCGCGGGCCAGCTCCTTCCGGGTCTCGGTGGGCTTTGCTTCCGCAGATATCTGCGGAACCTTCTGCCGGCCGCCTTGCTGTTGCTTCTCCTTGTTCTTCGCCGCGATGAGCGGCTCCAGCTTCAGCGCCAACTCTGCCCGCTGGCCACGTCCTGCCACTGATGCGATTCCTTCTTCGTCACCCCAACGTCGGACAGCTTGGGGGATTCTGATTTACGCGGTAACGATGCGTTACCGCGTGGCCCCGGCTCGGCTCTCCCCTTGTCCTTCGGCATGTCGGCCAGGATCTGCCCGAGCTTCCTTTCGGCCCGGACCTTCACCTCCGACGCGTCAAGCTCAAATGCGATTCCTTCTTCGTCACCCCGACTTCGGAGAGCTTCGCCGCTTCTGATTCACGCGGTTCCGAATCGGAACCGCGTGGCCCCGGTGATGCGCGCCCCTTGTTCTTCTCTAGGCTCGCCAGCATTTCTCCGCCGCGCCGCTTGGCGCGCAGGGCAACCTCGGCGGCCTCCTCCTTCGGGATGTTGGCCACGCGCATCGCCTGCCGGTACTGGTGCAGCGACATGCCCGCCTCCTGTGCCGCGCGCCACGGGGTGGGGGGTAAGTGTGCGCTTACCTTGCGCGCCACGGGGCGGCCTCCTCGAGAATGGCGCGGTTCACCACGGCCCGGATGAGCGTGCGCGCCCTCACGCTGGACGGACGCTGCTCACAGACGGCGCGGGCGGCTTCGACCAGCATGGCATCGCTCTCGACGCGGCCGAGGTGCTGGAGGATCGTCTGTCGCATCCAGCCCGTTCGCGGGTCCACGAGCCACGCGAAGGCGGGATCGTCACTCAGCAGCTTGACGGCTCGGAGCTGGGCGGAGCGGTTCTGAATACCACGGAGCGTCCTGATCTCCGGGTATATGCCGCGCAGCGCAGCCTCCCACTCCGGCAGGAGAATCCGGGGCCGCCCCGCCTTTCTGGAAACAGTTTCCGCAATCATGCGCTCTCTCCCAAGAGTGACCGCCGGCTGGGAGCCGCTCTCGCGGCCGGGGCGCCGGCGGTCTTCTCTGCCCCGAATCGTCATCACGATGGCCGCGGGCGGACTGGATGCCCGACCGGGCCGGGTTGCATCTCGACGCACTCCAGGTCGATCTCCAGCTCGCGGATCTGATCCCACAGCGGGGCGAAGGTGTCATCCACGGCTTTGTGGACCATCGCCAAACGTTCGCGCAGCCGGGCCTCCAGCAGCCTGAGCCCCGAATCGATCTTCTCGATCTTCGCCGTCCACGTCGGGATCGCCTTTGCGATTTCCGCCTCCGCCGCGGCCTCGACTGCCTTTCGGACCCCATCGCGCTGTGCCTTGGTCAGCCGGGTGGCCGTCGCCC
The DNA here is from genome assembly GCA_050747525.1 of Candidatus Polarisedimenticolia bacterium. Classification (GTDB taxonomy): domain Bacteria; phylum Acidobacteriota; class Polarisedimenticolia; order JACPZX01; family DASXTC01; genus JBOGOC01. The sequence continues at coordinate 61,335 of JBOGOC010000042.1, read as the reverse complement.
CCTCGAACTTCGCCAGCGCCGCGTCGGGCATGAGGATCTTGCGCAGCGCCTTCTCGGGCTCCCTCGACCCCAACGCCTTCCGGATCGCCCCGATGGGGGAGCTGTCCACGAGGCGGCGCAGCTCCCGCACGGCGTCGATCTGCCCCTCGATTCCCGTCTTTTCCTTCACAATGTCCCCCTCTGGATGCGGTTCGCCACGTCGCGCATGGCGAGATTGACCGCTTCCTGGAAGCTGTTCGTTCCCGCCTGGCGCTGCGCCGCCACGCCCCGGATCGCGTCCCGCAGGTCGGCGACGGGCCGCCCCGTGCGGTTGTGCAGCGCCAGCGCCGCCGCGGCCACCAGGCCCCGCTTGGCCGCCTCGTCCATCGCGGGCACCTGACTCGACGGGGGCCGGTCGAAGGCGTTGGACGACTTGCGCAACCGCGACCGAGCCTCCGGTAGCGACAGGGTGAACTCGCCCCTGCCGATGGACTTCATGAACGTGACGAACCTCGACGCCCGCTGTCGTGTGTCCATGGGCTAGAGCCCCTCGATGTTCAGGCTGCGTTGGACTTCCGACGGCACGTAATTCCCCGGCCCGGCCAGGCAGGTGAGGATCCACCGAACCACCCAGGACTCGTGCAGGTCGAGCGCACGCGGCTCGGGCCACCCCTTGCGCACCGCGTTCACCATGTCGAGCATCTTGGGGCGCGCGAGCGGCTCGGCGTAGGGAAGGCCCGCGACCTCTCGCTCGATTTCCAGCCGGCGGCGCATCGCCTTCACCGCGCCGGTCATGCACGCGACCGCCTGCACCACGCACGCCTCCGCCTCCACGCGCATCGGCGCGGCCTTCGCCTCCTGGAGCGGCGTGTCCCGCAACCGCTCCTGATCGGAAATCTTCCGCAGTAACTCGAGGACCCTCTCGTCGGCCACGCGCCGGGCCGACTCCAGCGTCTTGATGGTGAACCCGATTGCCTCGATCCGCTGGTGCAGCTCGGCCACCTGCTCCGGGCTCACGGCGTCGTCCAGGAGGGCCTGGTCCACGAGCGCGCCCCGCCCTTGCAGCGCCGCGCGCTGCGCACGCTGATCGGCAAGCTGCGCGTCGATCCGGACGGCCGCCTCCAGCAGCGCGTCCCTCTGCGCCTTCAACTCCTCCAGCTCGCCGTCGCTCACCGGGGTCGGCACCTGCTTCCACCCCGCGCTGACCAACGCCTCGACGGCCCCAGGGGGCACCATCGCGATCCGGTCCACGATCTCGTACATCCCGTGCTCCGTGCCCAGCGACGTGCCCGTCACGTCCTTGGGCGCGAGCATCCGCACCAGCTTCGCGTCCGCCAGAACACCACGGTCTGTCATCACTTCCTCCGTACCCCCCGCGGGGCTCATCCGGTTACCGCACCGTGCGGCGCCGGCCGTTCCTTGGCTCGTTCGCGCGCCTTGCGCGACCACAATTCCTCGATGGAGATCCCCGCCGCCTTCGCCTCGGCTTGCTCGGCTTCCCTCTGGGCACGACGCAGGCGCATGAACGCCAGCGCCCCCGACTCCACCTTCCCGCGCAGCAGGTACACCGCCCCGGCAACCGCGTTGGCCACGTCGTCATGGGCGCATCTCGGATGGTCGACCCGGTCCTTCCCAGACGGTGCCCGGCGCCGCTCCAGCATGCGGAGCTGCGTCGCCAGCGCCGGGATGTCGAGCAGCTCCACTAGACCGGCGTTGACGGCTGGCAGCATGGCCAAATACAGGCCGCTGCGGTCCTCTTCGGCCACCTCGTACTGGATCCCATGCGAACGGAATAGCTCCCGCGGAAACTCGCCCCCGAACCTGTCGCCCGTCACGCGCTGGACGCCATACGACTTCAGCACCGTCGCCGCTTCGGCCGTGACGCTGCTCGGGTTGAACTTCGGCCGCCACTCCCGCACCGCGTCTACGATCACGCGCTCCCGGTCACGGTGCGCAACGGCCAGCGTGTACGAGTCCGTACCGGAGCCACCAGCCGGATCGCAGAACGCCGCATAACGCACCCCCGACAGCGGGGCCAGCTCGCGCCGGCCGGAGACGACGCACGCCTCCACCGCCTCCACCTCGAACAGGTTCGACAGCCCCGCCATGAACCGGCCTTCTACCTCCGCCTCCGCTCCCTCCGGATCGTCCCGGCGCATTCGGTCCAGCACGGCGTCGTCCAGCGTCGGGTTCATCAGCTTCGCGGGAGCCTGCCAGACGAGGATCGACGGGTCGTCCGTGCCGAAATACTTCTTGTGCAGGTCGTACAGCAGCCCGGCCTGCCCCCGCGGCGAGCTGAGAAGCACGATCTTCCCGCCCGTCGTGCTCACCGTTGGCCGAACCGCCCGCAGCATCTCCACGTCCACGCCCGCCCCGTAGTGCCCCGGCTCGTCCATCAGCACGATGCGAGCCCCAAGCCCCCGCGCCGCCGACGGCTTACACGGGTACGCGGCCAAGCGCACCCCGTTCTCCAAGGTGATGGTGTCCGCCGTCTGGCCCGTCACCATCCGCCGAAACATCGGGACGCGATGAAAGGGAGCCGATGCATGCGCCAGCAGCGCCCGCATCGCCCCCCGGTAGTCCTGACCGATGCACAGCGCGTACAGCTCGTCGCCGTCCGGATGGGGCGGGGCCGTCGCTGCCTCGAACGCGGCGATCGTCCCGCACACCTTCGTCTTGCCAGCCCGCCGCGCCACAATGCAGACCACCTCCGGCCAACCCCCCCGCGGCGGGTTGTACGCCGAACGCCCGGTGCACAGGCAGAACAGCGCCACCTCCGCGGCCTGCATCGGCAGGCCGTACACCGCCTTGAGGAACACGATCCACGCCTGCCAAGTCGCCAGGGACTGGAACGACCGCAGCCCCCCGAACAGGTTCCGGTCCCTCAGGTAGTCAAGGATGGTGTGCGTCATGGCTCCCCCTCGGGCACGGGTGCAGAAACGTTGATGGGTTCGGGGCCGGGGCCCCCGTCGCGGTGAGCGGACAGCCCTTCACCAGGCCGGCCGGCCCGGTCTATCGGCGTCACGTCCACCACTTCAGGGGCCCCGGCCCCTTTGGCCGCGCCTGCCGAAGGAGAGTCGACGGCGGGCGCGGGTGCAGTCGGCCGGCATGGCGTGGCGGCCGATAGTGATGTGGCTTCCGGAGATGCCCCGGGCGGGGCGTTCGACGCCCCCGACGTGGTGAGGGGGCCGGACGTCTCCGTTCGCGCGTCCTGGGGGCGCTGGCGCTTCAGGTAGTCGGTGAGGCTCGGTATCTCCCGGGCCCGCCGCTCCAGGCCGAGCGTCTGGAGCCGCCTCAGCAGAGAATCGGACAGCGCCGCCCACTGCTGGACGATGGGGTAGAAGCACCGCCCACGGCGGTTGACGGGGCTCGTGGTGGCCATGAACACTTCCGCCACGCCCATCAGGTACAGGATCGTCCTGATGTCCTTCAGGGCGGCCTGCTGGCCCGCGGAGAGCTGCTCCGCGCCGCCAAGGTCCGCCGCGTAGGCGGAACACCACGCGGCGATTTCCCGGCCCATCACCGTCCTCTTGTCCAGCACGTCACGCCCCCGGCGGTTCCGCTCGCGAATCTGCCGCTTCGTCCGGCACATCCCGTGCTTCAGGTAGCCACGCAGGGGCGCCGGGGGCTTCGGGGCGTCAGTCATGCGCGGGGCCTCCGGGGGCGCGATAGCCCAGACAGGGCTGCAACGCCAGGAATCGTCCAGTCATGGCGCGGCCTTTCGAGCGGTGCCCGCGTGGGTGTCGTTCCGGGGGGCGCCGGGGGCCGGCGGATCCGCACCCCAGTGCAGACGTCTGCACTCGGGTCTGGGGCATGAGGATCCCATGGCGCCCGGCATTGCTGGTGCCGTAGTGGCGGGCCCCCCGGGCGCCGCCCACGGCGACAGCCGGTGTCCCTACTGACGACCCAACCGTGTCCCCACCGGTAGGGACATCCACCCCCCCTATAGGGGCCTTTGTCCCTACCGATCCGGCGTGTCCCTACCGGTGTCCCTACCGTGTCCCTACCGAGAGTCATCATTCGGCATCCCCCGGGGCGTAGCTGGTGGTCCAGTACCGCATGCCGGCTTTGTTCCCCTTCTTCCGCACCTGGCCGCGGTCGTACATCCGGCCCAGCTCGCGGGTGACGGCCTTCGGGGCGGGCGCGCCGCCGATGGTCTCGGCCACGCGCTTCACGATGTCGGCGCGGAGAACGCCGGCCAGCTCGCCCGCAGCGAGCATCTGGTCGATGATGCCGGCCACGAGACCGCCGCGTTCCTTGGCCACGAGAATCGTGCCGCGGTGGTCCATCGTGTCTTCGATGCTGACGGCCAGGTCGAGGGCGGGGCGGGCCCAGCGCGCCTTGATGTGCGACAGCGAGAAGGCGGTCTCGCCGGCGCGCTGCAGGCCCCAGACCTGATCGGCCACGCCGGCGATGTCGGAGGCGCCACGCAACCGGTTCAGGATGTCGCCCTCGTCGCGGTTGGCGCCGGGCTTGCCCAAGTGGTGCAGGCACACCACGGTGGCGCCGTGGTGCATCAGCAGCGGGCGGATGGCGTCCGCGAAAAAACCGGACATTTCGGTGTTGGAATTTTCGTCGGCCCGGTGCAGTCGCTTCAGTGTGTCGAAGACGATCAGCTCGGGGTGGAAGGTGTCCACTTTGCGCGCGAGCATGCTGCGCCCGGCCGGTGCACTGAGGTTCAGGCTGTCCTGGCAGAGGTAGTGCAGCTGTAGGCCCGCGGCTTCCTCTGGGGTCATCTCGAGCCCGCGGGCCAGGCGCTGGAATCTCCAGCGGGCCAGGCGGGGGCCGTTCTCCAGGTCCATGTAGAGCACCCGGAGGGGTCCCTTGATGTCCAGCAGCCCGAGGAACCGCCCGCCGCGCGCCGCCGCGACAGCGAGATCCATCCCCGCCCACGACTTCCCAACGCCGACTTCGGAGGCCATAATGACGAGATCCCCACGTGCGGCCCATGGGTGGATCAGCCAGTCAATCGACTCCGCGGGCGTGGTGACGGCGCCGGCCAGGTCCATCGGCTCGGCAAGGTCTCGCACCTCCGGCTCGGGCTGTTCTCCGGCGGGCGCGGGCCAGGGGATGAAGTCATCCAGGCTGTGACCGGCGGCCAGGTGGTCGTGAGCGTCCTTCCCGGAGGCCGCCTCCACGACACGGACGGACTTCGCGTAGCCCAGCAGCGCTGCCTGCACTTCGCGGGCGTGCTTCCGGCCAGGTTCATCCGCGTCCGCGACGATGATCACGTTCGCGCCGCGCAGCATCTCGGAATACTCGGGCCGCCACTTGCCCGCGCCCATCGGGTTGCAAGTGGCAACGTGGTTCCCGTCCACGGCGTTGATGGCGTCGCAGTCCTTCTCGCCCTCATCGACGAACACCGTCCCGCCATCGGCCACAGTCGCGATAACCGCGGGGAAGTTGTACAGCACGCGCCGCGTGTCCTTCAGATTCCAGATCCAACCCCCGGCACCGTCAGGGCGACGCTGCCGGAAGTCCTTCGGCTCGAAGCGGACGCACTCGAACAGCACAGAGCCCGCCTCATCGTGGTAGGGATAGGTCCTCAGGATGCGCGGCTGCCCGCTGTGCCCGTTGCTCCGCTCGAAGAGGTCCGCCGTGGTGATCCCGAGCGCGCCGACGATCTGCTCGACGCTGCACCCGGCGTGGCAATTCAGGAGCGCGCGGCCGTCGTCACCGTCACCGATACTCAGGCTCGCGTGTCGGTCATCGTGACTGGGGCACCGCGCGACGTGCCCGGCGCCGTTGGGGCGCGGGTTGCCCCCGCTCGCGCGCAGCGCATCGACGACGCGCTCGACGGCCGTCATGGGAGGCCACGTTTAGGCGGTGCCGATCCGGAACCGCCTAAATCAGAATCCCCCGAGGCTGCCCCCTCCGGGCCAAGCTGCCGAAGGCGCTTCTGGAGCGACTCGATAGTGTGGTGAAGGTCGTTCCAGATGCGGGCCTTCTGCGAAGAAGGCAGGGGAATCAGGGCAGACCGGAGCCCCTCCGCCGCCGAGAGCGCCGCCGTCAGACGCGTGCGCTCGCTTTCGCGGGGGAATCTCACGCTGCACCTCCTCGGGTGTAGCGGCGCCCTTCGATGGTGGCCACGAGCTGGCGCTCGCGCCGCGATGCGATCCACGCCTCGACAGCGGCCGGCTCGAATCTCAGGGAGCGCCGTCCCGCCCGCTTCTCGGTCGCCTTGCCGCGGGTGAGCACGATCGCGGGGAGGCCCTCGCGGTCGACCAGGCGGCCAACGGTCGAAGTGTGGACACCGAGGAAGTCGGCCACGTTGCGTGGCTTCCAGTAGGGGGCGCTCAAGGCTGCACCTTCCGGGCGAGGCGGGCGAGCGCGCGGACGATGCGGCGGACGTGGGTGTGGGAGGGGGTGCGGGCGCCGGCTTCCCACAGGCCCACGAGTGAGCGGGACACGCGCACGGCGCCGGCGAGCTGCGCCTGAGTCAGGTCGGCGGCGCGGCGCGCCTGCCGGAGTGTCTTGGGGTTTAGCTGGCGTGGGCTACGAGACTACGGCACCTCCTCAGAAATTCTGTAGCATCATGCGACACACCGCGGAGCGTGTCAAGCACAAGTTGTCAGCGCGGGTATTGCGGACTCGTCTCAATTCGTGGGTGTCGTTTTGGGTGTCAAAACGCCCAGATCCGCGACTCTGGCCCATCACAGCACCTCCGGCTGAACGCCACGTCCGGCGCGGGTTGTGCAGGAATTGCATGATTTGCCAGAGTCGCATGGATACCCCTTTCAAGGCTGCAACGCGGGTTCAAATCCCGCTGGGGACGCCAGATGTCAGCCGGTGGCCGTGCATCGACAGCGCCGTTTCCTCCCCTGGCCGAAATCCATGATGCCGGACATGCCGTCAGACCTGTTTCGCACCGGAACTCCCGCAGGCGGAAGAGTCCGCTTGCATCAACGAGTGCAACCAGGGCTGCATCGCCGAAACTGAGGAGTTCAGGCTCATCTGCAGAGTGACGTTCCTTCCTCCGTACGAGGGTCCGTTCTAGCCCTCCGCTTGGGGAGGCCGGCTCACTTCCGTGCCTGCGCGGCCGCTTCCTCGGCAAGGAACCATCGCTTCATCACCTCGAGGGCCGGCTTCCCCTGAGGAGTGAAGGCCTGGGTGGTTGTGATCACGCGGCGCTCCCCGAGCCCGGGGTACCAGTTCCAGATGAAGGCCCCTGCCAGCCAATCGGCGCGCCAGGCGGTCCTGAAGAAGGCTTCATAGGCCTCGGCCTGCACGCGGGCTCCTCCTTCGGGATCGTCGGGCGTGTGCCAGTACCAGGCCCCCGGCTTCTGGGGGCCGCGTACGTTGAAGGGGTAGCCGATCTCGGTGAACACCACCTTCCTGCCGGTCGTGCGCGACACGCGCGCGATGGCCGCCATGGGGCCTTCCCAGGCTTCCACCATCTCGTCCAGGGTCGGCATGTCCCACCTGGAAAGCGGGAAGTAGGCCTGGATGCCGATGTAGTCGAGGGCGTCCCAGAACCCGATCCTCTCGAACTCCTCCCACTTCGCCGCATAGGTGAGCTTGCCGGTGAAGACCTCGCGTACCACCCTGATCGTCAGCCGCCACTGATCCTCGAACCGGGAGAGCATGGGGAGTTCGGAGCCCACGCACAGCAGCTCCACTTTCTCGTCCTGGGCCTGTCGCGCGATCTGCACGATGTAGCGCCGGTAGTCGTCGAACCAGAGTGCCCAGTCGCTGTCGGCAGGCATGCTGAGCTCATCGATCAGGTCGACGGTTCCGTGGTCCGGACCGGCAATGTGATAGAGCTGGGGGCATAGCAGGACGCTCATCCCGCGCTGTGGGCCCGAGCCACGTTTTCGTGCAGCTTGATGTCGTCGTGAGCCTGCCTCTGCTCGGCCTCTTCCGTCCAGAACCAGGGGCGGTCGAACGGCACGTGCGTGTATGGGATCAGGCCGACCCATCGCACCCCGACCGAGGCCAGCGAATCGAGCTCGGGGGGGAGCGCAGGTTCCGAAGTCGTGCCGAAATGGATGCCACGCATCCGTGCCGCGCTCCGCTGCAAGGGGGTGGGCTCATCGGATCGGGTGGTGGTCACTCCACCGGCGAGAATCATGACCAGCCCGAGGACCACCCCCGCCCCGAGCGTCCGCCGCGACGATCTCCTTTCGAGCCCCTTTCCCGGATTGGCCCTCATCGTGTCCTCCAGGGTCGTTGACCGCCGGCCCTCGTGGCCGCCGTGGCCACATGCGTAGCACGGGCGGCGGGCGCTCGCTGCACGCCACTGTGCCGGGCCGGCGGCCCTTTCCTGTATGCCCGGGGAACGATCCGGGGTATAAGGGGCGCTGAACGCGTCTCACATAGAGGAGGGGTCCATGAGACGAAGGAGCATCCTGGGAGGGGTGTTTGTGCTCGTCCTGTCGGCAGGCGCCGCCATGGCGAGCACCGTCATCGGACTGTCGGTGGAGGATCAGGCGAGGCTGTCGGAGCACGTCGTGGTCGGCGTGGTCGTCGGGCAGCGTGGGGTGGACGGCCCGCAGGGGCTCGAGACCGCCGTCACGCTGCGCGTCACCGACGTGCTCAAGGGGAGCGCCCGGCGTGGAGAGGCGCTCACCTTCCACACGCGTGGCGGAGAGCTGGACGGCGAGGTCTCCGAGGCGGCGGGAGAGGCGCAGGTCCGCAACGGCCAGCAGGTGCTCGTGTTCGTGGAATCGGTGGATGGGCGGCTCTACAACCTCGGGCTGTCGATGGGAGCGTGGGAAGCCCACGAGGATCGAAGCGGCCGCCAGGTGTTCACGCGGGCGCTGCAGGACGGCCTGAACGTGATCGGTGAGGAAGCCGTGGAGCACGGGCCCCTCTCGTACGAAGAGATGAGATCCCGCGTGCAGTACGCGCGGAGGAACCCGGCGTTCGACAACGAGATGCTGCGCTCACTCGCGGTGGAAGGAGGGAGGCGATGAGGACGAAGCTGGCTCTCGGTCTGCTGGCGTGCGCGCTGCTGCTGACCTGGTCGGACGCGTCGGCCTACTGTCTCATCGGCGTGCGCTGGCCGGCGGACGTGGATGTCTTCTACAACCCCTCGGGCAAGGTGACGTCGGGGCAGTGCATCAGCGCCTCGCAGATGGACGGCGCGGTGACCGGTGGAATCAGCCCGTGGCGCGCCCTCTCCTACGCGGGCACCACGAACAGCCAGGCCAACAAGCGTGACGGCCGGAATACGGTCGGCTGGGCGAAGCTGGGGGGACAGACCCTCGGCGTGACCAACTTCCTCAGCTACGACCGCACCCGCACCGTTCCGTGCGGAGGGAACCTGTTCGCCAACCTGCACGAGGCGGACGTGCGCATCACCACGACCTACCGGTGGACGAGCGGGGGCGGCCAGTGCCCATGTTCGGCGGGCTCGGCCTTCTACCTCAACGGCGTGTCCGAGCACGAGTTCGGGCACGTGGCCGGGCTGTGCCACACGAACAATCCATCGTCCCTGATGTACCCGTCGTTCGGAGTCTGCGAGAACAAGAGCTCGAGCGGCGACGAGAACTCGGGAGAGACCGCGCTCTGCTATTGATGTTAGACCGCGCCTCACGTGGCCGCTGCTAGGGGAGCGTGACGTATCCCGCCAGGAAGTTGCGCACGCTGTTGACGTCCAACCGCTGGAACGGGAGCGCTACGTGACACCCCGTAGGAGGAAAGATCGCCAGGGACACGATCTCGTTCGTGACGCCGATGAAGGCCGGCCCGCCCGAGCTGACGTTGGTGATGCAGGGATCGAATCCGCCGGTCGTGGCCGGTGCCAACTCGACGTTGTGGACTTCGCCCTTGACCGGCTTGACGGTTGCTGCGGTCGCGGAGCGCCTCTTGATGGTGGTCAGGTCGAACCCCGACGGCCGGGACGGATCCTGGATCCGGCCGAAGGCGACGTATGAGAGGGCCGGGGCCGGGTTCCTGGGCATGTGCTTCAGCCGGTTGAACACGGGCAGATCGGCCACCTGCGCGGCCTGCGGCGTCTCCAGTCTCAGGAGGCCCACGTCCCCTTCGTTGCGATCGGGATCGTTCAGGTAGAACGGGTTCACGATGATCTCCACGACGCGGACGAACTTCGAGCAGTCGAAGACCACCGGAGCCGTCGGCGACACCAGGGGCTCGGGATCCAGGATCACCCACGCGGTGTCGAAGAAGTTCTCGTCGATGTGCAGCTGGGTCTCGAGCGCGATGTTCCCCGTGGTCAGCAGGAGGTCCGGGGCGATCAGCACCCCGTTGAAGCCGATGAACTGGCCCCCGGTGCACGGATCCCCGAGGGTGCCGAGGATGAATCCGACGGCCGGGTGCCCCGTGCCGTCCGGGGCGCCGTTTTCGACGCCGATGGCAGGCGAGAGCCCCACCAGGAAGCAAGCCGCCAGCAGGGAAGGAAGGAACCGCAGTCTGAGCATTTCAGCCCTCCTCGAAAAGACTCGTGAGGGGCCGAGTCGATCGGTCCGAGCCTACTCCTGCACCTGCGGCCGGGTCAATGCTCGTCGGCGCTCGAAAAAGACGCAACCCTGAAGCCCTCTCCGGTGTAAGTAGGTCAACAGGGCCACGGCTGGCCTCCCCAAGCCCCGGCGGGCCCGCTCACCAAAGACGAGGAGGATCACGAGGAGGATGTCCATGTCCGAGAAGGCTCGCACCACGCTGAAATTCGCATCGATCGCCGCCCTGCCGGCCCTGCTGGCGGCCGGGTTGGCCCTGGCGGTGCAGACCGCCCCCAGGGCGGAACGGCCACATCCGGCGCCGGCATCCCCCGTGGCGGCCGTGGAGCCTGTCGCGCAGGTGGCAGCCGTGCCGTCCGTCCTGCCGGCGGCGTCGCCCCGTGCTCCAGAGCCGCCCGAACCGCCCAGCGCCCCCGAGCCGCCCTCGAGGCGGCGCGCGTGGCTGGGGATCATGATGGACGATGGAGCCCGGATCACCCAGGTGGTGGACGGCAGCCCCGCCGAGGAGGCCGGGCTCAAGCGAGGGGATCGGATCGTCGAGATCAACGGCGAGCCGGTGGAGGAGTCGGAGGACGTGATCGAGCAGATGCGCGACCTGGATCCGGGCGACTCCGTGCGCCTGCGCGTGAAGCGGGACGGAGAGGAGGTCAGCCTCAAGGCCACGCTGGAGAGCCGCAAGCGAGACGTGAGGGTCATCACCCCCGCCCCTGAGCCCTTCGAATGGCACCACGAGGGGTCGTTCTCCCGGGGTTATCTGGGCGTTCAGATCCATCCGATGAGCGGCGACCTTCGCGCCTACTTCAAAGCGCCCCGCGACACCGGGCTCCTGGTCAACAAGGTCATGGAAGACACGCCTGCCGAGAAGGCCGGCATGAAGGCGGGTGACGTGATCCTCTCCGTGGACGGCCAGGAGGTCTCGCGCATCGGAGACATCGGCCGCGCGCTACGCGAGCACGAGGAAGGGGACAAGGTCTCCGTGAGGGTCATGCGAGACGGCTCGGAACGGACCCTGGAGGTGGAGATCGAGGATCGTCCCGACACCTGGATGTCGCCGCGTTCCTTCAGATTCAACTTCGACGAGGACGACGGCGACGACGATGCGAAGGTCATCATCCTGCCGCGCGACCGCGACATCATGAGCGATGAGCAGCGCAAGGCGCTCGAGGAGTCCATGAAGGCCCTGCGTGAGTCGATGAAGACCCTCAAGGACGAGCGCATCAAGATCCAGCACGAGATCCGAAACCAGCTTCGCGACCAGCGGCGGGATGTCCGTCGTGCCCGCATCGTCAACACCACGTACGATATCTGAGCCCTTACGGCTCGAGGCGGCGGCCCCGGCACACGGCGGCCGCCGCCTCACTTTCCAGCCGCCGCCGGGGGCACTAGATTAGGCGCGATGCGCCGCCGGTTCTCCGCCCTGCTCGTCCTCGCCGCCACCCCTCTGCTCGCCGGGACCGCACCCGCCACTCCGCGCGAGCTGACCGGTCAGGCCCGCCAGCTCATGGAGGGAGGGAACCTGATGGGCGCGCTCACCGTGATGGGGGCCGCCCGCCGTGAGATGCTCAGGGAGTCCGTTCTGGACCGGGAGCTGGCCGACGCTCTGGCCGGCCAGCTCTACAACCTGGGCGTGCGGTTCAACAACGGCGGCAAGGCGCGCGAGGCGATGCAGAGCTTCACCGAAGCCCTGTATCTCGACGCGCACGCGCATGGCGTTCGCGACGCGACCTTCCGTGCGGGGCTGCGAGACGCCTCTCTCAAGGTGGCCCGCTACCTGGTTTCGGCCGGTGATCCGGAGGCCGTCCTGGAGGCATGCGGTGTGCTGGCCCGGCGCCATCCTCCCGATCCTCCCGCGCTGTGCACGCTGGGAGCTGCCCGGCTGGCCATGCAGGATGCGGCCGGGGCCATCTCATCGTACGAGGCGGCGGCGGAGATCGACGGCGCCTCGGTGGAAGCGGCTGTGGGCGCGGGGGCAGGCTGGATGGCGAAGGCCGGGCAGGCACGCGGGGATGGAGACCTCCCCGCAGCCGAGCAGGGGTTCCTTTCGGCCATGGCCTGGCAGCGCCAGGTGCTGAAGCTGGATCCCGGGTCCGCGGAGGCCCATCGGCGGCTTGGTGCCGCCACGATGAGGCTGGCCGAGCTGCAGGCGCGATCCGGTGATGCCTCGGTCGCCGGGGCCACGTTCGAAGATGCCGAAGCCAGCCTTCGCAAGGCCGTGGAGCTCCAGCCGGGCTCGCCGTGGATGCGCCAGGATCTCGCGATGTTCCTGTTCTCCGGGGGACGGTTCGAGGAGGCCGGGAAGGAGTTCGGCCAGCTGGAGAAGATCCTTGCGAAGCTGCTGACGTCGGCGCCGGCCTCTCCCGAGGCCGCCTCGTGGGACGAGGCACGCGCCAAGGCGCTCGCCAACGGCGCCGCCTGCCAGAACAACCTGGTGGTGGATGCCATCAACCGCGCGCAATTCGATCGCGCACGATCGTTGATGTCCCGCCTCTGCGAGGGAGGGCCGGCCCAGCCCGGCGGCTGCATCTCGCTGGAGCAGGCGATCGTGAAGCGCGAGCAGGCGTTCCGTTCGGCGGTCGCGGGCTACGAGAAGGATCTTGCCGAGGAGCCCCGCCGGGCCACCGCGCTGCTGGCGCTGGGAGACCTCTACGCCCAGGTGGGGCAGTACGATCGCGCGCTCGGCTTCTACCAGCGCCTGGGGCTGCTCGGGTCTCCCGTTCCGGGCCTTCGCGATCGGATGGCCGCCGTGACCGATCCCGGCCCGTCGAGCGAGATCAACCACGTCGTCGAGCCGCCCGGAGGACGTGTACGGCTGACCTTCTTCAATCCGGCGCTGGGCAAGGACCTGGAGGTGGCGGTCAAGGCCTCCTGGCTGCGGGTGACCACCGCTCTGGGGGCGCACGCCCTTGAGGGAGACCTGTTGATCGTGGTCCATCCGACCCGGCGCGTGTTCCGTGAGAGAGCCGGATACCGGATCGGGGGCCTGGTGAAAGGATTCTACGAGCGGGGGCGCATCAGCCTGTTCGAGACGCCGTCGCACACCACCGTGGAGTGGGTGTCGGCGCTCACCCACGAGATGGCTCACCATGCCGTGGAGCGCCTGGGTGGAGGGCTGGCGCCTCGCTGGCTCAGCGAGGGAGTGGCGCGCTACATCGAGGGGGACGGCGAGCTGGTGGACCGGGCCCGGCTGGCCGGCCGACTCAGCTCGCTCCCGGCGCTCCAGGACGTCGACGACCTCATGCGCCGGTCCTGGAACGACCCGGAGGGCTTCATCGACGCGCGCGACATGTCCCTGCTGGTGGTGGAGGAAATCGCGCGCCGGCAGGCCGCTTCGGGGCTGGCCGCCACCCTGCGTCGCATCGCAGAGAAGGGGGGAGGGACCCCCGCGCTGGAATCGGCGCTGGGGATGAGCCTGCCTCAGCTCGATGCGGCCTGGCGCGCCGCCCTGCCTCGCCCGCGCTCCTGAGGCGCGGCGATTCACGCCGGAGACTTCGCCCTGAGGCCTCTGAGCCGCCGGCACGCTTCCTCGAGGTCCTCCTGCTTCTTGGCGAAGCAGAACCTCACCTCGCGGCGGCCATCCGAAGGTTCGGCGTAGAAGGACGAGCCGGGAACGGAGGACACACCCGCCCGAGACAGCAGGAAGGCCGACGCCTCCACGTCCGATCCGAGGCCGAGAGACGAGATGTCGGCCAGCATGTAGTAGGCCCCCTGGGGCGGAATGACCCGCAGGCCGGCGTCGGCGCAGGCCGCCGACAGCGCGTCGCGCTTGGAGGCGTACGAGGCGCGCAGCTCGTCGTAATAGGACGCGGGCAGGCGCAGGGCGGCCGTCACCGCGTGCTGCAGCGGGGTCGGCGCACAGATGTAGAGCAGATCGTTCAGCAGCCCCATGCGCGCGCTCAGGGCGGGGCTCGCCACCGCGTACCCTAACCGCCAGCCGGTCATGCTGTAGGTCTTGGAGAACCCTCCCAGGGTGACCGTGCGATCCTCCATGCCGGGGAGCGAGCCGAGGCTCACGTGGGGCCGACCATCGAACAGGATGTGCTCGTAGATCTCGTCGGTGACCGCCACGGCTCCCCATTTCTGGCAGGCGGCCCCCACCATCGCCAGCTCCTCGCGGGTGAACACCTTGCCCGATGGGTTCGACGGCGTGTTCACGACGATGAGCCGGGTCGCGGAGGTGAAGGCCCCCTGAAGGGACTCCTCGTCGAAGCCCCAGTCGGGTGGATGCAGGTTCACGAAGCGCACCCGGGCGCCGCACAGCTTCAGGATGTTCAGATGGTAGGAATAGAAGGGTGAGAAGAGGATCGCCTCGTCGCCCGGGTTCAGCAGGGAGAGGCAGGCGAGGGCGAAACCGCCCGTCGAGCCGACCGTCACCACGATCTGGGTGTCCGGGTCGCACGGGATCCCGTTGTACGACTTCATCTTGGCAGCCAGCAGGTGCCGGAGAGGGTCGATTCCTTCGAACTTGGAGTAGGTGTTCCGATCCGCGCGCACCGCCTCCACCGCCGCGTCCTTGACCGGGTCCGGAGTCGGCTGATCGCAAATCCCCTGGCCCAGGTTCACGCCTCCGAGCTTCTCGCACTCCCGGGTCATGCGCCGGATGTCCGACTGGGTGATCCCCTCGGTTCGATCGGAAAATCGGGGCTGGAATGGAAGCATGGGCCGCACTGTAACACGTTGACACGCGGGATCGCGGCGATATAATGCGCCCTCTTTTCCGATTCAATCGGACATCCCGGCAGAGTCACCGAGGAGACATGCGATGAGGAAGGCGCCTCTCGTTCTGGTGCTGATTCCCCTGATCCTTTCCGCCTCCGCGATCGAGGCGAAGAACCGCGAGAAAGCGTGGGAGCTCGGAGGGCTGGCCGCCCACATCGACGGCGACAGCGACAGCGGCGTGGACAACGCCATCGGCTGGGAGCTGCGGATCGGCTACAACATCTCCGACAGGATCGAGTCCGAGCTGGTCATACAGCCATCAAGCGGGGAGACGTTCGGAAGGGATGCTTCCTACCTGCGCACCACCCTCAATGTGACGGGCAACTTCCTCACCGACCGCGAGACACCCTGGATCCCCTACATCACGGCGGGGCTCGGGGTCATCACCATGACCATCGATGCCACCACCGATTCCCTGGGGAACGAGGTCCTGGAGTCGTACGACTCCGCCGGGATTCTGACGCTGGGGGTGGGAACCCGCTACTTCTGGAGCGACAATTGGGGCGCCCGCGTGGAGGCCCGCTACAATCATCACGATGCCTTTAGCGAGAACCAGGACGAGTACGTTCTGGCTCTGGGGGTCACCTGGCTCCTCGGCGGCGCCAAATAAGTCAGTTTCGTTGCGACTTCCCTAAAATTTCTTGACACATCTCGAAGAAACAGCGTATAGTCAAGCCATGCCACTTGAGGACGGATTTTCGGACCGGACCTGCCGGTTCGAAAGTTCGAGGGTGGACAAGGCATCGTCCATTCTGGGAAGAAGAGCAACCTGATCGGCTCGAATTGAACCATTCGGAAGCGCGACCCACTGCGGGGGATCGCATCCGGAAGAATCGAGCGGATCGGGCACTCGGCGAGGTGCACGCCAGATCCCCAAGACGTGCCCGGAAGGTACCGGGAAAGCTGTTGGGAAGAAAGACCTGTCCGAGGTCTCCTCAGCGGGGCGTGTCGGCAGGGAAGCGTGCATTCCGAAGTGCGTGTTGCAACGGGAAGTCTATTCCAAGGAGGATTAAAGGACGATGGGCGGGTTCGACGTCAAGGCTCTGCGGCCCTACGGCCGTGTCGGGCACGTCGAGCAGGCACCCCGGCAATGGCGCGCCCTGCGCGGCGCCCTGACGCTGGAGGCGGCCGCACGGGTCATCTCGGATGTCATCATCATCAATGTCTGCTACCTGGCGGCCCTGACGCTCCGTCTCCTCCTGGAAACGTCACAGGGAGATCCGGCGACACTTCCGGAACAGCTGGGTCTGGCGCTCTCCATCTATGCCTCCCATGCCTGGCTCCTGACGGGGATCTCGGTGGCGGTGTACTCGCTGCTGGGGTTCTACACCTCGGGGCCCTTGTACCGCGGAAGCTTGAAATGGCTGACCATCTTCCAGGGTGTCAGCCTTTCGTACGTGTTCTTCGGTTTCGTTCAGTACGTCGGCGAGGGGCGCGACTGGGTCACCGTCACGCCGCGCCTGGCCATGATGCTGGGATGGGGCTTCACGCTGGCGGCCACCGAGGCCAGCCGCCTCTGGTCGGGAGTCTGGCGGGTGGTGGTCGGGAGGGAGCAGCCGCTGCGCCCCGAGATCAACCGCCGTGGCCCGATCCGCCGCGTCCTGGTGATCGGCGGGGCCGGATACATCGGATCTCACCTGTGCCGCCAGCTGCTGGACCAGGGCTATTCGGTGCGCGTCCTGGACGCCCTTCTGTACGGCAAGGAGTCCCTGGTCGAGCTGGAAGGGGATCCGCGCTTCGAGCTGGTTGCGGGTGACTCGCGCGACATCGGCTCCGTCTTCTCCGCGATGCTGGGCGCCGACGCCGTGGTGCACCTGGGAGAGCTGGTGGGAGACCCTGTCTGCGCCCTGGACGAGAAGCTGACGCTGGAGATCAATCTGGCGGCCACCCGCATGCTGGCCGAGGCCGCGCGGGGCTACGGGGTGAAGCGGTTCATCTATGCGTCTTCCTGCAGCGTCTACGGAGCCAACGACGAGCTGCTGGACGAGACTTCGGAGCTGAATCCCGTCTCGCTATACGCGCGCGCGAAAATCATGTCCGAGAACGCGCTGCTCGATCTCAACGACGACACGTTCCATCCCGTCATCCTGAGGCTCTCCACAGTCTTCGGGCTGTCGTACCGTCCGCGGTTCGATCTGGTGGTGAACCTGCTGTCGGCCAAGGCGGTGCAGAATGGGGAAATCACGGTGACCGGCGGCTCGCAGTGGAGGCCGTTCGTGCACGTGGCCGACGTGGCCAGGGCCTTGGTGATGACCCTGCAGGCCCCGCTGGATAAGGTGAAGGGCGAGGTCTTCAACGTGGGAAGCGACGCCAACAATCACTCCATCCAGGATGTGGGAGAGATGGTGCAGCGCCTGGTCCCCGAAGCCGCTCTCTCCTGCACGGACGACACCGCCGATCGGCGCAACTACCGCGTGTCGTTCGCCAAGATCCGCCAGCGGCTCGGTTTTCACGCCGACCGGACCGTCGAGAGCGGGATTCGCGAGATCGTCGATGCCCTGCGCAAGGGGAGCATCCGTGACCATCGTCTGGCGCGCTACAGCAACCACAAGACGCTCAGCGATCCCAACGGGCATCTCGACCTGAAGCGGCGCCACATCCCCGAGCTGTACCAGCCTGCGCGACTGCCTCTGCGGCCCGTGTCCGTGGGGGGCGGCAGGCACTAGGGCAGGCTAGGATCGCCCCATGATCCTTCGTGTGACGCAGATCTATCTGCTCGCCCTGGCGGCACTCCTGCCGGTGGTGGTGCCCATCCTTCCGGGCAACACCGCGATGGTGGACTACGTCAACGTCCTGGCCATCGGGCCGGTGGCCCTCTACCTTCTGTTCACCAAGAAGCTCGAGACGAAGGCGCTGCCGGCGGTCCTGGTCATCCTCTTCGGCAGCCTGCTCTCCACCATCAACAGCCACGCCCTGGAGAAGAACCTCACCACCTTGGCCCAGGAAGCCTATCTCTACGTGGTCATGCTGATGCTGCTCAACCTGCTGGACAGCGATCGCGAGGCCCTCTTCCTGATGCGATGCTGGTTCCTGACCGCGTGCGTGATCGCGGTGATGGCCCTGTCCGAGGTCGCGGTCGACCCCACGGTCCGCGCCCGAGCCACGTTCGACAACCCCAACATGACCGCATCCTATCTGGGCACCAGCATGTTCCTGATCCTGGTCCCCCGCGTGCTGGTGTGGCGGCCGCTCGCTCTGGCGGGAGGGCTGCTCATCTTCAGCGGGGTCCTGGCCACCAAGTCCATGAGCGCCCTGGTCGCGGTCACCGCCTCGTCGGCCCTGCTCTACTTCGTTTTCTACCTGTGGGCGGACGCGCGCCGGCGGTTCCGCATGGCGGTGGCTGGCGGAGTGATCCTGCTGGCGGGATCGATGGTGATGCCGTCGCTGCTGGCCGCCAAGAACTACGCAAACCGCATGGAGTACAGCGCCGAGGGGCGTGAGCTGATCTGGCACGCCGGCGTGGAGACCTTCCTCGACAATCCCATGGGGATCGGCATCGGCCCGGCCGGGTTCTCGAGCTACCTGGTCCTCACGGGGGGCCCCTTCAAGGGGACCGCGCGCAAGGAGCTGCACAGCGACTACCTTTCTTTCCTCGTGGAGCGCGGGGTCGTCGGGTTCGCGGGGCTCGTCCTCTTCCTGGTGGGCTTCGTGGCCATGCTGTGGCGGTGCGTGAGAGGCTCGAAGGGTAGCGCCGCCTTGTGCATCACCCTGGCTCTCGTGGGGATGTTCGCCTTCAACATGGTGGACTCGCTCAGCCACGAGATGATGCACTACCGGCACGTCTGGGTGTTGCTGGGCCTCATCGCCGCGCGGGATCGCATGATGCGTGTGTCGTTGGCCCGTCCCGTGAGATGGGTGCCGCGCCCCGCCAGAGTGAGTGCCTGAGTTTTCATCCTTGCTTTCTGTTGTTCCCTCTTGACCGCGACGGCCCCCTCTCGTATATGATCGATGCGCTCCTCACATCCGGTTGACGGGGTCGCCCGGCAGGGTTCCTGCCGGGCCGAAGCACCAGTTCCTCATCGAGAGACCAGGCCATGGACAAGGACAGGGACGAGATTCTGACCAGCAGGGAAGCGCAGCTTCTCCTCAAGATCGGCCGGACCAAACTGTGGGCTCTCACCCGCGATGGAGCCGTCCCCGCCTACCGTATCGGCTCCGGCAAGACCTCGGCCCTTCGCTACAAGAGGGGCGAGCTGATCCGCTGGCTCGAGAAGAATCGCATTTCCTTCAAGCCCGCCCAGCGGGCCTGACTCCTTCCCGAATCCCGGGGATTTACCCCAGAATCCCTCCGGAAAAGCCTGATAATTACCTTAGGTATGGTCTTGACATGTGTTACGACCCGTATATATTCGCGGTGGCTGCACGGTGGCGACCGAACGCAGGCGCACCGGGCGGCAGAATGAAAAAGGCCGGAACCACCCCGCACTGACCGGCCTCAAATACCCCGCACGCTTCTCCCGGCCCCCGCCAGGGGAGAAGAAGGGCGATGGCAGCACTCCCGCAACGCCATCGGCCGCCCCGATGATTTGGCTTCACCGCGCAATTCAACGAGGGAGGAGTGTGCGAGATGGCGCGAGTGCGTCGAAAGGGGGCACGCATCCTGCTGGTGGCGGCCGCAATCCTGGGATCGCCTTTTCCTCTTCTTGCCCAGACGCCGACGAACCTGAGAGTCGACGGTGTCGCCGACAATCAGCACGTGGTGGGCCGCACGCCCACCTTCTGCTGGGACTTCCCCACGCCCCAGGAGAACTGGCAGCTGCAGGTGGACGACGATGCATCGTTCACCGCCGACGCGCGCCACGAAGGCGCCCCTCAGGCCGGCGTCTGGTTCTGGGACAGCGGCTCGCAGAACAAGGGGGCCGCGGGCCCACGCCGGTGCGCGGCCATGCGTCAGATCACCAAGCCGGGGACCGTATCCCTGTCGCTCGACCTCAGGCCCTCTCCCATTCACTGGCGGGTGCGCGTGCAGTCGCACGGTTCCTGGGGCCCGTGGGCGAACGCGTCCCTGCGCGTGAACCAGGCTCCTCTGAGGCCGGCCTCTCTGGAGATCGCAAGCGAGCCGCGCTCCGGCTCGGCCCCGGCGCTTCCTCCCGCAGAGACGGGTGCGGGCCGCACGTGGCACGTGTCTCCCTCGGGCGATGATCAGGCTGCGGGAGACGAGTCCGCTCCCTTCCGCACCCTTGCGCACGCCGTGGCCGCCCTCGCGGCGGGAGACACGCTGCTCGTGCACGGCGGGGTTTACGAAGAGAGCGTCGTCATCAGCACCTTGTCGGGGCACGCGTCGGGCAGCCCGGGCCGGGAGATCGTGGTCAAGGCGCATCCAGGCGAAGCTCCGGTCCTGCGCGCCCCCTCGTCGGGATCGCGCGTGGGCCTTCAGATAGGTCACGACTCGCGGCTGTCCGGATGGATCTTCGACGGGCTGACCATCGGAGGCGCATCGACCCACGCGGGCCTGGTGATCGGCGGCGCCCGCCACATCACCGTCCGCAACTGTCGCTGGGAGGGCTCGCTGGGCCCGGCCGCGGTGGGCGTGATGGTGGAGGAAGGAAGCCGCGAGATCCGGATCACCGGGTGCCGCTTCGATCAGGCGATGCGATCCCAGGTGGAGATCTCAGGTGCGACCGATGTGGAGGTGGACGGCAACGAGTTCTCGGGGTTCGAGGACGGGCATGCCCTTCTGGCGAGGGGCGGCGCCGCGGGCCTGTCCATCACCGGCAACACCTTTCGTGATGCCGCGGCGCGCAACGCGGCCGTGGAGCTGGCCGGCACTGGGGCGGGAGCGCGGGTCTGGCGCAACGTCTTCGCGCGGCTGGGTGGAACCGGCGCCTCGGCGGTCAGGGCCTACCGCAGCGGCGGCCTCATCGTGGAGAACAACGTCTTCCACGCGCTGCAGGGAGCTGCCGTCCAGGTCAACGAGCAGGCCCCATTCGGGCAGTACCGCAACAACATCTTCTCCTCGTGCGGCACGGGGCTCAGGTTCGCGGGAGCGGCCACCTCGATCGCGGGCTCGGTGGTGGATTTCAACCTCTTCTTCTCCAACGGACAGGATGTCGAGTGGGGCGGCGCCAGCCAGGCGCTGCTCGACCACGCTCCCGCGGACAACTGCCTCGGCACGCAGGGTGGGTCATGCGATCCGATGTTCGTCCACGCCGACTCGGGAGACTTCCGCCTGAGAGCGGGAAGCCCGGCCATCGACGCGGGGGACCCCTTCGCGGGGATTCCGTCAGGCGGCGGGGCCCGCCTCGACATCGGGCGCCACGAGCTGGGATCGCAGGAAGTCCCTGGGCTGCCGTACGAGCAGCAGACGCAGTTCAGCATCGCCGACGGGACGCCGCGCATCGCCTGGAAGCTGGAAGACCTGGACGGGGACGATGGCCAGGCTCGCTACCAGGTCCAGATCGACACCCGGCCCACGTTCGACGGGACGCGCGGAGAGCCACTGATCGATTCCGGCATGGTGACCTCTTCCGAGGAGCAGTACATCGTGCCGGCCGACCGCGAGCTGGCTCCCGGCGAGTACTACGTACGGGTGCGGCAGTGGGATC
This sequence comes from Candidatus Polarisedimenticolia bacterium, assembly GCA_050747525.1. Taxonomy (GTDB): domain Bacteria; phylum Acidobacteriota; class Polarisedimenticolia; order JACPZX01; family DASXTC01; genus JBOGOC01. The sequence continues at coordinate 39,677 of JBOGOC010000042.1, read as the reverse complement.
GGCACGCGCCGTCGCCTGGAATCTGGAGCGGCCCCGCCCTGCGGTTCCGCGTGACCGATGGCGGAGCGGTGCGCCTGGCCGGAGCCTGGCCGGCTCCCGGCTCCCTCATCGTCGATGGAGCCACCCCCATCCGGGCCTACCTGGAGAGCGGGACGGGTGCGCTCGATCCGGCGCGCGCGAGCCTGTTCGTCAACGGCATGCCGGTGGAGGCCGACGTGGCGGGCGGCGCGGGAACGCTGTCGCTGACCTGGACTCCCACCGAGCCCTTCTCGCCCGGAAGCCGCGTGACCGTCCGGGTGGTCGCGAGCCGGGCAGGTGAGGAAGGGAGGGCGCTCGATGCCGCCTACACCTATTTCGTCACCGGGGCCCTCCCGCAGGCGCCCACCGGCCTGAGGGTGTCCCGGTGAGGCCTGCGGCCCCTGCACCGGACAGAAACCATGGGTCCGGTCATCATGGGGCCGGGCTGGCGTTGACCCTCGCTCTGGTGGCCACCGGCGTGATCGCGCAAATCGCGGCCATGGCCCCGTCGGCCACCGGGAGCGGCAGGCCCGGGTCGATCTCCCGCGGCGGCGTTGACGCGCCGGGCCGACCCGCCCGCGCCCGTGCGTCGTTGGCGCCGCCTGCGCCTCATCGGGCCCTGGTCAAGGGCACCTCGTCCGCCACCTCGGGCCGGGTGCCCCAGGCCGGCTGGACGGTGCGTCCCGTCGATCTCGGCCTTGCGGCCGCCCCCGCCGTGGTTCACGCCGACGGCGTCCCAGCCCCCGGCCGGCGTGCGGCGCACCGGCCCGAAACCGCGGACGGGCCGGCTCCCGCCGTGGCGCTCGAGCCCACACGGATGACGGGGGGCATCCCTGCCCAGGCACGCCCGATGGCGCATCGTCAGGTGACCGTGATGGCATCCTCGGCGCCGGCCGCCGTCCCGACCCCGGCTCCCGCACCAGCTCCGGCGCCCGTCCAGCCCCCCTCCCACGTCCCTGCCCCGCGAGCCTCCGAAGGGAACCAGACGATTGACCCGCCGGACTCGGGGATGACCCCGGAGCCCTCCGCGCAGGGGGCGCAGCTGGTGGTGGTGGGGCCCGCTTCGGTGAATGCGGACGACGTGGTGGAGTTTGCCATCGTCGTGCAGAACGCGGTGGGCGTCGCGCACGCTCCCTTGCGGCTTTCGTTCGATCCCCAGGTGCTCGAGTTCGTCGAGGCTGCGGAAGGAGACCTGCTGGCCTCGGACGGAGGCGCCACGAGATTCCAGGCGTCCGAAGCGGGGGCGCCCGGGCTCGTCGACATCGCGCTCTCGCGCGTCCGGGCGGGAAACGGCATCCACGGCAGCGGCACGCTGTGCACGGTCACTTTCCGTGCACGGGCCGCGGGCATGAGCTCCATCGTGACCACCGGCAGCCGGCTGCTCGACGGCTCGAGCAGGCCGCTGGCCTTCAGGAGGAACGATTCCCATGTCGCCGTCGAATAGAAGGAGAACGCTGGCCGGGTTGATCGCTCTGGCCGCCTTCCTGCAGCCGAGCTGGGCCGCCACCACCGGTGTTCTGGTGATCGACTGGGACGCCAACCAGACCGACGTGGATCTCAACGGCTACCGCGTCTACCTGAGCACCGATTCGGGCGTCTTCGACCTGTCTCCCGCCCAGGCCAGGGCCCAGGCCACAACGCGGGCGGTGCCTCCCGACACACTGGACACCACGTTCAGCTCCCTGGAGACCACGAGCACCTACTACATCGCCGTGACCAGCTTCGACAGCAGCGGCAACGAGAGCGCGTTCTCGCCCGTGGTGGCCGCCCAGCCTTGCGACACCACCACGTCGGGCAGTCTCACCGTGTCGTGGGACCAGGCCGCCGGCACGGAATCGTCCTACATCGTGTACGTGGCCGAGGACCCGTCCCTCTTCGACCTGCCGCCCGCGGAGGCGCTTCCGCGGGCCCGCACGCGCAGCGTGGCGCCCGGCTCGGGGGAGGCGCAGTTCACGGGACTGGACGCGGAGAAGACCTACTACGTGAGCGTGACCAGCCAGGACGCCGGCGGGCGCGAGAGCACGTTCGGAGAGGTGCTGGCCGTCACCCCCACGCTCATGCCGACCCTCTGCTCGGTGGAGCCGTACTCGGGAGGGCAGGGGATCGAGTCGGTGAGCGTGACGCTCTACGGAGCGAACCTGGCGCAGGGCGCGACGGTCGACTTCGGCCCCGATATCCTGGTCCGGTCCCTGGACACCAGCGGGGCGCCGGCCCGCGTGGTGGCCACGCTGGACATCGGGCCGTTCGCGCAGGCCGACAGCCGGGACGTGACGATCACCAACCCCGACGGGGGGCTCTCCATCATCCCCGAAGGCTTCGATGTCCTGGTGAACCTGGGGCGCGCGGACATCAACGGTTCGAGCCGTATCGACGGGGGAGACATGGTGCAGGTGGCGGCGGCCTTCACGGCGCGCTCGGGCGAGCCTCGCTATTCCATCAACTACGACCTGAACGTGGACGGGGTGGTCGACGGGACCGATCTTTCGCTGCTCATCCTGTACTTCGGCATGCTGGGACCCTTCTAGAGGAGAGTGGATGCGCGTGAAGTGGACTTCGGCAGGACTGGTGGCGGCGACCGTCGTGGTGATGGCGGCCTGCTCGGGCGGGGGCGACTCCGGCGGGAGCGACCCCGTGGCCAGCGGCGTGAGCGGCAACTTCGTGGCCGACCTGAGCCCGGTCTGCCCCAATACGGCCGTGGACACGCTGTCTCTGAGAAAGGTCAACGTGCTGGGGCGCGTGGTGACGGTGGGGATGCAGGTGACCGACTGCGATTCGTCACTGGGGATCTACGGGGTCAACTTCGATCTGCAGTTCGATCCGTCCATCGCCCAGTGCCCGGGCGTGAATCCCTGCTCTCCGGGCACGCTCCTCTCGTCGCCGCTGGCCACCTCCAACCCGCAGTGCACCTGTGACAACGGCACCGGGAAGATACTCGGCAGCTTCACCAAGGTGCACCCCGGCGTCAACGACAGCATCTCGCCGGGCGGCAGCAAGGACATCGTCGTCATCACGCTCCACGTGATGGACCAGGGCGCGTCCCGGCTCGACTTCCTCGGCACCGGGAGCATGAACGGGTCGGCGGTCATCACGCTCAACAACAACAGTCCGCAGGCCATCCCGGGGCTCAACTACCAGGGTGGCTCCGTCACGGGGCAATAGGCCAGTCGGTCCGCTTCAGGGAGGGTCCCATGGGACGGCTCACGATGCAGGCTCGCGCACGGATCGCCATGGTGGCCCTGTCGGGGCTCCTGCTCGGCGCGGGCACCTCCCTTGCCGCCGAGTACCACGTCTCGCCGTCCGGCAGCGACAGCAACGCCGGCACGGCGACGGCCCCCTTCAGGACGATCGGCTTCGCGGCCGGACGCCTGTCATCCGGAGACACCCTGCGCGTGCATGGCGGGATCTACTACGAGCGGCCCAGCATCTCCGTGAGCGGCACCGCGGCGGCCCCCATCACCATCGCGGGGGTGGCGGGGGAGACCGCCGTCATCGACCCGGGAGGCCCCGAGTTCCGCACCCCGGGGAACAACGACTGGGAGCTGGTGAACGCGGCCCTGGGCGAATGGCGGTCGGTGAAGACCTTCTCGTCGGGCAACATCTACGGCTACGTCCTGGGGATCCCGGGCTACGCCAACGAACGTGTAGGGCTGGTCCCCTACACGTCGTCCGGCCCGTTCCGCAGCACCAGCGAGGCCTACTCGAGCTCCTCGTCGTTCTACGTCGGTCCGGGAACTTTCCGCGACAGCGACAGCCGGATTCACATCCGGCTGGCCAAGACGCAGGACATGAGAGACGCCGAGGCGCGCTACGGCGAGGTCTTCCCCGTGGACACGCCCGACCCGCGCGACTACGCGATCGTCATCTCCAACGCCTCCACGACCCTTTCGGTGCGCGGCTCGTACCTGGTCATCCGGAACATCACCTTCCATCAGGCGGCCCAGACCATCGAGCTGGGCAGCGGCGTGCACGATGTCATCTTCGACGGCATCACGGCCTGGACCGGCAACAACACCATCGCCGTGGGAGGCTCGGGGGTGTACGGCATCACCGTCGTGAACTCGCGCCTGTACGGCGACGTGCCCCGCTGGATCGCCTGGAGTGACGCCAAGGACGCGCCGGCGCCGGCCGACCTGTGGCGCGGCTGCTCCCTCAACCTCGAGAGCGGCGCGCACGACTTCCGCATCTCGTACAACCATCTGCGAGGCGGCCACGACGGCATCGGCGTCAACGACTCGGAATACAACCTGGTGGTCGATCACAACCGCATCGAGAGCTTCCACGACGACTGCTTCGAGCTGGAAGGCACGTCGTCTGTGGGGCGCATCGAGATCTTCGAGAACTACATCGGGAGCTGCCTGGTGGCCATCGCGCCGGGCCAGGACACGGCGTCGTTCCCGGGCCCGCTGCTGGTCTACCGCAACGTGATCGTTCTGCTCGAGAACCCCTACGTGAATCGCGTGGAGGGGATCAACACCTGGAACGGGGGCGGACGGTACGGGGCCGAGTACATGTTCAAGCACGGCACGGGCTCCAGCTACACCACCCAAAACGCGCACTACTACCACAACACCATGGTGATGCTGGGGAGCGGGGGGAAGGGGATCAACATCACCCCCAAGTACCCGGACAACGGCCGCATCGCCAACAACCTGATGATCATGGTGAACGGCGTGGTGAACGGCGCCTACCGCACGGGATCGGGACTGGTGTGGGACGGCGACATCTACTGGAAGATGAACACCGTCGACAGCGATCGCCTGGTGGGAAGCTACGACACGGTCGATGCGTTCAACTCCTCCACCGGCTACGAGGAAAACGGACAGGGCTCCGTCGCCAGGCGCGGAACCAACCCTCAGTTCGCCACGTTCAATCCGCCCTTCCCCGATCGGACCCGCACCGAATGGGAGTTGCCGGCGGCCTGGGAGAGGCTCAAGCCGTCCGACTTCCTGCTGGCTGCCGGCAGCCCGGCGATCGGCGCCGGCATCGATATCCCCGACCATCCCGTGCTGGGAGTGATGCCCGACACCCGCACGTCGCGGGACGTGGGAGCGATCCCGTTCGGCACGCCTGCTTCGGCCTACAACATCTTTCCGTTCGTGCCCGGCGGCCCGCCGCCCACCGGCGACGTCACCCTGCCCCTCGTGTCGCTGACATCGCCCTCGGCGGGCGCTCTGGTCTGGGGCCCGACCACGGTCTCGGCGAACGCCAGCGACAACGTGGGCGTGGCGGGGGTCCAGTTCAGGCTCGACGGGTCGAACATCGGGGCGGAGGACACGTCATCTCCCTACAGCATCACCTGGGACGCCACCACCGCGCCCCTGGGCATCCACACCCTCTCGGCGGAGGCCCGCGACGCAGCGGGGAACAGGCGGACGTCGTCGCTGACGGTCACCGTGAGCGCCCCGGATCCGGTCCCGCCGGTCGTGGCGGTGTCGTCCCCCGCGGGCGGCTCCACCGTGTCCGGCACCACGTCGGTGTCGGCCACGGCGACCGACAACGTGGCGGTGGCCGGGGTGCAGTTCCGCGTTGACGGATCGAATCTGGGCTCCGAGGACACGTCGTCGCCTTACACCGTCTCGTGGAACACCACCACCGTGTCCGGCGGCACGCACACCCTGACGGCCGTGGCGCGTGACGCCGCGGGCAACACCACCACCTCGGCCTCGGTGACGGTCACCGTGAACAACGCAGACACCGCTGCTCCGAGCGTCTCGATCAGCGCGCCCGCGGGCGGCTCGACGGTGTCCGGGACCACGTCGATTTCGGCCACAGCGGCGGACAACGTGGGGGTGGCAGGCGTGCAGTTCCGCGTGGACGGAGCGAACCTGGGCTCCGAGGACACGTCTTCGCCCTGGACGGTCTCGTGGAACACCACCACCGTGTCCGGCGGCACGCACACCCTGACGGCCGTGGCGCGCGATGCTGCGGGCAACACCACCACGTCGGCCTCGGTGACGGTCACCGTGAACAATACAGACACCGCAGCTCCGAGCGTCTCGATCAGCGCGCCCGCGGGAGGCACCACGGTACTGGGCGTCGTTCCCGTGTCCGCGACCGCTTCCGACAACGTGGGCGTGACAGGCGTGCAGTTCCGCGTGGACGGCTCGAACGTGGGCTCCGAGGACACGTCGCAGCCCTGGACGATCTCGTGGAACACCACCACCGTGTCCAATGGCACGCACACCCTGTCTGCCGTGGCGCGCGACGCCGCAGGGAACACGGCCCTGTCGAGCTCGGTGACGGTCACGGTGAACAACTCCGACACCACCGATCCGAGCGTGTCGATCAGCGCGCCTGCGGGAGGCTCGACGGTGTCCGGGACCACCTCGATTTCGGCCAGCGCGACGGACAACGTGGGCGTGACGGGTGTGCAGTTCCGCGTGGATGGCTCGAACGTGGGTTCCGAGGACACGTCGCAGCCCTGGACGATCTCGTGGAGCTCCACCACCGTGTCCAACGGCACGCACACCCTGTCGGCCGTGGCGCGCGACGCCGCGGGTAACACGACCGTGTCGAGCCCGGTGACGATCACGGTGAACAACGCCGACACGGCTCAGCCCACCATCTCGCTCAGCGCTCCCGTGTCGGGAGTCACGCTGTCGGGGAACGTTCCCGTCACCGCCACGGCGACGGACAACGTGGGCGTGGCGGGCGTGCAGTTCCGCGTGGACGGGACAGCCGTCGGCTCGGAGGACACGGCGGCTCCGTTCGGCGTGATGTGGGACACCACGACCGCCACCAACGGAGCGCACACGCTGACGGCTGTGGCGCGCGATGCTGCGGGCAACACCAGGACGTCGGGCTCGGTGAGCGTCACCGTGAACAACGCGGACACGCTGTCGCCGAACGTCCTGATCACGGCTCCGCTCGGTGGAGCCAACCTGAGCGGCTCCATCACCGTCACGGCTTCGGCCTCCGACAACACGGGGGTGGTGGGGGTGCAGTTCATCGTGGATGGCGGGAACGCCGGTCCGGAGGACATGACCGCTCCCTGGTCCACCACCGTGGACACGACGCAGATCGCCAACGGGCCGCACACGCTGTCCGCCGTGGCGCGCGACGCCGGCGGCAACCGGAGCATCGCCACCACGGTCAACGTGACGGTGAGCAACGTCGACCGTGTCGCGCCCACCGTCACGATCACGACCCCGGCGTCGGGCGTCTCGGTGTCGGGCCAGGTCACTCTCGCCGCCTCCGCCAGCGACAACGAAGCCGTGGTCGGCGTCCAGTTCAAGGTGGACGGCGTGAACGTCGGGGGCGAGATCACCGTGGTTCCCTACACCCTGCAGTGGAACACCTCCGGACTGTCTGGATCACCGACCATCACGGCCGTGGCCCGCGATGCGGCGGGCAATCGCACCACGTCCGCGGGCGTCACGGTCAACGTGAACAGCAGCGACAGGACCGCTCCCGCGGCGCCGAACGGTGTGCGCGCGCACGGCAAGGGCAGGAAGAAGTAGAAAAGAGATCGATTCGTCACTTCGTGATTGACCTCTGTGACGGTTGATCGTATAAATCGGCGGTTCGCCCCGCGCGTCATCAACCCTGCCCCGCCAGCAGGCTTCTCATCCATGGGATGGTCATTCTTCTCGAAGTCGACGTGTGTCTGTCTTGCGCTGTGGGGAACGACAAATCTTCCAGGGGCGGCGGTCCAGATCGTGGACACGCGCGTTTCGAGCGGAGTGGACGACGCGGAGGAGAGCTCCACAGGGACGGTGTCTCTGTCCAGCTCCGACATCGAGCTGGTCTATGACGGCTCCAACCAGACCGTAGGGCTGCGCTTCAGAGCGCTGAACGTCCCGCAGGGCGCGCGGATCCAGGCGGCCTGGCTTCAGTTTCTGGTGGACGAGACCACCAGCGAGACGACCGTGGTCTCGATCCGCGCCCAGGCCGCGGACAATCCCGCGGCCTTCACGACCTCTACCGCCGACATCTCGTCGCGCGCGCGCACTGCGGCCGCCGTTTCATGGACCATCCCCGCGTGGACCTCGACAGGCCAGGCCGGGTCGGCGCAGCGATCGCCCGACCTGGCGGCGGTCCTGCAGGAAGTGGTGAATCGGTCAGGATGGAATGCCGGCCAGGTCGTGGCCTTCGTGCTGACCGGCGCGGGACGCCGGGTCGCCGATGCCTACGAGGGTTCCTCATCGGGCGCCGCTCTTCTGCACGTCGAGTTCGAGCCCTTCATCCCCGTCAACCAGCCTCCCCAGGTCTCCGCGGGCCCCGACCAGAGGGTCCTGGTGTCGCAGGGGGCCTCGCTCCAGGGGACGGCGAGCGACGATGGCCTCCCCGTTTCTCCCGGGCTTCTGACCCTGGCGTGGTCCAAGGTGAGCGGTCCGGGGACCGCCTCCATCGCCAGCCCCGCGGCCCTCTCGACGGCCGTCTCATTCAGCGCCCCGGGCACCTATATCCTGCGCCTGAGCGCCGCGGACGGCGAGCTGACCTCCAGCGACGACGTGGCCGTCGCCGTCGAGCAGGCTCCACAGGTGGCCGACGTGCGCGTCTCCGCGGGATCGGACGATGCCGAGGAAAGCGTCGCGGGGGTGGTCTCCACGACGAGCACCGACCTGGAGTTCGTGTACGACTTCGGCGACCAGCTGGTGGGCATGCGCTTCGCCGCGCTCCCCATTCCGCGCGGCGCCGAGGTGATCGAGGCCTGGGTCCAGCTGCAGGTCGACGAGGTGACGTCGGAAGCGACGTCGCTGACGTGGCGGGGAGAGGCGTCCGACCAGGCGGCCACCTTCGCCGCGACCTCGGGGAACATCTCTTCTCGCCCCCGCACTCTCGCCTCAGTCACCTGGTCGCCTCCGGCGTGGACCGCCGTGGGAGCGGCCGGCCCCGGCCAGCGCACAGCGGATCTCTCGGCGGTCGTGCAGGAGATCCTGTCGCGCCCCGGTTGGACGAGCGGAAATGCTCTGGCTTTGATCGTCACTGGATCGGGGAAGAGAGTGGCCGAGGCCTGGAACGGCTCCGCGACGGGGGCCCCTCTTCTTCACGTGACGTACCTGCCGCCTTCAGGCGGCGGCACGGCGGCGGCGGACGAGATCCACTGGACCATCCTGGGAGAGGAAACCGTGGCCTTCAACTGGCGGGGCCCGGCCTCGGAGAGCACCCTGGCTTACGGGACGGCGCCCGGCCTGCTGACCAGCACCGTGCAGGGGGATCCCCCCTCTCCCATGCCCGATTCCTCCGCGGGCCCCTTCTGGGAAGCCGTCCTGACGGGCCTGAGAGAGGACACGCTCTACCACTACCGCATCGGCACGGGGCCTGAGCGCACCTTCCGCACGCCCCCCGTCCCCGGATCCTCGGGCTTCTGGATCGCGCACGAGGCCGAGATCGGCGGGCCGCCGACCATCCATCCGCTCGCCGGGATCACGCAGCAGCAGATCGCGCTCGACCTGTCCACCATCACGGGAGACGACCGTCCCCGGTTCGTGCTCGCGGGAGGCGGCCTCTCCTTCGGGGACGAGGCGGGCCCCACGGCGGTGGACGATCACTTCAACGCAGTGATGGCCTGGTCACGAAGCGCGGCGTACATGCCGGCCTGGGGCAGACACGAGACGGTCTCCGGGCTGGACGGACGCCAGAATTACGAAGGACGGTTCGAGTTCCCGAACTCGCAGGACTCGCCGACCGTTCCGCCGGAAGGAGGGCCCGGCGAGGAATGGATGTGGTTCGACTATGGCAACACGCGTTTCATCAGCTATCCGGAGCCTCTGTCCGGCAACTGGATCGACTGGCGTGCGAAGGCGATCACGCTGATGGGGCAGGCTCAGGCTGACCCGGGCATCCAGTTCATCGTGACGTGGGGAAGCCGGTCACCCTTCGCCTCGGGGGCGGACACGGCGGGCAACTCGCTGCTCGCCTACTACCTGAAGGAGCTGCGCGGACTACACTCCAAGTATGTCTTGAACATCTCTTCGGAGAGCCGTCACTACGAGCGCAGCTTCCCGTCGCAGACTGGCGGCCTGCTGCATATCGTGAGCGCCGGGGGTGGCGCTCCTCTGGGAGATTTCCAGGCGACGCAGCCTCTGTGGTCGGCGCTGCGCGTGAATCACCTTCATCACCTGCGGCTCCGCTTCCTGGCCGACCGGATCGAGGGGTACGCCATCTGCGGTCCCGACGGGGGCGGAAACACCGACACCTGCGTGCAGGATGAGGTCATCGACAGGTGGATGCTCATGAGGGGAGGGGTCAGCATCTCCAACCGGCCGCCCGCGAGCATGATCGTATCGCCGATGTCGTCGGTCACGGTGACCGCCGGCCAGTCGGTCAACTTCCAGGGAGAAGCCTCGGAGCCGGACGGAAATCTGCCCATGCGGTACTCGTGGACCTTTGGCGGCGCGGCAGCCGGCTCGACGCTGCAGGATCCTGGCCCGATCGCCTTCCCGACGCCGGGAACCTACGTCGTCAACTTCACGGCCATCGACTCGCTCGGCCTGTCCGATCCGACCCCCGATACCCGCACCATCACGGTCGTTCCCGCCCCGGCGGCGGGACGCACCTTCTACGTCTCGCCCCAGGGGAGTGACTCCGCCGCGGGGAGCCTGACCGCGCCGTGGCGGACGGTGGGCTTCGGGGCGGGCCGCCTCGCGCCGGGGGACACGCTGTTGGTTCGGGGCGGTACCTACCGTGAGGCCCCCAGCATCTCGGTCTCGGGGACCGCGGCTCAGCCGATCACCATCGCCTCGTACCCCGGTGAGACGGCCGTCCTGGACTCGGGGCCGGCCGATTTCCGTACGGCGGGGAACCAGGACTGGGAGCTGGTGGACGCCGCTCTCGGTGAATACCGCTCCGTCCGCACGATCTCCGGGGGCACGGTGTACGCTTACGTGGCGGGGATTCCCGGGTACCGGAACGGCCGGATGACTCTCGTACCCTACAAGTCCTCGTCCCCATTCCGCAGCACCAGCGACGTGTACCTGGACTCGTCCGTGCCGTTCTACATCGGGCCGGGGACGTGGCGCAACAGCGATGGGCGCATCCACATCCGTCTCTCCAAGACGGCCGAGATGCGCGCGGTGGAGGCGCGGTACGGCACGGTGTTCGCTTCGGAGAACGCCGATCCGCGCGCCTACTCCATCATCCTGTCGGCCGCTTCCAGCACGCTCACGGTGCGCGGGTCGTACCTCGTCTTCCGCGGGCTCACCGTGCACCAGGCCGGACAGGCCATCTCGCTGGCGTCCGGCGCGCACGATCTCACCTTCGACGGCGTGACCGCCTGGATGGGGAACAACACCATCTCGGTGACCGGCTCCGGCGTGTACAACGTGACCATTCTGCGCTCGAAGCTCTACGGCGACGTGCCGCAGTGGGTCTCCTGGAGCGACGCCAAGGATGCGCCGGCCCCGGCCGACGTGCTGCGTGGATGCTCTCTCAACCTGGGCGACGGAGCGCACGACGTGCGCATCGCCTGGAGCCACGTGCGGGGAGGGCACGACGGCATCGGCGTGAACGACGACGAGGACCGCATCACGGTGGACCACAACCGCATCGAGAACTTCGCCGACGACTGCTTCGAGCTGGAAGGGACGACGTCGGTGGGGCGTATCGAGATTTTCGAGAACTACATCGGAAGCTGCCTGGTGGCCATCGCCCCGGGCCAGGACACGCCGGCCTTCGAGGGCCCGCTGCTGGTCTACCGCAACGTGATCGTGCTGCTGAGCAATCCCTTCGTGAATCGCAAGGCCGGCATCAACACCTGGAACGGCGGAGGCCGGTTCGGCTACGAGTACATGTTCAAGCACGGCACCGGATCCAGCTACAGCACCCGGAACTCCCACTACTACCACAACACGCTGGTCATGCTGAACAGCGGCGGCAAAGGACTCAACCTCACACCCAAGTACGCCGACGATGTCCGCATCGCCAACAATCTCGCCATCATGGTGAACGGTGTGGTGAACGGGGCGTACCGCGTCGGCTCCGGGATGGTCTGGGACGGCGATCTCTACTGGAAGGTGAACACCGTGGATTCCGCTTCGCTGCTGTCGGGGTACGACACGGTGGGCTCCTTCAGCTCCGCCACCGGGTACGAGCGCAACGGGCTGGGAGGCGTCTCGAAGCGCGGGACCGATCCCCTGTTCGCGACCTGGCGTCCTCCGGTGGTGAATCGCTCGGCGTCCGTCTGGGAGCTGCTGCCGTCGGGGGAGGTGCTGAAGCCGTCGGACTTCCTGCTGGGGGTCGGCAGCCCGGCGATCGGCAGGGGGATCCTGATTCCCGATCATCGCTTGCTGGGAAGGCTTCCCGACACGAGGAGCTCGCGCGACGTCGGGGCCATACCCTTCGGGACTCCGGCCTCGGCCTACGATGTCTTCCCGTTCGTCCCGGAGGCGCCGTAGCTCTCCTTTTCGTGGAGCGATGTCCGGCACCCTCTTCAGGGAGCCACGTACTCGATCGTCAGCCGTGGCGCCGCGGTGGCTCCACCCTCGAAGGACTCGGCCGTCCTGCGTCCGTTGCCGGTGATGATGATGGCCAGCGCGTTGCCGCTGTTCCATCCCGCCCGGTTGACGATCTCCTGCACGATGGCGGCCAGGTCCGGTGGCCGCTGCCTGTCGGAGGCCTCCCCGGCGACGAGCCACGCGAGAGGCGCCCAGGCCACCGACGCGGCCGTCTTCGGCCGGGTCGAGATGCTGAAGGAGGTCGTGTCGAAGGCGGCCGCGTTGTCCGAGGCCTGGCCCCGGACCACGAGCGAGGTGCCCGCGACGTCGACCCGATCCGCCTGGAACTGCAGCGTGGCTCCGTAGATGGTCGAGCCACGAGGGATGGTCACGTTGGTGAAGCGTATCCCCGCCTTCGTCCCTCCGAGCGGGACCTGCCCCTGGGTGAGGAAAACCTTGCCTTTGCCTCCCTCGTAGGCGTCGCTCGTCCCTGACGGCACGGAGCGGTCCAGGATAACCAGCCCCGGAATGGGCGGAGTCACCTGGATGGAGACTGCCCCTCGTCCCACCAGCTCGCCGTCGTCGGCCTGCAGCTCGAGCACATAGCGGCCGGGCTCTGAGAAGGTGGCCGAGGTGTCAATCGCCTGCGGGTTGGCGAAGGTCACGACGCCCGTGATCGGGCCGCTCTCCTTGACCCAGAGCGTCTGCACGGTCCCGGGAGGAGCGGGCAGGCCATCATCGGTCACCGTGCCGTCCAGCACGGCCGATCGGGGCATGCGCACCGTCAGCTCCGGCCCCGGGTCCACGATCGGAACGTGGTTGGGGGGCGGAGCGCCGGTCTCGATGTGCAGCACGGCGGCGCCGGAGGCCAGTCCTTCGTACGCCTTGGCGACACGCTTCCCCGAGCCCCTGATGATGAGCGCGAGGGCGTTTCCGCCGGACCACCCCGGACGGTTCACCACCTGCTGGATGACGGCCGACAGGTCGGGGGTGCGCTGGTCAGGCCCCACTTCGCCGACGGTGAGCCACGCGGGCAGATTCCATGAGACGGAGGTCTGCGTCACGGGCCGGGTGGTGACGTTGTGCGAGGCCGTGGTGAAGGGGAGCGCGTTGTCGGAGTCCTGGGCCTGAATCTGCAGCGAAGTCGTCCCCGATGTTGCCTCATCCGTCTTGAACTGCAGCCAGGCCGTCACGATGCGCTCGCCCGGAGGCATGGGGAGCCCGGGGAAGCGCAGGCCGATGGTCTGCACGTCGGAATCGAGCGTCATCTCGAGGTCGGTGCTGTCCAGGTAGATCGAGCCCCCGGCCTTTTCCTCGACGTCGTCGGCGCCCGCGGCGATTCTCGTCTCGAAGGGATAGCCTCCGGACACCCCGTCGTTGACCGTGAAGGAGACGGTGTCGGTGCCGGCCAGCTGGCCGTCGGTGGCGGTGAGGCGCAGAACGTACGTCCCGATTTCGCTGAACGAAGCCTGGGACTGGGCTGCGCCTGGAGGGGAGAAGGCGACGCTCCCCGGCCCGCTCTCCTTCGACCACGTCATGGTCAGAGCCGGCGAGGGGAGCCCGTCATCGCTGACGCTGCCCCCCAGCGTGCCCGTGGCCGGAAGCACGATGGTCGCGCCGGGCCCGGCGTCGACGACGGGGCGCTGGTTTCCGCCCGTGGATGCTCCGAGCCGCACGAACCGGGCCACCGATGGTATGCCCGAGGAATTGACCAGGAAGAGCATGTAGTAGCCCGGGGGCGCCACGTTCGTATCCAGCGGCGCGGTCACCGACAGCGAGGACGGCCCGGTCTGCGAGAAAGTCAGCGGCACGTACCGCTGCTCCATGTTGATGGCGTGGGTGGACGCTCCCGGCCGCATCAGGACCACCGAGGTGATCGACGCCGCGTCCAGCGAGCCGACGGTCATCGTCGCGCTGTGGTTGACCGAGGACGGGATCGACCCGATGACAGGGCGCGGTCCTCGGAACAGGTAAGGGGGAGAGTAGATCTCGGCGGTGTTGTTGCCGTTGGTCCCCGCCGACAGCACGCGACCGTCAGGAAGGAGAATCGCCGAGGAGTGGTACCCGCGCCTGGTGCGCTGGGACGCCATCGTCGTCCAGGTGCCGGTGGACGGATTGAACATCTCGGTCGCGTAGGCCGGAGTGATGTCCTCGTCCGTGGTCCCGCCGATGGCGAGCACCTTGCCGTCGGGCAGGATGACGCTCTGGAGGTGCATGCGGCGCGAGGCCATCGGGTTCGCGTACACCCACCGCGGAGTCGGGGCCGACATGTCCAGGATCTCCACGGTGTTCGTGGCCCTGGGATCGGAGAGTCCGCGGTCGTGGCCCCCGAGGATCATGATCTTCCGATGCCCTGGCGGGAGCATCACGGACGATCCGTGCGTGCGGTTGCCGTACTGGCTGTTCCCCAGGGACTGCCAGGTCTTGCTCGACGGATCGAAGAGGCTGGTCGTCTTGTCGGGGCCCACGTGCGCGACCTGCCCTGTGGGGAGCAGGTGCATCCGCGGGTAGTAGGAAATGGATCGCTCCGCGCCGACCAGGAGCTGCCATGTGTCGAACGTCGTGCCCGGGACGAAGGCCTCCACCTGGTTGTTGGTCAGGCCGTTGGCGTCGGTGCCGCTGAAAACCAGAGTGCGGCCGTCCCCCAGCAGGACATTGGTCGGGTAGTAGCGGCCCTTCCGCATGTCCACCGTGCGCGTCCACTCGAGGGTGACGGGATCGAACAGATAGGAATGGCGCGGGCCGGTGGAGGCCCCCTGGAACGACGCCCCGCCGGTGATCAGCACCCGGCCGTCGTCCAGGACGGAGTTGCCGCCGCACCAGATGATCTCATCGACTGACTGGGACTCCAGCTGGTTCGTGGCGGGGTCCCAGACGTAGCTGACCGGAGAATCCTCGTCGCCGCGGAACCAGAGCACCTTGCCGGTGCGCAGGAGGATGGAATGGACGGCGTTGGCGGGCCAGTCCATGGGGAGGGCCCACTGACCGTACTGAACGGGGTCGTCCACCAGCGGGTCGACGGTGGTCCGCCAGGCGATGTCGGGCCCGGCGTTCTGGATGAGCGGTTCTTCCACGTCTACGGGAAGCTGGAGGCGCTCCGACGTCGCCCCGGCGAGTTGCAGACCCGCAACCACCAGGATGAGCGCCAACGCAACTACCGGGACGCGGAGACCGATGCGGGGCAGCATTCGTGTCTCCTCTCAGCTTAAAAGGCAGGTCCCTCATATTAACCAGAAACTACGGGACCATGTCAAGAATGATTATACGGCGGGACAGGGGCCCGTGGGCCCGGTTAATCCGTGTATTCGATGAACAGCCTGGCCACTTTGAGGGGATCGTTCTCGTACGAGCGGGCGGTGCGGTGCCCGGTGCCGGTGAAAACGAAGGCCATGGGGTCGCCGGCCGCCCTTCCGGGCAGGGCGAGCAGCTCCTGGACGATCGCCGTCAGGTCGGTCGTCTGCTGGTTGATCCCCGCCTCGCTCACCACGGTCCAGGGCGCGGGGGACCAGACGGCGGAGGCGGAAGTGCGGGGCCGTGACGAGATGTTGTGCGCCGCCGCGCTGAACGTGGGGGCCTGCGCCTGGGCTATCCCTTCGATGGTGAGGGACGTGGGCACCGACTGGGCCTCCTTGGACTGGAACTGGATCCAGGCCCGGTGGACCGTGGTCGTCGGCCCCAGGTTCACTCCAGCGAAGCGCAGACCCACAACCTGGAGGATGCCGCCGTCGTCGACCAGCTCCAGGTCGCCGCTGGTCAGGGTAACCGCTCCGGTCGATGCCGCCTCTTCGGCATCGTCGGTCCCCGCGCCCACCGAGCTCTGAAGCATGATCCCGCCGGGGAGCGGCTCCAGGACCTCGATGACGAGGTGATCATCGACCACGAACTCGCTGTCGTCGGCGTTCAGAGCCATCTCGTAGCGGCCGGGAGCGCTGAAGGTGACAGTCGTGTCCACGGCATAGGGGTTGGCGAATGTGGCCACTCCGGGTCCGCTCTCCTGCACCCACAGGGTGGTCATCGTGCCGGGCGGGAAGGGGAGCCCGTCGTCCTGGACGTTGCCGTCCAGCGACAGGGACTCGGGTATGCGCACCGTCACGCCGGTGCCGGCGTCGACGGTGGGAGCGCTGTTGACCGGCTCATTGGCCAGCTCCACGTGCAGGATGGGAGCTCCGGACTGGTCCCCCTCGAAGGCTTCGGCGGTCCGGTGCCCGGTGCCGCTGATGATCAGGACGATGGAATTGCCCTTCGCCCATCCGGGGCGGTTCACGATCTCCTGGATGATGGAGGTGAGCATGGGAGTGCGCTGTGCCACACCGAACTGACCGACCGCGTTCCAGGCCGGCGGAGCCCACACCACCGATGCGGCCGTGAGCGGACGCGAGGAGACGTTCCCCGTGTTCCCGGTGAACGTGGGGGCGTTGTCCGAAGCCTGCCCCCGGATCACGAGGTTGGTCGGATCGGTCTGGGTCTCGTCGGCCTTGAACTGGACCCAGGCTCGCACGATGGTCTCACTGGGCGGGATCGGGAGGTTGTTGAAGCGCAGCCCCACCTTCTGATCCACGCCGTCGTTGACCAGCTCCAGGTCGGTGCTCCCCAGGGTGACATCGCTATCGGCGACCACCTCCTCGGCGTCATCCGAGGCGGCGGAGACCCTGGACTCGACCGGATAGCCGGTCTCCCCGACGACGTTCACCGTGACGGTGACGGTGTCGGAGGCGTTCAGCTCGCTGTCGGTGGCGGTCAGGCGCAGGACGTAGATGCCCGGCCCGGAGAAGGTGGCCGTAGTGTCGACGGCCGAGGCATTGGCGAAGCTGACCGTTCCGGGTCCGCTGTCGGTGCTCCATTGCGTGCTGGGTGGCTGCGGCAGGGGAAGACCGTCGTCGGCGATGGTGCCGTTCAGATTGGCGGCCTGGGGATGGAGGATCGTCTGGTTCGGTCCGGCGTCCACGATCGGAGGCCTGTTCCCCTGGGCGGTACCGCTCAGATGCACGAAGGACGCCACCGACGGGATCCCCGCACCGTCCACCAGGAAGAGCATGTAGTAGCCCGGGGGCGCGATGTTGGGCTCGTTGGGAGTAACCACGTCGAGCGAACCGGCTCCGGCCGTGAAGGAGAGGGGCACGTAGCGCTGGGCCACGTCGAAGGCGTGGGTGGGTGAGCCCGCGCGCATCAGGACCACCTTGGCGATCGACGGCGCCTCGGGAGTCATCACAATGAACGGCTGGCCGTACTGGGCGCTGGAAGGAGCGAAGGAGATAGTCGGGCGCGGGCCTCTGAAAAGGTATGGGGGCGAGTACACCTCGGCCGTGTAGTTGCCGTTGGCGCCCGCCCACAGGACGCGCCCATCCGGCAGCAGGAGCGCCGTGGAATGGTAGCCGCGGTGCGTGGCCATGGGCGCGACCACTTTCCACGTCTCGGTCGCCGGGTCGAAGATCTGGGCCGTGAGCGCGGGGGTGATGTTCTCGTCGCTGGTGCCCCCCGCCACGAGAACGGTCGCGTCCGGGAGGATCACGGTGTTGAGATTCATGCGGCGCTCGCCCATGGGCGTGGTGAACCGCCACTCCGGCTCCGGGGCATCTACGTCCAGAATCTCCGCCGTGGCCGTGGCCAGCGGGTCGGCCTGTCCGCGATCGCGGCCGCCGAGGATCATGAACTTGTTGTTGCCGGGAGGGAGCATCACCGAGGTCCCCTGGGTCCTCTTCCCGTAGTTGCTGGGGGGGAGCGCCGTCCAGTTGTGGCTCAGCGGCTCGAGGTACTCGGTGGTCCGCTCGGGGCCGGTGTGGAGCACCTTGCCCGAAGCCAGCAGGTGCATCCTGGGATAGTAGGTCATCGTCTTGGTCGCGCCGCTCATCACCGTCCACGTGTCGGCCCCCCCCGACGAACCGGGCGTGAAGGTCTCGACGAGGTTGTTGGTGACGCCCACCTCATCGGTACCTGAGAAGGCCAGCACGCTCCCGTCCCCCTGCATCAGGGAGGTGGGGTAGTAGCGTCCGCGCTGCATGTCGGCGGTCCTGGACCAGGCGAGGGTGAGGGGATCGAAGATGTGAGCGAGGGGGGGGCCGAGCCCTGTGTTCTGGGTCACCTCTCCTCCCACCGCCAGGACGCGGCCATCCTCCAGCGGGATCTGTCCCACGCAGAAGAGGATGTCGATGCCGGCATCCACGGGCTCGATCTGCTCAGTCGCCGGGTCCCAGAGATATGTGACCGGCACGTCCTCGTCCCCGCGCCAGAACATCACTCTGCCGGTGTGCAGCAGCACCATGTGCACCGCTATCACCGGCCACGGGGCAGGCGCCGTCCAGGAGCCCAGCTGCTCCAGGGAATTCCCGACGGTGTTCTGCACCATGCCGGCCGTCAGGGGGACCCGTGGCGCATCGGCCTCCGCGTCCTTCTGCACACGCTCGCCCGCCATCCCCGGCAGGCAGACCGCCCCGATGAGGATGACCGCCAGGATGGACAGAATAGACCTTCGCACGGGAACCTCCTCGCAGGGGGGGAACGCAGGTGGCCCTTGTTGATACCCCGCCCGACATGAGGTGTCAAGGCACATTTAACGCGCTCTTTCGATGTCCTTCCCGGGCGTGTCAGGTCTGTCGGCAGATACGGGGTTTTCGGCCTGGCAGGGATCGTCCGTCTCCCTGACAAGAAAGGACTTCCCGCGTACATTACGTTCCGCGCGGGTTGACATTTCGCATCTTTCTGGCAGGCTGTCCTGCTCGATGGAGAGAAACCGATCGTGCGAGTGACCTACTACGGACAGGCGTGCACGCTGATCGAGGCGGCCGGCCGCAGGATTCTGACCGACCCCTGGCTCACCGAGGGCGCGTACTTCGGGTCGTGGTTTCACACCCATCTGCTCGAGGATGCCGGGATCACTCCGGGGACCTTCCCCAAGGACGGCCTCGACTACCTGTTCCTGTCGCACGAGCACCAGGACCATCTCGATCCGGCCACGCTGCGCCATCTGCGCAAGGACCTTCCGGTGCTCATCTGCCGCTTCCCCAGCCCGCGCTTCCGCCGGCACGTCGAGTCGCTGGGATTCACCGACATCCGCGAGCTGGAGTCGGGACGCCCGCTCGATCTGGGCGACTCGCTGAGCGTCACCCTGTACGGCAGCGCGGAGTACACGAACGACTCGGCCATCCTCGTGGAAGGCGAAGGGGTGCGCGTCTTCAACGAGACGGACTGCAAGCTCGGCTTCGAGGACCTGAGGCGCGTGGGCGAGCGCGGTATCGACCTGGGCTTCTTCATGTTCTCGGGGGCCAACTGGTTTCCGATCATGTACGACTACCCTCAGGACACCAAGGCCGGTCTCGTGCAGCGGCGGCGGCAGATGCTGCTCAAGAGCTTCGTCCAGCGGGTGAAGCTGACCCGTCCGCGCGTGGCGGTCCCTTCATCGGGCCCCTGCATGGTCCTGGAGCCCGGCATGCTGTGGCTCAACTCGACGGAGATGGGAATCTTCATCGACCCGAAAGAAGCGATCGCGGCGCTGCAGGGGGGCGTGTCGTCGGAGCCGCTCTTCATGGCGGCCACCGACGTCTGGGACAGCACGCGCGGTTTCATCCGGCAGGCGCCCGACTCTTTTCACGGCGACCGCGGCCGCTACATGGCGGATGCCGCCGCGCGCATGGCGCCCCGGCTGGCCGCCCTGTCGAATCTGCCGGCCGCAGGGACTGATCTCGGAGCCTGCGTGATGAGCTATTTTCAGGACCGTGTGGGCGCGCTGAGCCCCGACATGCGGCGCCGGGTGGGCGCCAGGCTGCTCGTCGAGGCCACGGGGCCGCAGGCGGGCGCCTGGACGGTGGACTTCAACGCCGCCGGTTCCACGTTCGTCAGGGAGGGACGGGCCGATGATTGGACGTACCGCATGAAGGTGGAGGACCGGCTGCTGTATCCGTTCATGACGGGACGGGAGACGTGGCTGGAGGATCTGTTCCTGTCGCTGAGGGTGGAGCTGTCGCGGCGGCCCGATGTCTACAACGAGCCGCTGTATCATTTTCTATATGATCCGGATCCGGGGAGGCTGAGCCGCTGGTATGCCACACATTGAGGTGAGGCTCGAGGATCTGCCGGAGGGACGCCCCGTGCGTCTGGAGGCGGCAGGCCAGGGAGTCGTGGTGGTGCGCAAGGGGGCCTCGGTGCTGGCCTACGAGGATGTCTGCCCGCACGCCGGATGGCGTCTGTCGGACGGCGAGGTCAACGGAGACCACATCGAGTGCCCGGGGCACGGCTGGCGCTTCGCCGCGGCCACGGGACGCTGCGTGGAAGTGCCCTTCTATTGCCTGAAGCCCGTGGTGGTGCGCACCGTGGACGGAGCCGTCAGGCTGAGCTGGGACTGGGGAGGAGAGAAGGCCGATGGTCCGGCGGTTGTCTGATCTCGTGGTGGCGAGCCTGGTGCTGCTGGTGCTCTCGGTGCCGCTGCTCTTCGTCTGCCTCCTTCAGAAGCTCACGTCGCAGGGGCCGGTTTTCTTCAGACAGCGCCGTGCCGGCCTGCACGGGGTGCCGTTCTGGCTCTACAAGTTCCGCACGATGACGGTGCGCCAGGCTCAGGGAGCCTCGGCGCTCACCGCGCACGGAGATCCCCGGGTCACGCCGCTGGGGCACTTCCTTCGCCGCTGGAAGGTCGACGAGCTGCCGCAGCTGTGGAACGTCCTGAAGGGAGACATGAGCCTGGCAGGGCCGCGCCCCGAGATGGAGAAGTTCGTTCACCTCTATACGCCCGAGCAGCGCCACGTGCTGGACGTGAAGCCCGGCCTGGCGTTCATGGCCCAGCTCGTCTATCCGCACGAGCCGGACCTGCTGGAGCATCATCCCAACCCCGAGCGCGCTTACGTGGAGGAGCTCATGCCTAGAAAGCTCGAGGCGGACCTCGAGTACATCCGGCACAGGACCGCCTTCTCGGACCTGAGACTCATCGTGGAGGTGGCCCTGCTGGTGGCGGGCATCCGGCCCCGCATGGACACCGCGTTCGCCTTCAGGGACAGGGGGGTGATGTCATGAAGGGGACCTCCCGGAAGCTGCGCGCGGTCGAGGCTCCACGGCGCATTCCTTTCTGCGTTCCCTCCACGGATCAGACCGAGATCGATCAGGTGAGCGAAGCGATCCGATCCGGGTGGCTCACCACCGGACCCAAGGTGAAGGAATTCGAGCAGCGCATCGCCCGCTACGTGGGCGCGCAGCACGCCGTGGCCGTGAACTCCTGCACCGCGGCCCTGCACATCGCCCTGGCGGCCGCCGGCGTGAAACGGGGTGACGAGGTGATCACCACCCCGTACACCTTCGCGGCCACGGGAGAGACGATCCTGTACCAGGGAGCTCGCCCCGTCTTCGCCGACATCGAGCCGCGGACGCTCAACATCGATCCGGCGGCCATCCGCCGGGCCATCACCCGCCGCACGCGGGCCATCGTTCCGGTGCACATGGCCGGGCTGGCGTGCGAGATGGACGAGATTCTGGAGATCGGAAAACGGCGCGGGATCCCCGTCATCGAGGACGCGGCCCATGCCCTGGGGAGCACGGTGGGCAAGCGCCCGATCGGCGCGCTGTCGGACATGACCTGCTTCAGCTTCTACGCGACCAAGAACCTCACCACGGGCGAAGGGGGCATGCTCACCACCAACGACGCCGATCTGGCCGCGCGCGTCCGCCGGCTGAGCCTGCACGGCCTCTCGCGCGACGCGTGGAAGCGGTACACGGCCTCGGGCACGTGGAAGTACGACATCGTCGACCTGGGCTACAAGTACAACATGACCGACGTGGCCGCCGGCATCGGGCTGGCGCAGCTGGCCAAGTTCCGCGGCATGCAGGCCCGGCGCCGCACGCTCGCCCTGCGGTACAGCCGCCTGCTTGCGGCCAGCGACGTCTTCGACCTGCCCGCGCAGAAGAAGGGCTGGACCCACGCCTGGCACTTGTACATGGTGAGGCTGCGTCCCGGCACGCTGAAGATCGGGCGCGATCAGGTGATCGAGGAGCTGAAGGACCGCGGCATCGGCACGAGCGTCCACTTCATCCCGCTGCACCTCCACTCCTTCTACCGTAGAAAGCTGCGTCACCCCAAGGGGAGCTTCCCTCACGCCGAGCGGGAGTGGGCGCGCGCCATCTCGCTGCCTCTCTTCCCGGGCCTGTCCCTGGACGATCAGGACCGCGTGGTCGAATCGCTCCTGGACATCGCGGCCCGGCATCGCCGTTGAGCGGGCAGGCTCCGTCGGGGCTCACCTCCTCCACGCTGAGCGGGTTCTTCTGGACCTTCCTCGGAACGGGAGCGCAGGCCGTCCTGCAGCTCCTCGTGCTGGTGGTGCTGGCCCGCCTGCTCACTCCCGTGGACTTCGGGCTGGTGAGCGCCGCCATGGTGGTGGTCAGTTTCAGCCAGATCTTCTCCCAGCTCGGCGTGGGACCGGCCATCGTGCAGCGTCGCGAGCTGGGGGCCCTGCACATGGAGTCGGGCTTCTGGCTGTCGCTGCTGTTCGGCGCGGGCATGACCGCGCTGGTCTGGCTGATGGCCGGGCCCATCGCCCTCTTCTTCCGGATCGAGGGTCTCGCCCCGGTGGTGCGGGCCATGTCGGTCGTCTTCCTGCTGCAGGGGGCCGGCGTGGTGGCCGAGTCTCTCCTGCAGCGCGACCTTCGTTTCCGTTCCCTGGCGCTCGTGGAAGTGGCGGCCTTCGGGCTGGGGTTCGGTGTGGTGGGCATCGGGCTGGCGCTGAGCGGGTACGGTGTCTGGTCGCTTGCCGGCGCGCACGTGTCGCAGAGCGGCATCAAGACCGCCGGGCTGATGCTGACGCGGCGCCATCCCATGCGCCTGTCCCTGGATCGCGGCGCCTGCCGAGACCTGCTGTGGTTCGGCGGAGGGTTCACGGCGGCCCGCATCGGCAACTACTTCGGGGTCCACGGCGACCAGATCGTCGTCGGGCGCTGGCTGGGAGCGGAGGCGCTGGGAATCTACGGCCGTGCCTACCAGCTCATGGCGAGTCCCGCCATGTTCCTCGGGCAGATCATGGACCGCGTCCTCTTTCCCGCCATGGCCCGCGTCCAGGATCGGGCCGACGGGCTGCGCTCGGCGTTCCGCCGTGGGGTGTCGCTCATCGCGCTGGTCATTCTGCCCGGGAGCCTGGCCATGTGGGTGCTGGCCCCCGAGGTGGTGAGAGTCGTGCTGGGGCCGGGATGGGACGCGGCCGTGCCGCCGTTCCGCGTCCTGGCCCTGGGGATGCTCTTCCGCACGAGCTACAAGATGAGCGACTCCCTGGCGCGCGCCACGGGCGCGGTCTACAGGAGGGCGTGGCGCCAGTGGATCTACGCGGGCCTGGTGATGGGCGGGGCAGCCCTGGGAGCTCCGTGGGGAGTGGTGGGGGTGACCTGGTGCGTGACGGCGGCGATCGGATGCAACTTCCTCCTGATGGCCCAGCTCTCGCTTCAACTGGCGGACATGTCCTGGAGGGAGTTCCTGGGCGCGCACGCGCCGGCCCTGAAGCTGTCCCTGCTCTCGGTGGCCCTGACATGGGGATCCGCCTGGGCGCTTCGCGCGATGGGCCTGCCCGCCGCGGGGATCCTCGCCGGCTCGCTGGTCATTCTGGCGGCAGGCGTTGCCCTCTGCGCCCGCTACCTGCCCGGGTCCGTGCTCGGGCGTGACGGGATCTGGATGCTCCGCACGCTGGGGGAGTATCTTCCGAAGCGCCGGGCACGGACACCGGGCTCGCTGCTGCGCGGAGACAGCTAATGGGAGTGCACCAGGACACAGAGCGGACCATCCGGGAGGACCGATCCTCCGGACCTCCGCGCGGGCTCCTGGTCCTGCGCAGGCTGCTCGACGCCCTGGACCGCGAAGGGATCCGCTACTGCCACTGGAAGAGCAACGAGCATCTGTTCGAAGGGATGGTCGGTATGACCGACCTGGACGTGCTGTTCGATCGGGCCGGCACCCACGTGCTGGACCGGATCTTCGGCGAAGCGGGTTTCAAGCGCCTCCTGGCCACGCCGATGCGCACGCACCCGGGCCTGGAAGACTACGTGGGCTTCGACGAGGCGACGGGGAGTCTCGTCCACCTGCACGTCCATCACCTGCTGCGCATGGGAGAGAAGAACTCCAAGGGGTACTGGCTCCCATGGGAAGAGCTGTTCCTGGCCACGCGGCACGTGCAGCAGCCCGAAGGGATGTACGCGAGCCACCCCGACGCCGAGATGGTCATCTTCTTCCTGCGCAGCGCGCTCAAGTCCCGGCTGAGGGACCGCGTCGCTTCGTGGGCGGGAAGGGACTACACCAGGGGGGGCCTGGACCGCGAGTACCGCTGGCTGCGCCAGCGGTCGAATCCCGCCCGGGTCGTGGCTCTGGTGCGGGACCTGCTCGGCCGCGAGGCCTCCGACGTGGCCGCGGAGATGCTGTCCGGCGCCCCCAGGCTGCGGAGCCTGACCCGGTTCCGCCGCGCCTCGGCCCCCACGCTGCGCCGCTGCCGCACGCACAGTCCTCTCGTGGCCAGGGTGCGGCGCTGGACGCGGGAGCTGTACGGGATGCGCGCCAGCCTCGCGAAGCGGATCACGCATCCGCCCACTCCGATGAACCGCAGCCTTCCTTCGGGCGGCCTGGTCGTGGCCATCCTGGGATCGGACGGCTCCGGGAAGTCCACCGTGGTGAAGGAGGTCGCCCGCTGGCTCTCCTGGAAGGTCGACGTGCTGACCATGTACCACGGAAGCGGCGATGGCCCGGCCTCGCTCATCCGGTGGCCCATGCGCGCGGCGCTGCGCCTGGCCAGAGGAGGCGACGGCACCAGGTCTTCGGGAGGAAGCGGCAGGAAGGGCTTCAAGCGCCGCCTGCGGCCGGTCTGGGCGCTGGCTCTTTCGCTGGAGAAGCGCCGCAAGCTGCTCAAGTCGTGGCGCGCGCGAAACCGCGGCATGGTCGTGCTGTGCGATCGCTATCCCCAGAACCAGGTGGACGGCTACAACGACGGGCCCCTCCTGGGGCACTGGCGCGACAGCCCGAACGTCCTGCTCCGGCTCCTCGCCCGATGGGAAGGGAGCCCCTATGCCTGGGCCGAGCGGCTCCCTCCCGATCTGGTCATCAAGCTGCACGTGAGCCCGGAGGTGGCCTCGAGCCGAAAGCCCGACATGGGGCCCGACGAGGTGCTGCGCAGGGTGGAGACGATCCGGACCCTGAGGTACCCGGCCTCCCGGGTCTCGGAGGTGAACGCGGACGCTCCTCTGGAGGAGGTCCTCCTGAAGATCAAGCGGGACATCTGGTCTGTCCTCTGAAGCGATGCATCGTGGCGCGGAGATTGTTCCTCGCTCGAGAGGGGCGTGTTTTCAGGCCTTTTCGGCGGCGTCGGGTGTTGAAACGGACCAGGTCCTTGTTGAATTCGGGCCCATTCCCAGGGTAGGCACAATCTGCGCGCCACTATGGAAGCGATGACCGAGCGAGGCCTGGTCGTCGAGTTCGTCGGGATGCCCGGCTCGGGCAAGTCGACTCTCTCCCGGCGGGCGGCAGAGATGCTGGAAGCGAGCGGCCTGAGAGTCACCCAGCCGAGCTACCCCCTGGCGCACGACATCCCCCGCGTGGCCCGCCTGGCGCTCAAGTCCAGGCTCGTAGCCGCGGAGATGCTGGCGCATCCCCGGCGATCCCTCCGCGCGGCGCAGGCCATCCGGGACTCGGGCCAGGCCCGGGGCGCGGACACAGGACGCATGACCTTCAACTGGCTGCTGGTCACCCGTCTGATGAGTCACCCCCCGGCCCCGGGGGATCTTCACCTCTTCGATCAGGGGATCCTGCAGGCCCTCTGGTCGATCGCCTACGGAGGGGCTCCCGGGGCGGCGGCGCGCGTGGCCTTCCGCCTGGAAGCCGGCCTCCCGCGCCCCGGCGCCGTGGTGGTGGTGCGCTCGTCGGCGGAGACGGTGAGGCGCCGCCTGGCCGGCAGGGTGGATCGTGACTCCCGCCTCGACGACGCGGGCCCGGACGGGGATCGCGCGATCGCGCGCGGGACACGCGTCTTCGAGGAGGTCCTGGAGGTGCTGGCCGGCTGGCAACGGCGCCCTGGCCCGACGCGCGTCCTCGAGGTGCCCAACAACGCGGACGACCTCGAAACTGCGGCCCTGACGCTTGCCGGAAGGCTTCAATTGCTGATCACAGGCCGGTGAACTTTGTCGTATATTCACTCAACTCAGGTCGGATTCTCTGCCACACTACCCGCAGGAGATGGTCTGGACATGTTGATGAACTTTCGGTCTGGTCTTGCTGTCGGGATCCTCGCGATTCTGATCCTGCTGGCCCCCGCGTGCGGCGGGCCCGTCCGTCCTCCCAATCACGTGGGAGTCTCGGGGGTGGGGATGGAGCCGCCCGCGACCGTTTCGCTGGCTCCTGGCGACACCGTGGACATCAAGTTCTTCAGCGTCTCCGAGCTGAACGAGGAGCAGTCCATCCGGCCCGACGGGAAAATCTCTCTGCAGCTGGTGGGCGACGTGCAGGCGGAGGGAAAGACCCCGGCGCAGCTGCGCGACGAGCTGATCCGTCTCTATACGCCGCACCTGAAGACCGCCGATGTCACGGTCATCGTGCGCTCCTTCCAGAGCCGCAGGGTGTACGTGGGCGGCGAGGTCTGGAGGCCGGGCGTCGTCAATATGCCCGGGCAGATCACGGCCCTGGAGGCGATCATGGAGGCCGGGGGGTTCACGCGGTTCGCCAAGCTGGAGAACGTGGTGATCATCCGGCACAAGCTGGGACAGCGCTTCGGAGCGTCCCTCGACTACGCCACCGCGGGGAAGACGGGCGAGATGCCTCCGCCCTTCTACCTGGAGCCTCTGGACATCGTGTACGTCCCGGAAACCACGATCACCAAGGTGAACCGATGGATCGACCAGCACATCAACCAGCTGCTGCCGACCTTCGGCGTCATCTACACCTGGCGGCCGACGCAGGACGCCACTGTGGAAATCGATACCTCGCGATTCCGCAACGTGAAGTGATATGAACGACCAGGCAGCCCCGCAGCAGGATGTCAATTTCATCCAGAAGCTCCAGGAGCGCACCCTGCGCGATCTGGCGGTGGTCCTCTTCCGCCACAAGAAGACCATTGTGAGCGTCTTTCTGCTGATCCTCGGCGCCGTCGCGCTGGGGACCTTCACCTCGCCGCGGGTCTACCGGTCCGACGCGAAGCTCCTGCTGAAGCTTGGCCGCGAGAACCTGGTCATGGATCCCACCATGGGCCGCGATGGCCAGAGCATCTCCATCACCCAGTCGCGCGAGAGCCAGATCAACTCGGAGATCGAGATCCTCAAGAGCCGCGAGGTGGTGAGCCTGGTCATCGATCACATCGGCCTTCCCGTGCTGCTGGGACGGCCTCTCACGCAGCCCCCCGAAGGGACCGCGGGGGAGCGTCACGAAGCGATGCGCCGCTTCAACGAGGCCCTCACCCTGGAGGTGCTCCGGGAGAGCAACATCATCACCCTGGCCTTCCGGGCCTCCTCGCCCGAGCTGGCGCAGCAGGTGCTCGACACGCTCATCGAGGTCTACAAGACGCATCACATCCGGGCCCACAGCCGCCAGGAAGCGCGCGACTTCTTCGTGGATCAGACCCGGCAGCTGGAGAAGGACCTGGCCGGCACCGAGGGCGAGCTGCGCGACCTCAAGAACAGCGCCTCGATCGGATCGCTCCCCGAGCAGCGCACCATTCTGCTGGACCGTATCGGCCGGCTGGAGCAGGACATCCAGCAGGCCGACGCCTCCGTCACCGTGTCGGAGATCAAGATCCAGACCATGACCGCCCTCCTCAAGGACATCCCCGAAGAGGTGGTCAGCGAGAGGACCGCCCAGTCTCCGGGCGACGCCATGCGGACGCGCCTCTACGATCTGCAGATGCGCGAGCAGGACCTGCTGTCCAAGTACAAGGAGGAGAGCGAGCCGATCCGCGAGATCCGGCGCCAGATCGCCGAGGCCAAGACGCTGCTCCAGTCCGACCAGCCGACCCTCACCCAGGTCACGACCCAGATCAACCAGCAGAGCAGCCGGGTGAAGCAGGATCTGATCGTAGAGCGCACAGCCCTGGCGGCGGGACACGCCCGCAGCACCGTTCTGCGCCAGGATCTGGAGAAGGCAAGAATGGACCTGCGGACGCTCAACGTGAACGAAGTCCGGCTGGCGCAGCTGGAGAGGCAGCTCGGGCAGCAGCGGGCCAGCTACGAGAAGTACGCCAGCAGCATGCAGGAGGCGCAGATCGGCGAGGCGCTCGAGCGCGAGCGCATCTCCAGCATCAGCATCGTGCAGCCTCCGACCTTCGACGGGTCGCCGGTGAGCCCGCGCACCCGGCTGAACATGATGCTGGGGCTTATGCTCGGCGCGTTCGGCGGCATCGGCCTGGCCTTCGTCAAGGAGTTCATGGACGGCACCATCAAGACGCGGCGCGACATCGAAGAGCGGCTCAGGGTCAGCCATCTGGTGTCCATCCCCAAGATGGACGCGCCGTCGATCGGGTCCGATCTGCGGGCCCTGCCGCCGGCTTCTCACGGCGAAGACGACGAGGCCGACGAGGAGGACGGGAACGGGGCTACGGCGGACGAGCCACGGGGCGTCACGGCCCTGGCCCGGCGTTCCTCGCCCACGGACCACGCCGCCGATGCCTTCGTGGACTACACCGAGGACATCCTCGAGCAGCTGGCCGGCACCGCGAACGGCTCGTTCAAGACTCCCTGCACCATCGCGGTCACCAGCTGCCATGGAGGCGAGGGGGTCAGCACCGTGGCGGCCTCCATCGCCGCCACGCTGCGGGTGGAGGGTGCCGAGCACGTCCGCCTGGTGAACGCCAAGGCGATCCGGCGATCGGGGCAGGGGGTGATCCTGCCGGCCGAAGCGATCAGCGAGATCGGCGTGCCCCCTCGCGCGGGCGAGAGGCCACGCTCGCTGGAGGCGCGCAGCAGCGCCGAGCTGCTGACCCAGCTCCGGCGCGACGGGAGCTGCGTGGTGCTGGACATGCCTCCCGTCATGGAGAAGGCCTCCTCCGTGAGGCTGGCCAGCCTCGCGGACGGCGTGGTGCTGGTGGTGAAGGCCGAGGCC
Organism: Candidatus Polarisedimenticolia bacterium; assembly: GCA_050747525.1. GTDB lineage: Bacteria > Acidobacteriota > Polarisedimenticolia > JACPZX01 > DASXTC01 > JBOGOC01. The sequence continues at coordinate 10,262 of JBOGOC010000042.1, read as the reverse complement.
ACCCGGTGGCAGGTTGCGGCCGAGGCCCGGGAGCGCCTCATGCGCGCCAACGCCAACCTGCTGGGCGTCGTGCTCAACCAGCGGCTGTATCACGTCCCGAACTGGATCCACCGACGCCTCTGACATCCTCTCCCATGATCTGGTTCATCGGCGGTGACGACGTGCGGCTGCGCGTGCCGCTCCTGCTGGCACTGCGCCGGCGGGGGTTCGAGGTGGGCGCGGCAGGCTCGGAGGCCGGCGCGGATTTCGACGCCGCGGGGATCCCGTACGCCCGCTACGAGCTGGCCCGCGGCCTCAATCCTGCCGCGGATCTCAGGAGCCTGAGGCAGCTGCGCCGCCTCTTCGAGAGGCACCGCCCCGACGTGGTGCAGGCCTTCGACACCAAGCCCACCATCCTGGCGCCCCTGGCCGCCGCACGGGCCGGGGTGGCCGGACGCGTGTGCACCATCACGGGGATGGGACATCTCTTCTCGTCCAACGCGCCTGCCGCCCGTGCCCTGCGCCCTCTGTACCGCGGGCTTCAGCGCTGGGCGTCCGGACGTGCGGGGTGGACGGTGTTCCAGAACGAGGACGATCGCGCCTACTTCATCGCCCAGCGGATCGTGCCCGAGAGCCGGGCGCGGCTGGTGCGGGGCTCGGGGATCGACCTGGAGGAGATGGCGGCGTCGCGTCCCGACGCGCAGTCCCTGAAGAACCTGCGCGCCGAGCTGGGGCTGGGGGAGTGGCCCGTCGTGATCCTCATCGCGCGCCTGGTGGTGGAAAAAGGGGTGCGCGAGTTCCTGGAGGCGGCCCGCCTGCTGGCGGGCGAAGGGAACCCCGCGCGGTTCGTGCTGGTGGGCCCCACCGCGTCGGAAGGAAGACGCGCGATCCCCATGCGCGAGATCGAGGCGGCGGCGCCCCACGTCCTCTACCTGGGTCCGCGGCGCGACGTGCCGGCGCTGCTCGGGATCTCCTCCGTGTTCGCCCTTCCGACCTGGTACCGGGAAGGGGTCCCCCGCGTGCTGCTGGAGGCCGGCGCGAGCGGGCTTCCGCTGATCGCCACCGACATGCCCGGCTGCCGCGACGTGGTGAAGGACGGCTGGAACGGCCGGCTCGTTCCCGTGCGAGACGCCGGGGCGCTGGCCGCGGCCATCCGCGGGCTGCTGGCCGACCCGGGGCTGCGCGCCTTCATGGGCGAGCGCAGCCGCGCCCACGTGCACGAGCACTTCGGGCTGGAGAAGGTGGCCGACGGCTACGCGGAGCTCTACCGCGAGATCCTCGGTCAGACCTCCTGAAAGACCCGGTGCGTCTGCCCCAGGTCCCGGGCCGATGGCGTGATGATGGTGCGGCGGTTCACGAGGATGCGCCGCCTCTCGTCGATGGCCTGGCGCACGTCGGCCTCGGAGACGAACGCGACGGCCGCGCTGCCGCCCGACGGGCGCGGCGCGGGAGGATCAACCGGGGCAGGCTGCGGCGCGCGCGCGAGGGGAGCCGGTGGGGCGGGCTGGCGGGATTGCAGCACCTGGGCGACCTTCTGGCGGATCTCCTCGGCCGACGCGCGGCGGGGAGCCGGGGAGGCCGGGGCCAACGCCGCCTGCCCGAACGGCCGCGTCTCGAAGGCCAGCCGCTTCAGGTTGATCAGGTGGCGCGGCATGATGTTGTCCGAGGTGATGTTCCCTCCCAGCGCCCCGCATCCCAGCGTCATGGACGGCTCGAGCGGCGTGGTGAGGCCCACCGCGCCCACCGAGGCAGGGGTGTTGACCACGATGCGGAACACCGGCTTGGCGAGCGCGAACTTCATGATGATCCCACGGTCCTTCGAGTGGATCGACATGGTGTGTCCCATCCCGCCGTACTTCAGGATCTCCAGCACGCGCTCGCAGCAGGCTTCCCATCCATCCTCCGCGTACCAGGCCAGGATGGGGGAGAGCTTCTCCCGTGAGAGCGGGTGGGCGCGCCCCACGCCGGTCAGCTTCGCCACGAGGCAGCGCGTTCCGGCCGGGGGCGACAGTCCGGCCATCGAGGCGATGGCGGCGGCCGACTTGCCGACGATGTCGGTGTTGAGCGAGCCGTCGGGCGCGATCGCCAGGCGGGCCAGCGCGGCCGCCTGGCCGTCGTCCAGGAACCAGGCCCCCGCGGCGGACATCTCACGCTGCAGCTCCTCGGCGACCGGCCGGTCGACCACCACCGCGTTCTCCGACGAGCAGAGCACGCCGTGGTCGAAGACCTTTCCCGCCACGATGTCGCGCGCGGCCTTGGGGACGTCGGCGCTTCTCTCCACGAAGGCGGGTACGTTCCCCGGGCCCACACCGAAAGCCGGCTTGCCCGAGGAGTAGGCGGCGCGCACCAGCCCGGTCCCTCCGGTGGCCAGGATCACCCCCACGCGCGGGTGGCGCATCAGCTCGTTGGTCCCTTCCAGGGCCGGGTCGCTCATGCAGCCGATGGATCCTTCGGGGGCCCCCGCCCGGCGGGCGGCGTCGGCCAGCGTGCGGGCCACCTCGCCGATGCAGCGCCGAGAGCGCGGATGCGGAGACAGGACGATGGCGTTGGCCGCCTTGAGCGCGATGAAGATCTTGTAGATCGCCGTGGAGGTCGGGTTCGTGCTGGGGATGATGGCGGCCACCACCCCCACCGGCGCCGCGATCTCGAGCAGATCGCCTCCCGCCTCTTCACGCAGCACGCCCACCGTCTTCATCGGGCGGATGTAGCGGTGAAGGTCCTCCGTCGCGAACCGGTTCTTGAGAGTCTTGTCGGCCTCGTTGCCGAAGCCGGTCTCCTCCACCGCCAGTCGGGCCCACGTGGCCGCCAGAGGCCGGGCGGCCTCGTGCATGGCGTCGAGGATGAGGTCGATCTGCTCCTGGGAGAACGAAGCCAGGGCCTCGGCGGCGCCGGCCGCCTGCTCCACGAGCTGACGGGCCTGCTGGATGGAGGCCAGATCCCTGTCAGTGGGAGATGAACCCGTCATCGCTCAGCCGGCGGCGCCGTCCGGAAGGGCGGCGGCCGCGGAGATCAGCGTGCCGCCTTGGGTTCCCGCGCGTGGGGCAGAATCTGCTCCACTTCGCCGTGCGGGCGCGGGATGACGTGGACGGAGATCAGCTCGCCCACGCGCCGCGCGGCCGACGCGCCCGCGTCGGTGGCGGCCTTCACGGCCCCCACGTCGCCTCGCACCATCACGGTGACGTAGCCCGCGCCGATGTATTCCTTGCCGATGAGCACCACGTTGGCGGCCTTCACCATGGCGTCGGCAGCCTCGATGGAGGCGACGAGCCCTCTCGTTTCCACCATCCCCAGAGCTTCCATCGGCATCGCACCCCTCCGCGTCGAGTCCGTTCGCAAACCGCGCCGCATTCTAAGCGATCACCCGGAGCAGGTCAACGAATACGGCGCCGCCTTCGAGCCGCAAGACCGATCGCGGCGCATCTGAGCAGCCGGCGCAGGCGGGCGGCGCGCGTTCGTGCCAGGCGGCCGTCGGCCTCGGCCACGCGCACCGCGCGGCACGCCAGCGCCCGGTACAGCGCGCCCAGGGCCGCATCTTCGGCCTCGAGCGCTTGCAGGTGAAGTCGCACGGTGCCCAGATCGCCGCGGACGATCGGGCCGGTCAGCGCGCGTGCGGGGGAATGGGTCCGCAGGGCTGCCAGGGACCGATCCGCCAGCGTGACCAGCCCGCGCCGTGCGTCGCGCGCCGTCAGGCCGCCGCCGTGGACCGCCACCTCGATGGCGGCGTCCAGGAGCGCCACGAGGGCGTTGGCGGCCAGAGACGCGGAAAGGTGATACGCGGCCCGCCGCCGTGCGGGCACGGTCACGGGATGCCCTCCGAGGGCGCGCGCCAGGATGGCGGCGTCGCGCCGGGCGCGGGGATCTCCCTCGATGGCGAACAGGACGCCGTCGAGGGCCGGAGGCATGGGCGAGGGCGGAGGAAACACGGTGAGCGGGTGCAGGGTTCCAACCCGGGCTCCGTGCGCGCGCAGGAACGCCAGCGCTCCGGCGCCGGTGGCTCCGCTGGTGTGCAGGACCACCTTGCCCTCGAGCAGGGACGGCGGGAGGGCACGGGCCGCCGCCACGATCGCCTCGTCCTGAACGCACAGCAGGATCACGTCGGCCCGCCGCAGCGCGGAGGGCGAGGAGGCCGGCACGAGCCGCGAGCCGAGCAGGCGGCGAGCCGCCGCGCGGCCCGAGGCACGCCGTGCGATCACTCCCGTCAGCGTCACCCCACGCGCGCGCATCGCCAGGGCGAGGCCCAGCCCCGCGCGGCCGGCCCCGATGACGGCCACCTTCATGGCCATGGCCGCGTCTCCCTGAGCGCGTCGCGCAGAGCGGCCAGATCGGCGGGGATGGCCGCCTCGAAGCGGACCCGCAAGCGGGTACGCGGGTGCGTGAACGCGAGCGCGCGAGCGTGCAGGGCCAGGCGGCCGAAAGCCTTCAGGGCCTCGAGACGCCGCGGGTCGGCCGCCTGGGCCCAGCGCGACCCGCCGTACAGGGCGTCCCCCACGATGGGGTGGCCGATCTCCTTCAGGTGGACCCGGATCTGATGCGTGCGGCCGGTCCGCGGGTGCACATCCAGCCACGCGAAGCCCCCGAGATCCTCGGTCACGCCGTACTCCGTGCGCGCCGGACGGGGCGAGGCGGTGCGCGGAGAGATCCGGAGCCGGTGGCGCGTGTCGCGGCCGATGGGGACCTCCACCACGCCGCGCGTCTGGCGCGGGCGGCCCCACACCACCGCGAGGTAATCCTTGTCGACCTCGCGCGCCGCGAACTGCCGCCCCAGCTCGCGATGCGCCGTGTCGTGCTTGGCCACCACCAGGACCCCCGAGGTCTCCTTGTCCAGCCGGTGCACGATGCCGGGACGCTCCACGCCTCCTATCCCCGACAGGTCATGGCAGTGGTGGAGCAGGGCATGCACCAGGGTCCCGGTGCGCGCCCCCGCGCCGGGGTGCACGGTGAGGCCCGGCGGCTTGTCCAGCACCAGCAGGTCCTCGTCCTCGTGCAGGACGACCAGCGGGATCGCCTCGGGCACCAGGACGTCGGGCACGGGGTCGGGAAAGTCGACACGGACCTGGTCCCCCTCCAGCAGGGTGCGCCCCGGCCGCAGCGCCGTCTCGTCCGGGGCGGCCGCCAGGCGCACGTGCCCGTCCTTGATCAGTTTCTGCAGGTAGGAGCGGCTGTGCTCCGGGAACCGTGACGCCAGCACCCGGTCCAGGCGCCGGCGTGACTCCTCACGCGAGACGATGAAGCGCTGGGTGGACGCCATGGGAGGGGATGGCCCCCAAGGCCGGCCGCGTCAGGGCGCCGGCGCCTCCTTGCGCCGCTTGCCGCCCCCGCGCGGGCGGTCCGGGACGCTCGAGGAGGTCACCGCGGCCCCCGGCTGGCGCGATCGCCAGATGTACAGGACCAGGGCCACCACGCCCACGATGATGCTGATCACCTGGGACGTGGACAGCCCCGCGACCTCGCCGCGTGGATCGCCACGGAACGCCTCCAGGACGCCGCGCAGCAGCGCATAGAGGATCAGGTACGACAGAATGACCTGGCCCGTGAACTTCCTGCGCGCGTTGATCCAGAGCAGGATGAAGAACGCCGCCAGGTCGGCCAGCGACAGGTAAATCTGGACGGGATGCAGAGGGACGTTCAGGGGGACCCCGGTGATGTCGTGCGCCTTGGGGTTGGTGAAGGTGACCGCCCAGGGGAGGCTGGTGGACGTTCCCCAGCAGCAGCCGGCCGCGAAGCATCCCCAGCGCCCCACGGCCTGCCCCAGCATGATGGCGGGCGCGACCACGTCGGCCACCACCCATCCATTCACGCCGCGGCGCCTGACCAGCACGAGGCACGCCACGATGGCGGCGATCAGGCCCCCGTAGAACACGCCGGCCGATCGCAGGGAGGTCACGAGCGCCCACGGATGGGCGATGTAGTCGGGCAGGTCGAGCAGGATGAGCAGCAGCTTCGACCCCAGGACGCCGGCGATGAGGCTGGTGATCCAGACGTCGGTCACCAGCGTGGTGTCCATGTCCACGCGCCGGGCGAGCCGGATGGACATCCACAGCGCCGCCAGGAAGGCCGCCGCCAGCAGCGTCCCGTAGGTGGGGAGAGACAGATCCCAGCCGAACAGGTGGAGCTCGAAGAGGACTGGCATCATGGCGCGTCCCTCCTCGCCGGCGCGGCGGCCGCCGGAGCGGGTGAGCGCAGCGACTCCAGCAGCAGGAGCCCCACCCCCACGCAGATGGCCGAGTCGGCCACGTTGAAGGCCGGCCAGTGCCAGCCTCGCCAGTGCACATCCACGAAGTCGACCACGTACCCCAGCCGCACCCGGTCCACGAGATTCCCCACGGCGCCTCCCAGGATGAGCGCCAGCGCCACGTGCGTCATGGTCTGGGTAGCCGGCACGCGCCACGCGTAGACGGCGATGAGCACGATGGCGGCCACCGGCACCACGGTGAAGAGCACCGAGCGCCAGACGGGCTCGAGGCCCTTGAAGACGCCGAACACGCCCCCTGGATTCTGCACGTAGGTCAGGTCCAGCAGGCCCGGCACGAGAGTGACCGACCGGTAGGCATCGAGCCAGGCCTCCACCATGGCCTTGGTCACCCGATCCAGGGCGACCACGGACACCGCGACGGCCACGGTCATCGACCGGACGTTCATGGCTGCCCCTTTCGCAGCGTGCGCACCGCGCGGGCGCATCGATCGCACAGCTCGGCCAGCTCCTGGTCGGACCCCACGGTGGGGAGCACGTTCCAGCAGCGCGCGCACTTGGACCCCTCCGCCCGGCGCACCGCGATCTCCAGGGGCGACCCCGCGGGGCCTTCCGCAAGATCCACCTGCGACACGATGAGGAGCGCGGGGAGATCCCTGCGATGCGCGGTGAGCAGGGCGTGCAGGGCGGGCTCGGCGCGCAGCGTCACGGCCGCCTCCAGGCCGCTGCCGATGGTCTGCGCGCGGCGCTCGACCTCCAGGGCGGGAAGCACCTGATCGCGCACGCCCATCAGTCCCTCCCACTCGCGGCGCAGCGCCGAAGCGCGCGCGTCATCCTGAGGGCCCGCGGCCGGAAAGAGCGCCAGGTGGACGGACGCCGGGTCCTCCGGGGACCGCGGCAGGGCCTCCCAGATCTCGTCCGCCGTGAAGGGGAGGATGGGAGCCATCAGGCGGCACACCGCGTGGCCGATGCGGTGCAGCGCGGTCTGCGCGGAGCGCCGCTCGTTGGACCAGGCCACGCTGGTGTAGAGGCGGTCCTTCAGGATGTCGAAGTACAGGCTCGACAGGGTGACCGCGCAGAAGTTGTGCAGCGCGTGATGCACCGTGTGGAAGGCGTAGCTCTCCCAGGCGGGGCGCACCTCCCGGACCAGATCGTCCAGCCGCAGCATGGCCCAGCGATCCAGCGGCACCATGTCGGTCTCGGGGACGGCGTGGCGCGCGGGATCAAAGTCGTTGATGTTCCCCAGGATGTAGCGGAAGGTGTTGCGGATCTTGCGGTACGCCTCCACGTTGCGATCGAGGATCTCGTCCGACAGCTTCATGTCCTCGATGTAGTTCACCATCGAGACCCAGAGCCTCAGGATCTCGGCCCCCTTGCTGCCGGCCACCTCCTGCGGACTGATGACGTTGCCCAGCGACTTGGACATCTTGCGCCCCTGACCGTCCAGGGTGAAGCCATGCGTGATCACCTGACGGTAGGGCGGGGCTTCCCGGTTGCCCACGGCCACCAGCAGACTGGAGTTGAACCAGCCGCGGTACTGATCGTGCCCCTCGACGTACACGGAGGCGGGCCAGGGGAGGTCGGGGCGGTGGCCCAGCACGGCGGCGTGCGAGACCCCCGACTCGAACCAGACATCGATGATGTCGGCTTCCTTGTCCAGACGAGAGCCCTTGCAGGCCGGGCAGGACGTCCCCGAGGGGAGGAAGTCGGACGCCGGACGCTTCCACCACGCATCGGCCCCCTCCGCGCGGAAGATCCCCGCGACCTTCTCGAGCGCTTTGGCGAACAGGTGGGACTCGCCGCAGTCCTTGCAGATGAAGGCCGGGATGGGGACGCCCCAGGCGCGCTGGCGCGAGATGCACCAGTCGGGGCGCCCCTGCAGCATGGCGGCCATGCGCTCCTCGCCCCAGGCCGGGAGCCAGGTCACCCCGCGCACCGCCGCGATGCTGCGCTGGCGGAGGCCGGCGCCGTCCATGGCGATGAACCACTGGCGCGTGGCGCGGAAGATGACCGGATTCTTGCTGCGCCAGCAGTGCGGGTACTGGTGGGTGATGGTGCCGCGCGCCACCAGCATGCCCCGCGCGCTCAGCAGCTCGATGATGTCCTCGTTGCACTCGAACACGTCGCGCCCGGCGAACCTCTCCACGTCCTTGGTGAAGCGCCCCGCCTCGTCCACCGGCGTGTAGATCTCCAGGCCGTTCTCGATGCCGGCCTGGTAGTCCTCGTGCCCGTGACCGGGGGCCGTGTGCACGCACCCCGTGCCGGTGTCGAGCGCCACGTGCTCGCCCAGGATCACCACCGAATCACGCTCCAGGAACGGATGGCGCGCCTTCAGTCCCTTCAGCCGGGCCGGGTCGAGCGGGGCCACGATCTTTGCCTCGCCCAGCCGCGCCGTCTGGCGGAAGGTTTCCACCAGCGCCTCGGCCACGACGAAGATCTCGGTCCCCTCGCCGCCGGAGGCCTCCAGCGCGACGTAGCGGGCGTGCGGGTTGAGGGCGATGGCCAGGTTGGCCGGAAGGGTCCAGGGCGTGGTGGTCCAGATGGGGATGGACGCGCGGCGGCCGGCCAGCGACGCTTCCGCGGGCCCCAGGTCCACGGGGAACCGCACCGTGATGGAGGGAGACGTCCGCTCGGCGTACTCCACCTCCGCTTCGGCCAGGGCCGTCCTGCACACCGAGCACCAGTGCACCGGCTTCTTTCCTTTGTACACGGTGTCGCGGCGCACGAACCCGGCGAGCTGCTCGACGATGGCCGACTCGTAGGTCGGATTGATCGTGAGGTAGGGCTCGCTCCACTCGCCGAAGATGCCCAGCCGCCGGAAGTCGGAGCGCTGCAGCTCGATGAATTCCTGCGCGTAGGCGCGGCACGCCTCGCGGATCTGCATCGGGTCCATCCCCGCGCGGCGCGCGCCCAGCTTGCGTTCCACCTGCCATTCGATGGGGAGGCCGTGGCAGTCCCAGCCCGGCACGTAGGGAGCGTCGAAGCCCATCATCGTGCGCGATTTCACGATGAGGTCCTTGAGGATCTTGTTCAGCCCCTGTCCCAGGTGGATGGGCCCGTTGGCGTACGGCGGCCCGTCGTGCAGGACGAACGAGGGTGCGCCGCGGCGCGCTTCACGGATGAGCCCGTACAGACCCATGGCGTCCCATCGCTCCAGCCACTGAGGCTCCTTCTGCGGAAGGTTCGCCTTCATGCTGAAGCCGGTGCGGGGCAGGTTCAGGGTGGACTTGATCTCTTCGGGAGTCACGGTGTCGACTTCGAGCCTCCGATGTGACGCAACCTATTGAAGCCTGACACCTTAACAGCGGGGCTTCCGGAGTGTCAAGGTGCGCCGCGGGAACCCGTGAAGTTGGTACACTGGCGTCGCCATGACAGTCTACCTGGATCACAATGCCACCGCGCCTCTGCGAAGGGCCGCACGCGACGCCATGATGGAGGCCTTCGAGCGTCTCTGCGCGCAGGGGGCCAACCCGTCCAGCCCGCACCGCCCGGGCCACGAGGCGCGCCTGTCGCTCGAGGACTCGCGCGCCGCGGTGGCCGCGCTGCTGAACGCACCCCCGCGCTCGATCGTGTTCGTCTCCGGAGGGACCGAGGCGGACAACCTGGCGATCCAGGGGACGGCGCGCGCCTACGGCGCGGCTCACGGCCGCTTCGGCCACATCGTCACCACGGCCGTCGAGCACCCGGCGGTGCTGGAGCCGTGCCGCTACTTCGAGGAATCGGGCGGACGGGTCTCGGTGGCCGGCGTGGATGGAGAGGGGCGGGTGGACCCCGACGCCATGGCCCGCCTCATCGACGAGGACACGGCTCTGGTGTCGATCATGTTGGCCAACAACGAGACCGGCGTGATGCATCCGGCGGCCGAGGTGGCGCGCCTGGCGCGCGTAGCAGGGGTGCCGGTGCACGTGGACGCGGTGCAGGCCGCGGGGCGGGTGCGTCTCGACGTGTCGGAGCTGGGCGCCGACTTGGTCTCCCTGTCCGCGCACAAGATGGGTGGCCCGGTGGGAATCGGCGCCCTGTACGTGCGCGAGGGAGCGGCGCTGCGCCCCCTGATGCTGGGCGGTGGGCAGGAGCGGCGCCGGCGGCCGGGGAC
>JBOGOC010000041.1:0-10519 GCA_050747525.1 Candidatus Polarisedimenticolia bacterium | reverse complement strand
AGGGCCTCGGAGACCACTCCCCGCCGCCGCCCGCTGAGCCCCTCCCACGACGCCGCACCCGGGCCTTGGGTGCTGCCAGCCCGGATGAGCCGTTGGGCGCGGGAGGTGGCGTAGAAGGGGCACACGGCGGGAATCGGCCAGGCCGGGGTGTGGCAGCCTCGGGGCGCGCTAGCCGACGCCGGCGGCGGCCGTGACTTTAGAGGGAACTAACTCCCCGGACCGGGCGGTTCTCGAGCTGGGCCAGGCGGATTTTTTCGACGTAGGAGGACAGGGCGCCGGAGGGGGTTGATTCCATCACTCCGCTGGCCAGCATGTTCTGCACGTAGCCGGGGCCCTTGTTGTAGGCGGTGAGGGCCAGGCTGAGGTCACCGTCGTAGATCCTCAGGAGCCTCGACAGGTAATGCGTCCCCAGCTCGATGTTGGTGCGCGCGTCGAGGAGGTAGACATCGCCACCCCAGGGGAGCTTCAGCTCGCCGGCCACGGCCAGCGCCGTGGACGGAAGAAGCTGCATCAGGCCGATGGCCCCCTTCTCGGAGATGGCATCCGTCCTGAACCGGCTCTCCACCATGATCACCGAGATGAGCAGGGCCGGGTCGAGCCCGTGGCGCTGGCTCTCCGCGGCCACCGACGCCGCGATGTCCAGGGTCGCCTCGGGGCTCAGCCGGATTCCGGCGCGGTCCAGGAAGCGGGCCAGCATTTCCGAGGCCGCCGCCTGGTGGCCGCGAACGGCCGGGATTTCGGCCACAACGCGCCATGGGTCTTCGGGAGCCCAGACCGGCGGCGCCGCCAGGGCACCCCCGAGAACGGTCAGGCCGAAGAGCGAGATGCAGGTACCCGTGCGCAAACGGGCGAGCAGTTTCGCGAACGAGCCTGGCTTGTTCATCGCACCCCCTTCGTGTTGGGCTTGTCTGAATGGTAGGAAAGGCCCCTAAGGGGGTCAAGCGCCAAAATCGAATCCCGACCCAGAAGTGTGTCAATATCAGTCATGTTTTGAACATGTTGTGATGTCCTGGCATGGAAACGGGGGGCGCGGGGGGTGGGGATCCGATCCTGAGGGTGGTTCTCGAAGTTCTCTACTGCCGATCCCGGAGTTCCGGGGCCTCGGGCCGCGGGGCGTTATATATGATGCGGCTCCCCGGAATCAGGTTGTGCCGGCCGGCCATTCCGGCCTGGACCTCCAGCACGTACCGGGAGGCCCTCATGGGGACATACGAGGGGCAGGGGTCCTGCCGGCATGGGGGCACGTTCCGCTCCACGTGAACGATGTTCCAGTTCTCGTCCATCCAGACCAGGTCCAGGCTGACCCGGCAGTTCTTCATCCAGAACGAATGGAACCCCGTGTCCTGGTGGAAGAAGACCATCCCTTCCCCATCGGTCACGACGTCCCTGAACATGTACCCCATGGCCATCTTTGCGGGCGTGTCGGCCAGCTCCACCTGCAGGACCGTCCCCGAAGGGAGCAGGACTTCCCCCCGTGGGCCCGGAAAGGGCTGGGCCGAATAGGGCCTCTCCTCTCCCGGCGCCGGAGACGCCAGCGCCAGGGCGGTGAGGGCAAGGCTCGAGAAAACCAACGGAAGGCGCCGCTGCATGCCCTTCATCATAGTCCCGGTTCGCCACAGCGTCTCTTCGTTGACACTTTCGCGGCGACCGGGATAGGATGCGCCGGTCTCCTTACAGAATCCACACTCTCTTTCACGACCAGGCGATGGACGAGATCACCCGACTGGTTGAGTCCCTTGGCGTGAGCGACGCCGCCGACGACGAGCAGGTTCTCGCGCTGCTCGCCGTTCACGGCCGCAAGGCGGTCGACTCCCTGCTGGGGGCCGCTTCCGCTCCCGAGGCCGGACGGCGGGCGGCGGCCGTCACCGCACTGGGCCGGATCGGCGATCCGCGCGGGCGGCGGGCGGTCACGCTGTCCCTGTCGGATCGCAGCCCCGCGGTGCGCGCTGCGGCGGCCACCGCCATGTCGGCCTTCCCTTCCGAAGCCGCCGCGACCCGCCTGCGAGGGATGCTGGCCCGCGAGCCCGACGTCGAGGTGCGCGTGCGGGCGGCCGGCACCCTGGTGGTCATCTTCAACGGCGGCGCAGTGGAGGCGCTCGACACGCTGCTGTCCCTGGCCGGCAATCGATCCGAGGACCGCCGCGTGCGCCTCGAGGCGCTCAAGGTGCTCGGGTCGCTGCCGCCCGGCGAAGCGCGGGCCATCTCGTCCGGCCTGGTGCACGAGCCGGACCAGAGGATCGCCCAGATCGCGGGCCGCTTTTGCGGCACGGAGCTTCCCACTCAGGAGGCCGGCGCAAAGTCAGCGCTGGATGAGCTGCATGGCGAGGACTATTTCACCCACCGCCGGGCCGCGAGCCTCCTGGTCTCGCTGGGCGAAGCGGCGCTCCCCATGCTGGTCCGCTCGCTGCGGGCGCGCGGCACCGACGCCGCGGCCTGTGCGCGCGTCGCCTCCGTGATGCGGGAGATCGTGTGCGGCCGCGAACGCTCGCTCGCTCCTCTACTCGAGGAGGTGGACGAGACCACGCCCCTGGGCCTGATGGTGGACATCATCGGAGCTTCGCAGGATCTCACCGCCCTGTACCACCTCAAGGGGGTCATCGACCGGATCGCCGCAGAAAATGGCTCTTCCGGCGATGCCGAGGCGCCGGCGCGGCGAATGATCGCCGCCAAGGCCCACTACTACCTGGCGAGGGCGGGCAGCCGCGTGGCCTACGACGACCTGAGGACCATGCTGGCCCGCCATGACGAGCCACTCGCCGGCGAGGTGCTCATGGCGGTGGAGGAGATCGGCGGCCGGGAGGAGGTTCCCGATCTGCTGGCTCACTTCGGGCGTGAGCAGACCGGCTGGATGCGTGACCGGCTGCGCGAGGCGCTGCGCCAGGTGATGTCCCGCGCGCGCGTGAAGAGCGATGACCCGTTCTTCCACCACCTGGATGACGCGGCCAGGGCGATCCTGGAGGAGATCCAGTCCGCCCCGCAGCGGCCCCCGCAGCCCGCGGGACGATCGCGTCGGCGCGGATCGTTCTATAATCCCGGCCGCCTATGAGGAAGCTGTCCGTCCGGGATCTCGACGTCTCCGGCAAGCGCGTTTTCGTCCGGGTGGACTACAACGTTCCGCTCGATCGCACGGGCTCCAGATCCACGGTGACCGACGACCGCCGCATCAAGGAGAGCCTCCCCACGCTGCGATCCATCCTCGAGCGGGGCGGGAGCATCGTGGCCGCATCGCACCTGGGACGGCCCAAGGGAAAGCCCGACCCGGCCCACTCCATGGCTCCCGTGGCCAGGCGCCTCGAGGAGGTCCTCGGCTCTCCGGTGAAGTTCGCCGCCGACAGCGCCGGGCCGCTGGCTTCGGAGGCCGCCCGCCAGCTGCGTGCCGGAGAGGTGCTGCTGCTGGAGAACCTCAGGTTCCAGAAAGAGGAAGAGGCCGACGATGCCGGGTTCGCCGAGGCTCTGGCCTCGCTGGCCGATCTCTACGTGAACGACGCCTTCGGCTCCGCACACCGGGCCCACGCCTCCGTACACGCCATGGCCCGCAGGTTCAACCGCCCCGCGGCGGGGCTGCTCATGGAAAAGGAGCTCGTCTCGCTGGGCCGCCTGCTCGACGAGCCGGCCCGTCCGTTCGCCGTGGTGGTGGGCGGGGCCAAGGTGAGCGACAAGATCGACCTGCTGGACCATCTCATCGCGCGCTGCAACGCTCTGCTCATCGGCGGGGCGATGGCCTACACGTTCCTGAAGGCACTGGGACACGAGGCGGGCGAGTCGCTCGTGGAGGCCTCCCGGGAAGGCGCGGCACGCGATCTGATGACGTTGGCGGCGGTCAAAGGGGTCTCCCTGCTGCTGCCCGAGGACCACATGGAGGCCAAAGCGGGCACGCGCGAGAAGGGGCGCCCCACGGGCGGCCCGGACGTGTCGGCCGGCTACGTGGCACTGGACATCGGGCCCCGGACCGTCGCGGCCTTCACCCGGGAGATCGGCAAGGCACGGACCGTCTTGTGGAACGGTCCCATGGGCAAGTTCGAGGACCCCTCCTTCGCGGCGGGCACCCAGGCGGTGGCGCGCGCCATCGCTTCGTCCAGCGGCTTCACCGTGGTGGGTGGAGGAGACTCGGCGGCCGCCCTGAAGGCGTTCAAGATGGAATCCGGCTTCTCGCACATCTCCACCGGCGGCGGCGCCTCCCTGGAGTTCCTCTCGGGCAAGACCCTGCCGGGGGTGGCGGCCCTCACGGACGTCACCCTCTAGTGTTCAAGCCTTTCGTCCTCGCCAACTGGAAGATGCACAAGACCCCCTCGGAGGCCGAAGCGCTTCTCTCCGAGATCGTCCCCACGATGAAATCGCTGCATGAGGTCGAGGTGGCCATCGCTCCGTCGACCCTCTGCGTGCCGCTCGCCTCCCGCATGCTCTCCGGCTCGGGGGTGGCCCTGGCCGCGCAGGACTGTCACTGGGAAGAGGAGGGTCCTTTCACGGGGCAGACTTCCCCGCGCATGCTCGCGGAATGCGGTGTCCGGTACGTGCTGCTGGGCCACTCCGAGATGCGCGAGTTCTTCGGCGAGAGCGACCATCGCGTGAGCCTCAAGGCGCGCGCGGCCCTGTTCTGGGGGATGTCTCCCATCATCTGCGTGGGCGAGAAGAAGGACGAGCGCGACTCCGACCGGGCCGAGATCGTGGTCGAGGCCCAGCTCAACAGGTGCCTCGAGTCGGTGCATCTCGACAAGAACCAGCGGCTGCTGGTGGCCTACGAGCCTGTCTGGTCGATCGGCACCGGCCTGCTTCCCGGGCCCGCGGACGTGAGGTCCGTGCACCACATCATCCGCACCACCCTGCTGCAGACCTTCGGGGAGGAGATCGGGTGCCGGCTGCCGATTCTCTACGGCGGCAGCGTGAACACGTCCACCGTGCGGCCCATGCTCGACCTGGACGTGGTGGACGGCGTCCTGGTGGGCGGGGCCAGCCTGCGGGCCGAGACCTTCCTGCCGCTGGTGCGGGAGGTGGCCGGGGCGGGCCCGCAGGGTCCTTAGCCCCGTTTGCCGGGGCTCAAAGGCCTGTGTTATAGTTTTCGCCCTGATTCCCAAGATGTTCATGGAGAGCCCGTGCTGATCTGGCTGCTGACCGTCCTTCACCTGTTTGTGTGCGTGTTCCTCATCCTCGTCGTGCTGCTGCAGACGGGCAAGGGCGCCGATGTCGCCGCAGCCTTCGGCGGCACGAGCCAGACGGCCTTCGGGGCCCGCGGGGCGGCCACACTTCTGTCCAAGCTGACGACCGGCTCGGCCATCATCTTCATGATCACATCGTTCTCTCTTGCGATCCTGGCGAACAGAGGGACCGGGTCGGTGGTCACGGACGAGCCGGCGCAGCAGTCGGCGCCCGCCGTTCCCACGCCGGCTCCTGAGCCACAGACACCTCCCCCGCCCCCTCAGCAGTAAGGGCGGGTTGACTCAGTGCCGAAGTGGTGGAATTGGCAGACACACCATCTTGAGGGGGTGGCGCCGCGAGGCATGCGGGTTCGAATCCCGCCTTCGGCACCAGCAACTCCATGGAACCTATGACCTGTCGCCGCTGTCAGCAGTCCAAAGAGCCGATGGAGAAGCCCCCCTTCCGGGGTGCGCTGGGGCAGACCATCCATGAGAGCGTGTGCAAGGACTGCTGGACCGAGTGGATCGCGATGCAGACCAAGATCATCAACGAATATCGCCTGAGCCTGGGTGACCCGCACGGCCTGCGCATGCTGGATCAGCAGATGCGGACGTTCCTGAACCTGGGCGAAGGCGCCTCAGGGCCGGCCGTTCCCGTCGGGACTCCCCCGCCGGACAAGTCCTAGGTCAGCCCCTCCCCTCCCGCTGATCAGGCGCGCGATCTTGCGTGCCGCCCCCGTGACCGCCAGGGTCGATCCGTCCGCGATCTCCGCCAGCGGCATCCACTTCAGAACGGTCTGGGCCGAAAGCTGCGTCGCGAGGCCCGTGGCACCCAGGCGGCCAGTGAAACGAGCGGGCGTACGGGCAGGGACGGCGCGTACCACGTGGATGGTGATGGCGTGGCGCGTGATGGTGTGGCGCAGTGAGCCGGCCTTCCCGGCCGGCCGCGACCCCAGACTCTCCGCCATGCGCTCGCCCACGCGAAGGGCGTCGCGCGCGTCGCGCGCGGAGGCGAGAGGGAACTCCCACATCCCTCCCATCAGCCTCCCCTGCGGGCGGCGCGCCATCAGCGCCTCGTCTCCCCCTCTCTTCGAGCGGCACACGGCCAGCGCCGCCAGGATCACCGGGGCGGGGGGCCGCCGCGCGGGGACCAGGGGGATGCGTTGCACCAGGCCGCCACGAAAAGCCTCGCACCAGGCGGAGACCGGACACGCCTCGCACCGTGGCGCGCGCGGCGTGCACACCGTGGCCCCCAGGTCCATCAGCGCCTGATTGAACTCCGGAGCGTGCGCGGGCGGCATGTGCAGCATCACGAAGGCCTCGAGGTGCCGCCTGGCGGCGGAGCCCGCGACGCACTTCCGCCACCCGGACAGCCTGGCCCCCACCCGCACGATGTTGCCGTCCAGGGCCGGCGCCGGGATGCCATGCCCGATGCTCAGGATCGCGCCCGCCGTGTAGGGCCCCACCCCCGGCAGCTCGCGCAAGGCGGGGAGCTTGCGCGGGACGCGCCCGGCATGCCGATCACGAACCAGGCGGGCCGCCTCGAGGAGGTTCCTGGCGCGATGGTAGTAGCCCAGGCCCGACCACAGGGCGAGCACCTCGGACTCGCGTGCCCCGGCGAGGGCCCCCAGGTCCGGGAGCCGTGCCATGAACCGCTCGTAGTAGGGGATCGCCGCGGCCACGGTGGTCTGCTGCAGCATGATCTCCGACACCCACACGCGGTAGGGGTCGGGACGGCGCCGCCAGGGCAGATCCCGCTTCTCGCGCGCGTACCAGCGCAGCAGCGCGCGGGCGAAAGGCGTCGTCGGCCGCTTCCTCATGAGGGCGCATCGTACTAGAATCGGCGTCATGACTCCCATCGACGGCGACCATCAGGGCCTCATCTACGACTGGAACGTCCAGGGAGAGAGCTTCCGCCCGGGCAAGCCGGTCGAGCTGGATGACGAGACCCTGCGCGATGGCCTGCAGGGTCCCTCGGTGAGCGATCCGCCGATCGCCCGCAAGATCGAGATCCTCCACGCCATGGACGACCTGGGGATCGACACGGCCGACATCGGGCTGCCGGGGGCGGGGCCCCGCGCGGTGGAGGACGTCACGGCCCTGTGCCGGGAAATCGCCCGCGCCAGGCTGAAGATCCAGGCCAACTGCGCGGCCCGCACCATGATCCGCGACGTGGAGCCTATCGCCCGCATCACGCAGGAGACCGGCGTGCCAATCGAGGCGTGCCTGTTCATCGGCTCCTCGGCCATCCGGCAGTTCACCGAGAGCTGGACCGTGGACACGCTGCTGGGACACACCGAAGAGTCCCTGCACTACGCCGTCCGGGAATGCTCGTCGGTCATGTACGTCACGGAAGACACCATCCGCGCCCATCCCGAGACGATCCGCAGGCTGTACACGGCCGCCATCGAATGCGGCGTGCGCCGGGTCTGCCTGACCGACACCGTCGGGCACGCCACGCCGGCCGGCGTGCGCAACCTGGTCAGGTTCGTGCGCGGGGTCATCGCGGAGACCGGACAGGACGTGAAGCTCGACTGGCACGGGCACAGGGACCGCGGCCTGGGGGTGGCCAACCCCCTGGCTGCCATCGAGGCAGGCGCCGACCGTGTGCACGGGTGCGCCCTGGGGATCGGCGAGCGCGCCGGCAACAGCCCGATGGACCTCCTGCTGGTGAACCTCAAGCTGCTGGGATGGATCGACCGCGACCTCACGGCGCTCGGGCGCTACTGCCGCCTGGTGTCGGAAGGGTGCGGCGTGCCGATCCCCAGCAACTACCCGGTGGTGGGGACGGACGCCTTCGAGACCGGCACCGGCGTGCACGCCGCCGCGGTCATCAAGGCGCTGCGGAAGAACGACGCCTGGCTGGCCGACCGCGTCTATTCCGGGGTCCCCGCGGGCGAGTTCGGCTTCTCGCAGCGCATCCGGGTGGGCCCGATGTCGGGCCGCTCCAACGTCGTCTTCTGGCTGGAGCAGAACGGGCTCGAGCCGGCCGACGAAGTGGTCGATCGGATCTTCGCGGCCGCCAAGCAGAGCGTGCGCCTGCTCACCGACGACGAGCTGACCGCCCTGGCCCGCGGGCGCTGATCCGCATCATGCTGCGCTACGGCCCCATCCCCGTCGATCCTCCCCTGGTGCTGGCCCCCATGGCCGGCATCACCGACCGCCACTTCCGCGCCATCATCCGCGAGGTGGGCGGCGTGGGGATCGTCTCGATGGAGTTCATCAGCAGCGAAGGGATCACCCGCGGCAACGAGCGCACCCTGAACCTGATGGCCTTCGCCCACGAGGAGCGCCCGCTGGCCATCCAGATCTACGGCTCGCGCGCGGATGCGATGGCCGAGGCGGCCGCCGTGGTGGAGGAGATCGGGGCCGACGTGTGCGACATCAACATGGGGTGCCCGGCCAACAAGATCCTGAAGGGGTGCTCGGGGGCCGCGCTGATGGGCGACCTTCGCCTGGCCGAGTCGATCATCGTCGCCGCGAAGAAGCGGCTCACCATCCCGCTCACCGTCAAGTTCCGCGCCGGGCTGTCCGAAGACCGGCTCAACTACCTCGAGCTGGGGCGGATCTGCGAAGCCAACGGCGCGACCGCCGTCGCCCTGCACCCCCGCACCGCGAAGCAGATGTACTCGGGGAGCGCGGACTGGGAGCGCATCGCCCGGCTCAAGGAGGCGCTGTCGATCCCGGTGGTGGGGAACGGCGACGTCACCACCCCGGAGCAGGCGGTGCGCATGTTCCGCGAGACGGGCTGCGACGCCGTCATGATCGGACGCGGGTCGATGCTGAATCCGTGGATCTTCAGGCAGACGGCCGACCTGCTGGCGGGGCGTCCCCTGCGGCAGCCCACCCTTTCCGACAGGAAGAGCCTGATCGTGGGACACTTCAGCCGCCTGCAGCGCGAAGAGGACCGGAAGGCCGCCCTGCACAAGATGCGCACCTTCACCGGCTGGTACACGCACGGCCTGCGCAACGGCAAGGCGCTGCGCCAGAGGATCGGGCAGCTCGCGAAGGCGGAGGACTTCTTCGAGGAGTTCGACTCGTTCTTCGCGGCCCTGGAGGCTGAGCCCGTACAGGTCTAGGAGCCCGGGAGCACCTTGCCGGGGTTGAGGATTCCAGCCGGATCGAAGGCGTGTTTGACCGCGCGCATCAGGCTCAGCTCCACCGGGTCGTGGGCCAGCGGCATGTAGTCGCGCTGCACCCATCCGATGCCGTGCTCGCCCGAGATCTTTCCTCCCAGGGTGGCCACCGCCGAGAAGATCTCGCGGATGGCTGCATCCAGCCCCTGATCCGTCGTCGCGGTGTCCTTCAGGAGATTCACGTGGATGTTGCCGTCCCCCGCGTGGCCGTAGCAGATGGCGCGCAGTCCGTGACGGCGCACCGCGGCGTCCACCGCTTCGAGCAGCTCGGGGACCTGGCGCCGCGGGACCACGGTGTCTTCCTCCTTGTAGGGAGCGATCTTCTTGACCGCCTCCCCGATGGCGCGGCGGACGCGCCACAGCTCGGCCTGACGAGCGGGGGTCTCGGCCACCAGCACGTCGGCGGCGCCGGCCTGCAGGCAGGCCTCTCCCATCGCCAACGCCTCCTGCTCGACGATCTCGGCGCGCATCCCGTCGGATTCCAGCAGCAGGTAGGCGCCGTGGCCGGGATCCATGGGAGCCCGATCGACGCGGGCCGCTCCCGTGGCCCAGGCCGCCCCTTCCATCAGCTCGGCCGCGGAAGGGATCACCCCTCGATCGAACACGCCGCCCAGGGCGCGCGCCGCCATCCCCGGCGTGTCGAAGCAGGCCAGCAGCAGGCGGCGCTGCGTGGGCATGGGGATGAGCCGCACCACGACCCGCGTGACCACCGCGAGGGTCCCTTCGGAGCCCACCAGCAGGCCGGTGAGGTTGTAGCCCGAGGCGTCCTTGCGGAGCTTGCCTCCCGTGGTGAAGACGCGGCCGTCCGCCAGCACCGCCTCCAGCCCGGTCACCCAGTCCTTGGTGACCCCGTACTTCACCGCGCGGGGGCCTCCCGCGTTCTCCGCCACGTTCCCGCCGATCATGCATGACCCGCGGCTGGCCGGGTCGGGCGGATAGCTCAGCCCGACCGCTTCGACCTCCTGCTGCAGCCGCTCGGTGATCACCCCGGGCTCCACCACGGCCATCAGGTTGTCGCGGTCGATCTCCACGATGCGGTTCATCCGTTCGAGCGACAGCACGATCCCGCCGCGCACGGCCAGGGCCCCTCCCGACAGCCCGGTTCCGCCGCCGCGCGGCGTGACCGGGATGCGCTCTCGCGAAGCCAGCGCCAGGATCCCGGACACCTCCGCCGTCGAAGACGGCTTCACCACGACGTCGGGAAGGAAGACCAGGTCCTCGGTCTCGTCGCGCGCATAGGGGGCGCGCGAC
>JBOGOC010000040.1:0-23900 GCA_050747525.1 Candidatus Polarisedimenticolia bacterium | reverse complement strand
CCCTATGACCGACGAGCCGGGTCGCGCGGGCAGCTCGCGCGAGGCGAGGAGGGAATGGAGCGAGTCGGCGTGGCCAACGCCACGCCGGCGAGCGCGCCTCGGAGACCACTCCCCGCCGCCGGCCCGCCCCCAGAGGGGCTACCGATCCAACCAGGCAGAGAGCTTGGAGACATCCCGCAGGACGCTCCCTTCGGGCCCCGGAGCCACCGACAGCAGGTCGATGTCCACCTCGATCAGGTCCTCGATACGGCGGATGTAGTCGAGCGCTTCGGCGGGAAGGTCCTCGAATGAACGGCACCCCGACGTGTCGCGCTTCCACCCCTTCACCGTCTCGTACTCGGGCTCGCATGCGGCCAGCACCCACGGCTCGGCCGGGAAGTCGTGGATCCGCTGGCCCTTGTGGCGGTAGGCCGTGCAGATCTTGATGCTCTCGAAGGCGTCCAGCACGTCCACCAGCGTGAGCGCCGCGGAGTCCATCCCGTTCACGTGCACCGCGTGGCGCGCGGCCACCGCGTCGAACCATCCGCAGCGGCGCGGCCGGCCCGTCACGGTGCCGTACTCGTGCCCCCGCTCCCTGAGCGTCGAGCCGGTCTCGCCGGTCTCCTCCGTCGGGAAGGGCCCCTCGCCCACCCGCGTCGTGTAAGCCTTGAAGATGCCGAGCACCCCGTCGATGGCGGTGGGAGACACGCCCAGGCCGGTGCAGGCGCCCCCGGCGCTCGAATTCGAGGACGTGACGTACGGGTAGGTCCCGTGATCCACGTCCAGCATCGTTCCCTGCGCTCCTTCGAACAGCACGCGTGCCCCGGAGCGGATCTTCTCGTCCATCAGGCGCTGGGTGTCGCAGATGTACGGCTTCAGGGAGCCGGCGTGCTCGAGGAACGACTCCACCAGGGACGCGGCCTCCTGGGGACGGCCGGGGCCGTCCAGCGACGGAGGCGCGCCGTTTTCGGAATGCGCGAACAGCGCCGTCGCGGCGGCCAGTTTGGCCGGCAGCGAGTCGGGATCGTACAGGTCCACCACGCGCACGCCCGTGCGCGTGATCTTGCCCGCGTAGGCGGGGCCGACGCCGCGCCGCGTGGTGCCGATGCGCGGGCCGGGCGTGGAGGTCGATTCCTCGCGGCGGGTCTCCCACTCGATGTAGGGAGGGAGGATGAGGTGCGCACGATGGCTGATCCAGAGCCGTCCCTTCACGTCCACCCCCGATCGGGACAGAGCGTCGATCTCCTCGCGGAGGGAGCGCGGATCGATCACCACGCCATTGCCGATCACGCAGGAGACCCCTTCGCGCAGGATCCCCGAGGGGATGTGGCGCAGTGCGTACTTGCGCTCCCCGCGCCGCACGGTGTGGCCCGCGTTGGGCCCCCCCGAGTAGCGCGCCACGATGTCGAAGCGAGGGGTGAGCAGATCGACCACCTTCCCCTTGCCTTCGTCTCCCCACTGTCCGCCGATCAGAACGATGTTGGCCATCGCACGGGACGATACCAGATGCGGACGTGACAGTTCCACCTCTGTGATAGCATGAGCCCGCGCGCCACGGAGGCGCGATTTCCTCCCTCGGACATGGACACCATCTCTCTCGACGGCGAGCATCTCACGCTCGCGCACCTCGACCAGGTCGCCCGGGGCGAGGCGCGCGTCGCGCTCGACCCGCGCGCGCGGGCTCGCATGGCCGGATGCCGGGCCGTGCTGGAGAGCATGCTGGCCCGCGGCGAGCCCATATACGGTGTGAACACCGGCTTCGGCCTGCTGAGCGAGGTGCGCGTGGATGCCGGGGACCTGACCCGGCTCCAGGAGAACCTGGTGCGCAGCCACGCGGCCGGGGTCGGTGAGCCGTTCGCGGCCCCGGTGGCCCGCGCCATCACCCTGCTGCGCGCCAACGTGCTGGCCCGCGGACATTCGGCGGTGCGTCCCGAGGTGGTGGACGCCCTGCTCGGACTGCTCAACGCAGGGCTCGCTCCCTACATCCCGTCGCGCGGCTCGGTGGGGGCGAGCGGAGATCTGGCGCCTCTCGCGCACCTGGCCCTGGCGGCCATGGGAGAAGGCGAGATGCTGGCCGACGGACGCCGCATCGGCGCCTCCGGAGCGCTGGAGGCAGCCGGACTGAAGCCACTGCGCCTGGCGAGCCGCGAGGGGCTCGCCCTGCTCAACGGCACGCAGGCCATGACCGCTTCCGGAGCGCTTACTCTCCTGATGGCCGAGCGGCTCATGACGCAGGCCGACATCGCGGGGGCCCTCACCATCGACACCCTGCTGGGGAGCGCGCGTCCGTTCGACGAGCGGCTCGCGGCGCTGCGCCCCCATCCCGGGCATGCCGACTCCGCCGCCAACGTGCGCGCGCTGCTGGAAGGGAGCGGGCTGCTGGCGTCCCACGCGGGGTGCGGCAAGGTGCAGGATTCGTACTCCCTGCGATGCATCCCCCAGGTCCACGGGTCCGCGCGCGACGCGCTGTCCCACTCGCGCCGGGTCCTGGAGATCGAGGTCAACGCGGTGACCGACAATCCGATCCTCTTTCCGGAGAGCGGCGAGGCGGTGCCGGGAGGCAACTTCCACGGTCAGCCGGTCGCCCTGGTCATGGACCTGGTGGCGATCGCCCTGGCCGACGTGGCGTCGATCTCCGAGCGCCGCACCGACCGGCTGGTCAACCCGGCGATGAGCGGCCTCCCCGCCTTCCTGGCGCGGCGTCCCGGGCTGGAATCGGGGTTCATGATGGCGCAGGTGACTGCGGCGGCGCTCGCCTCGGAGATGAAGGGGCTGGCTCACCCGGCCAGCGTGGACTCCATCCCCACCGGCGCGGGCAAGGAGGACCACGTCTCCATGGGCGTGACCTCCGCGCTCAAGGCGCAGCGCTCGGTCGAGATGCTGGCGCCGGTGCTGGCCATCGAGCTTCTGTGCGGGGCGCAGGCCCTCGAGCATCGCCGTCCGCTGCGCAGCACCGCAGCGCTGGAGGCGGTCCACGCGGCCGTGAGGGAGAAGGTGGCCGCCCTGAACGGCGATCGTGTTCTGTCACCCGACATCGAGGCGGTGGCCGCCATGCTGAACGGCGGCCTGATCCGGCAGGCGGCCGAGCGGGCCGCCGGGCCGCTGCGCTGACACGCCAGGGAGAAGACGCTATGAGCACTCTCAGAAAGACCGTCCGGGCGCCCCGCGGCACCACCATCTCCTGCAAGGGGTGGCCCCAGGAGGCCGCGCTTCGCATGCTCATGAACAACCTGGATCCCGACGTAGCGGAGCGGCCCGACGACCTCGTGGTGTATGGAGGCTCCGGCAAGGCGGCGCGCGACTGGGACTGCTTCGATGCGCTGGTGCGGTGCCTGCGCCAGCTGGGCTCCGACGAGACCCTGCTGGTGCAGTCGGGCAAGCCTGTGGGGATCTTCCGCACGCACCCCGACGCTCCACGGGTGCTCATCTCCAACGCGATGCTGGTGCCGCGGTGGGCCACCTGGGATCACTTCCGCGAGCTGGAGGCGCGGGGCCTCATGATGTACGGCCAGATGACGGCCGGCTCGTGGATCTACATCGGCACCCAGGGGATCCTCCAGGGGACCTACGAGACCTTCGCCGCGGCCGCGCGGCGCCACTTCGGCGGCTCGCTGAAGGGACGCCTCCTTCTCACCGCCGGGCTCGGCGGGATGGGAGGCGCCCAGCCCCTGGCCGGAACCATGAACGAAGCGGTGGTCCTGGCCGTGGAGGTGGATCGATCCCGCATCGAGCGGCGACTGGCCACCCGCTACTGCGATCGGATGGAGACCAGCCTCGACGCCGCCCTCGCCGCGGCCCAGGAGGCGAGGTCCGCGGGGCGGCCGCTCTCCATCGCGTTGCTGGGCAATGCCGCGGACGTCTTTCCCGAGCTGGCGCGCCGGGGGGTGATCCCGGACCTGGTCACCGACCAGACCAGCGCGCACGACAACCTCAACGGATACGTGCCCGCGGGGATCCCCTACGACGAGGCGCTGCGCCTGCGCCGCGAGGATCCGCAGCGCTACGTGACGCTGGCCATGGGCTCCATGGCGGCGCAGGTGCGGGCCATGCTGGATCTACGCCGGCATGGGGCGGTGGTGTTCGACTACGGCAACAACATCCGCGGGCAGGCACGCGAGGCGGGCGTGGCCGAGGCGTTCGAGATCCCCGGCTTCGTCCCCGAGTACATCCGTCCCCTCTTCTGCGAAGGGAAGGGCCCTTTCCGCTGGGCCGCCCTCTCCGGTGACCCGGCCGACATCCATCGCACCGACGAGGCGGTGCTGGAGCTGTTCCCGAACGACGAGCCGCTGTGCCGCTGGATCCGCATGGCGCGCGAGCGCGTGGCGTTCCAGGGCCTCCCGTCACGCATCTGCTGGCTGGGCTACGGCGATCGCCACCGCTTCGGCCTTCTGCTGAACGATCTGGTGGCGCGCGGCGAGATCAAGGCACCCATCGTGATAGGCCGCGATCACCTGGATGCCGGATCGGTCGCCTCGCCCAACCGCGAGACGGAAGGGATGAAGGACGGCACCGACGCCGTGGCCGACTGGCCGATCCTCAACGCGCTTCTGAACACCGCCGCCGGGGCCACCTGGGTCTCGGTGCATCACGGGGGCGGCGTGGGGATAGGGCTTTCCATCCACGCGGGGATGGTGGTGGTGGCCGATGGAACCGCCGAGGCGGCCCGGCGGCTCGAGCGCGTGCTGACCACCGACCCCGGCACGGGGGTGATGCGACATGCCGATGCCGGCTATCCGGAAGCGATCCGCGCGGCGCGCGAGCGCGGCGTGAACGTGCCGATGCTGTGAGCCACGCCGCGATCGAGCAGCGGATCCTCGACCGGCTGGACGGCGCCGTCCCCTCGGGGAGCCTCCCGCTCGTGTTCGTCACCGGCCCGCGCGGCTCCGGACGCTCCCGGCTGCTCGGCCGCCTGGCCGGCCGTCTCGCCGCACGGGGCGTGCTGCCGGTGCCGCTCGATGTCGAGCGGGTGGGGGCGTCGCCTCAGGAGTTCGCCTGCGCGATGCGCGACGGGCTCGCGCGCGCCGTGGCGCTGGCGGGACGCCCTCCGCTGCCTCACGATGGCGAGCCGGGCCGGCTGCAGGCGGCGCTCGAGGCCCTGCTGGCCGGCGAGCGCGTCGACGCCTGCCGGCTGCTGGAAGTCGCCCTGGCGCTCCCCCACGCCGTCGCGCAGCACATCACAAAGCCGATCGCCCTGGTGCTGGATGAGCTGGGCGAGCTGCTTCCGCTCTCGCGCCACGCCGGGCTGCGCGGCCTCGAAGATCTGCTGGCCCGCTCGTTCGCCGCGGGGCGGCGTGTGGGGTTGATCGCATCCGTCTCGCCCGCGTCCCGCGCCGGATCGCTGCTGCGAAGGTGCGAGGCGGCCGCCGCAGGCGGGGGGCGCCCGTTCGAGTCGATCCCTCTTCCTCCCTGGTCGCGCGACGAGGTGGCCGCCTTCTTCCTGAGCCGCGCCGGGCATCCACTCACCGGAGAGCTTGATCTCTGGATGCGCGCCACGGGGGGGCATCCTCTTCATGTGGAAGTCCTGCTGCGGCGCTTCCTGGAAGGCCCCGCCAGCCTGGTCGAGACGCTGGCGGCGGAGATGACCCCTCCCGCCGGAGCGCTGCACCTGGAGTGCCGCTTCGACTACCACCTTCTGGTGGAGCGCAGCCGCGGGCACGCGGCCGTGCGCACGGTGCTCCACCTGATCGCCTGCAACGAACACGTCACATTGACCGATGTGGCCCGGCACGTGCGCACGGCGCTCCCCACCGCGATGGACTATCTCTCCTGGATGATGGAGGTGGGCCTGATCCGCCGGGACGGCCGCTGGTATCGGATGGCCGATCCTCTGCTGGGGCTCTGGGTGAGGCTCAACGGGCCGGACACCCCCGCCCCCCTGGAGGAGGCGGCACGCTTCCTGGGGGCCTCGCCAGTGGCCCGCACATCCTCTATCTTGTTGCCGCCGGAGTCGCTTCCCGAGCCGGCCCCCCTGTCCCGGGGCGACTTCCCCATGGAGATCGACTGACATGACCGGATCCACCGGTGGCAGAGCCACTCGCGCGGCGATCGGCGCCTCCCTCCTGCTCGCGGCCTGGCTCTTCGCCGGGGGGGTGCGGGCGGGCGCCCAGCAGCCGCCGGCCGGCGAGGCCGGGCCGCTCACCCTCGAGCGCGTCGTCGAGATGCTGCGCGCGGGGAAGACCTCGGACCAGATCCTTCCTCTGATCGAGCCGTCCGGAGCCCGGCTCCAGCTGACGGTGGACGACGTGATCCTCCTGCGCAAGATCGGCGCCTCGGTCGAGCTGATCCGCGCCATGTCCCGTTCGGACGCCGCGCCCGCGGAGCCGTCGACCGGCTCCCCGGCCCCGGGGGCGAAGCCGGCAGCCGGAAGTCTGACCGTGCGCGATGTGCTGCGCGAGCTGGGCAAGGGGACCGATCCCGCCGTCGTGCAGCAGCGCATCGCCGCCGAAGGCCTCAAGAAGCCCGTGGAGATCCACGAGATCGCCCAGCTGAGCGCGATGGGAGTGCAGCCCGACGTGCTGCGCGCCCTGGCGCGCGGCCAGGTCAAGGTCGAGGAGGCCCCGGCGCCGGCCGAAGCGCCCACTGCCTCGGAGCTGGTGGCCATCCCGGCCCCGCCCTCCGCCGACACGCCAACCGGGGATGAGGCCAACCGATTGTGGATCGCCTCGGTCCCCACGGCGGCCCGCGTGTACCTCGCCTCAGGCCGGTCCCGCCCCGAGGACCTTCTCGAGCACGCGCAGTACGCGGGGCGCACGCCCCTGTCCCTGTCACTGGAGCCCGGCGACTACGTGGTGGTGGTGGAGAAGGAAGCGGGCGCTTTCGAGGAGGGCCTGATCCCCGCGTGGCGCACGGCGCACGACACGGCGTCCTCCCGCTCGGTCCTCGACGACGCGGAGCTCAGCTTCGACCCCGCCGCCTGCTGTCTGCCGGGGAGCCTGGGAGGGCGCGCCCTGCTGCGTCCGCTCCCCCGTGACGTCGGAAGGACGTTGATCGGCGACGCGTTCGATGGGCTGCCCCCCTGGCTGTTCGACGGCGAGGTGCTCCAGGTCCTGCGAATCAGGCAGACGCGCATCACCCAGTCTCTCAAGATGTACCGCCTGCGCAAGAACGCCGGCAAGCCCAGGATGCTGGTCTCTCTCTTCGTCCCTGCGGAAGGAGATCCGCTCGATCAGGCCCTGGCGGGGCTTCCCGCCGGGACACCCTACGACGCGTGGGTGGACGCTCCGGGGCTGGAGTCTCTGCGCGACCCCGGGCAGCTGGCGGATCTCTCCGCGGCCTTGAAGGTGGACCGTCCGCATCTCGAGGAGGCGGTGGCCATGCTGAGGCGCGCGGGGAAAGCGATCATGCACCAGCAGGTGGATGGAGGCCTTCGTCTCGTGTCGCTCGCCGTGGAGGATCGAGGGTTGATGCGGCTCAGCGAATCGACGCTGATACCCACCGACCCCTTCGCCCCTCCCGAGCCTCCGCCGAAGAAGAAGAAACGGGTCAAGCCCCTTCCGGCTCCCCCGCCGCTGCCCGAAGCGGCCCGCGTGGTCGTTCCCGGCCTGGGCGCCCCTCGCGTGACGCTTCACAACTCCTCGTCACACGGCTTGGGGATTCTGCTGGACGATGGTCTGTTCGTCTGGCTGGCACCAGGAGCGCAGCGCGAAGCGGCGGTGGATCCCGGCACCTACGACGTGCGCGTGCTCACCGCGGGAGCGAGCCCCGAGGCTCCGGCTCCGAGCGGACGGCTGCACCTCTCCTACGACGCGCGCTACACGCTCACGTTCTGACCATCGGTCGCGTGGGCCAGGAGCCAGTCGGCCACCCGCGGATAGACGTCCCGGCTGGACATGGCGGAGACCAGAATGTTGGCATGCGTGTAGTCCTCCGCGCATCCTTCCTGCCGGCTCAGGCGCACGTAGGACTTCTCGGCCGACCCGGCCCCTTCGTAGCCTCCTTTGATGGCGCGCTCGTCCATCAGCTTGCGCGCCGCCGAAAGGACCAGCAGGGGGAAGGTCACGTTGGACAGGCCGGCCTCGTAGTCGAGGCGTCCGTCCGCGGAGGTGAACCGGCCGGCCTCGAGGATCCGGCAGAGGTCAGCCAGCACGCGTGAGCATCCCCAGGGGATTATCGCGTTGGCCAGCAGCCTCAGGGCCAGACGCCGATTCCCGACCCCGTGACGCCTGAGCAGCAGCGACGGGGCCACCCACATGGCCGGCCCGAGAAAAGGGAGCACCATGGCCGGCGGAACCACCGGCACGAGACGGCTGTAGGCGCGGCCGATCCTGGTGCCGCGCTGCAGCGGCCCGAAGACGGCCGGCGCGTCGCACACCACGGCCGACTGGATCCGGGACGCGAATCCCGGAATGGCGCAGGCCCCGTACAGGAGCATCCCGCCCAGACTGTGCCCGAACCAGTGCACGCGCGCGGCCCCGGTCGCGCGCTGCACGTAGGAGACGACCGACGGCAGATCCCGCTGGACGTAGTCGTCCAGGGTCCAGTCGAACCGGGCGGATCCCGTCTCCCTGCGGCTCCCTCCGTGGCCGCGCAGCTCCATCACCCAGACGTCCAGTCCGCGCCCGCGCAGGTACCGCGCCAGGCTGGCCTCCTCGTACAGGTCCACGTTGAAGCGGTTGCTGAGCAGGCCGTGGCAGAGGATCACGGGGACGCCGGCGCCGTCCAGGCCCGGCGGGCGGTACCGGTAGAGGGCGAGAAGCCATCCGTCCGGCGTAGGAGCGGAGTGCACCTCGTCGGCCGGCGTGGGGAGGCGGTACCAGCGGCGCAGGACCGCCCACGCCGCGAGACTCAGCAGCAGCGCCGATGCGGCTATCAGGATGGCGACGATGGCGCGCGACCTTTCACGTCAATCCGAGTACCAGACGAACCCCGCAACGATGCGGAAAGTGCTCAGCTCCGGGATACCCATGTGCCCGGACAGCGCACAGGGATCGCCGCAGATCTCCTGGTGAAACCAGGTCATGGACCCGGTCAGGACCCAGTGCTCACCCAAATCGTAGTCCACTCCGGCCCGCGTGGAAATGGTGCGAACCTTGCTGTCCCCCAGAGAGCCCTCCTCGCCGAACTCCACCTGCTCGTTCACCAGGTAGCTGCCCGAGAGGATCCCGATCCATTCGCGCGCGATGTGCATGCGCATGTCGGCGTAGATGTTCTGCGTCTCGGCGTTGGAGAAGGCGCCGCCGCCATCCGTGAGGCCGCGCAGGTACCCGATGGTCGCTGAGACGGGCAGCGTGTGCCAGGCGAACGACCCGTCCACGTAGGGGGCCGAGTACGTTCCGTCCTGGGCGTCGGGTGCCGTCAGCCGGCCCCACCCCCCTGCCAGCCTGAGGACGCTCCCTCGCCGGCGCTCCCGCCCGGGCCGTCCCGGGCGTGGCCGGCGCAGCTCCTCGGTTTCCGTGGAGTCGTATCCCCAGCCCACCCACCCCTGCTGGATGTAGGTGCCCACGGGCGTCTCGAGGCCGGCCGTGGATGGGGCGTCGGCGCCCGCGTTCACCGCCGCGGGGTTGATGCCGTCTTCGAACGCGAAGCCGGAGAAGTCGTAGCCGACCCCCAGCGACGTGCGCGAGCTGACGCGGCCCGTGAACCTCAGGCCCACGTTGTTGCTCTGGGAATCGGTGTAAGGCTCCGCTCCGAAGGAACGGATGCTGTAGCGGTAGGCCGCGCCCAGCGTGGTTCGCGGACCGGCCTCGTGCTCATAGCCCACGCGCGTGTCGTTGGTGGTGCGCGTGGTGCGGTTGAGCAGGACGCGTCCCTCAGCCAGGGCGTTGGGATCGACCACCTGCTCGGGCGTGTAGCTGAAGTCCTCGCTGAGCACGAAGGTCCCGCGTGGGCTGGTCTCGTGGATCCATTTCGACAGAAGCATGTGGCTCAGCTGGTTCAGATCGCCCGTCTGATAGACGTAGAAGCCGGGCGCGTAGAGCAGGTCGAACGCCGTGCCCGCCCAGGTGCCGGAGATGAGCCCGGCCAGCCCCACGTGGCCGGTGTAGTCGCCGTTGATGGCGTCTCCGCTGATGGTGGGCTCGCACACGGCCGGGTTGTACCGCGGGTCGGTGGTCGGCAGGGCGCACAGGGGGCTCGACGGGTTGTAGTTGGGGTTGCATCCGCCCTCGAAGGCAGGATTATCGGCGCGGCCCCCGTCGAAGCCGGCGCTTCCACTGTATTCCCATCCCGCGCCCACCGGCCCCACGGCAACCAGGAGCGCGAGCGTCACGGTCAAAGCTCGCGTGGAATGGCTCCTCATCGGTTCGGACTCCCATGCACAGCGGAATGTCTGCGATGCGTCGACGCGCGGACGGACGAAGAGACTGGATGGGGCGCGGCAGGCGGGGCGGGCTCCCCGCCGGGAGTCTATATGCCGGAGTGGCCTCCGCCATCGGGTGATCTCCGGATTCCCCTCCGGGAGAGCATGTGATCCAGGTTGTAGGCGGCACTGATCAGGGACAGGTGCGTGAAGCCCTGCGGAAAGTTGCCCAGATGCTCTCCGCGCGGGCCGATCTCCTCCGCGAAGAGCCCCAGATGGTTGGCGTATCCCAGCATCTTTTCAAGCATCAGACGGGCGGCCTCCAGCTCTCCGGCACGCGACAGGCATTCCACGTACCAGAAGCTGCACATGGAGAAGGCCCCCTCCTCGCTGCTCATCCCGTCGGGGGGCGCCTCGGAGGTCCGGTACCGGAACACCAGGGCGTCTTCCACCAGCTCGCGCTGCACGGCCCGCAGCGTGGACAGCCACCGCGGGTCCGTGGGCCCCACGAACTTCACCAGCGGCATCAGCAGGCACGACGCGTCCAGGGCGTCCGATCCCTTGCGCTGCACCCAGCTGCGCTTCGTCCGGCTCCAGAAGGCCCCGAAGATCTCCATGTAGATCTCGTCGCGCACGCGCACCCAGCGGTCCAGCGGCGCTGGGAAGCTGCGCTTCAGGGCCAGGCGGATGCCGCGGTCCACCGCCACCCAGCAGAGCAGCCGCGAGTAGAGGTATTCCTGGGCCGGCCCCCGGATCTCCCAGATGCCGTGATCGGACAGGCGCCAGTTGGCGCAGACCCACTCGATGATCCGCGACAGGCCGATCCACAGGTCGTTGGAGATGGGCTGGCCGTACTTGTTGTACAGGTAGACCGCGTCCATCAGCTCGCCCGAGATGTCCAGCTGCAGCTGCTTGTACGCCGCGTTGCCCACCCGCACGGGCCGCGACCCCCGGTAGCCTTCGAAGTGATCGAGCACCACCTCTTCGAGCTCCCGGCGGCCGTCGATGCCGTAGACCGGCTGCAGCGCCTGGTTGTCGCTCAGCTCTGCGCACCGGCGCTCGATCCACTTCATGAAGGCCGCCGTCTCGTGCGTGTACCCGAGCCGGATCAGCCCGTAGGCGTTGAACGAGGCATCCCGGATCCAGGCGTAGCGGTAGTCCCAGTTGCGCTCCGCCCCGATGGCTTCCGGAAGACCGAAGGTGGGAGCGGCCAGCAGGGACCCTTCCCTGGCCGACACCAGCAGCTTGAGCGTGAGCGCCGAGCGCTGCACCATCTCGCGCCAGCGCCCCCGGTAATTGGATTCGCGGGACCATCGCCGCCAGTAGGCCACGGTGCGATGAAAGGCGCGCGAGACGTAGCCCGGGGCCATCGAAGGCGAGGGGCGGCCGGGATGCGCCTGCGAGAGTACGAACGAGGCGCTGTGCCCGGCCGGCAGGGTGAACTCCGCCACGGCGTCACCGTTCACCACCCGCACCGGCACATCGCTGATCAGCCGCAGCGCCAGGCCATCCTTATGCTGCGATGCGAAGACGATACCCTCCCGCTTCAGCGCCTGGGCGGAGTGCCCCGCGCGGCCGTAGTCGAACCGGGGAGCGCACACCATGCGGTAGGTCACCACGCCGTGGATGGTCTTCACGCGCCGCACCAGCGTGCGCGACGGCTCCACACCCTCCATGGGCATGAAGTCCGACAGCTCGGAGACTCCCTGATCGGACAGGAAGCGCGTCAGCAGCACGTTGGTCCCGGGCAGGTAGAGCTGCTTGCGCGTCACCTCATCCTGCGTCGGGCAGATCTGGAAGCGCCCGCCGCGGTTGTCGTCCAGCAGGGACGCGAAGACGGAAGGAGAGTCGAACCTCGGGAAGCAGAACAGGTCGATGGACCCGTCCATCGCGACCAGCGCCACGGTGCTGAGGTCACCGATGATCCCGTGATTCTCAATCGGCTCGTAGCCCATGGATCCGGGTTTCCTGTCTTCACTCTAGGGCCGCGGCGCCTCACGCGCCACGCACGTCTGGCGGACGGCGAACCCGTGTGTCAGCGTTGAGGTATGTCCATCGCGAGTGGGCCCCGGCGTCAGGTCGTGATCTCGCGATCGACGTTTCTCATCGTCGCCTTCCTGCTGGCCGTCATCGGGGCGCCCCCCGCGCCTTCGCACCGGCCGCCGCGCACCTCGCCTCCGGGCAGCGTGCTGGAGGAGACCGCGCGGCGTCACGTGGAGATCCTCGAGAAGCTGGCCGGCAACGTGGAGGAGCCGCAACGCGAGGAGCTGCGGCGCCTGCGGGACGAGGCGGCCCAAGCGCGCGAGAGCGCGGCGCGCGCCCTGAACAGCCGTTCGCGCAACGAGTGGCAGGCGGCGCGCAGCGCGGTGCAGGGAGCCTTCGAGGAGAGCCGTGCCGCCCTCGGCAGGCTGGCGGCTTCCCGAGGGCGCCAGGCGGAGGCGGCGCGGGAGGCGCTCACGCGCATCAACAAGCTCCAGGAGCGCGCCCGGCGCGCCTTCGAGAGTCTGCCGGGTGCTGTATAGTGTCGCGATGTCGTGCCATCGCCTGTTCGTCACCTTGCTCGTCTCCGCGGCCGCCTTGACGGGCGCAGCGTCGGACACACCTCCCGGGAAGCCTCCCGCGCCGCCGTCCGCGGGTCCTATCACGAGCGACGAGGCTTCGAAACTGACCCGCGATCTGATCCCGCGCGTGGAAGAGCTGCGCGGCCTCGCCTTCAAGAGAGCCGTGCCGGTGAAGGTGGTGAACGACGCCGAGGCGCAGCGCCACTTCAAGTCGCGCCTGGACAAGTTCTACCCGGAGAAGGTGCTGAAGGCCGAGCAGCGGGTCTACGAGGATCTGGGCCTGCTACCGCAGGGATACGACCTGGTGGCGGGGATCTTCTCCCTGCTCGAGGAGCAGGCCGGCGGCTACTACGATCCCGACACCGACACCTTCCAGGTGCTGGACGACATGCCGCGGGCGGCCGGAGCGGTCCTGGTGGTGCACGAGCTGACCCACGCGCTGGACGACCAGCACTTCTCCATCGACCAGCTCTTCGAGCGCACCGCCGACGACGCCGACCGCTCCACGATGGCGGGGGCCGTGGTGGAGGGCTCGGGCACGGTGATCATGACCGCGTTCATGCTGCAGGAGATGCAGTCCGGACGGATGAACGGCGAGGCCATGCGCGAGCTGATGGAGAGCGAGGCC
Organism: Candidatus Polarisedimenticolia bacterium; assembly: GCA_050747525.1. Classification (GTDB taxonomy): domain Bacteria; phylum Acidobacteriota; class Polarisedimenticolia; order JACPZX01; family DASXTC01; genus JBOGOC01. The sequence continues at coordinate 10,495 of JBOGOC010000040.1, read as the reverse complement.
GGCCGCGCCGAGAAGCTGATGGGAGCGCCCGCCGTGCTGCAGCGATCGCTGCTGGCCCCCTACGTCCTGGGCCAGACCCTGGCCCTCAAGGGCGACTCCAGCGCCATCCTGAAGGGGCCGCAGGCCCAGGATCTGGATCGCCTCTTCAAGGACCTGCCCGTCTCCACGGAGCAGCTGCTGCACCCCGCCAAGTACTGGGATGCCGGCAAGCGCGATCTTCCCCGACCTCTTCAGGCGCCCGACGCCTCGTCGAAGCTGGGCCAGGGCTGGTCGCTGCAGGCCGAAGGCACGCTCGGGGAGCTCACGCTGGCGCTGCTGTGCGGCGCGACGAATCCCTCACTCGATTCGGTGTCCTCCACCGATCCATCCGTCTGGACCAATGCCTGCGCGGAGGGATGGGGGGCGGACCGCTGGCAGCTCTACCGGAAGGGCGACGCCTTCGTCACGGTGCTGGCGACGGTGTGGGACACGGAAGCCGACGCCGGTGAGTTCGAGGCCCACCTGAAGACCGCCGGGCGCAAGCCGGCGCGCGCCGGGAGCCTGGTGACGCTGGTGGCGGGCGCCCCGGCCGAGGCCGCGGAGCCGCTGGCCGGAGAGATCCTGCGCGGCCTCAGCGCGCCCGCGCCGACACGCTGAGCATCGCCGCCGCCGTCTCCATGGCCCCGGAGCTGGCGCCGGCCGAAGACGCCGCATCGTCCTGCTTGCGCAGCCACTCTTCCCGTGTGAGCACACCGATGGGCTCGAGCTTCTGCTTCTCGAGCTGGGTGTTGAGCGCGATCACCTGCGGCCGCAGGGACGACTCGAAGGTCGCCGACGCGGTGTCCAGCTCGCCCATCAGGGCGTCCAGCCGACGCATCTGCGAGCCGGTGGGCCGGCCGTCGTACTGATTGAGCGCCCCGTACAGGTTCCCCAGCTTCTCGCGCAGCTTCTCGTCTCCCGAGATCATGGCCGTGCTGGTGGCGGTGAGCCCCTTGTGGAAGGCGTCCAGATCGTCGGCCAGCCTGGTGAGCTTCGCCTTGAGCGCGTCTCCCTTGCGCAGTCCCTCCGCCTTGCCGCGTGCCTGATCCGCGGCCGACTTGGCGGACTCCACCACCCAGGTCAGCCGCTCCAGCTCCTTGTACAGCTTCATGGCGGTGGTCTGCTGGAGGGCCCTGTCGTCGGGGGTGTGCTTGGAGCGCGCATCGGGGATCAGCGTGACCCGCCCGTCGATGCGCTGGTTCCCCTTGATCAGGCGGATGTCGTAGGTGCCCTCGGCCACCCGCGGCCCGGTGAAGGCGGGCACGAGGTTCGTGGCCGGTGGGAGCTTGGGCGCCTTCAGCCGCATGGGCCACTCCACGCGGTTGATCCCCACACGCTTGGTGCCGGGCACCGAGGTGATCAGCTTCCCCTTGGCGTCGTACACCTCCACCTTGAGGTCGCCGAAGAGGTGGCGCTTCTTCAGCCAGTACGTGATCGCGGCCGCCTCGCCGGGATTCTCGCCCACGAACGGGTCGTCTCCGGAGAATTCCTGCGCGTTCCCCTGGATGGTCATGGGCGAGGGCCGCGACGGAAGGAGCGCCACGTCCTGGCTCAAAAGATCGGAGGTCAGCGCGCGGACGGGGGTGAGATCGTCCACGATGTAGAGGCCGCGGCCATGCGTGGCCACGATCAGATCGTTGTCCCGCGGATGGATGGCCAGATCGTGCACCGCCACCTTCGGCAGTCCTCCCGTGAAGCGGGCCCATTGCCGGCCGCCGTCGAGGGTGACGTACAGCCCGAACTCCGTCCCCAGAAAGAGGAGCTCGGCGTTGACGGGATCCTCCTTGATGACGTGCGCGTACCCTTCCACCCCTTCTCCCGCGATGGACCGCCAGCTCGCCCCGAAGTCGTCGGTGCGGAAGACCCAGGTCTTCATGTCCCCCGTGCGGTGTCCGTCGAATGTGACGTAGGCCCGCCCGGGCTCGTGACGGCTCGCTTCCACCCGGGAGACCCACGTCCGCGCAGGGACGCCGGGGACGTTGCCCACCACGTTGGTCCACGTGCGCCCCGCGTCGCGGGTGATCTGGAGATTGCCGTCGTCGGTGCCGACCCAGATGACATCGTGGTGCCCGGGCGACTCGCTGATGGCGTAGATGGTGGTGTTGTTCTCGGCGGTGGAGTTGTCGATGCTGAGCCCGCCCGACTCCTTCTGCTTCTGGCGCGCGGGATCGTCGGTGGTCAGGTCGGCCGAGATCTGCTCCCAGGTCTCCCCCCGATCGCGCGAGCGCAGGAGGAACTGCGAGCCCACGTAGAGGGTCCCCTTGTCGTTCGGACTCATGTGGATCGGCGTGTTCCAGTTGAACCGCAGCTCTTCCTGTCCCTTGTCCGGGTAGGGCTGGATGTCCTTGAGCTCCCGCGTGGAGCGCGTGTACCGGAGGAGCTTCCCTCCCTGGTACTCGGCATACACGGTGTCAGGATCATCGGGGGCGGCGAAGGCCCAGAAGCCGTCCCCGAACCCGACGTTGACCCAGTTACGGTTCTGCACGCCGCCGCCGGCCGAGGACGGGCCCATCCACGACCCATTGTCCTGAAGGCCTCCGTAGACATTGTACGGCGTGTCCATGTCGTAGCTGACGTGGTAGAACTGCGATATCGGAAGGTTGTTCACGTACCGCCACCGCACCCCCTGGTCGTGGGACCAGTAGAGTCCCCCATCGGTCCCCAGCAGCATCTCGCGCCTGTCCTTGGGGTTGATCCACAGGGCGTGCAGATCGGAATGGACCCCGCCGCCGCCGGCGCTGAACGGAGAGGTGAAGGACTGGCCTCCGTCGGTGGAGACCCCCAGCGTGAGCCCCGGCTTGTACACCGTGTTCGGATCGACAGGGTCCACCACCACCAGGGCGAAGTAGAAAGGCCGCAGCTGGATGTTGATCGAAGAGTTCACCTCACGGAACGTCCCGCCCAGATCGTCGGAACGGTACAGGGCAGTCTTCTTTGCCTCGACCAGGGCGTACACCACGCTGGGCCGTGACGGCGCCACGGCCACGGCGATGCGCCCCAGCTCCCCGGCCGGGAGCCCCTGGGTCAGGCGCGTCCAGGTGGCGCCGCCGTCGGTCGACTTGTGCAGGCCGCTTCCCGGCCCTCCCGAGGAGAAGAAGTCGGGGCGCCGCCTGAACTGCCACATCCCCGCATACAGGATGCGCGTGTCCTGAGGGTCCATGGCCAGGTCGGAGCAACCGGTCTGCGCGTCCACCGACAGCACCCGCTGCCAGGTCTTGCCGGCATCGGTCGTGCGGTAGACACCGCGCTCGTCGTTGGCGTCCCACAGGTGGCCGGTCGCGCACACGAAGACGGTGCTGCCCTGACGCGGGTCCACCACGATGCGCGCGATCCGCTCGGAGTCGGCCAGCCCCATCAGCTGCCAGGTGCGGCCTGCGTCGCCGCTGCGATAAACGCCCTTGCCGACCGAGACGCTGTTGCGCACCCAGGACTCGCCCGTCCCCACCCAGACGACGTTGGGATCCGAAGGATCGATGGCGATGGCGCCGATCGACTGGGTGTGATCGTCGAAGACGGGCTCGAAGGAGGTCCCCGCGTTCTTCGACTTCCAGACTCCCCCGCTGGCCGAGCCGACGTAGATGGTCAGGGGGGAGCCGGCCCCCGCCGGGACGGCGTCGATGGCCGCGATGCGGCCCCCCATCACGGCAGGGCCGATCGATCGGGCCCGCAGCGCCCCGAACGTGTCGGACGTGATCCGGACCTCAGCCTCCGCGCCGGGCACGGGGGGTGAGGCGATGACAAGGGCGGCCGCCAGGGCCGGGAGCAGACGGCGCCCGTGCCTCATTTCTTGGCCGGCTCCTGCGGGGCAGCCTTGGGAGCTGGCATCTTGAAGCTGGCCTCGTCCAGGGCGGGGTTGATCTCGATCTTGTCGATGGTCATCGTCTGGGAGATCGGAGTCCCCTTCGCCTTGCTCTCCATGGAGTGGGCCAGCATCAGCCCCTCGACCGCCTTGTAGTCCCCCACGGAGTTCTCGTATTCCATCTCCTGGCCGCGGACCTTGCGCTTCCCTTCCTGCCTGATCTCCAGGAACGCTTCGGCGTCGAGGTAGCTGATCTCAACGTCGCCGGACTTTCTGGTGATCTTGAGCTTCCAGACCGGGGTCCCCTCGACCGCCTCCTTGCCCAGCAGCTCGACCTGGTTCCCCTTGGCCTTGTAGTCGACCAGCGGGCCTCCCCAGTCGGCGGTGTCGATGATGTTCTTCAGGTCCTCCTCGGACATCTTCTCCGGCTCCGGGTTCCCCATGAAGGGCATCACGCTCCATCCGGTGGCGCCGTCGTAGGCCTGGATGCCGGTCATCCCCTGGACCGTGAACTCCAGGCGGATCATCCACGCGGCTGCGTCCGCGCCCCGCTTCCACTGGATGCTGAAAGGAGCCTCCATCCCTGGGCCGATGGTCATGCGCCCGGTGGCGCGCGCGGTCTTCACGGCGTCCATCTTGGCCTTGCCGCCGCGCGCCTCGAGGTTCTTGGCGATGACCTCATCCACGGTCTGTGCCGTGGTCACCGGCATCGTGAGAGCGGCAGCGGCCATCACGGCCACCGTCGCGAAAAGCTTTCTCATGTTTCCTCCTGGATCCTTGCGTGCCGGATTCGCCCGGCCGCGTGTCATACGCAGACGGAGCCGGCCGGTTCTTCGTTTGGGGGCCACAGGATACAGCATTCCGGACCCCGAAGGGCGATGCTGAGCCCCCGCCGTCCATCATGCGCGTCGCCTTGCCCCGTCCCCTCGGGCGAGATGACCGCCCTCGTAGCGACATGTGGAGGCGCCGGGGGAGCCCGCCCGGCCGAGCGGGGCGCCGGGAGTCGCCCGAGACACCAAGACAGGAGGGGCTCGATCGACGCCGACGGGCGCGGAAGGCGGCCCGATCGGACGGGAGCGGGCGGACGGCAAGGGGCTCGAACCCGCCCACCGGAGCGGTCGAGTCAGGCAGTCCAGACGAGATGAAGGGCGGGCGGAGAGGAAGAATGGCGGAAGGCCTTCACGGGGGATGCGGCACGTCACGCCGCAAGCCGGCGGCCGGCGGGCCGGCCCACGCGCGCTTCATGTGGTGCTGCTGGTGCTGGTGCTGGGCGGGGCTTTCTTGGGGCCGCCCTTCTCCTTCGGGATCAGACCTTGCTTCTGCAGCTTGTGTATGGTGGCGCCCACCACGTCGTCCAGCAGCTCCGTCTGGTTCTTCGGATTGTACGTCTGGCTCAGCCCGGACCAGAGCAGCTTGTCCTCCTCCAGCGAGTAGATGTTCGTCTCCACGTACACGATCACGTCGGTCTCCAGATACGCCGGCGCGTACGCGACCCTCCTCGCGTAACCGTAGTATCCGTAAAACGAGTTGTAATAGCCGGGATAGCTCCCCGGCTCGTACGAGACCTGCTCCTCCTCACCGAGCATGCGCATGATGATCGCGCCGTCGAAGCCTTCCTCCTTGAACTTTCTGTTGGCCGCCTCCACGTTTTTCAGATCAGCATCGGACAGCATGGTGTAGGAGGCAACGGCCGGCATGCGCAGACGGCTCACCATCTCGTCCTCGGCGATGCGCCGCGACGCCTCGTCGGGCATCATCGCCATGACGAGGACCTTCTTGAACTGCATGGACTGCTGGCTAACCGTGGGATCTTTCCAGGTGTCCTTGACGGTGGTGGCGCAGCCCGTCATACAGGCGGCAGCCAGGATGACCACCAGTCCGCGTGGGAGGGATCGCATTGTGCCTCCTCCTTGCGAAACGAGCGGGGCCTGCTGTCATTATGAAAGGGGCCGCGGGATGCCGCCACCGGCGGGGCGTTACGGGGGGGGGCCCTGGTGGACGGCAAGGGGCTCGAACCCTCGACCTCCGCGTTGCGAACGCGGCGCTCTCCCAGCTGAGCTAGCCGCCCACCGAAGCGGTCATTCTAGGGTATCGCGCGCGGGGGCGTCCAGCCGGACGGGACGATCCAGACGAGAGCTGCGTGGTGGCAGCAGCAGAAAGAGGATCGGTCCCGCCGCGGCCACGACGGAGACGAGCAATCGCCCGCCTGGCATGGATGAGGCCCCGCTCTCCGCGAGCAAGCGGTACGTTCCGAGCGCCTGCGCTGCGGCCGCTCCCGCGCACAGGCACACGCCGGCGCTCCGCACCCGGCTTCCGCCGGCCAGCGCAGCGAGCCCCACCACCCAGGCCACCGCGGGGATCTGGAACGAGGCCACTCCCGTGGTGAGCAGGAGCAGATAGAAAACCGCTCCGTTGCGGGCGATGTCCTCGGGACGGCGCGTCGTGCGCGCCGCGCGCCACCACCACACGGCCATCCCCAGCGCGGCGGCGATCCACAGAATCAGGACGGATCGCGCGGCGAAGCGCGATGCCGGTCCGGCCGCCATGGTGAGAACGGTCTGCACGGCCGCCAGCAGCCCCACCGGCTCCGGGACGATCCAGAACGGAGGCAGGAACTGGGCCGGCGACAGCCCACGTGCGTAGGGAGCGAACGCCAGGACCGCCAGCCCCCCCATCACCAGGACCGCGCGCGCGGCCTCTCTCCATCCCGAGGTCCACCCTCGTTGCGCCACCACGAATCCCGTGGCCGGCAGCATCACGTGGTCGATCAGCAGGGCCATGCCGGCGCACCCCGCGCTCATGAGGCGGTCCGCTCTTTCCAGCAGCCACAACGCCAGCAGGAGCCAGGTGAGGGCAATCGACTCGTGCCTGCCCTCCGCCGCGAACTGGATCAGGAGGACCGGATTCAACACATAGAAGATGGTGGCCTGAAGGGGCGTGTCCATTCCGTCCGGACCTCGCCATCGACGGGCCAGGCTCAGGATCAGAGCGCCGTTGATCAGATGGGCGGTGAGGCTCGCCAGCCTGAAGGCCAGGAGCGTAGACGGGAACCCGCCCGCTCCGGCCAGCACCAGCAAGGACGAGATGCTGATCCACGCAGGACCCGCGAGAGGGGGCGACTCCGACCTTGGCATGGCGCGCAGGATGGGATCCTGGGGGAGCGACGCGGCCGTCGTGTCATAGGGATTGGCGCCGTGGCCCGCCAGGATCTGCCCATAGCCCATGTCGTCCAGGACCGCGGTGGACAGCAGCCCCGGTGTCAGCACCAGCGTGGCGCCGTGCAGCAGCGCGGCACCGAACACCAGGCGCACCGTCGCGCGGCGTCCCGCCGCGCTCGCCTGGAAAACCCAGACGGCCAGAAGACCCGCCATGATCCCGACAAGGAGCGCCGTCCCTCCGGCAGGCGTCCACGGTCTCCACGAGCCGTACGGGAGCCCCCACGGCAGCGACAGGCCGGTGGCGTGCGGCGACGCGGCGCCGACGTGCGCATAGAGCAGGTAGAGACCTTCGGCCACGAGAATCGACAGCAGCAGCATGGCCGAACGGGCACGTTCCTTCATCCGGCAGCCTCTTCCAAACCACGACAGCCTAGGGAGCGGCGGGTCCCATGTCCAGCACCCCGCGGGCGGCGCGCCGGGTTCCGGAAGCTTTCACCTTCGTCTGCCTCGTCTCGCGGGCGTTTTTCTTGGCTTGACGGCCACAAGAGTTCCGGGTACTCATAAGGGGCCACGAATCCCTGAATTGAAACTCGCAAAAAATAATTGCCATATAAGTATCACAGCCTGACCCGAGGGACAGCCTGGATAACATGCGCCCACACCTGTCGACGACGGCGACGGCTCGGCTCATCGTTCTGATCGCGGTCCTGGCCGCTTTTCCCGACAACGACCCAACGGCAGCCACATACTTCGTCGACGGCGCGAACCCCTCCTGCTCGAACGTGGGCCCGGGAACGGCTGCCGTCCCGTACTGCACCATCAGCGCGGCGTCCGCGGCCCGAGGCGGCCCGGGCGTGACCTTGATGGTCATGCCGGCCGTGTCGGTGCCGGGCGACCTGACCGTGACGCGCGTGGGCGGGGTGAGCCAGATCTCCTGGACCTCGATCCCCGGCGCCACGGCCTACGACGTCGTCCTGGGGACCCTGAGCGTTCTGCAATCGACCCAGGGGGACTTTCATGTCTCCACGGGAGGGTGCGTGGCGAACGACACGGCCGCCACCTCGGTGCAGCACCCGCCGGATCCTGCCGCCGGTGACGGCTACTTCTATCTCGTCCGGCCTCTCAATTGCGGAGGCAACGGAGCCTACGAATCGTTCAACCCATCCCAGGTCGGTCTGAGGGATCCCGAGGTTGCGGCCTCCCCTCTGCGCTGCCCGTAATTCACCTGGACACTCACCCGTGCGCGGTGGAGGAAAACGCGTGATGCCGGAACATCTCAAGAAGCTGGGAACGGCCTTCCTGCAGGGCTCGCTCGCCCTGTCCGTGATGGTCGCGGGAACGGCCGCCACATCGGCCGCCACCTACTTCGTCGATGGAGCGAATCCCTCCTGCTCGAACTCCGGGCCAGGCACGCTCGTCGTCCCCTACTGCACGATCAGCGCGGCGTCCACCGCGCGCGGTGGCCCGGACGTCACCCTCATGATCATGCCGGCGGTCTATCGCGAGCAGGTGTCCGTGGCCCACTCCGGATTGCCAGGCCAGCCCTTCGTCTTCCAGGCTTCCGGCGCCGCCATCATCGACGGAGCGGACGACTTCTCGACGCCGGGCCAGTGGGCCCCTCATGCGGGTTCGGTGTGGCTTGCGGCCGGCGTGATCTGGAGTCCCAAGCAGGTCTTCGTGGACGACGCGCGCCTGGCCATCTCGGCGGTCGACCCGCCCGCCAGCCTGCCGGCCTCCAGCTTCCGCTACGTTCCGGGCGAAGGCCTGTACGTGAACATCGGCGGGGACAACCCCGGCACGCATCAGACATTCGTGGGACGGCGCAACAACGGATTTCGCGTTCCCACCCGTTCGTACGTGGAAGTCCGGGACTTCACGGTGCGTCGCACCGAGGACAACGGCATCTACTTCCTGACCGGGTCCGCGAACGGCGTGGCTGAAAGCAACTCGGTGAGCATGGCCGGGGCCGCGGGGATCCAGATCAACGCCACCTCGTTCATGACGCTGGAGAGCAACACGGTCGTGGGGAGCGTCAGCCACGGTATCTACGTGTTGAACGGCACCTCCGACTCTGTGCTTCGCGGCAACAGCTCGTCCGAGAGCTGGCGTCCCGTCGGCACCAGCAGCGGGATCAAGGTGGAGACCTCCTCCCGCATCGTGCTGCAGGGCAACCGGTCCTACGACAACCAGGACAGCGGGATCCAGATCACAGGCTCCGACGATTGCAGCACCGCCTCGAACCGCGCCTGGGGCAACGGGGACAGCGGCTATGACATCATCGGCGGGACGGGGTCGGTGCATCTGGGAAACGTCGCCTACGACAACGGGACGGACGGGTTCGCCTTCGAGGGAACCTGCTCGAACCAGACCCTGCTCAATTCCATTTCCTCCAGCAACGGCCCGACGCGGTACGAGCTGGTGGTCGATCCCACCTGTCTGGCCGGCTTCATCTCGGACTACAACGTCTTCTGGAAGCCGTCCGGCAACTTCATCCGGTACGGCGGGATGCCGTATTCCTCCCTGACGACGTTCTCCAGTGCCACGGGGCAGGACGTGCACTCGATCCAGATGGACCCGAAGTTCTCGAACCCTCTGGTGGCGGACTTCCAGCTGCAGCCGATCTCTCCGGCCATCGACAGCGGGGACTCCTCCCCCGGCTCGCTGGCGCTGCTGGATGCTGTGGGACACGTGCCCGTGGACGATCCGAACACGTTCAACACGGGGGTCGGCCCGATCACGTATCTGGATCGAGGGGCACTCGAGTACTACGGCACCTGCCCGGCCGGGCCACAGCCCGAGGTCTGCGATGAGCTGGACAATGACTGCGACGGCCTCGCCGATGACGGATTCGATGTGGGCTCGCCGTGCAGCGCCGGCGAGGGGGAATGCGAGCAGAGTGGAACGGTGGTCTGCGCGCCCGACGGGCTCAGCTCCGCCTGCGACGCCACCCCCGGATCTCCGTCGGCGGAGACCTGCGACGAGCTCGACAACGACTGCGACGGCACATCCGACAACGGCTTCACCGTGGGCGAGGCGTGCAGCGCCGGCACGGGGGTCTGCCAGGCCGCGGGCGTGACGGTCTGCTCGGGCGACGGCACATCAACGACGTGCAACGCCGTCCCCTGGTCTCCTTCGGCCGAGACGTGCGACGGGCTCGACAACGACTGCGACGGCACCGCCGACAACGGCTTCGCTCTGGGCGAGGCGTGCAGCGCCGGAACGGGCGCCTGCCAGGCCGCCGGCGTCACCGTCTGTTCGGGCGACGGTGCCGGCACGACGTGCAATGCCGTCCCCGGATCTCCCTCTGCCGAGACGTGCGACGGGCTCGACAACGACTGCAACGGCACCGCCGACAACGGCTTCACTCTGGGCGAGGCGTGCAGCGCCGGAACAGGCGCCTGCCAGGCAGCAGGCGTCACCGTCTGCTCGGGCGACGGTGCCGGCACGACGTGCAACGCCGTCCCTGGATCTCCGTCCACCGAGACGTGCGACGGGATCGACAACGACTGCGACGGCTCCC
>JBOGOC010000039.1:0-4238 GCA_050747525.1 Candidatus Polarisedimenticolia bacterium | reverse complement strand
GGCCGGGGCCGGGGCCGCGGCGGCGGGGATCGGCGCGGCGGGCGCAGCACGCTTGAGCAGCCCGAGCACCTGCTCTGCGAGGCTCAGGCCGATGCGCGTGAAGAGGGCCTGCTGGGCCGTGATCTCTCCGCCCTCGGCGGGGAGGGCGGCTGCTTCGCTGGGAAAGATCAGCATCGATTCCAGCGAATCGGTGATCAGCACCTTGTGCCCCTGGTAAAGCCTGGCTCTCAACGTGACCCCGGCTCCCCATCGCCCGGGCCTCTTCCATCCTTCGTAGTTCACGAGCACGGCCGACAGCCGCAGATCGGCGGCGTCCTCAACGACCCGCACACCGTGCTGCTTCAGGTACCAGACGAGCCCCGAGCGCAGCGCTTCCGGGAAGGGGCGGTCGAAGACCGCGTCGGCGTCGAGGCGATCGTTGAGCGGGAAGGGGGCCTTGAACGGCTCGATCGCTACGGTGGGCAGATTGACGGGATCGGGCACGGCCGCCTCGGTGGACGCCTGCCGGTGCATCAGGGAGGGGAGATCGGGGCGTCCCGCGCCTGCTTCGGTGCCCTGATAGGTCAGGACCAGGACCAGAAAGGCCACGCCGCCGGGCAGGATCTGACGCATGACGATCTCCTGTCATGCCACCGGGCACGTGCTTCCGTCCGCCCACAACCCTTCATCTTAGATGAACCAGTCGGGCGCCGCCTCCATCGCCGCCCTGAGCACGGACATCGAGGTGGGGGACTCGGCGCGGGCCGCGGATTCCAGATCCAGCCGGATGCGCGGCTCGTCGGACTCCGCCGGGGCATGCTCGGCGGCCAGCGAGTAGTACGACGTCGCTATCTCGTGGCGCAGGCGGGCGGCCCTCGCCGGGTCCGCCACGGCCTGACGGACGGCGCGAGGGATGTCCTCGACCGGAAGCCTCAGCAGCCGGGTGAGCACGGGGGTGATGGTCTCGACGATGCGCTCCCATGGCTGGCGGTAGGCGAACGTGATCGTGCAGATCTCCGCCGTGCCGGCCGAACCGATGAACAGCGTGTCCACCGTCGCGAAGTTGCCGCCTATGAAAGCGGCCCGCATGCCCGGGATGTGCCAGTTGTCCGAGATGGCGGAGGCCACGAACGCGCCGTCGGCGCGGGGCAGGCCGGGGATCAGGTCTTCGATGCGATAGACCTTCGCGGGGTCGAGGCCGCGTGAGCGGATGTCCTCCCGCTCGTGGTCGTCGAGGTCGTAACGCTCCTCCCAGCGCTTCACTTTTCCCGTGCAGAACCGAGCCGAAGACCGCACGCCGAGGTACCAGGCGCCCGAGGCGGCCGCCAGGGTCTCCGCCGCGCCCCCGATGTCGGCGCACACGCCGTCCAGAGGGCGGAGGTTGTCCGGATAGACTCCCCAGGCGAGGCCGGAGGCGACGGCCGGATAGGCATCGCTGTCCGTGTCCACGCGCATGCAGGCGCCCAGCTCGACCATCCGGTCGATCGGGTGCCGCCCGCGATCGAGACTGAAGATGTTCACGTCCCGCGTGCCGCGCGCGTCCATCAAGGCCTGCACGATGCGCTCGAGAGGGTCGGCCACGGAGACGCCGTCCACGTCGTGCAGCTGGCACTTGTCGAAGTACATGTCGGGCACGGCCGGGATCTCCGCGTCCGTGATGAACAGCAGGGTGCCGCAGGACGGATCGAAGAGCGTGCTCTTGGTGGTCCCCTCCACGGTGTCGACCGCCAGGTGATAGAGCGGGCCGTCCCCGCGGCCGATCTCCATCCCCGCGTAGAGCGTGGGGTTTCCTCCCCGCTCGCCCGGCTTCAGGCGGGCCCCCTCCCCGATGGCGATCCTGAGCCGGAAGCCGGCCGAGGCGTCGCGCATGGCGTACAGAGCCTCGGCCATGGCTGCCGTGGAGTTGCGGTCGTTGGTCTCCTTGCACGCCAGTTTGAGGCGGTCACGCTGGGAGGGCTCGACGGCCAGCAGATCTCCGCGTCCGGACAGGCTGACCGCCAGCGCCCCCATGGCCGCGGTCAGGATGAGGCGATCGCGGTGCTCCGTCTGCAGGGCGCCCTTGGTGCCCTTCACGGTCACCGGCGGGTCGAGCGACAGGACGTCCACCGCGGCGATGTCCAGATCGTACTGGTCCAGCAGGCGCGCGTTGCGCTGGTTCCAGTGCTCCACTTCCGCATGGCCCAGACGGCGTACCGCGCGCGACCAGATCTGCCCGGAAGCCAGCAGCCGGGGCGGGAGGACGGTCTGGACGCCGGTCCGGCGCCCGGGGACGGAGCTCGTCGTGTTCATGGGAGACCTCTTGATGCGGGTGATGGCAAGTCGGTCAGGTTACACCTAGATTATGTCTCATGCAGGACGTGTCCCGCTTCTTCCTCGAGGACGGCCTGCGGCTCGGCTTGGCCGTGCTGATGGGCGGCGTGATCGGCCTGGAGCGTCAGGCCTCAGACAAACCGGCCGGGCTGCGCACGCACATACTCATCTGCGTCGGCTCGACCCTCATGATGATCCTCTCCATCGACGTCCCGCGCCACTATGGCGTCACCGCGGCCGACCCCGGACGCATCGCTCAGGGCGTCATCACAGGGATCGGATTCCTCGGAGCGGGGACCATCCTGCATTCACGCGGAGGCGTCACCGGGCTCACCACGGCGGCCACCACCTGGAGCGTGGCCGGGATCGGTCTGGCGCTCGGCAGCGGCTTCTACATGCTGGCGGGCATCACCACCGTGCTGATTCTGGGGGTGCTCTGGGCGCTGGGCAGGCTCTCCTGGGTCTGGGCGAACGGAAAGAACCGCTCGGGGCTGCGCGTGATGACCGACGGCTCAGAGTCCGCGATCGAAGCCGTGCGCGAGGTCTTCCTGCAGGAAGGGATTCAGCCTCTGAGCTGGGACCTGACCCGGGGACGGGAAGGGATGGCCGTGACGGTGGAATGCGCCCTGTCCCGCGAGGCGCTCCCGCGTCTGGTGACGCGCCTGGCCTCGGTTCCCCAGGTGCGCAGGACGCGGACAATCTAGGTCTTCGCGCGGCGCGCCAGCCTCAGGGCCCGGCGCTCCTCGGCTTCGCGTCCCCGCCGTTTTTCTTCCGACGTGGACAGAACGAGAGGCGGCACCGGGGCCGGGCGCCCGTCGGGCGCCAGCCGCACCATCGTGAAGAAGGCCGAGCAGGTCTTCACGTGCTCGCCGGTGCGCGGGTCTTCGGCGTGCACCTCCACCTCGACTTCCATCGAGGTGCGGAAGGTCTGGTTCAGGAAGGCCGACAGGCGCACGATGTGACCGAGGCTCATCGGGGCGAGAAAGTCGATGCTGTCCACGGAGGCGGTGGCCACGGGGCCGCGGCAGTGGCGCGTGGCGGCCATCGCCGCCGCCTTGTCCATCAGGGCCATGACCCATCCGCCGAACACCGACCCCAGGGGGTTGATCTCCTGCGGCATCACCAGCTCGGTCATCTCCACGCGCGAGTCTTCAACGCCCAGGGCGGGGCCCGGATGTGACGTCATCGATTCCTCCAAGGGTGCCGCGACCGGCCGCGGTAGCGGTGCATCATATCGCATCAAATCCCTGCCAGCACAGGGGATTCCGGTCAGCCGGCATTGCGATGCGCGAAGGAGCAGGGATATAATCGGGCGGCTCGCAGGCGTGGCCATGGAAGCCGCGACGCAGCTCAGGAGGAGATGTCATGAGGCGCATCACGTGCATTGACGGCGTCCAGCGGAAGATCGCCATCCTGGCCGCGGCGTCCTGTGTCTACGCAGCGGCCGGCATGGCGCCGGCCTGGGCCCAGGAAGACAACCAGCGCTGCGAGGGGACCGTCACCGACGACAAGGGCCAGCCGATGGAAGGCGTCACCATTTCCTTCCTCGAACTCGACTTCAACCGTCCCGCCCAGCCCGTCAAGACCAACAAGAAGGGGAAGTACGCGCACAACGTGCTGCGCGCCAGTACGGGCGGGGGCTACGAGATCCGCGCCACGAAGGAAGGCTTAAGGATTCTGCAGATCAGCGCGCACACGACGCGCGAGGACGGAACCCCCGTCACCAACCACGACGTGTACATGGTCGGCTTCGATCAGAAGGGGCTGCACAAGGTGCTCGTCCCGCCCCAGGCCCGGTCCTCGGCCAACTCGCGAGGGAGGTGCGTGGTGGACTTCGTCATGGCACCCGAAGACACTTTCAACCAGGCCTACCAGGCGATGAAGGCTGCCAAAGGCGAAGCAAAGCCTGCTGCGGGCGGCCTGCCGGGCGCCCCCGCGGCGCCCGCGGC
>JBOGOC010000038.1:0-3892 GCA_050747525.1 Candidatus Polarisedimenticolia bacterium | reverse complement strand
CCGCCGGCCCCCCGACCACGAGCACCCATCCCAGGCCGGTTGACGCGCCCTTTCGAGCCGTCCTATCATCGCGATGGTCACGCTCCTGCTAGGTGCGTGATGGGCTGGAACGTCTTGAGCCAACAGTCTTAACAAGGGAGTTTCTACCATCCCGCGGTGAGCATCCCCCGGCCTCTGGCCGACGGGGAAGCCTGAAGCGGGACCGGAACACCCACCTGGACACCAGGTTCAAGGGGACCACCCACACGGCCGCGCGGGGGTGCGACCGTACTGCGCAAGCCACGACCCTCCTCTCATACTTGGTGGCCGTGAACCAGGCACTGGTGCTCATCCTCGTCGCGGCCGCGGCCCTCGCGGCCGGCGCCGCGGTCAGCCTCGCCGTGGCGGGAGCCATGCGCCGGCGCGGCCTGATCGGAGCGCGCGAGAGCGCCCGGTCCATCCTGGAGCGGGCCGAGATGGAAGCCGAGACCCGCACCGCGGCCGCGGCCCTGGAGGCCAAGGTCCGCATGGAGGCGGCCGAGGCGCGCCTGGAGGAAGAGACCCAGCAGCGCGCCCGCGAGGCCGAAGAGCTGCGCGCCGACCTGGACCGCCGCGAGAAGGACCTCAAGCGACGCCTGGCCTACACCGACGACAAGCTGGCCGAGGTGGCCGCCCGCGAGTCGGCGGTGACCGCTTCGGAGGCCGAGGCGGTCCGGACGCGCCAGGAAGCCGAGGCCATGCTGGCCCGCCAGCGCGAGAAGCTCGAGCAGATCGCCGGGCTGTCGGCCAGAGAAGCCCGCGACCAGCTCAAGCGCGAGATGGAGATGGACGCGCGCCGCGACGCCGCCATCCTGGTGCAGAAGATCGCCGAGGACGCCCAGGAGCGGGCCGTCGACGAGGCCCGCTGGATCGTCACGCAGGCCATCCAGCGGCTCCCCCTGTCGCAGTACGCCGAGACCACCGTGACCGTGGTGAAGCTCCCCAGCGACGAGATGAAGGGGCGCATCATCGGCCGCGAGGGGCGCAACATCCGCGCCCTGGAGATGTCGTGCGGCATCGACCTCATCATCGACGACACGCCGGGGGCCATCATCCTGTCGTCGTTCGACCCCACCCGCCGGATGATCGCCAAGACCGCCATCGAGCGTCTGGTGGAAGACGGGCGCATCCATCCGGCCCGCGTGGAAGAGATGGTGGCCAAGGTGAAGGACGAGATGGACCGGATCACCACCGAGCAGGGAGAGGCCGCCGCCTTCGAGCTGGCGGTGCACGACCTGAACCCCAAGCTGGTGAAGATGCTGGGCCGGCTCGGGCACCTGTCGTACCAGGGCCAGAGCCTGCTGGATCATTCCCGCGAGGTGGCGCTTCTGGGCGCGCAGATGGCGGCGCTGCTGTCGGTGCGGACCGAGGTGGTCAAGCGGGCCGGCATCCTGCACAAAGTGGGGTTCGCCGACGAGACCAACCTCGACCGCTCGCCGCTGATCCTGTCGGCCGAGATCCTGGGCCGTCTGGGCGAGAGCGAGCCGGTGGTGCACTGCGTGCAGGCGCTGTACGGTCTGGCCGCCCCCCGCACGGTGGAGGCGGTGCTCCTGCAGGCGGCCGAGCAGGCGTGCACGGCGCGCCCGGGGGCCCAGAAGGACATGCTGCAGGATTTCCTTCAGCACATGAAGGACCTGGAGCGCATCGCTCTCTCGTTCACCGGCGTGCGCGAGGCGTTCGCCGTGCGGGCGGGCAAGGAGCTGCGGGTGATCGTGTCGACGGACCAGGTGAGCGACAAGGAGACGGTCTGGCTGTCGAAGGACATCGCCGCCCGCATCGAGAAGGAGCTCGACTACCCGGGCCAGGTGCGCGTCAGCGTCATCCGCGAGTCGCGCTCGGTCGGGTTCGCGATGTGAGCCGATGAACAGGGTGCGCGTGCTGTTCGTCGGAGACCTGGTGGGCGAGGCGGGGCGGCGTGTGCTGGGCCAGCACTTCGAGCGGCTGGTGGAGAGGTTCGGGATCGACTTCTCCATCGTGAACGTGGAGAACGCGGCCGATGGCCTGGGGGTGACCCCCGTCATCGCCGACGACCTGCTGGCGATGGGGGTGAGCTGCCTGACCTCGGGCAACCACATCTGGGACCGGCGCGAGATCCGCGATTACCTGGTCACCGAGCGCCGGCTGCTGCGGCCGGTGAACTACCCGCCCGATCTGCCCGGCGTAGGGCTCTTCGTCGGGCAGACGCCGGGTGGGATTCCCGTGGCGGTGGTGAACATCATGGGGCGGGTGTTCATGCCTCCGGTGGACGATCCGTTCCGGGCCGCGCTCGATGTGGTGGGCGAGGCGCGCCGGCGCGCTCCCGTGGTGATCGTGGACATGCACGCGGAGGCCACCTCCGAGAAGATCGCCATGGGCTGGTACCTGGACGGGCAGGCCACCGCGGTGCTGGGGACTCACACGCACATCCAGACGGCCGACGAGCGGATCCTCCCCGGCGGCACCGCGTACGTCACCGACGTGGGGATGACCGGGCCGTACGACTCGGTGATCGGCATGGACAAGGACATCGTACTGGCCCGCTTCGTGCAGCGCGCCACCAACCGGATGACGTCGGCCCATTACGATGCGCGGCTGTGCGCCGTGGTGGTGGAGGCCGACCCCGCGACGGGGATGGCCACCCGCATCGAACGCCTGATGCTGCCGGAGGTGATGCCGTGACCGACACGCCCCGGCCGCTGCCGCTGTTCGATCACGACGACGAGGAGCCGGACGTTCCGGGGCCGGAACCTGCCGAGCCGCACTACGTCGAGGTCCTGCGCCGCGGGACCCGCGAGCGCCCGTACTCGGTGACGCAGATCAACATCTCCGCGCGCGACCTGCTGGAGGGTTCCTTTCCCGACGTGTGGGTGCAGGCGGAGATCTCCAACTTCAAGGCACACCCCTCGGGGCACCTCTACTTCGTCCTGAAAGACGGCCGCGCCCAGATCAACGCCGTGATGTGGCGCATGACCGCCCCGGTGCTGCGCTTCAAGCCGGCCGACGGGCTGTCGGTGCTGGCGCGCGGACGCCTGACCCTGTACGAGGCCCGGGGCGCCTATCAGATGAACGTGCAGTGGATGGAGCCGCTGGGGCTGGGGTCGTTGCAGGCGGCCTTCGAGAAGCTCAAGGCGCGCCTGAAGGCCGAGGGACTGTTCGAGTCCGAGCGCAAGCGGCCGCTGCCGGCTCTGCCGCGGCGGGTGGGGCTGGTGACCTCGACGACGGGGGCCGCCATCCGCGACTTCCTGCGGGTGCTCGAGCGGCGTCACGCCGGCATCCCGGTGCTGATCGCTCCGTGCCGGGTGCAGGGGGACACCGCGGCGCGCGAGATCGCGGCGGCCATCGACGCGCTCAACCGCGCGGCTCCGCGGCTCGACCCTCCCGTGGACGTCATCGTGCTGGCGCGCGGGGGCGGTAGCCTCGAGGACCTGTGGGCCTTCAACGAAGAGGTCGTCGCGCGCGCCATCGCGGCGTCGCGTCTTCCTGTCGTGTCGGCGGTGGGGCACGAGGTGGACGTGACCATCTCCGATTTCGTGGCCGACCTGCGCGCTCCCACACCGTCGGCCGCCGCCGAGATGATGGTGCGCAGCCGCGACGAGGTGCTGCGGCAGGTGGCCTCTTCGCGCGCGCGGCTGGCGCAGGCCATCCGCTACGGGGTGCTGCGCCGGCGCACGCGCGCGGACGCCCTGGCCCGGCGCCGGGCGTTCCAGATGGTGGAGACTTCGGTGCGCCAGGCGCGCCAGCGTTGCGACGAGGCCACCATGCGGCTGGGCAACCAGCTGCTGCAGCGGGTGCGCGAGGGGCGCGGGCGGGTCGGCATGGCCGCCGAGCGGCTCTCCCCGCGCGGTCTGCGCGCGGAGGTCAACGCGCGCCGGCAGCGGCTGGGGACGGCTGAGGC
>JBOGOC010000037.1:0-22276 GCA_050747525.1 Candidatus Polarisedimenticolia bacterium | reverse complement strand
ACAGCCACCCGGCCGCCAGGGCCCCCGCCACCAGGGCCGCAATCGCGGCCAGCGCCGGCCAGCCCGAAGCGGCCAGGCTCGAGAAGGATGCCGCCAGACGGCCAACCAGGGCTGCGCCGCCCAGGGCGGCCAGCGCCGCGCCGTCGAACAGGGAGGCGGCCAGCGACTGCTGGTCGAGCAAATCGAGCCCCACCACCCACGTGTCCCACATGAGCTCCAGCCGGCGGAGGGCCGTGCTCCACCCGGCCAGCAGTCCCGCCGTGACGGCCGCTCCTGAATCCGCGGGGGTCGGGTCGAACGTGACCCAGCCCTGCCCGTCGATCCAGGCTTCCACCCAGGTGTGCGCGTCGGCCTGGCGCACCACCCAGACCCCGGTGAGGGCCGACCACTCTCCCGACTGGAATCCGTTCACCACGCGCGAAGGGATCTCCAGGCAACGCAGCATCACCGCCATGGCGGTGGCGAAGTACTCGCAATGGCCCGGCTGGCGCTCGATGAGGAACCGGCCCAGCGGGTCGGGCACGCCGCGATCCTCCACCTCCAGGGAGTAGTCGTACCGGGTGCGGAGGTGTTGCTCGATGCGGCGCGCCCCGTCGAGAGGGGTGGCGGCGCCTGCGGCGATGCGTTCGGCCAGCTTGACGATACGGGGATCGAGATGCGGCAGGGCGAGGTTGACCGGCGACGAGCCGAAGGCATCGTCGCCACCGTAGCCGCTCAGCGCCCGGCCCGGTGTCGGAGAGATCACGCGGTAGGTGAAACGGGAGAGCGGCGGCTGGGCCAGGTGCACGGCCCCTCCGTCATCCACGCCCAGAGCCTGGGTCCCCTCGAACACCACGCGCGACGGGCCGGGCGAGGTGAACAGCACCGGCACCATCAACGGCATCATGCTGACTTCCTGGTCCAGGACGGTCTCCCCCTTCCGGAGGGGAGCTCCTACGTGAAAGGAGCCATCCGGGTCGCGCCCCACCCACCGGCGGCCGTTGCTGGCCACGCTCCAGGAGCGGCCGTCGAAGGTGTCCAGCGCGACGCCGCGCCAGCGAAGAGGCGGCGCGGCGGGATCGTCCTGGCCGTGGAGGCGCACGCGCATCACAACGGCCCGGTTCTTCTTGATCCGGCTGATTGCCCCCAGCTCGATGCGATCGGAGAACCCGCTCAAGGTGTCGCCGGTCCCCCTCGCGGTCGCGGGCTGGAAGTAGCCGGTGCCGAAGTGCGGAATGGCCACGAAGAACAGGGCCCCAGCCATCACGGTCAGGCTGGTCATGGCGGTGGCGGGGCGCCCGGGGGGAGCACGTCGCGCCGAGGCCGGCGCCCCGTCGCGCGCGGAGGCCATGGCCATGAGGGTCCAGACGGCCATGAACAGGTAGGCGACCAGGAAGGCGCTGAACCACACCTCGGTGGTGGAGGCGGCCGCGGCCAGCATCTGCACGAAGCTGAGGGCGACCGCCTGCCTCAGGTCCTGGTGCTCGGAGAGGTTCGCGCAACGGTAGAGGACGACGAACGACAGGAGCCGCAGCGCGGCCCCGATGAGGTTCCCCGAGCCCAGCATGAGCTCGAGAGGAAACATCAGCAGCGCCGCCACGGCCAGCGCGTCCCACGCGCGCGGCGGCAGACGCAGAGGCCGGCGGGTCCGGCGCCCGTAGACGATCCCTGCCGCCAGCAGGAGCGCGTGCCAGGGCCCGATGGCCTGCACCGCCAGCAGAGCGGTGGTGGCCAGCATCAGGCAGCTGGCCACGCCGTTGCGGATGGTGAGCAGCGCGAACCGGTGCGTCATCGGCTCACCCCGCGCACGACAGCACGATGACGCCCGGTCCTCCAGGCGGCGCCCACGCCGCGGAGACACCCGGCGCGCGGGGAGCCACCTCGGCGAGGAACCGGCCCGCGGCGTCGGCCGGGAGTCCCGAGGCCGGGGCCCCAGGGGCGTGCAGGCGGAACGGGATACGCTCGCGCCGCGCGAGATCGAGCAGGGCGGCGGCCCGCGAGACGAGCGCCTCGAAGGCCGCGGAGTCGGCGGCGCCTGTGTCCAACACCAGGTCGAGGGTCCGCTCGCGCTCGTGCTCCAGATCGCGCACCATCGGCCGTCCCGCGCGGGCCGTGGCGCGCCAGTGCATGAGGCGCGCGTCGTCCTGCCAGGTGTAGGCCCGCACCTGGCGCAGCTCGGCCCCGGTCCCGGGCTCGCGCGCGGCCGTGGCGTCTCCAGGCCGCCGGCCCTCGGTGGAAAGCTGCGACAGGGACGCGATCGGGTCGAATCGCGGCAGGACCACCAGGTCTCCCTCCCAGGTGAAGGAGCCGCGCGAGAGCTGCAGGTCCAGGGGATACCCGGTGCCGGCCGCCAGCGTGAGGCGCGAGTACACGCCGCGCCGTCCGGGCCGCACGCGCACCGTGGCAGCCCCCCTGCCGCCGCGCGAGCTGAGCGGGATGGAGAGGCCCACGGCTCGATCGAGCCCTTTCACCTGCACGTCGATCCAGGTCTGGGGGAGCCATCGGAAGCGCCCGCGCGCCTCGACCGTGATCGGCATCGGCTCGCCGCACACCGCCTCGGACGGCAGCAGGGCGCGCACCGACAGCGTGCGCATCGCGAGGCGCGCCACGATCGCGGAGACCGCGGCGAGCCCCAGGATGAGGGAGAGCATGACGTAGAGGAGATTGTTGCCGGTGTTGATGGCGGCCAGGCCGATGGCCACGCTCAGCACCGCCAGCCGGATGCCCATGCGTCCCGGCGCCAGGTGGGGGACGGGCGCCGCCGGAGGCGGCAGGGCGCCCGTGTGGCTCACAAGGGCACCTCCACGCGCTGGATCACCTCCTCGAGCACGAAGCGGGGGGCGTCAGGCTGGCGGGAGGCGGAGCCCTTCATGACCAGGCGGTGGGCCAGCACGGGGATGGCGAGCTGCTGGATATCGTCCGGCACCACGTGGTCGCGCCCGTCCACCAGGGCCAGGGCCTGGGCCGCCCGGTAGAGCGACACCGAGCCGCGCGGCGAGACGCCCAGCTCCACCATCTCGGCCGAGCGCGTCAGCCGGGCGATCTCGACCACGTAGTGGAGCAGCGACTCGTCCACCGTCACCTCGTGGGCCTGACGCTGCAGCGCGATCACCTCGTCGACGGTCAGCACAGGCTGGACCGACTCGGCCGGATGCACCAGGCGCTGCCGGGAGACGATCTCGCGCTCGGCCTCGGGGGAGGGGTATCCGATGCGCAGCCGCATGAGAAAACGGTCCAGCTGGGAGTCGGGCAGAGGGTAGGTGCCGTGGTGCTCGACCGGGTTCTGGGTGGCGATGACGAAGAACGGCTTGGGCAGCTCGTGGGTCTCGCTGTCCACCGAGACGCGGAACTCGCTCATGGCTTCCAGCAGGGCCGACTGGGTGCGCGGCGTGGTGCGGTTGATCTCGTCGGCCAGCACGATGTGCGAGAAGAGAGGCCCGGGCCTGAACTGGAAGCGGCGCGCCTCCTGGTCGTACATGGAGATGCCGATGATGTCGGACGGAAGGAGGTCGCTGGTGAACTGGATCCGGCGGAACGAGCATCCCATCGAGCCGGCCAGGCTGGCCGCCAGGGTGGTCTTGCCCACCCCGGGGACGTCCTCGATGAGCAGGTGGCCGCGGGCCAGCAGGCAGGCCGTGGCCAGGCGCACCACGTCCCCCTTGCCGCGGATCACCGTCTCGACGCTGGCGCGAAGCGCACCGATCCTGCTGTGATGAGTCACTGGAGTCACTGGGTCCGGCCCCGCCGCCCGGGAAGGGGCGGAACAGGGAAAATAGGCCCGGGGACGTGGGGCCGCAACCCGGCCTCGCGATAGGCGGCGGGGGCCAGCATCCGGTCAGTACTTGTGGGCCATCCCGCGGGCGGTGAGGTCGGCCTTGATCTCCCGCTGGATGCGCTGCCAATCCTCCTGAGGGATCTGCAGGAAGCACTCCACCACGCGCGGGTCGAACTGCACGCCGGCGAAGCGGGTGACCTCCTCCCGCGCTCGCTCGTAGGGGAGCGCCTTGCGGTAGGGGCGGTTCATGGTCATGGCGTCGAGGGTGTCGACCACGGCGAAGATGCGCGCCCCCAGCGGGATCTGATCCCCCTTCAGGCCGCGCGGGTAGCCGGTGCCGTCGTAGCGCTCCTGATGGCAGTAGACGATGGGCACGGCTCCTTCCAGGAACCGGATGTTGGCCAGGATGCGGCGGCCCAGCTCGGGGTGCTTGCGCATCTCCACCCATTCCTGGGCAGTGAGCGGGCCCGGCTTGCGCAGAATGGCGTCGGGCACGCCGATCTTCCCCACGTCGTGCAGCAGCGCACCCCAGCGCATCTGGGTCAGGTCGGGCTCGGCCACCCCCATGCGCCGCGCCACGGCCACGGTGTACTCCGAGACTCGGCGCGAGTGCCCCTGGGTCTCGGTGTCGCGGGTGTCCAGCGCCTCCATGAGCGCCTCCAGGGTGGTGTCGTAGGTGGCGCGGATCTGCTCGAAGGCGGTCTTCAGCTCGCGGTAGAGCCGCTCCACTTCGTCGGTCTTGTGGGTCAGCTCGCGCGTGCGCTCCTCCACCTTGCGCTCCAGGGAGAGCTGGTACTCGCGGTTCTCGCGGATCAGGCGGCGCTTCTCCAGCGTGCGCTCGACGATCAGCACCACCTCGTCGAGGTTGAACGGCTTGGTGAGGTAGTCGCTGGCCCCCATGCGGATCGACTCGATGGCCGTGTCCACGTCCACCACCCCGGTCACCATCACCACGTCGGTGTCGGGCAGCGTCTTCTTGATCTCCTTGAGGAGCGAGATGCCGTTCTGGCCGGGCATGTCGATGTCGGTGAGCACCAGGCTGTAGCCGCCGCCGTTGCGCAGCTTCGACAGCGCCTCGGCGCTGTTGGCCGCGCCGCCACACGTATAGCCGGCGCCCGTGAGGTGCTCGGTGAGGACTTCGCGGATGACCTGTTCGTCATCGACGATGAGCAGATGCGGTTTCATGATGAGAGACGTCCTCCATCGCGACCGTGCCAATATACGCTGCGGGGTGGCGTGGGCAACGGCCGCGTGCTCATGCTGCGGCGCGTCTTGTATCACGCGCTCACGGGCGAGTCAATCGGCGGGTGGATCTCCGTCGTCGGGTTTGTCGGCCGCGGCAGCGCCCGTCTCAGGTCACGTCTTCCCAGGAGCGTCCCACCTTGACGTCCACCACCAGGGGAGCGCGCAGGCTGGCGACGTCCTCCATGCTGCGCTTGACCATCGGACCCACCCGCTCGACCTCGCCCTCGGGGCACTCAAGCACCAGCTCGTCGTGCACCTGGAGGATCATGCGGCTCCGCGCGGCCTCGCTCGCCAGCACACGATCCAGGTCGAGCATCGCCTTCTTGATCAGGTCGGCCGCGGTCCCCTGGATGGTGGTGTTCACGGCGGCCCGCAGCGCCTGCTGGCGCGCCATGCGGTCGGCCCCCTTCAGCTCGGGGAAGTAGCGTCGGCGGTGGAAGAGGGTGGTCACGTAGCCATCCCTTTCCGCCTGGGCCATCGTCTTGTCGATGTACTCCTTGATGCGCGGGAAGCGGGCGAAGTAGCGCTCGATGAACTGCTGGGCTTCCGTGCGGGAGATGCCGAGCTGGGCCGCCAGGCTCACCGGCCCCATGCCGTAGAGAATCCCGAAGTTGATGGTCTTGGCCTGGGCGCGCATCGGGGAGGTGACCAGCCCCGGCATGACGCCGAACACCTCGGCCGCGGTGCGCTCGTGGATGTCCTCGCCCCTGCGGAAGGCCTCGGCCAGCTCGGGGATGTCGGCCATGTGCGCCATCACCCGAAGCTCCACCTGCGAGTAGTCGGCGGCCAGAAAGACGTGACCCGGCTCGGGGACGAAGGCCCGGCGGATTGCCTTTCCTTCGTTGGTGCGCACCGGGATGTTCTGGAGGTTGGGGTCCGATGAGGAGAGCCGGCCGGTAGCGGCCACGGTCTGGTTGTACGAGGTGTGCACGCGCCCCGTCTGAGGGTGGACGAGCAGCGGCAGGGCGTCCACGTAGGTGGACTTGAGCTTGGCCAGGCTCCGGTAGTCCAGGATGCGCCGGGGGAGAGGATGGTGCTCCGCCAGCTCCTCGAGGACCTCCTGGCTGGTGGACAGCGCCCGGGTTTTCAGGGTGCGGCGCCGGCTGGCCATCTCCAGCTTCTCGAAGAGCACGTCACCCAGCTGCCGGGGTGACTGGATGTTGAACCGGCAGCCGGCCAGCTCGTAGATCTCCGCCTCGATGATGTCCATGCGCGCGGCCATGTCAGTCGACATCGCCGCCAGGATGCCGCAGTCCACCTTCACGCCCGCCTTCTCCATGCGTGCCAGCACACCCAGCAGCGGGATCTCCAGGTCGTCGTTCAGCTCGTTCAGGTGCAGATGGCGCAGGCGGGGCGCAAGGCTCTCGCGCAGCCTCAGCTCCACGTCGGCCCCCTCGCCCGCGTAGCGGCCCATGGCCGAGACCTCCACCATGGACACGGGGATCTCCTTGCGCCCGGCCCCGGCGATCTCCGCGTACATCAGCGTGCGGTGATCCAGGTAGTCGAGGGCCAGCACGTCGAGGCTGTGCAGGCGCCGGCCGGGATCGATCAGGTACGAGGCGATGGTGGAGTCGAACGCGGTCCCTCGCAGGGTGATGCCATGCCGCTCGAAGACGATTGTCTCGTACTTGAGGTCATTGCCCGCCTTGGGGAGGCCGGCGTCCTCCACCAGGGGCCGCAGCTGCGCCAGCACCTCGTCGAGCGCCACCTGGGTGGGCGCCCCGAGATACGTGTGCGCCACCGGGACGTACCATCCGCGCCCGGTCGCGCCGGTGAAGGCGATCCCCACGATGCCGGCATGCATGGGAGCGGGGCTGCTTCCCACCACGTCGATGGAGAGCACTCCCGCGGCGCGCGCGGCGGCCAGGGCCTCGGCCAGGGCGCCGGCGTCCAGCACGAGGTCATAACGCGCGGACACGGCTTCGGCCCGGGGCGCGTACTGGTTGCGCAGGGCGTTGAACTCCAGCTGCGAGAACAGCTCGTAGGCGGCGCCCCGGTCGGCCTCCTTGGATCGCAGCGCCTCCAGGTCCAGCTGCACGGGAGCGTTGCGGCGGATGGTGGCCAGATCCAGCGACTGAAGTGCGCGGTCGCTCTGAGCCTTGAGGTTCTCGCGGTACACCTTGCGCGGGATCTCGTCGGCCCGGTGAATCGCATCCTTCAGGGACCCGAAGGTCTTGATGATCTCCTTGGCCCCCTTCTCGCCGATGCCGGACACGCCCGGAATGTTGTCGGTGGCGTCGCCCCACAGGGCCAGCACGTCGGGCACCTGGGAGGGCCTGACTCCGAACATTTCCTCCACCTTGGCGGCGTCCATGATGAGGTTGTCCCGCGCCGCGTTGAGGATCTGCACGTGCTCGCCGACCAGCTGGAACATGTCCTTGTCGGACGTGACGATCATGACCTCGTAGCCCGCCTGGACCGCCTGCTCCGCCAGCGTGGCGATCACATCGTCGGCCTCCCAGCCGTCCTTCTCGATGACCGGCACCCGCAGCACCTCACAGACGCGGCGCACCCAGGGGAACTGGGCGACCAGGTCGTCCGGCGGCGGAGGACGGTGCGCCTTGTAATCGGCGAATCCTTCATGGCGGAAGGTGGGAGCGCCGGTATCGAAGGCCACTCCAAGGTGGCGCGGCTCCCTGTCCACGATGAGCTTGCGCAGCATGTTGGCGAAGGTGAGCACCGCGTTGGTGGGCTGCCCCCGGGAGGTGGTCAGCCGGGGGGTCGCATGGTAGGCACGGTAGACATTGTACGTGCCGTCAACCAGATAGATGGTGCGGTCCTTCATGGGCGCTCCTCGGAGGAGAGGCATTCTATACGACCCGGGGCATGGGAGCCCTGCGTCCCTGTGTTATGATCCGGCCCTCACAATCCACCCAGGAGACACGCGACATGCCCGCAACTCCCATGACCCCATCGGCCTTCGCGAACGAGCCGTTCACGGACTTCTCGCGCGAAGAGAACCGCCGCCGCATGGAGGAAGCCCTGGCCCAGGTTCACTCCATGTTCGGCAAGCGTTACCAGCAGGTCATCGGAGGCGAGCGCTACACCAGCGCCGAGTTCTTCCCGTCGCTCAACCCATCGCGCAAGAGCGAGGTCCTCGGCTATTTCGGCAAGGCCACGCAGGAGCAGGCGGAGCAGGCCATGCAGGCCGCGCTCAAGGCCTTCGAGACCTGGCGGGACGTGCCGGCCCAGCAGCGGGCCGACCTGGTCTTCCGCTCGGCCGCCATCATGCGCCGGCGCAAGCACGAGCTGGCCGCCTGGATGGTCCACGAGGTGGGCAAGTCGTGGGCCGAGGCCGACGGCGACGTGGCGGAGGCGATCGACTTCTGCGAGTTCTACGCGCGCGAGGCGCTGCGTCTGGCCGGCGAGCAGCCCCTCACCCGGCTTCCGGGTGAGAAGAACGAGCTGCGCTACATCCCGCTGGGGGTCGGCGTGGTGATCCCGCCGTGGAACTTCCCGCTGGCCATCCTGGCCGGAATGACCGCGGCGGCCGTGGTGACGGGAAACACCCTGGTGCTCAAGCCCTCCAGCGACTCGCCGGCCATCGGCTACCGGTTCCTCGAGGTGATGGAGGAAGCGGGGCTTCCTCCCGGTGTCGTCAACTTCCTCACCGGGCCGGGCGGATCGGTGGGGGACTACCTGGTCCAGCATCCCAAGACGCGCTTCGTGGCCTTCACCGGCTCCAAGCCCGTGGGGTTGGGGATCAGCGAGAAGGCGGCGCGCGTGGCCGAGGGGCAGATCTGGATCAAGAGGTCCATCCTGGAGATGGGAGGCAAGGACGCCATCCTGGTGTGCGACGACGCCGACATCGACGCCGCCGTGGAAGGGGTGGCCCTGTCCGCTTTCGGGTTCCAGGGGCAGAAGTGCTCGGCCTGCTCGCGGGCGATCGTGGATCAGAAGGTGTACGAGTCCTTCCTCGAGAAGCTGGTGGCGCGCGTGCGGTCCCTGAGCGTGGGGATTCCCACCGAGCCGGGCACGTTCATGGGGCCGGTCATCAACGAGCGGGCGTACAAGTCGATCCTGGAGTACATCGCGCTCGGCCGATCCGAGGGAAGGATCGTCAGCGGCGGCGAGCCGGGACCCTCCGAGGGATGGTTCATCCAGCCCACGGTGGTCGCGGACGTCAAGCCGGGTGCGCGCCTGGAGCAGGAGGAGATCTTCGGCCCCGTGCTGGCCGTGATCCGCTGCAAGGACTTCGAAGATGGCCTGCGCATCGTAAACGACACCGAGTTCGGCCTCACCGGCGCCATCTACACGAGCTCCGCGCAGCGCGCTGACGAGGCGCGCCGGCGCTTCCACGTGGGCAACCTGTACATCAACCGCAAGTGCACCGGCGCCATGGTCGGAGCGCATCCCTTCGGCGGCTTCAACATGTCGGGGACCGACTCCAAGGCCGGCGGCCGGGACTATCTGTTGCTGTTCACCCAGGCCAAGTCGATCGCCGAGAGAGTCACCTAGCTCGCGTTCGCCCGCTCGAGAGCGTATGAAGACACCCAGCGCCCGCGTCATGGGCTACCTGCTGGCGCCGGCGGCCGTCGCCATCACGGCCCTGGTGCGGATACTCCTGCCTGGAGTCCCCTACGAAACCCCGATGGCGATTCTGTTCGTGCTGCCCGTGGCCCTGTCCGCATGGGTGGGGGGACTGGGTCCGGGGCTCCTGACCACGGGGCTGTCGGGGTTCGTCATGAGCTGGTACTTCATGGCTCCGCACGGAACCATCCTGGTGGAGTCTCCGGAAGACCGGGCCAGACTCTTCCTCTTTCTTGCGGTCGGGATTCTGGTCAGCTGGCTGTTCGACATGGTGCTGGCCACCAGCCGCCGGCTCCGCAAGGAGGTCGAAGCGCGCCGCCGCGCGGAGCAGGAAGCCGTCCGGGGAAGAGAAGCGCTCGATCTGGCGATCGGCCTCGCCGGCATGGGGTGGTGGGACCTGGATGCCGCCGCCGGCCGTCTCGCCGGATCGCCGGAGCTCTTCCAGATCATGGGGCTCGAGCAGCCCGGCACCCCCACGGTCCCCATCGACGCCTGGCTGGAACGTGTCCATCCCGGGGATCGCGACCGGGTGGTGCAGGCCCTCGAGGAGGCGCGCCGGCTGCGCTCCACCTTCGCTCCGTGCCTCAGGATCCTCCGCGCGGACACCGGTGAGGTGGCCTGGGTGGATGTCAACGGGCGCTACCTGTACGACGCCTCGGGGGAGCCGGTCCGCATG
The DNA here is from genome assembly GCA_050747525.1 of Candidatus Polarisedimenticolia bacterium. GTDB lineage: Bacteria > Acidobacteriota > Polarisedimenticolia > JACPZX01 > DASXTC01 > JBOGOC01. The sequence continues at coordinate 12,071 of JBOGOC010000037.1, read as the reverse complement.
ATCGGTATGGTAAGGGACATCACCGCCGGGGTGAGCGCCCTGGAAGCGGTGCGGGAGAGCGAGGGGCGGTTCCGCATCCTGGCCGACAATGTGCCGGTGCTCATCTGGATGAACGGGCTTCAGGGATGCGAGTTCGTCAACCAGGAATGCCTGCGTTTCCTGGGATGGAGCATGGAGCAGGTGACGGGGATGGGCTGGGTGGACTGCGTGCACCCGGACGATCGTGACGCCTACCTCGGATCCTACGAGCGGGCCATGAGCGAGCGATGTCCGTTCGACGCTCTGGTCAGGCTCCGGCGGCACGATGGGGAATACCGCTGGTTCCGGTCCACGGGCGTTCCTCGGCTGCGCGACGACGGAGCTCTCCTGGGCTATGTGGGGTGCTCCAACGACGTCACCGAGCTGATGCGCTCCCAGGAGGCGATGCGTCAGGCGGACGTTCAGAAGGATGAGTTCCTGGCGCTGCTGGCGCACGAGCTGCGCAACCCGCTCGCCCCGCTGCGCAACGGTGTGTTCCTGCTACGCCAAGCGGGCGACGACCCGGCCGGCCGGAACAAGGCTCTCGGGATCATGCAGCGCCAGCTGTCGCATCTGACGAGGCTGGTGGACGATCTGCTGGACGTCTCGCGCATCACCCGCGGCAAGCTCGAGCTGCGCCAGGAAGGGGTCGATGTCTCTCAGGTGCTCCAGGAATCGGTGGAATCGGTGCGCCCGTTCATGGAGTCCCAGGGCCACACGCTGGAGATGCCGCCCATCGATGGGAAGCTGCCCGTGAACGGGGACCGCGTGCGGCTCGTGCAGATCGTCTCGAACCTGCTCCACAACGCCGCCAAGTTCACCTCCACGGGAGGGCACATCGAGCTGAGGGCGCGGCGACAGGGCGACCACGCCGTCATTTCCGTCCTCGACAACGGCCAGGGAATCCCCAAGGACATGCTGGGGACCGTCTTCGACATCTTCTTCCAGGCCCCCGCCGGCCGGCTCACTCCCAAGGGGCTGGGCATCGGGCTGGCGCTCGTGAAGAGGCTGGTGGAGCTGCACGGCGGCACGGTCGAAGCGCGCAGCGAGGGAGAGGGGCGGGGCAGCGAGTTCATCGTCAGGCTCCCGCTCGCCGAGGAGACCCGTGAAGTCCGGGACTCCGAGGCCGCCGGCACGGAGCCGCTCCTCGCGTCGCCCGGGACGGGCCAGCGCGTCCTGGTGGTGGATGACAACGAGGACATCGTCGCGAGCCTGACCGGCGTGCTGGAACAGATGGGGTGCGAGGTCCGCTCGGCGCGCGACGGAGAAGAGGCTCTCGCCGAGGCCGAGCGGTTCCGACCCGGGGTCGTCCTCATGGACCTGGGGATGCCGCGCCTGGACGGCCTGGAGACCGCGCGCAGGCTGCGGCAAAGGCCCTGGGGCCGGGACGTCCTGCTGGTGGCCATCACGGGATGGGGGCAGGGGACGGATCGGCACCGCAGCCGCGCCGCCGGCTTCGACCACCACATGGTGAAGCCGTGGATCCGGCCGCACTGGCCGGGCTGGTGCTGGCGCTCGGCCAGCGCTCCGGGGCGAGCCCGTCGTGAAGGCGGGGTACTCGGGGACGCCCCTCCCGCGCAAGCTGGGGATCAAGCCGGGGCGCGCGTGGGCCTGCTGGGAGCACCCGCCGGGTTCGAGGCCACGCTGGGAGACCTGCCCGAAGGGGCCAGGCTGTCGCGCGACTCGAGGGGGCGTCACGACCTGACGCTGTGGTTCACCATCTCGAGGCGCGAGCCCGAGCAGGGGATTGCGGCGCGCGCCTCGTCTGACTCGCCGGCCATCGGCTACCGGTTCCTCGAGGTGATGGAGGAGGCGGGGTTGCCTCCGGGGGTGGTCAACTTCATCACCGGTCCGGGCGGATCGGTGGGTGACTACCTGGTAGGCGGCGCACGGCGCGCGTGGCCGAGGGGCAGGTCTGGATCAAGAGGTCTATTCTGGAGATGGGAGGCAAGGACGCCATCTGGTGTGCGACGATGCCGACATCGATGCCGCCGTGGAAGGGGTGGCCCTGTCCGCCTTCGGGTTTCAGGTGCAGAAGTGTTCGGCCTGCTCGCGCGCCATCGTGGATCAGAAAGTGTACGAGCCCTTCCTCGAGAAGCTGGTGGCGCGGGTGCGTTCCATGAGCGTCGGGCCCCCCGCCGAGCCGGGCAGCTTCATGAGGCCGGTCATCAACGAGCGGGCCTACAAGTCGATACTGGACTACATCGCGGTGGGCCGGAGACCGAGGGGAGGATCGTGAGCGGCGGCGAGCCGGGGCCGTCCGACGGATGGTTCCAGCCCACCGTGGTCGCCGACGTGAAGCCGGGAGCGCGCCTCACCGGCGCCATGGTCGGAGCGCATCCCTTCGGCGGGTTCAACATGTCGGGGACCGACTCCAAGGCCGGGGGCCGGGACTACCTGCTGCTGTTCACTCAGGCCAAGTCGATCGCCGAGAGGGTTTCCTAGCACGGGGGCGCCCGCGCGGGAGCGCGCCCTCGAGTCGTCTGATATGAAGACACCCAGCTCCCGCGTCGGTTACATGCTGGCCCTTGCGGCCGTCGCGGTCACGGTGCTCGCGCGGGCGCTCTTCCTCGACTGGTCCGCGACTCCGCTCACGATCCTGTTCATGTTGCCGGTCATCCTCTCCTCCTGGGTGGGGGGTCTGGGGCCAGGACTCCTGGCCACGGCGCTTGCGGGGTTGGCGCTGGGCTGGTTCATGCAGCCTGTGGGCGCACCGCTCGTGACCAGCCAAGAGGATCGCGTCGCGCTGCTGCTGTTCGTCGCGCAGGGAGTCCTGATCGGCTGTTTCTTCCACGTGGTGATGCGCGCCCGCCGGCGGCTCCAGCAGGAATCCGACGCGCGCCGCGTAGCGGAGCAGGAAACGGTCCGGGGAAAGGAAGCGCTCGACTTGGCGATCGGCCTGGCCGACATGGGGTGGTGGGACCTGGATTCCGCCGCGGGTCGGCTCGCCGGATCGCCGGGCCTCTTTCAGATCCTGGGGCTCCCGCAGCCTCGCACGCCCACGATCTCCGTGGAGGCTTGGCTGGATCACGTGCATCCCGATGATCGCGACAGGGTGGTGCAGACCCTGGAGGAAGCGCGCCGCAGGCGCACTACCTTCGCTCCGCGCATCAGGATCCTCCGCGCGGAAACCGGACAGGTCGCCTGGCTGGACGTCAACGGCCGCTACCTCTACGACGCGTCCGGCGAGCCGGTGCGCATGATCGGCATCGTGAGGGACATCACCGCCGAGGTGAGCGCCCTGGAGTCGGTGAGGGAGAGCGAGGGGCGCTTCCGCATCCTGGCCGACAACGTGCCGGTGCTCATCTGGATGAACGGCCACCAGGGATGCGAGTTCGTCAACCAGGAGTATCTGCGCTTCCTCGATTGCACCATGGACGAGGTGACCGGGATCGGGTGGGTGCGCACCGTGCACCCGGACGACCGTGATGCCTACCTCGCATCGTACGCTCGCGTGTTCAAGGAGCGGGGCACCTTCGACGCCATGGTCAGGCTTCGCCGGCACGATGGGGAGTACCGCCGGTTCCGCTCCATCGGCGTTCCGCGCCTTCGTGAGGATGGGCACCTGCTGGGCTACGTGGGGTTCTCCACCGACATCACCGAGCTGATGCAGTCTCAGGAAGCGATGCGGCAGGCGGACGTCCAGAAGGACGAGTTCCTGGCCCTGCTGGCGCACGAGCTGCGCAATCCGCTCGCTCCGCTGCGCAACGGCCTGTTCATCCTGGGGCAGGCGGGCGATGATCCGGAGCGCCGGAACAAGGCGCTCGGGATCATGCGGCGACAGCTGTCGCACCTGACGAGGCTGGTGGACGACTTGCTGGACGTCTCGCGCATCACGCGCGGGAAGCTCGAGCTACGCCGCGAGGGGCTCGACCTCTCCCACGTGCTCCACGAATCGGCGGAGTCGGTGCGACCGTTCATGGAGGTCCACGGCCACACGCTGGAGATGGCCTCGATCGAGGGGAAGCTCCCGGTGAACGGAGACCGGGTCAGGCTCGTCCAGGTCGTCTCCAACCTGCTCAACAACGCCGCCAAGTTCACCTCCAGGGGAGGGCGCATCGAGCTGAGGGCGCGACGCGAGGCGGGACAGGCCGTCATCTCCGTCCGCGACACGGGCCAGGGGATCTCCGCGGAGATGCTGCGGACCATCTTCGACATCTTCTTCCAGGCCCCCGCGGGCCGGCTCACCCCCAAGGGGCTGGGGATCGGGCTGGCTCTGGTGAAGAGGCTGGTGGAGCTGCACGGCGGCTCGGTGGAGGCGCACAGCGAGGGGGAGGGGCGGGGGAGCGAGTTCATCGTGAGGCTGCCACTCGCCGAGGGGACTCGCGATGTCCGGTCACCTGAGGCCGCCGGCCCGAGGCCTGTTCTCGCATCGTCGGGGCAGGGGCGGCGCGTCCTGGTGGTGGATGACAACGAGGACATCGTGGCGAGCCTGATCGACGTGATGGAGCAGATGGGGTGCGACGTCCGCTCGGCGCGCGACGGGGTCGAGGCGCTCGAGGAGGCCGAGCGATTCCATCCCGAGATGATCCTCATGGACCTGGGGATGCCGCGCATGGACGGTCTGGAGACCGCGCGTCGGTTGAGGGAAAGCCCATGGGGCAGGGACATCCTGCTGGTGGCGGTCACGGGATGGGGGCAGGGGGCCGATCGGCACCGCAGCCGCGCGGCCGGATTCGACCATCACATGGTGAAGCCCGTGGACCCCGCGGCTCTGGCCGGGCTGGTGTTGGCGCTCGGCCAGCGCGGGGGCCGCCCCGGAGCGAGCCCGTCGTGAAGACGCCCGTGCGGCAGACCTCCACCCCGGCCGGGTACTCGGGGACGCCCCTGCCCCGCAAGCTGGGGATCAAGCCGGGCGCGCGTGTCGGCCTCCTGGGAGCCCCCGAAGGGTTCGAGGCCACACTGGGAGATCTGCCCGAAGGGACCCGGCTTTTGAGGGGGCGGAAGGGCCCCCACGACCTGACGCTCTGGTTCACCACGTCGAGGCGCCGGCTCGAGCAGGGGATCGCCGCGCGCGCCGCGTCGCTGGGGCGCGATGGGCTCTGGATCGCCTGGCCGAAGAAGTCGTCAGGGGCGGCCACCGACCTTTCCGAAGGGGACGTGCGGCGCACGGGCCTGGAAGCCGGGCTGGTCGACTTCAAGATCTGCGCGATCGATGCGACCTGGTCCGGCCTCAAGTTCACGCGGCGCCGGACGGGGCGCTAGCTAGGTCCTGAAGCGCAAGACCTTGCCCGGGGCCGCGCGCCTGACGCTTCCCCGCCGTGCCGCGCTGCGCAGACGCCGGCCCCGGCCCGGCAGCGCCTTGCGCTCGAAGGCCAGCTTCAGGCCGAACACCTCGTGGAACATCCCACCCTTCTCTTCGGCCGCGTGGATCTCCACTTCCAGATCCTTGTCGGAGGCGAGGGTCAGCGTGACGCACCCCCGGCCGACACGGCACGAGACGCCCCGCAGCGGCTGAGCATGGCGCCGGTCCAGTGCGTCGGCCACGCGCAGCAGCGCGGCCAGACGCCGTACGTCCTCCTGGCGCCCCGGGGGAAGGGCCGCCCAGGCAGCATGCTTGCGCCGGGGGGGCGAGCGGCGATGGTAGCGGGCGACCTGAGCGATCACCTCGCGCTCGGTGGGGTCGAAGCCGTCCAGCTGGGCGTGCGCAATAAGATGATAGGTGTGCTTGTGATGCTGCCGGAAGCTCACCATGTAGCCCACGTCGTGAAGCAGCGCGGCCGCGGCCAGCAGATCGCGCAGCGAGGGATCGAGCGACAGGGTCGGCGCGAGCTGGTCGAACAGGGACAGGGCCAGACGCTGCACCTGTTCGCCGTGAGCGGCCTCGTAGCGAAGCGAGCGGGCCAGGGCGCGCGCGGCGGCCACGCGCACGGGGACGGATCGGGGCGGCCGGCCGGCGCGCCTCATCCCCGCCATCAGCCGGTGCAGCAGCGCGTGCCGGATGCCGCGTGTGCTCACCTTCATGGTGTTCACCCCCAGGCTGGTCATCACCTCGTAGAGGATGGAGACGCCCGCCACGATGATGTCCGCCCGGTCGGGAGATATCCCCGGCATCTGCCGGCGGCGCGCCAGGGTGCTGCAGCGCAGGTCCTCGCGCAGGTGCAGCACCTCGGCCTGCGACAGCTCGTGGCCGTGCACGCCGCGCCCCGCCATCCCCTGGGAGGCCAGCACCGCCTGGGCGATGCACGAGGCGGTCCCTCCCGAGGCGATCAGGATGCGCGGCGGGAGGTCGGCCTTCACGCGGGCCTCCTCCAGCTCCGTGCGGATCGCCTCGCGCATCTTCTTGAACTCGACGTTGCGGATGGGGTCGGACGGAAGGAACTGCTCGGTGAGGCGGACCGAGCCGAGCTGCAGCGAGTGAATCCTCCGGATGTGGGTCCCCATGGCCAGGATCAGCTCGGTGCTCCCTCCTCCCACGTCCACCACCGCGCAGGGCTGTCCGTCGAGCGGAAAGCTCAGGCTGGCGCTCTCGAACGCCAGCTCGGCTTCCTCGTCGCCCGAGATCACCCGCACCTTCAGGCCCGTCTCGCGCAGCGCCCGTCCCACGAACAGGCGGCGGTTGGAGGCGCTGCGCAGGGCGCTGGTGGCCACCACCGACATGCGACGCACGCCGCGCGCGCGGGCGATGCCGGCCATCCGCCGGAGCGCCACCAGGGCACGGGCCATGGCCGCCTCCGACAGGCGGCCCCGGCGGTCCAGACCGGAGGCCAGGCGCACCACCTCACGCTCGTCGTCCAGGATGCGGTAGCCGCCGGAGGGCTGGGTCATGACGATGAGGGACCGGATGGTGTTCGATCCGATGTCGATGACGCCCAGAGGCACGTGTCTCATCATGAGGCCTTCGAAGTCGCGATTCTGCGCGCCGCACCTGCCACGGCCGCCAGGGCCCGCCGGCGGGCCGTCTCGATGCGCCGGCTCAGCCGCCGGGCGAATGCCGATACCGACTTGCCTTCACTCGCGCGGACCCACTCCAGTGCCTGCTCTTCATCCCTCAGCTCGCCCAGGCGCTGCTGCAGAGATCGTGCCAGTGCCAACCTGTGGTCGGCCGGCCGCGAGCCGGCCTGATCGAGCAGCTCGAGCGTGTAGCGGTACTGCTTGAGCGCGATGCGCAGCTCGTGGAGCGGTTTCGCGCCGCCCTTGCGGGCCAGCCGGATAGCGGTCTGCACTTCTGCCTGCCTGTCCGCCAGCATGCGGCTCCCATGCGTGCGCAGCGTGCCCTCCAGCCCCTCTTCGGCGCCACGCAGCACCGCCTTCACGCGCCCGCCGATGTCGCGGACCGCGATGCCGGACGACGATCCGCGAAGGGTGCGTGCGGCCGCGCGCGCGCGGCGCCGATGGCCCCGCGCGGCCTCGAGGCTTTCGCCGGTCATGGACTTCTCCAGGCGCTGCAGGCAGGCGGCGAGCACGTCGGCATTGCGCACCGGCCCCAGGGATCGGCGTATCGAGCGGGCGCGGCGCCTCAGTCGCGCGACGGCCTGAGCCGGCAGGGCCGGCTGCATGATCCTCAGCGCCTCCTCCAGGCGCCGGGTGGCGACCCGCAGATCGTGGACCGCGTTGGCGCTGCCGCCCGTGCATACGCGCTGGCGCTGCCTGAGCACCTCGCGGGCCTTTCTCTCCAGCAGCTCACGTGCGATGGATGAAGATCTCACCTTGCAACAAGATACCGAATGACCCGGCTTTCGGGCCCGTTGTCACCCAAGTGTCACACAAATGGTCTGCGCACTGGAAGAGCCCATTTCGATGGCACTGATATACTCATACCCAACAATCCAGAGAGGAGCTCAGGGACACATGCCAGGGGGCAGAGGCAGATCGCGCGCGAGCCGTTTACGTCAGGGAAAGCTGATCGTCGTGGAGGGGATCGACGGCTCGGGGAAAAGCACCCAGGTCAGGCTGCTGCACACGTGGCTGGCGTCGCAGGGCCATCAGGTCAACTTCACCGAGTGGAACTCGTCCAGCCTGGTCCGGCAGGCGACGCGGCGCGGCAAGAAGAAGGCACTCCTGACGCCGACGACGTTCAGCCTCCTGCACGCCACCGACATGGCCGACCGCCTCACGTACCACATCATTCCGTACCTGAAGGCCGGCACCACGGTTCTGGCCGACCGCTACGTGTACACGGCGTTCGCGCGCGACATCGCCCGGGGCGTGGACGCTCGATGGGTGCAGGATCTCTACGCTTTCGCGGTGAAGCCCGACGCGGTCTTTTACTTCAAGGTCCCCCTGGAGGTTGCCGTGAAGCGCATCCTGAGCGCGCGCGAGAAGGTGAAGTTCTACGAGGCGGGGATGGACCTGGGCCTCAGCCCCGATCCGGTGGAGAGCTTCCGCATCTTCCAGGGGCGTGTGCTGGCCCAGTACGACCGGATGGCTTCCGAGCACGGCTTCCAGGTGATCGACGGCACGAAGTCCATCGACAGCCAGCAGAAGAAGGTACGATCCATCGTCGCAAAGCTGTATGCCGAGACCCCCATGACGGAGGCTTCATGACCGCCCCAGTCCGCACCGCACGGTTCTTCGGCCACGGCCTGCCGTATGCCGACACGGAGAGCCTGCAGGGGACCCTGATCACCATCGAAGGCACGGACGGGGTGGGGCGCTCCACCCAGGTGCGCCTGCTCAAGGAGTGGCTGGAGGTGCAGGGGTACGGCGTCATCGAGACGGGATGGACGCGGTCGGAGCTGATGTCCGAGACCATCGGCGCGGCCAAGGCCGGCCACAATCTGAGCCGGCTCACCTTCAGTCTCCTCTACGCGACCGACTTCGCCGATCGCCTCGAGAAGATCATCATCCCGGCCCTGAAATCGGGCTTCGTGGTCCTGGCCGACCGCTACATCTTCACCGCCTTCGCGCGCAGCGTGGTGCGCGGCGCGGATCCCGCCTGGATCCGCAACGTGTTCGGCTTCGCCCTGGTGCCGGACATGACCCTCTACCTGCGCATCAAGGTGGACACGCTCATCCCGCGCCTGCTGCGCAACCGCGAGATCGACTACTGGGAAGCGGGGATGGACATGCACCTGGGCATCGATCTCTTCGAGTCCTTCCGCGAATACCAGACCCGGCTCATCCGCGAATACAACAGGCTGTCGCGCGAGTTCGGCTTCGTGACCGTGAACGCCGAGCTGGAAGTGGACGAGATCCAGGCCAGGATCCGCCGCAGCGTGCAGACCCTGCTGAAGAATGGTCATTCGCCGTCGCTGCCGGAAGGGGTCGAGGCCGTGCGTCCGCCGCTCATCTTTCATGGCGACCGCAAGGAAGGCGGCAAGGAGGCCGGCAAGGACGGGGGGAAGGACGGAGGAACGCAGGCCTCCGGGGGCGGTTCCGGCCCGACCGGATGAGGCTCTACCTCCTGCGCCACGCTCCGGCCGCCGAGCGCGACGCGGCCCGGTGGCCCGGCGATCGCGAGCGGCCCCTCACCTCCCGAGGGCGATCCCGCATGCGGGAGGCCGCTCTCGGGATCGCGGCCATCGGCGTGCGGCCCGCGGCCATCCTCTCGAGCCCTCTGGCCCGCGCCCTGCAGACGGCACGCATCCTGGCGCGGGCGCTCGAGCCCTCGCCACCCATCACCCTTCATGAGGAGCTGGAGCCGTCCACCCTCCCGGCCAGGACGATGCTGCTGCTGGCGGAGCCTCGCGGCGAGGAGATCGTCCTGGTGGGCCACGAGCCTCACCTGAGCACGCTGGCCGCCTGGCTCATCTCGGGCCGCCACGAAAGCGCGCTCGAGCTGCGCAAAGGAGGCCTGATCCGCATCGATTTCGACGGGGAGCCGGCCCCGGGCTCCGGCCGTCTGGTCTGCCTTCTCACCCCGAAGCTGCTGCGCCGCCTGGGGCGACCGGCGAAAGCCGGCCCCCGGGACGAAATGTAACGACCTGCTAACAACCTCGCCGATGAATTGCAACAACCCCCCCGTAGTTTGCAGATCTCGGAAGAGGTCTGCGACATGCCAGAGACGGTGCTGGTCATCGATGACGAGAAAGACATCTGTGATCTGCTCGAGTACAACCTCCGGCAGGCAGGGTTCCGTGTCCTGACGGCGCTCGACGGCAAGGTCGCGGTGGACATCGCGGCCCGGGAGCGCCCCCACCTGGTCCTGCTCGACCTGATGCTCCCCGACCTGTCGGGCACCGAAGTCCTCAAGATCCTGCGCACCAACCCCTCCACGAGAGGGACGCCCGTGATCCTCCTCACCGCGCGGCAGGAGGAGATCGATCGTCTCCTGGGCTTCGAGCTGGGGGCCGACGACTACGTCACCAAGCCCTTCAGCGTGCGCGAGCTGATCCTGCGGGTGAAGGCGGTCCTCAAGAGGGGGCCGGTGGCCCGCGAGACGGTCCCTCCCGACGGTGAGGCGTCGCACGTCTTCAGGGCCGGGCCCATCGAGGTGGATCTCGGGCAGCACCGTGTCCGGATCGAGGGGCGCTCCGTCGATCTCACCATCACCGAATTCAAGCTGTTGTCCGATCTGGTGCGGGCACGGGGCCGCGTGCGCTCCCGGGACATCCTGCTCTCGGAAGTGTGGGGCTACGACGCCGACGTCATGTCGCGCACCGTGGACACGCACATCCGGCGGCTGCGCGACAAGCTGGGCGCGGCCGCCGACTGGCTCACCACCGTGCGCGGCGTCGGCTATCGCATCCAGGATCCCAGCGGCGAATGATGGCCGCACTGTTTCACACGATCTTCACGCCCTCATCAACGTGCTGTCTCTCGACCCCGGTACAAATCAGGTGCAGGGACGAAATGCGTGGAGCGCAGGTCCTCCGGCGGGGCTCGACCCCCGAGCTACGGCTCCGCCGGCGGGCCTCCTCTCCACCATCTCGTCACACAACCGTCCCGGTCCCGGAACAGGGGCCGCGTATGGTCGGCGCCTCAGCGCCCCGACCACACATTCCAGGAACGCAATCCACCTGAGGGAAGCGACAGGCCGATGAGAAGAGACGCGAAAGTGTTGCGCGCGCTGGCCGTGCTCGTCACGTGTGCCATGGCGACGGCAGGGACGTTTGCCGCCGAGGTGGATATCACGGCGAACATCACGGCAAGCGAGACGTGGACGTCGAACAACGAGTACATCCTGACGCAGCCGATCTACGTGACCAACGGAGCGACACTCACGATCGAGCCCGGCACGGTGGTGCGTGGAGAGCCGTCGGACTCAGGTGACCCCAACAATCCCAATCCGGGCACGCTGATCATCGCGCGCGGCTCGAAGCTCCGGGCTCTCGGGACGGTCGACAACCCGATCGTGTTCACGGATCTGTTCGACGACAACGTTCACGGAAACCCCGGAACCGACCCCTACGACAGGCTGGAGAACGCGCTGGGTCTGACGGGGCAGTGGGGAGGCGTGATCCTGCTGGGCCGCACGTACGTGGCCAACAACACGCTGGCGGGGCCCAACGCCGCCCGCGAGGTGCAGATCGAGGGCCTGACCTCGGTGGGCAGTCTCGGGCTGTACGGCAACGGCGGCAACGATGACGACGACAGCGGGACTCTGACCTACGTGTCGATCCGTTACGGTGGATTCAACCTGGCGCCCAACAACGAGATCAACGGGCTGACGCTGGGGGCGGTGGGGCGGCAGACCGACATCGATTTCGTCGAGGTCATGCAGAACAAGGACGACGGAATCGAGTTCTTCGGCGGCACGGTGAACGTCAAGCACGTGATCGCGGTCGCCGGCGGGGATGACAGCATCGACTACGACGAGGGATACCGCGGCAAGGGTCAGTTCATCCTGCTGGTGCAGGGGACTCCGGGCCCGGACAAGTCGGACAAGGGCGCGGAGCAGGACGGCGGGAACAACCCTGATGGCAGTCAGCCGTTCGCGACCCCGGCGTTCTACAACGTGACCATGGTGGGCCTGGGCGGCGACGTCTCCGAGACATACACGGCCAAGGCGACGAACACGGCCCTGCACTTCCGCGACAACGCTGCGGGGCGGTACTACAACAGCTTCGTCGCGGACTTCGGCGGCGCGCCGCTGTGCATCGAGGGCGGGAACACGGGCACCAGCCAGACGGGGCCCAACACCAGCGGCGAGCGGGCCATCACGACGTACG
>JBOGOC010000036.1:0-67186 GCA_050747525.1 Candidatus Polarisedimenticolia bacterium | reverse complement strand
GTCGTGGCCAACGCCACGACGCCGAACGTTCTCGGAGACCACTCCCCACCGCCGGCCGCCATGGAAGCTGGCAAGCTGCCGGGAGACTTGTTCGACCACGGCGGTTGACACTCCGAAGGGGGTTGTGTGAGTCTCGCCCCATGAAGATCCTCGTGATCGGCGGCGGTGGGCGCGAGCATGCCCTGGTGTGGAAGATCCGTCAAAGCCCACTCGTCCGGAAGCGCGACGATGTCGTGTGCGTGCCGGGCAACGCGGGGATCGCGGGCGAGGCGGTCTGCATGCCGCCGGGCCCCCGAGGGCTCGACGATGCGGCGGCCCTGGCCGACCTGGCCGGCTCGCTGCGCGCCGATCTCACCGTGGTGGGACCCGAAGCGCCGCTGATGGCGGGGCTGGCCGACGAGATGCGGCGGCGGGGCCTGCGCGTCTTCGGCGCCACGCGCGCGGCGGCACGCCTGGAGTGGAGCAAGGTCTTCGCCAAGGAGTTCATGACCCGCCACGGCATTCCCACCGCTCCATTCGTCGTGGTGCAGGATATGGAAGCCGCCCGTGCCCACCTCGCATCGCGCGAGGCGATCTTCCCGGTGGTGATCAAGGCCGACGGGCTCGCGGCCGGCAAGGGCGTGGCCATCGCCCGGGATCGGCGCGAAGCCGAGGACGCGGTGCAGGGAATGCTGTCGGGCGAGTTCGGCGAAGCGGGGCGGCGGGTGGTGATCGAGCGCTTCCTCGAGGGGACGGAGGCCAGCTTCTTCGTCCTGAGCGACGGCGAGAGGGCGTGGCCCCTGGGCTCCTGTCAGGACTACAAGCGTGTGGGGGACGGTGACGAAGGACCCAACACGGGAGGGATGGGAGCGATCTCCCCCTCCGTCGACGTGGACGCCGGGCTCGAGCAGGAGATCATGAGCCGTATCGTGATGCCTGCTATCCGGGGCATGGCGTCGGAAGGGGCCCCGTATCGTGGCGTGCTCTACGCGGGATTGATGCTCGTGCCCGGGGCCGGCGGAGCTCCGTCCGACCCCCCCGTCCCGGTGACCCTCGAATTCAACGCACGCTTCGGAGACCCGGAGACGCAGGTGCTGCTCCCACGACTGCAGGCCGACCTGGTCCCTCTCCTGGCGGACGCCGCCGAGGGGCGTCTGGACGAGCTGCCGCGGGATCTGTTTCGACGCGAGGCCGCCGCCTGCGTGGTGATGGCCGCGCAGGGGTATCCGGGCCGTCCGCGCACCGGCGACGAGGTGCGCGGAGTGGAGACACTGGCCTCTCTCGAGGGCACGCAGGTGTTTCACGCGGGCACCCGCGTCGAGCCGCCGGAGGGGAAGGGGGCGCGCACGGTCACGTCGAGCGGGCGTGTGCTGGCAGTCTCGAGCCTGGGAGAAGACCTGGGCGCGGCCCTGCGCCGCGCCTATGACGGAGTGTCACGCATTTCCTTCGAGGGGATGCATCATCGCCGCGACATCGGACGCGACGCCCTCGCGCGCGCGGCCGCGCGAGAGCGCCAGATGGCTGGTCGAGGAGGATCATGAAGAGCCAGGAAGCACCACGCGAGGTGCACGTGGGGATCGTGATGGGGAGCGACTCCGATCTCCCGGTGATGAAGGAGGCCGCGTCCGTTCTGGAGGACTTCGGCGTGGGCTACGAGATGACGGTGGCGTCGGCGCATCGTTCCCCCGAGATGGCCGCCCGCTATGCCGCCACCGCGGAGCAGCGGGGCCTGGACGTCATCATCGCCGGGGCAGGCGGCGCGGCGCACCTCGCGGGCGTGATGGCCGCCTCGACGATCCTGCCGGTCATCGCCGTGCCGCTCGCCTCGAGCCCTCTGTCGGGCTTCGACGCGCTCCTGGCAAGCGTGCAGATGCCCCCCGGCGTCCCCGTGGCCACCATGGCCGTGGGTCCGTGGGGAGCGCGCAACGCGGGAGTGCTGGCGGTCCAGATCCTCTCACGGCGCGTGCCGGAGCTGCGCGCCGCGCTGCACCAACGCAAGCGGAAGATGGCCGAGGACGTCGAGGCGAAGGCCAAGGCGCTGGAACGCCAGATCAAGTCGTGAGCGTCGGCCTGCACGTCACCACGCTGGGATGCAAGCTCAACCAGTTCGACTCGGCCGAGCTGGCGGGCGCGCTTCGCGGAGCCGCGTCGCTGGTGGACGACCCGGCGGCGGCCCGGGTCATCGTGGTCAACACCTGCACCGTGACCGCTCCCGCGGACGCCGACGCGCGCCAGATCCTGCGCCGGCGGAGGCGCGAAAGTCCCCATGCTCTCATCGTGGCGACGGGCTGCTACGCGGAACGCGATCCCGCGGCCCTGGCCGCCATACCCGAGGTGGACCTGGTCCTGCGCCGCGAGGACCGCCCCCGGGCCGCGCGCCTCATCCTGGATATGCTGCGCCAGCGGGACCCGGCGTCGCTGGCCGACGGCTGCGCCGAGAGGGAAGCCGAAGAGTGCCTCCCCGATTTCGGCGATCGCAGCCGCGCCTTCCTGCGCGTGCAGGAGGGGTGCGACCTGGTGTGCAGCTACTGCATCATCCCGTCGGTGCGGGGCGCGTCACGCAGCGTCGAGCCAGGGCGCGTGGAGGAGCGCTTCCGCCGCATCCTGCAGGCCGGGTATCGCGAAGTGGTCCTCACGGGAGTGAACACGGGAGACTACGGGCGTGACCTTTCGCCCCGCCTCACACTGCTCCACCTGCTGGAGCGCCTGCTGCGCGTGGAGGGGGACTACCGGATCCGTCTCAACTCGGTGGAGCCGCGGCGGGTGACGCCCGGCCTGATCCAGCTCATCGCCGCCGAGCCTCGTCTCGCGCGGCACCTTCAGGTTCCCTTGCAAAGCGGCTCCGACGCGGTGCTGCGCGACATGCGGCGCAACTACCACGCGAAGGATTACCTGGAGACGGCCGCGCGGCTGCGCGGCATGGTTCCCGACATCGGGCTGGGGGCCGACGTGATCGTCGGCTTTCCCACGGAAGGGGAGGCCGAGTTCGAGCAGACGCGCAGCGTGCTCATCTCGGCGGGCGTGACCTACCTGCACGTGTTCACCTGGTCCCCGCGCGCCGGCACTCCCGCCGCCTCCCTGAAGCCGCGCTCCACCGGAGCGCAGGTGCACCGGCGAGGAGAGGAGCTCCGTGCCCTGGGACGCGAGCTGTCGGCCGGGTTCGTGCGCGGCCAGGCGGGGCGAACGATGCGGGCGCTGGTCCTCTCGGGCCGGCGGAACGACGGCCGGCAGCGGGCGCTCACCTCCAACTTCATCGAGGTTGCCCTCGACGGGGACGCTCCTCCCCATCAATGGAAGGACGTCACCCTGCGCGGGATGGTGGACGGAGTTCCCGGCGCCGCTTAAGCCTCAGCTGTGGTCGTCCTTGATGCTGCCGCTGCAGGCCAGGACGAACCGGTAGGGGAGTCCGGCGTGGGCCAGCTCCTCGCGCTCCGTGATGCGCGGCCCGGAGTTCTGATCGGCTAGAGGCTCCACGTCCTGGAAAAGGCTTCGCGTCTCTCCGCGCGGCGAGGCGATGCGGCGCGGGGCGGACGAGGGCTCGACAATCAGATGAAAGGTCTCGCCGTCGGTCACTCCGCTGATCAGAGGCTCGCCACGGCGGGTGTTGAGAAGCACGGCTTCCTGCGAGGTCATCTTGCGGCCCTTGCGGGCCCTGGCCGTCCGGGGGGGGGCCTGCGGCATGACACATCCTCCTGGGTGTGGTTCCTGGTGGATGGACGCCTGACGCCTGTCGGCGATCGATACGGAGCCCTCATCCTACTGCATGCCCCGAGGGGTGTAAATGAGGCCGTTTCAGGCGCGCGGCGCGGTCTTTGACGGGCTCCCGCCGGGCGGCTCCTCTCCGCGCAGCAGCGCGGCTTCCTCGTGCAGGACCCCGGGGCTCCTGATGGCCTCCTGAGGCTCGGCGGGAGGTGAGCTGTCCTTGCGAGCCCGCGCGGGCCGGCGGTTGCGCCGGCCGGTGGCGGGGGAGATCCGATCGGGCTCCATTCCCTGCTCGATGAGCTGGTGAGCGCCATCGCGCAGGCGGCCCGCGCTGCGCGCGCTCAGGTGAGCCCGATCCGAGATCTCCGTCACCGTGGCGCCGGCGACACTGCGGAGCGTCAGGAAGCCGGCCGCCTGGAGGGCCCGGCAGGTGACACGCCCCTCACCGTGCAGCTGGCTCAGCAACAGGAGCGGATCGTTCATCGAACCTCACGGGCCCATCGGCCAGGACCTCGTCGGCCAGCGCCATGTGATCGGCGCTCCCCCGGCATCGGCGATCGTACTCGGTGATGGGGAGACCGAACGACGCGGCTTCCTTGAGCCGCACGTTATGACGGATGACCGTGTCGTACAGCACGGCGCCGAAGAAACGTCGCATCTCGTCGACCACTTCGCGGGAGAACGACGTGCGGAGGTCCACCAGCGTGGCCAGGGCGCGGATGCGCTTCTCGACGAGCCAGCCGCGCCGGTAGCGGCGCAGCGCGCGCAGGAACCCGCTCACGCCGTTCAGCGAGAAGAACCCGGTCTCGACCGGCACCATGATCTCGTCGCACGCCCTCAGGGCGTTGAGTGTGAGCGGTCCGAGGCTGGGGGGACAGTCGATCAGCACGAAGTCGTGCTCCAGGGCCGAAAGGCGCAGGCACTCGCTGAGGCGATCCTCTCCCGCCTCGCCGCTTCCCAGGTCGCGCTCGGCGAACAGCAGGTCGTCTCCCGAAGGGGCCAGATCCAGACCCGGGCCGGAGCTGACCAGGATGGGCTCCAGGCCGTGCCGCCTCATGAGGGGATCGTGGATGGTGCGCCGGATCGGAGACTGCAGGCGGCCGTTGAGCGCCATGGTGGCGTGGGCCTGCGGGTCCATGTCCACCACCAGCACGCTGCGTCCCTTCGACTGCAGGGCGCCGGCCAGGTTCACGGCCGTGGTGGTCTTGCCGCATCCCCCCTTCTGGTTCATCACGCTGATGATCCGCACATCGTTCCTCATGCGCTGAACAGGGGGCCGTCCACCAGACGGGCGAAGCGGGAGGAGAAGCCACCGTCCGCGTGCCGGCCGGCGCCGGCCGAGGCCGGCATCTGCCGTGCCACGGCGGCGATCGCCCGTGCGGCGGCGGCATGCGGTTCGGACAGGACCAGCGGGTGCCGCGATGCCACGGACCGCTCGACGGCGAGGTCGGCTGGAACGATCCCCGCGAGTCCGATCTCGCGTCGGAGAAACCTGCGGCAGACGTGCGCGATCCGGTGGTAAGCCTCCAGCGCCCCCTCGTGCGTGCGTGCCTGGTTCACCACCACGCTCAGATTCGTCCCGGGCTGGTGGGACACGAGCGTCTTGATCACGGCGTACGCGTCGGTGAGGGCGGTGATGTCTTCCGTGGTCACCACCAGCACCTGATCCGCCGCCAGCAGGAACAGCAGCGACTGGCGGTCCAGACCGGCCGGCATGTCCACCACGAGCCAGCCTCCGGAGGGCTCGAGCGGGGCCAGCGCGAGGGCCAGCGTCTTCAACCTGCCCGCGTTCAGGCCGGCCATCTCGGGGATGCCGGACCCTCCCGCGATCACACGCACGCCGCCGGGGCCTTCCAGCAGCGCGTCGTCCAGCGAGGCCTCTCCCGAGACCAGGTGGGCTGCCGTGCGCGACGGCGACAGGCCGTACATCAGATGGATGTTGGCGAGGCAGAGATCGGCGTCAAGGATGGTGCACGGGCCGGGGCGCGAGAGCAGGACCCCCAGGTTGCTCGCGAGCACGCTCTTTCCGGTCCCTCCCTTTCCGCTGGTGACCGCGGCGACGTGCAGCGTGGCTGGGGAGGACGGCATGGGAGCATCTGCCGGGACCTCGGCCACCGCGTCGGCCGCGCGCCCCGTCATGGGAACGTCCTCCACCAGGGACGTGAACGAGTTGTGGCTCAGGTCGTCCAGCCCACGCCCCAGGGCCCGGCGGCGTGTGGTCATCAGTTCTCGACCTCGAAGCGGGATGAGGATGAGCCCTCCCGTCCATGGGACGCGCTTCGAGAGGGCGGATGCGGGGGAGACGGCGGCAGGGCCCGTTCCAGCTCGTGGATCTCCTCGGGGGAGAGGGGTGCGACAACCCGGCGGCCGGCGGCCGGCTCGGGGGATGCCGGGAGCGGCTTCGCGGCCAGGGTCAGGAATCGAAACGCTTCCTGACAGTCTTCGTCGGTGTCCACCCGCATCGAGCGGGCGTCGCTCGCGCGCCGCGCCTCCACGCCTCCCGTCGTGGCCAGCACCGATCCGACGAGCCGGCCCTGGCGCTCCATGTCCACGCCCCCCTCGATCACGGCGAAGCCGTACCCGTCTCCGCGCAGCTGCTCCACCAGGCGCCGCACCAGGGATCGCGCCTGGCCCGCGGGCAACCCTCCCAGCAGAGGCTCGACGCTGGCGGAAGGATGCGCCGCCGGGTGCAGGGGAGCCACCGGATCCAGGAGCAGGCTCACGCCGTCGTGCGCGCGCACGAGCGCCGCTTTCTGCAGCTCGATCGCGGGCCGCGCGATGCAGCCGGCCAGCCGGCGGGCGCCGTGGCTGGCGCGCAGCGCGACGAGGACGAGGCGCGGGTCGGCCGTGAGATCGGGACCCGATGCGTATCCCAGCGAGCGAAGGGTGGGGAGGTTCCGGCAGATCCAGTCCCAGCGCGCCAGCGCCGCGGCCACGTCGCTCGCGCCGGCCCGCAGGTGGAACGAGACCAGGGCCAGCCGTCCTTCACGCTCCGAAGCGATCAGATCGAGGGTGCCGAGATCGGGGATGGGCACGCTCCGTGCCAGCACCGAGGCGCCGGGGAGCAGAGCGTCCAGATCCTGCAGGCAGGCGTCCTGGATCTCCTGAGGGCCGGAGGGAGAGACACGTGTCAAGCGCACGACGAATCGACTCCCGTTCGCCGGGGATGCCTGGGCGCGCGGGACGCCGGACCCGGTCGGACCGAAAACGAATCTGTTGGTGATGTGGCCGGCGAGACGCTCGCCGACACAGGGCGGGCATCATAGGACGGGCGTCGCGGAGCCGTCAAGATTTCAGATGAGCTTCGTCGTCGAGGAGACAGTACAGAGGCACGCGGCTGAAGTTGAAGCTGGTGTCCATCTCGCGGACGAACTGCAGCTCGCTCAGCACGCGCAGCGCGGCAGCCATCTGGGGGTCGCCATCGGAGGACGGCCCCGTGTCGGACACCGGGATGGGGACGCTCCCGTGGCGGTAGATCCGCCGTGCGAGGCGCACGATCCGGACGTACAAGGGATCCGGCTGCTGTCCTCGCAGCAACCCGTTCATCAGCTCGCACGCCAGCGTGATGCACAGGCGGCTGACACGGCGCCCCGGGGATTCGATGAACACGTCGTAGCGGTTGCGCGGCGACTCGTAGCCGCAGGTGATGCCGCTGCAGATGCTCATCGCGGCGATCTCGTGCTGAAAGTCGATGATGATGTGCTCCAGCATGTGGGCCACGTCGGCGCCGCTCTCACCCGATGCGTCGCCCTTGCGGGAGCGCCTCAGTGTGGTCTCGGTGATCCGGCTGTTGTCGCCGCAGCGGTGCCTCCGGAGCCCGGGCAGCAGCGTGGAGAGTGGCTCCAGCATGGAGGAGGGCGACGCGCCCGGGCCCTGGGCCGGATGGTGGATGTCCAGGGTGAGCTTGAGGCGCTCGCGCTGGGGGACGAAGCGAGGGTTGAGGCGGCTCACCTCGGGGAAGGGGCCGAACTCGAGCCGCACCACCTCGATCGGCTCGGGCTGCTCCTTTCCATCCGCCGTCGCGGTCTGAGATTCCTTCTCCTTGGTACGCCTGGGCATCGGCGGGGCCTTTCCTCTGCGGTCGGGAAACCCCGCCGAAGGACCGCCGGATCGAGGATCGGCGGCCCTCCGGACGGGGATAGGGCAGATCCAGGTCATGCCTCGTCGAACTTCGAATCTTCCTTGTCGAGCGTGCCCTGCAGGATGATCCTGTATTCGCCGGTGTCGAGGTTGAATCCCTCCACCTTCGCCGTGGCGTTGATGCTGCTGAACAGCATCTCGCCGATCTTGGCCCTCAGCGTGCCGGGGGCCGTGGGAGAGGACTCGATGGTGCGGACGTCCTGGATGCGGAATCGAGCCATTGCTGGTGTCACCTCCTTTCCATCGTGGTTTCCGCCGCCGGCGTTCCCGCTTAGAACTCCGAGAACCTCGAAGCCTCGCGGTCGAGGGTCCCCTGCAGCACCACGCGGTACTCTCCGGTCTCGGGGTTGATCGACTCAACGCGGCACTTGGCATGCGTCGAGCTCAGGATCACCTCGGAGATCTTGCTCCTCAGCGAGCTGGGCGACGTGGGCGCCTGCTCGATCGACTTCAGATCGTCCATGCGGAAACGGGCCATGTCGTTGTCACCTCCTTCAGGTCCTTCGAACGAATCCACGAGAACGCCCCTGCGCGCGGATTTCCGGCGCGGGACGACATCACGCGTACGTTCGGGGGCTGCCGCGACGAACCTGACTGGGTGGGGGGGATGCCCGAGAAGGCCCGACTCTGTCAATGCCCGGCATCAACGAGATTCGGAAGGCACCTGGCTCGCCGCCCCCGTGTTTCCCGCCGCCGAAGAGTCTGTGAAGAAAAGCACGGCCACTTTAGGACGCGTCCTTCGGAGATGTCAAGGGGAAAACTCCGCGCCGCTAGGCCGCGGGCCTCGTGAAGAAATCCATGGGGATGTCGCGGCTGCTGGCCGGAGAGAGATAGGTGAAGCCGGCCGCCTTGAGCCTCTCGATGAGACCCGGATAGTCCACGCGATCGGGATGGAACTCAGCCACGATGGCCGGGATGCGCGCCAGCCACTCGGTGTGCGAGGTGAGAAGGGCCTGCTCGCCCCCTTCGATGTCCATCTTCATGAGGGCCACCGGCTCGCCGGCGGCGTGCTCCCTGAGCAGGCTCGCCATGCTGATCATGGTGACCGGTTTTCCCTGCGATCCCAGCTGCCCCATGTTCGAGTCGCTCGAAGAGTTGAACAAAGCCGTCCCGTCCTCGGGACCCACGGCGGCCTCGATCACGCTGGCCGCGACTCCATTCAAGCTGAGGTTCCGGCGCACGAGGCGCGCGTTCTCCGGAGAGGGCTCCACGGCGATGATGCGGCGCGGCCCGTACTGGCGGGCCAGCCAGAGGCTGGTGAGGCCGATGTTGGCTCCCAGGTCCACGACCAGACCCGGCCGCATCGGCACCGGCAGGCGATAGACCCTCTCCATCCAGACCTCGCGGATGGATTGGATGTCCCCGCGGTTGAGACGGTAGACGATGCGGGTCCCGTCGCGAAAGGTCACCTTCCGCTCCTTGTTCCGGCCGGGAAGGTCGATCAGGCCCAGGACGCGGAACAGGAGCACGTCTCCCAGCAGGCGCAGAAGGGAGCGGAAGTCTCCCGCCAGGCGCACCGCGCCCGACCATTCGCGCAGGATTCCGGGTATCGTCCGGATCACCGGTGGCAGCTCTCTCACCAGATCACCGGCACGCGCACTTCGCGCTGCAGGCGGGTGTCGCGGAACAGAACGTAGCCATGATCCCTTCCGAAATGGTAGAGGCGGCGCGTGACCTCCACGTCCTTGCGGCAGTACTGCTCGACCAAGTCGAGGCGCCCCTCGCGGACCCAGGCCAGACTCTGCAGGCCGTCGGCCGACTTGCTCTCTCCGAGGGTGGCTTCGGCAAGGCGCCCCAGGCTCACGCGGAAGCCGAGCGCGCGCTGCACTTCTTCCAGCATATCGCAGGTGGGAATGCGCTCGAACGCCGCCTGGCGGTACCCGCGCAGCACCGCGTAGTCGAACCGTTTCACGTTGAACCCGACGACCCGGTCGGCGGACATCAGGTCCACCAGCAGCCGGTCCACATCCTGCTCGCGGTAGCAGCGGAACCCACCGTTGCTCTCGTCGAACACGATGGCCAGGGCCAGTCCCATGTCGTGCACCCGGAGCCAGCCTCCCACCTCGTCGGCGCCTCGAAGGGTCTCCAGATCGAAGAAGAGCAGCCGGCCCGAGGGCGGCAGGGGAACGGAGGCGATGGGTGGAGGAGATGTCTCGGAGACGCGCGGGTGCACCGGGGGCAGATCGGCGGCCACCGGCACGTCGCGCGCTTCCGGAAGCGGATGGCGGGCCTCGAGAAGGCCCTCCAGCCCGTGGTGCGCGCCGGCCTTGTCCAGCGGATGGTTGCCGCTTCCGCACCTGGGTGAGTGGATGCACGAAGGGCAGCCCACGTCGCAGGCGCACGTTCCGATCAGAGAGCGAGTGGTGGACAGCAGGCGCTCGATCGTATCGAAGGCGCGCGAGGAGAGGCCGATCCCTCCGGGGTAGCCGTCGTAGATGAACACGGCCGGCCCGTCGAGCTGGGGATGGTGGGGGTAGGAGATCCCTCCGATGTCTCCGCGGTCGCACAGCATCAGCAGCGGGAAGAGGGAGATGGCGGCATGCTCGGAGGCGTGCAGGCTTCCCATGAAGTGGAAGCCCATCCCCACCATCTCGTCCCGCAGCCCCTCGGGGATCTCCCACCACAGCCCCACCGTCTCGTAGACGAGGGGCGGCAGGTCGAGCGGATGGGTGGAGAGGGTCTGCTGATCCGAGAGGCGGCGGCGCACGTAGTCGCGGAACTCCTGCGTGACGCGCAGCCGCCCGAGCCCGGCCCGGAACCCCGCCACGTCGCGCCTGGAGAGGACCTCCAGGATCTCCGTCTGCTTGTCGGACCGCACCTGGGTGTAGTGCTCGACGCGCACGCGCCGCGTGACCACCCGGCGGCGCTGGCGATCGAGCTGCGTCACCTCGTGCTGCTGCCCCCGATGGAGATAGATGGCTCCCTCGTGGCACTCGACGAAGGCGCGCACGCCGTCCACGCTGCCGATGGTGCGCCCGCTCGTCTCGTCCACGATGGTGTAGGCCGCGCCGATGGAGCGCAGGCTGACCTCACGCTGCGGTCCCCGTCTCAGAGAGAACCACGACGTTCCGGCCGCGTCCCGCACCAGGCCTCCGCCCGGGGCCGAGAGCTGGTCCACGAGGTTGAAGGCCTCGCCATAGAGGGATCGATCCGTGTCGTCCAGCGGGATCTCCGCTCCGGCACACACCAGGTGGGGCGCGGCGATGGTCGGGTTGGCGGGATCCAGGGCGGCCCGCTCGAAGCCGCGCGCGAAGAACTCGTCCGGATGGGTCATGAAGTACTGATCGAGTGCGTCGGGCAGGGCCACCAGGATCACCAGCGCATCGTCTCCCGAGCGCCCGACGCGCCCCAGGCGCTGCCACGAGGACATGATGCTTCCCGGGTATCCCACCAGGATGCAGGCGTCCAGCCCGCCGATGTCGATGCCGTGCTCCAGCGCGCTGGTGGTGATCACGCCGGAGAGATCGCCGGAGGCCAGGCGCCGCTCGATGTCGCGCCGTTCCGAGGGGAGATAACCGGCGCGGTACGACGCGATGCGCGGCGCCAGATCGGGGGCCGCGGCGCTCATCCACGACCCAAGCAGCTCGGTGATCCGGCGCGCCTTGGTGAAGGCGATGGTGCGGCACCCGGCCCGCAGGCAGCACTCCATCAGGCGCAGCGCGAGGGTGTACGGGCTGCCGGCCGAGGGATTGATGAAGAGGAAGTGCCGACCCCCGCGCGGCGCTCCCGACGCGCTCACCACGGTCATCGGGATCCCCAGCAGCGTGGAGGCGAACTCTTCCGGATTCCCGATGGTGGCCGACGAGGCGACGAAGCGCGGGGCGGAGCCGTGGTGCCGGCACACCCGGGCCAGGCGGCGCATCACGTGATGGACGTGCGCTCCGAAGATCCCCCGGTACACGTGCAGCTCGTCCACCACCACGAAGGCCAGGCGCGCGAAGAAGGCGCGCCACTCCTCGTGGAAGGCCAGCAGCCCCATGTGGAGCATGTCGGGGTTGGTGATGAGGATCTGCGGCGGGTCGGCCCGAAGGCGGCGCCGCTCGGCCGGGGACGTGTCCCCGTCGTAGATGGCGGCCCTCACATCGTGATCCAGGCCGGCCGCCCGGATCAGCGCCTCCAGCGCCGCCAGCTGATCCTGCTCCAGCGCCTTGTAGGGGAAAAGGTAGAGCGCGCGGGCCGAAGGATCGGCTGCGAGCCTCTCCAGGGTCGGCAGCATGTAGATAAGGCTCTTGCCACTGGCCGTGGGCGTGACGGTCACCACGTGATGCCCCGCGCTCAGCGCGCCCAGGGCCTCGGCCTGATGGGTGTAGAGACGGTCGATCCCGGCCGTGGCGAGGGCTCCCTTCAGACGCAGAGGGATCGGATCGCCATCCGCCCATGCGGCGGGAGCCCCGGGGACGTGGCCGCTCCAGGCCACGCTCCCCTGGGTGGCCCTGTCCGAGCGAAGCTCGCCCGCCAGCTCGGCGATGGCTCGCGGCGGAGGCATCCGGCCTCCCGTCAGCGCTGACCGGATGGTGGATAGGCGTGGAAGCCGCGCCCGGTCTTGCGGCCCAGGTCTCCGGCGTCCACCAGCTTGCGCAGGAGCGGGCATGGCCGGTACCTGGGATCCCCCAGGCCGCCGTGCAGCACCTCGAGGATGTTGAGGCAGGTGTCGAGGCCGATCAGATCGGCCAGCGCCAGGGGGCCCATGGGATGGTTCATCCCCAGCTTCATGACCGTGTCGATCGCCTCGGCCGTGGCCACTCCCTCCATCAGCGCGAAGGCCGCCTCGTTGATCATCGGCATCAGGACGCGGTTGGAGACGAACCCCGGATAGTCGTTCACCTCCACCGTCGTCTTCCCCATCTTTCCGGCTGCCGCGAACACCGTGGCGGTGGTGGCGTCCGACGTGTGGTGGCCGCGGATCACCTCCACCAGGGCCATCACCGGGACAGGATTCATGAAGTGCATCCCGATGACCCGGTCGGAGCGCCTGGTCGCCGCTGCCAGGCGGGTGATGGAGATGGACGATGTGTTGGAGGCCAGGATGGCGCCCGGCCGGCACGCGCGGTCGAGCTGCGCGAACAGCTCCTTCTTGACGTCTTCCTTCTCGACGATCGCCTCCACCACCAGATCGGCGCGCGACAAGTCGGCGGCGGAGGTCCCGGTGCGGATCCGGCCGAGAGCCGCGGCCATCTCCTCGTCGGTCATGCGCTGCTTCTCGACCGCGCGCCGCATCTCTTTTTCGATCGCCTGGACGCCGCGCGCCACGAGCTCGGGGTTGATGTCAATGAGGATGACGTCGAAGCCGGACCGGGCCGCCACGTGCGCGATGCCGTGTCCCATGGTCCCGGCGCCGACCACACCGATGGTCTGCGCTGTGGTGGACATCAGGGGGTCTCCTGTCATGCGGGGTGGAGCGGTGGGATGACGCCGGCGAGTATACCACTGGCCCGTCTGCCGCTCAGAGCTCGAAGTGCTCCCGCCACATCTGGAAGGACACGAGCGACCACAGCACGTGGGAGTGGTTGGCGCGCGACCCCAGGTGCTCCTTCACGATCGCGGAGACGTTGCCCGGATGGAAGTACCCCTCGCGGCGCAGCCTTGCCTCGTCGAGGTAGTCCCGCAGCAGCCACCGCAGCGGCCCTCGCAGCCAGTCGCGCATGGGCACGCTGAACCCCTTCTTGGGACGGGCGCTGATGCGTCCGGGCAGGTGCCGCTCCAGAAGGCGGCGTGGCAGGTACTTCTTGACCGCTCCCTTCAGCTTCAGGTCGAACGGGAGCCTGGAGGAGAACTCCACCATCTCGTTGTCCAGGAAGGGGACCCGTCCCTCCAGGCCGAAGGCCATGCTGGCGCGATCGGTCTTGGCCAGCACCGTGTCGGTCAGGAACGACCGGATGAACACCTGCTCGATCTTCTTGTCCCAGGAGAGGCCGTTCAGGGGGGCCAGCACGTCGGCCATCAGGGCGGGGCGATGAGGATCGGGGTCGGCGAGCAGCCCCTGCAGGCGGTCCAGGCGCATCGGCCCGATGGTGCCGATGAAGTAGGCGAACAGCTCGTCCTCGTTGCGGAACTGGAGGATCTGCAGAGCCTTCCTCATCATGTGGCTGTGCCGCCCGAGCGAGACGGGGCTGGCGCTGAGCGCCGCGTCCAGCAGGGCGCAGATCAGCCGGCGGGCCGGGCCGGGGAATGGCGAAACAAGGGCGAGGCGCTTCAGGGTCTTCTGGAAGGTGTATCCGAAGAACAGCTCGTCCCCGCCGTCTCCGCTCAAGGCCACCGTGACCTCACGCCGCGTGAACTGGCACAGCAGGAGCGTGGGGAGCAGGGTCGGGTCGGCGAGCGGCTGATCATAGTAACGGGGGATGTCGGGAATGAGCTTCAGCAGATCCTCGGGACCCACGATGAATTCCTGGTGCCGCGTCCCGAACGCCTCCGCCACTTCGCGTGCGTAGGGGGTCTCGTCGAACTCCGACTCCCTGTAGCCGATGGAAAAAGTGCGCAGGCCCGCCACCTGGGTGCTGCAGGCCATGGTCAGCAGACTGGAGTCGATCCCTCCGCTCAGCAGGCATCCCAGCGGGACGTCGCTTATCATCTGACGGCTCGCCACCCGGGCGAGGATCGAGTCCATCTCGTCCAGCCACTCGCTCTCCGGCCTGGGGTGCCCGTTTCCCGGATCGCGCGCCATCTCGATCGGATCCCAGTACGTCCCCTCGGTGATCGCGCCGCCTTCGAAGCGCAGCCACCGGCCGGGGCGAAGCTGGCGGACCCCCTTCAGGATGGAGCGGGGGGTGGGAACGTGGCTGAACTTCAGGTAGCTGAACAGCACCTCGCGATCCACCTCGCGGCTGATCCAGTCCAGCTCGAGGAAGGGCTTGATCTCCGAAGCGAAGGCCAGCCGGCCTCCGGCTTCGGCGTAGAAAAGCGGCTTCGTCCCGAACCGGTCCCTGACCAGGTAGAGGATCGAGCGGCCGTCCCGCGTGTCGCAGAGCGCGAAGGCATAGATCCCGTTGAGCTTCCGGAAGCTCTCCACGCCCCAGCGGCCGAACGCGCGCAGGACCACTTCGGTGTCCGACTGGGTCCTGAACGTCTCGCCCATCTCCTGGAGCTGCGCGCGCAGCTCGCGGTAGTTGTACACCTCGCCGTTGAAGGTGATGGAGAGGAGCCCGTCCTCCGTGCTCATCGGCTGGTTGGCCGCTTCGGACAGATCGATGATCTTGAGCCGGCGGTGCCCAAGGCCGATGTTGCCCTTCTGGAGCAGTCCCTGGGCATCCGGGCCACGATGGGACATCCGCTCCGTCATGCGGGCCAGCAGGTCCGGGTGCGGCGTCTCGTGGGCGAGGAGGCACAGTCCGTCAATGCCGCACATGGATCCTCACTCGCGCGAGCACGCGGCGCGCCATGTGACCCCATGTGAACCCGCGCTCGGCGCGGAGCCGCGCGTTGCGCCCCCGCCGGGCCAGCAGGTCCGGATCGCTCAACGCTTCGCGCATGGCGCGGGCGATGGCCTGCTCATCTTCGGGATCCACGAGCCACGCGGTCTCCCCGTCGGCCACGGCATCGGAGATCCCCCCACTGCGTCCGGCGATGGAGGGGCGGCCGCAGGCGGCTGCCTCCAGGAAGACCAGGCCGAACCCTTCGACGTTGGGGGTGACGTAGTCGTCACGGCTCAGCATCACGAAGCAGTCGGACAGTCTGTAGTGATCGACCAGCCGGTCCGTGGGGATCCTGCCGGCGAAGACCACGTGATCGTGAAGCCCGAGAGTCCGCACCAGCGCTTCCAGACGCGGCCTGTCCGGTCCGACTCCTCCCACGATGTAGAGCGCTTCGGGGTGATCGCCCACCACCACGCGCAACGCGCCCAGCGCGTGGTCGATGCCTTTGTAGTCCTCCAGGCGGGTCACGGTGAGGAAAACCGTGCGTCCAGCGGCGCGGTACATCTCCACGAGATCGGCCGGGCGAGGGCCCGGAGTGAAGGCGTCGATGTCCACGCCGTTGTAGACCACCTGCAGCCGCTCCACGGGCAGATGAATCTCGTCCTGGAGCAGCTTCGCGGTGAAGCGGCTGACCGGGAAGGCGCAAGCGGCGCTCAGGAAGACCCGCCTCTTGATGGGGGAGACGAGCGCGCGCACCCGCTTCTTCAGAGTGCGGCGCGACTCCAGCACCTCCACGCCGTGGGCCACCTGGAAGTAGGGGGGCATGGATTGTCGGAAGAAGGCGCGATTGACGAGGCATCCGACACCGCCCGGAAGCCAGAGAAGCTCGATGAGGGCGTCTGGCGTCCAGGCGCGCGATTCCTCGCGAATCCAGAGGGCGAAGGGGAGCACGGCCTTTCCCGCCACCGGGGGGAGCGCGCGCCGGCGGGTCTCGAAGTACCCATGCCGGTCGAACTCCTGATCGCCGTCGCAGCGGGGAGCCAGGAGCCGAACCTGCACGCCCGGCTCGGCCGCCAGCGCGCGCGCCAGCTCGTAGCCGCACGTGGCGATTCCGCCCAGCCCCGGACGGTAGTCGTAGGCGGTGACCAGGATCCTCAGTGGACGGGTGTCCTCGCCGGGACCTGCGTCCAGGACCCTTGTCCGGTTCTGCTGTGACTCCTGGCGCACGCGATCCCCGAAGCCGAACGTGTGGAACTACCCGCTCAATGAAACCCCCCACCCGCGGGGCATTCTGGCATGTTGGGGCAGCCCATCACAAGGCGAGCCGTCGGGCCAGTCCGGTCTTGCCTCGCCGGAGGGGTGGATGTAATATTCACGGCGTCATCGTGAAGAAGGGCGTCATCATCGATTCGGTTTCGAGGAGGTTCGGGCCATGAAGATCGGCAACTGGAAGATGCTCCCTCTGACCAGCAGCCGGCGCTCCCGCGCCAGCGACCCGATCAAGGTCAACTCCCTCATCGCGTACAAGGACGACGAGCGGATCGTCCTGCACCGGGTCGAGAAGGTGCGCGAGGACGGCACGCGCGAAGTCTTCATCATCAAGGCCTCTCCCAAGATCCTCAAGACGGATCACTGAGCCCCCCGTTTCCCCTGGAATCGTCAAAACCTGACCGGGCTTGTCTTTTCGGCCCCTCCCGGTATACTTAGGCGCTTTCACTTCACACAACAGGAGTGTGTAAGCCGTCCATGACCGTCCTCGGCGGGCGCCTCGGGGCTGCCCTGATCTTCGTGTCCTATCTCGCCTGCACGGCCTGCGCCGCGCGCTCGGCCGCGCCGGCACACGCTCCCGTGACCGTCCCCACCGATGGCACTTTCGTCCAACCCGCCTTCGTCCAGGTCCCGCCTGAAGAAGGGATCGTGGTGGAAGGAGAGCCGGCGGGAGGGACGGAGCTTGCTCCCTACAAGCTCGACATCGAGGACGTGCTCGACATCTCCATCTACGGCGAGGATGACCTTCAGCACGTCGACGTGACGGTCCGTCCCGACGGGATGATCTCCTATGCCTTCGTGGGCGATGTGCAGGCCTTCGGCCGCACGGTGGAGGAGGTCAGGCAGGACATCACCAAGCGGATATCGCAGTACCTTCGCTCGCCCCAGGTCACCATCATCGCCAAGGAATTCGCGCAGAAGAAGATCTACATCGGCGGCGAGGTGAAGGCTCCGGGGATTCTCAACCTCACGGGCCGCGAAGGGACCCTGCTGGACGCTCTGTACAAGGCGGGACTGGTGACCGACAAGGCCTCCCTCGAGAACGCCTACGTGATGAGGGGCAACCAGATCGTCTCCACCGACTTCAAGGATCTGGTCCGCGGCAACCACACCCGCAACATCCGACTCAGAGACCGGGATACCATCTACATCCCGGAGAACGTGGAGCGCTACATCTACGTGCTGGGTGAGTTCGGTCAGAACGCGGCTGTGGAAACCCAGGAGCCGATCCCCATCATCCAGGCGATCGCGCGGGCCGGCGGACTGGAAAAGTACGCGGCCAAGGATCGGGTCATCGTGGTGAGAGGCGGCCTCAAGAACCCCAGCATCGCCACCGTCGACGCGAAGAAGCTCGTCGGGGGGGACCTCACCCAGAACATCCTGGTGAAGCCGGGGGACATCGTGTACGTCGGTCTGAGCGGACGCGGCAAGTTCAACGAGGTCCTGCAGCAGATCCTGCTCACGATCGCCCCGATCGTGCAGGGCGTCATCGTGACCGACCAGGTCAATCCCTAGGGCCGTGCGCGTCCTCGGCCTGAACTACTACGATCACGACTCTTCGGCTCAGGACGCGGTGGTGACCTTCTTCTCCTCGGGTCTGGACATGCTGTGCATCGGGCCTTTTCTCCTCTCCAAGTGAACGAAGCCTCGCGCCGCTCGGTCCTCCACGTGGGCAAGTACTATCCTCCCGTGGAGGGAGGGATCGAGAACCACGTCGCGTCTCTCTGCTCCGGCCTGTCGGCCCACTACGAGGTCACGGCGCTGGTGTTCAACACGGAGCGGGGCACCCGGCGGGAGGTCCAGGACGGCGTCAGGGTCGTGCGGGCGGGAAGCCTGGGACAGGTCTTCTCGACCGAGATCGCCCCTTCGTTCCTGGGCGCCTTCAGGAGGTTGCGCGGCGCGGACATCGTCCACCTGCACGTTCCGAACCCCGTCGGTGAGCTGGCCTGTCTCTCCCTTCCGCGGAGCACGCCCCTGGTGGTCACCTATCACAGCGATGTGGTCCGGCAGAAGCTGCTCGGACGCCTGAACCGCGTCGTCCTGCACCGTGTCCTCGGGCGCGCCGATCGGGTCATCGTGTTCACGAGGCGGTATCTGGAGAGCTCGCCAGTGCTGAGGCATCACGCGGATCGATGTGCCATCATCCCCCACGGGATCGACCTGGAGGAGATGGATCTCACCCCGGCCGCCAGGCAGGCAGCGATCCGGCTTCGCGCCGAGCATGGAGATCGCATCGCGGTCTTCGTGGGGCGCCTGGTGTACTACAAAGGCGTGAATGTCCTGCTGCGGGCCATGGCGCTGGTGCCGGATGCACGGCTCCTGATCGTGGGGGATGGACCGATGCGGCGGACGCTCGAAGATCTGTGCCACCATCTGGGTCTGGACACCCGTGTCCGTTTCCTGGGCTCCGTGCCCCACGAG
This sequence comes from Candidatus Polarisedimenticolia bacterium, assembly GCA_050747525.1. Taxonomy (GTDB): domain Bacteria; phylum Acidobacteriota; class Polarisedimenticolia; order JACPZX01; family DASXTC01; genus JBOGOC01. The sequence continues at coordinate 48,323 of JBOGOC010000036.1, read as the reverse complement.
GAGAAGGTGGCGGCCTGCCACGCGGGCAGCTTCCTCGTGCTGCCCGCCACTCACCGCAGCGAAGCTTTCGGACTGGTCCAGGTGGAGGCCATGGCGGCCAGCCGTCCGATCATCTGCACCAACATCGATTCGGGAGTCCCGTGGGTCAATGCGGACGGCCGGACCGGCCTGGTGGTGGAGCCGGGGGACCACGAAGCCCTCGCGGCCGCCATGAGAAGGCTGTTCGGCGACGCGGAGCTGTGCCATCGTTTCGGCGAGGCCGCCCGGCGCAGGGCCGAGGAGCTGTTTTCCCGCGAGATCATGATCCGCGACAGCATGGCTCTGTACGACGACGTGATATCCCGGCGCTCTCCCCGGCGCCACGCGGTTGCCGGCCCCGTGACGCTTCAGGGTGAGTGATGGCCAACACACCGACGTCGCCGCAGCCGTTCGAGCTCAGAGTCCCCGGGACGGGGATCGGCGGCCTGGGTTCGCGCGCCACGCTGTTCATCGTTGCCGCCGGCATGCTCGGGCTGGGCCTCGCCATCTCGGTGCTGCTCGCGCAGGGTCAGGTGCGCGCCGTGACCCTGATCCTCATGGCGGTGCTGGGGCTCTTCTGCCTGACGCCGCGTCGGGGTGTCTTCCTGCTGCTGATCTTCCTTCCCTTCATGTACTTCATCCGGCGCCTGGTGCTCAACTTCCAGGCGTTCGAAGCGCGGGATCCCATCCTGACGTTCCCGGCTGTCGTGACGCTGGCGATGTTCATGGGGGTGGTGATCTTCCACCGGCAGCGGCTCCTGCACTACTTCACCTGGAGTCCCACCCTCAAGACGTGCGTCTTCCTGATGGGCGTCTTCCTGCTGCAGATTGTCAACCCCGTTCAGGGGAGCATCCTGGTGGGGATCGCCGGCGCGATGTTCTTCATGGTTCCGATGGCCTGGTGCTTCTTCGGCCTGCTCATGACGCGAAAGGATATGCGCCGCCTCATGACCATCGTCCTGGTCATCGGCGGCATCACGGCCTTGTACGGCCTGTATCAGCATTTCTTCGGACTGAACTCCGTAGAAGTGTACGAAGCCAAGTCCAAGAATTTCTACAAGACGTTCGGACGCGACAACGTGCGCGTGATGTCCACCTTCGCCAGCCCTGGAGACTACTCGCAGTACCTGATGGTGGCGGGGGTCCTGGCGTTCACGTCGTTCTGGAGATCCAAGAAGAACCTGGTCTCAATCGCCGTCTTCCTGCTCATCCTCTTCGCGATGGTCTGGATCTCCGTGCGTGCCGCCATCCTTCTCCTCCTCTTCGCCCTGCTGATGTCGCAGATCCTGAACACGACCACCGCCACGCGTGTCTTCGCCCGTGGAGCGGCCGCGCTCGTCGTGGTCATGGGCATCTATATCACGCTCTATTCCTACAACCCCGAGCAGATGTACGACTCGCAGTTCTCCAGAAACCCGTACGTCGTGCACACCTTGTCGGGCATCACGCACCCCACGCAGGAGCGGAGCTTCCAGGGCAGGATCGAGAGCTGGACCAGTGTGGTGCTGGATGCGTTCACCCGGTTACCCGTCGGGCCCGTGGGACACGGCATCGGCTCCACGACCACGGCCGCCGCCAAGTTCGAGGGTGGACGCGTGTTCGCCGCCGATTCGTATTACTTCGAGCTCTTCTACGGAAGCGGATTGGCGGCCGGCCTGCTGTTCTCCGTCCTGATTGTGCAGATCTCGCTCATGGTGGTGCGTCTCTGCCTGGCGCGGCCCGACATCTACGAATACCGCATCCTGGGGGGACTGATCTTCGGTCTTCTTCTCGGCGCCGTGTTCGGCCAGGCCCCGCGCGACACCATCAGCGGGCCCTTCATGTGGCTGGTCATCGGCTTCATGTTGCGGGAGAGCATCGACCTTGCCGGCAAGGGGTTCGTAGAACCGCGGGCAGGATGACGGCCGGGGAGCCCTCGTGAGTCGTCGCCTGCCGGCAGGCCCGGGTGCCGCGATCCTGGTGGCCGTGGCCGGCTTCGCGCTGATCACCGCCGTGATGTCCATTCACGGCTTCATGCCCTACGATCATCCGTCTTACGTGCACTACGATCACATGGCCTATCTGGCCATGGCACGGGAGGGGCCGGGCGTGAGCGGTCAGGCCTCCACTCCGCCGTTCTGCTGGCGCCTCCTGACGCCCTGGCTCGCCGGGCTCATGCCGTGCCAGGCTCCCCTGGCTTTCTTCCTGATCAATGCGGCCGCTCTGCTGGGCACCTCCCTGGCCCTGTACGCCTACGCGCGTCAGGCTGGGCTGTCCCGTGGATGGAGCCTCTTCGCCCAGGCGGGGCATTTCTCGTGCTTCTGGGCGGCGGGGTACCTGGTCTGGGGCTACATCATGGTGGACGCGGTGTCGCTTCTGGTGGGGGTGCTCGGAATGCTCGTCATCGAGCGTGAGTCGTGGAGCCTCCCCCGGCGCCTGGCGGTTCTCGTGCCCCTGCTGATCGTGGGCGCCGCCAACAAGGAGAGCACCCTCGCCGTCGCCGCGGCCGTGGCGGTGTACGGGTGGACACGGACGCAGGGCGGGGTCGGGAGGCGGCTCTGGCCCGGCCTCGTGACCGTGCTGCCGGTGATCGCCACGCTGGCGCTGATCCGGCTCTGGATCGCCGCCGACCCGAGCCAGGTGACCGACTTCCCCCAACCCTACAGTCCCGTGAAGATCGTCCTCGAGATGATCCGCGTGCGACTGTCCAGCCTCCCGTCCTGGATGATGGACGCGCTCGTGGACCCGTGGGGTCCGCTCATCCTCGTGCCGCTTCTCTCGCCGGTGGTCGGCACGATCGCCTGGTTCCGGCGGCACCCGCACCGGCTGATGTTCGTCATGGCGGCCTTCGGGCAGACTCTGATCGGCACGTCGGTGGGGCGGCTCGTGATCCTCTGCATGCCCGTCCTGGTGCTCCTCTCCACCGAGCGGATTCGCGACCGCCTGAGCGAGGTGCCGAGGCGGGGCTGGACGATCACCTTCCTCTTCGCCTGCCAGCTCATCTTTCAGTACCTGCGACGCACCACGCTGGGGCTGGGCGTTCCGCCCTACTCTCCGCTGCCGATCGTGCGTCTCGCGTACCTGATCCGGGCGGCGTCCTTCGCAGCCTTCGCCGCGGCGTGGCTGCTGGCGATCAGGCGCTCCGGGGCCCGTCCTGCCGTGGACCGGGCTGCGTGAGCAACCCACGGCCCGCCCGGCGGCTGGCGTTCGTGATCCACGATCTCAACACCTGGGGGGGGATGGAACGCTGCACCCTCGAGGTGGCCAGGCGGCTCAGCCGGCGATGGCCGGTGGATGTCCATGCGTACCGTCTGGACGATCCCTCGCTGACTTGCGGCGGATGGGGGGACGTCAGGTTCCGCAGGGTCCGGTTCCGCCCGCGAGGGCCGGAGCTGCCGCGCTTCCTCTACTTCCACGCCGTCACCAGCTGGAAGCTCCTCCGGCGGCGTCGCGGCCGGACGGGCGCCCTCATCCACGCGGCCGGGGCCTGCACGCAGGTGAGCGACGTGATCCAGGTGCACTTCGTCCATGCCGCGTGGAAGGCGAAGCGCGCTACGCTTCCCGATCACCTGCGCCTGCCGGTCCGGGCCGCGTCGGCGCGCGGGCTCGCCGTGCCCTTCCTGCGCGCCTACAACGAGCTCGTCCTCATCGTGAGCGTGCTGACTGAAAGGATCGCCTTCAGGCCGGGCAGGACCTTCGTGGCCGTGTCACACATCGTGGCGCGCGAGCTCGAGGAGCACCTCGGCCTTCGCGAGCAGGTGCACGTCATCCATCATGGGGTCGACACGGAGGTGTTCCACCCCATGGGCGAGGAAGATCGTCGCGTCGTCGCCGACCTGCGGCGTTCCTGGGGTGCGGACGATGGCGACATGGTGGTGCTGCTGGTGGGAGCGTACGATCGCAAGGGGCTCGCGCCCGCGCTCGAGGCGCTGGGCGCGATGGAGGCATTGGTCCGTGCACGCATACGCCTGGTCGCGGTCGGCGGGGGCAACCCCGAGCGATTCATGAGCCGGGCGCGCTCCCTGGGGATCGCGGATCAGGTGAAGCTGCTGCCGCACACACGCCAGATCGCGCCGCTCTACCGCGCCAGCGACGTCTTCCTCCTGCCGACGCTGTACGAGCCCTTCGGCCTGGTGGTGCTCGAGGCGATGGCCTGCGGACTCCCCGCCATCGTGTCCCACGACGCGGGCGCCGCCGAGCTGATCCGCCACGGCGAGAGTGGCCTGCTCCTGCGCGACCCGGCCGACCACCAGGAGATCGCGCGCGCCCTCCAGGACCTGGCGGCCGACGCGGATCTTCGCCGGAGGATGGGCCGGCAAGCGCTGGAGACGGCGTCGGCCCGCACCTGGGATCGAGTGGCGGTCGAGTACGAGAGGCTGCTCGAGCCGCTGATGGAGACGGCGGGGTGAAGATCGTCTTCGTGCATCAGGCGTCCGAGCTCGGCGGGGCGGAGCGCAGTCTGCTCGACCTCATGGCGTCGATGCGTGCGGCCGATCCGCGCCTGGATTTGATCCTGCTCGCCGGAAGCGAGGGGCCCCTGGGCCGGGAAGCCGGCCGGATGGGAGTGGCCGTGCGCCACCTTCCGCAGCCGCGGAGCATGGCCCGGGCGGGGGACAGCGCCCTGAGCGGCGCGTCGAGGGTGGGAGGAGCTCTGCGCGCGGCCGCGATCCTGGCGAGGGCCGCGCCGGACCTGTGGAGCCAGGTCCGGAAGCTGCGCAAGGCCCTCCTCGACATCGGCCCCACCATCGTCCACTCCAACGACAACAAGTCACACATGCTGTCCGCCCTGGCCGTGGGACGCACGATGCCCGTGGTCTGGCACGTGCGGGACTTCTTGGGGGCGCGCCGGGTGACCGGCGCCGCGCTCCGCCGCGTGGCCGGCCGCGCGAGGGGAGCCATCGCCAACTCGGAGTCGGTCGGGGAGGATGCGCGGGCCTGCCTGGGGTGCCGCGTCGAGGTGGTCTACAACGGTATCGATACGGACGCGTTCTCGCCCGGGCCGTCGGAGGCGCAGCTTCTCGATGCGCAGGCCGGCCTGAGCATCCCGCAGGCGCATCGGCTGCGCGTAGGGCTGGTCGGAGGGTTCGGTCTGTGGAAAGGGCATGCCCTGTTCCTCGAGGCAGCGGCGCGCCTGCTGGCCGTCTCTCCGGGGCTTGCGGCGCGCTTCTACATCGTGGGCGGACCCATCTACGGCACCCGAGGCTCGCAGCACTCGGTCGAGGATCTGAAGCGCCTGGCCCTGGAGCTGGGCCTCGGTGACCGGGTGGGCTTCGTGGGCTTTCAACGGGACATCGTTCCCATCTACCGATCCCTGGACGTCATGGTGCATGCCAGCACCTCGCCCGAGCCCTTCGGCCGCACCATCGTGGAGGCGATGGCCTGCGGCCGCGCGGTGATTGCGTCGCGCGCGGGGGGCGCCGCGGAGCTGATACGCGACGGACACGACGCGCTTGGATTCGCGCCGGGAGATGCCGCCGACCTGGCCCGCGCCATGGCGGCGCTGGCATCAGACGCCGGCCTGAGAGAGAAGCTGGGAAGCCGGGCCCGGGAGAGCGCGCTCACGCGCTTCTCGCGCGGCCGGCTCGCGCAGGATGTCCTCGCGGCCTATGAGCGGCTCGGTGTGCCGGTGTCAGCGGCGCAGTGAAGTGAGAGCCGTGACCGTGGCGCCGCCGCTCCATCGATCCAGCATCCAGAGGCTCGACAGGTAGGCTGCCGCGCCGGTGCCGATCAGCAGAATGAGTCGGGCTGCCCCCGGCAGGGACGCACTTGCCAGTTCGGCGAGCCACGTCGCCGCGCCCATCAGTGCACAGGAGAGAGCAGGAAGGGCGACGATGGCCGCCAGCGAGCGGGCCCGCACGTTCACCAGCTTCGAAATGCCGGAGAGCATGAACAGCATGCTGGCGAGCGCTGCCCCGGCGGCCACCGTGGCCGCCCCGTTGATTCCGAAGCGGCTCGTGGCGGGAACGATCAGGGCGCAGAGGATCACCAACCTCAGGAACGTGGCGCGCGCGACGACGGCGGGGCGGCCGAGGCTCTGGCCGATCGACGCGCAGACCAGGCCCAGCGCGCTCACCAGCCCGAACACGCAGAGCGTCTGAAAGGCCCGCAGCATTTCGAGCCACTTCTCGCCGAAGAGCACCGGGATCATGATCGGCGCAGCCGCGATGAGTCCCGTGGCGACCGGGAAGATCACGGCCGAGACGAGTCTCATCAGGCGCAGGAACGCCTCCCGGACACGTTGCGGCTCGTGCTGGATCCGTGAAAAGGCCGGGAACAGGACTCTCACCACCATGAGCGAGCCGATCTGGGTGGGAAAGGTGGCCAGCCGGTGTCCGAACGTGTAGAGACCCAGATCGTGCGTCGTGAGCAGCCGGCCGACCGCCAGCCGATCCACGACGTCCCCGAAAAAGGTGGCCAGGTCGGAGCGGAAGATGTGCTTGCCGTACTCGCGCATCTCGCGGATTCTTGCCAGACTCACGCGAAAGCGCGGGCGGTACGGCGCGAGTACGAACGTGAGGACCACGAAGATCACCGTGCCGGTCACGAATCCGATGACCATGGACCAGGCACTGCGCCAGAGGAAGGCCAGGTAGATCGTCACCAGCATGTCCACGAAGGTGCCGATCGCGTGAGGCGTTGCGAACCGGCCCAGCCGCAGATCCCGTTCGAGCAGGATCCATCCGGGGCTGGTCATCCCTCGCAGAAGCAGCGCCAGGCTGATCATGCGCACGAGCGGCACAACTCCCGGCTCTCGGAAGTACCATCCGATGAGGGGAGCGGCCAGAAAGAGCCCCGCGGCCAACAGAAGACCACGCGCCAGGGAGACCCACCAGTTGGTGTCCAGGTAGTCGGACGGATCCCCCTGCCTCTGGATGATGGCACTCCTGAACCCTGTCTGGCTCAGGAACTCGGCCGCCAGCAGAGCGACGAACGCCATTCCCATCAGGCCGAACTCGTGTGGCTCGAGCAGGCGGGAGAGCACGAGGGTCCGGATCAGGACCGTCAGGTGCTCGAGCACCATGATCAGGCCATAGGAGAAGCCGGAACCGAGCGCGAGCCTGGTCATGCCTGCAGGCGATGGAGACTCTGACAGCGACACGGTTCTCCGGAAGGGATAACAGGGCGTCCAAGCAGGTCCGGCTGCAGGGGCGTAGTATACGCCATGCCATCAAGGGGACCGGTGGTGGGTCAGCCAGGTTTCGCGCCTGTGCCGCTCGTGACGCGGGCCGGCCGACTCCGAGCGGCGTCGTGCACCCCCTGCGGGCGACGGCGACGACCCTGGAGAATGTTCAGATTGTCATGGAAGTCGTTCAGGTTCATGATTTTACGCCGGCACTCATCGTCACATCCCCCCTGCTGACCCGCAGGCTGCTGTCCGGAATGGGAGTTAGGTGACCGTCACGGCCTCGGACATGGACACGGGGCGCTGGTACGCCGTTCGCACCCCCTCCCGACTCCCCACCCCTCAGGACCGGATCTCCTTGACCTGACGGTGGATTCACCGTATATAGCAGCGACTCTGCGACCCATGATTCCCCTGCAGTCAGGCACTTGATGGGAGTCTTCTCCGGGCGTCCGGGGCGGGAGGGATCCAGCACGTGAGCTACGGGATCTTGCTGGTGGGCGCGGCGCTCGTCTCGTTCCTCCTCGCCTTTCCGGTCCGGCGCATCGCCGTCTTCTTCAACATCGTCGACCACCCCGAGCGGCGAAAGATGCACCAGATCCCCATACCGCTCCTCGGCGGCGTGGCCGTCTCGCTCTCATGGGTCCTGCTGTCGATTCTGGCGGTGTCCTTCCTGACGTTCGGCCAGACCGAGATTCAGTCGTACCAGAGCCTCGTGGCCGGCCTCCTGCTGATCGTGATTCTCGGCATCGTCGATGACGTGCGCGGCGTTTCGCCCCCGCTGAAGTTCGCCGTGCAGGCGGCGGCCGCGATGATCGTCGTGCTCGGGGGGACCCGCATGGAGGCGTTCACCAACCCTCTTGGTCCCTCGTTCGAGATCGGATGGCTGGGAATCCCGCTCACGGTCTTCTGGATCGTCGGTGTCACCAACGCCATGAACCTCATCGATGGCCTGGACGGGCTGGCTGCGGGAGTCGCCGGGATCGCAGCGCTAGGTCTGTTCGCGCTGACCGCCCCGGGCGAGCCGTTCGTGGCCAGTCTCACCATCATCCTGGTGGGTGCCGTCGCGGGGTTTCTGCCGCACAATTTCTATCCCGCGAAGATCTTCCTGGGGGATACGGGAAGCATGTTCTTCGGCTTCCTCCTGGCGGTGATCTCCGTGCACGGCTCTTTCAAGGCCTCGACGGCCACCGCGCTCTTCCTGCCGATCATATGCCTCGGCATCCCCATCTTCGACACGCTGTTCGCCATCCTGAGAAGGGCCAAGAGACGGGTCAATCCCTTCAAGGCGGACCGGGAGCACATCCATCACAGGCTGGTGCGCATCGGCCTGCACCACCGCAACGTTGTCCTGGTCCTGTATTTCGTGTGCGCCTATCTGGCGCTCACCTCCTACAGCATCGCGCAGTTCTCCTACCAGACGGCGTTCCTGTTCATGGTGCTCCTGACCATGGGCGGGATCATCGGCGTGCGGACGCTGAGATTCATCGAGGAGAAGCTCGAGAGCGGCCTGGCCATGCTGCCTGCCGCCTCCGAGGCCGGCGAGACTGCGGGAGGGAGATGGTCGGGCCCCCACCGCGCGCGTCACGGGTTCACGACGCTGGTGTGCCAGGTTGGCGGCTTCTCGCAGCAAGTCAACGACTCGGAGACCACCAGGATGATCTGCAGCGATATCCGGATGATGCTGTCGCGCCGCGTCAGCGTGTCCTCCATCGTGGTGGAGCCGTCCGGCCCCTCCAGGCTGTTGCTGCTGCTGCGCACCGAATCCCTGGATCCTGTCATGACCGCGCTCGTCCAGGATGGGGTGGCTTGGTATTTCGAGGACCACAGAATGCGTTTCTCCCGTGAAGAGTCGTTCCCCAGGCTGCACTGGGTGGACCTGGAGACGCCGGCGCCGGCCGAGGGTGGCGGGGATCCGGCGGCTCGGGCCGCCGACGCCGGCAGCCGCACGATGGGGAACCAGAAGGTTGCCATGAGTTTCAGAGAGGGCCGGCCGGGAGTGGCCACGCCGTGAGGCGTGGCCTGTTGATGGCAGGGCTGGCCGGTGCTAGATTCCACGGTCATACCAACTCATTGAACGCCTGTCCGTGAGCCGGGAGGCTCCGCGGAGACCCTGATGCAGCAGGAAGAAGTCAGCCTCCAGAGCTATCTGGACATCATTTGGCGCCGCAAGCTCGTCATCATCGCGGTCTTCACGATCGTTTGGTCCCTCTCTCTCATCGGCATCATGATCAACGAGACCGTCTACAAGGCAAGCTCCTTGGTGGCCGTCAAGAACCAGATGTACTGGCGCCAGCCCATGATGAGCTTCTCACAGGGGACGGACGACGCGGACACGGTCCTCTCCGGCGAGGCGTATCAGGACATCATCAATGGCATTCCGTTCGCGGAAAAGGTGGCCACCTTCATGATCGGCGAGGGGATGCCGCTGGCTGGTTCGGAGGTTCATTCCGCCATCCATGCCACATACCAGGAGCCCGATCGCATCCGGATCGACGCCAGCAGCACCAAGCCGGAGATGGCGCTCACCCTGGCCAACACGGCGGCTCATGTCTTCGAGCAGTTCACCAAGGAGAACATGGTCGAAAAGCTGGCAAACGGCCGGGAATCGGCCCTGGTCCTCCAGGGAAAGGCTCGCCGCGAGCTGGATGATTCCGAGGCGCAGATCGCGCAGTTCCGCCACGTCATGGGTTTCATGGACATCGGGGAGCACATGGGCACCCTGCGGCATAAGATCGCGGGCTTCGAGTCCCAGCGCGGCGACGTCATCACCAGGCTGGAGATCGCTCAGGCGCACAGGAAAGACCTTCTCAAGCTGGCGACGGCCGCAGCGGCGCAGGACCTCTCCCTGGACGATCCGCACCTTGAGGACTACCGCAACCTGCAGTTGGCGCTGGGGGAGGCCCGGATCAGGTACACGGAGGATCATCCCAAGATCCGGAATCTGACATCCCAGATCGAGAGCATCGAGACCCGCCTCAGGCAGGCCATCTCACGCAGCGGCTCGGACCTGTCGCCGCAGGCCTTCCTGACGCTCAAGGAGGATCTGGCCAAGACGGATGCGGAGATCGCCGATCTGCAGACGGCCATCGAGTCCTGGTCGCGGCAGATTGCCGAAGTGCAGGAGAGCATGGCGGGGTATCCGGAGAAGCAGGCCCAGATCCAGAGCCTCGAGGCGAGAGCGGCGTCCGCCCTGGAGACCTATCGTCACTGGTCGAAGAACCTCGAGGAACTCGAGTTCAAGAAGTCGATGGTCCCGGGCAACGCCAACGTCGTCGACACGGCCGTGGTGGCGGGGCCATCCATCAGCAAGACGACGTCGCTGATGCTTGCGACCCTCGTCAGCCTGATGCTGGCGATCGGCATGGGCCTGCTCGCCGAGTTCGGCGACAGCACCTTGCGCAACGCCGAGGAGATCGCCAGCACCCTGGGGCTGGGCTATCTGGGCTCCATCTCGCGGCTGAAGGAGCCGCGCTCCCTCGTCTTCCAGGACGGGAAGCCGGTCCACCAGGTCGCCGAGTCGTACATTCGTGTCTACTCCAACATCAAGTTCGCCGAGATCGAGAGTCCCTTCCGATCGGTGCTGCTGACGTCGGCGCGCAAGGGGGAGGGCAAGTCCACGACGCTCGTCAACCTCGCCTGCGCCATCGCCGCGGCCGGCAAGCGGGTGATCGTCGTGGACACGGACCTGCGGAATCCGTCGATACAGCGCATCCTCGGCTCGCGCCACATGGCGGGCGTCACGTCGGTCCTCGCAGGCGAACACACGCTCGAGGAAGCGCTCAAGCCGTCCGGACATCCAGGGCTCACGCTGCTTCCGTCGGGTCCCATTCCGCCGAATCCCGCAGAGCTCCTGCACTCGAAGCCCATGAAGGAGCTGATCAGGAAGCTGGAGACGATGGCCGACCTGGTGATCTTCGACACGCCGCCTGCCCTGCTGGTGGCCGACGCGATGCTGCTGTCCGGGGAGGTGGACGCGGCCATCATCGTGGCGGAGTCGGGCGGGGTGTCCCGCAAGGCGGTCGCCCAGGTCAAGGAGTCGCTGCAGGTGGCCAAGATGAGAATCCTGGGCGTCATCCTGAACAAGACCCAGGAAGGGCCGTCCTCCTACTACAACTACTACTCCTATTACCAGACGGCTCAGGACGCGGAGGAGGCCGAGCCGGCGACCGGCGCGGTGTCACGCATCCGCAGCGTCTTCAAGTCGGTGTCCGGGCGCACCTGAGGGTTCAGCCCGGCGGCCACGCGAAGGGCCTTCCCCCCAGCAGGTGCACGTGCACGTGGAACACCGACTGGCCCGCCCCTGCTCCGCAGTTGATCACCAGGCGGTATCCCCCGGAGGGCAACCCAAGTTTCCGGGCCAGCATGGAGGCCGTGGTCACGAGCCGCCCCATCAGCTGCTCGTCCTCGCCGCGCACCTCGTCCAGCGTGCCGATGTGCCGCCGCGGACAGATCAGGACATGGTGCGGGGCCTGCGGGTTGATGTCATGGAACGCGAAGACGGTCTCATCGGCATGGATGAGATTCGCGGGGATCTCTCCAGCCGAAATGCGGCAGAAGAGGCATCCTGAATTCATGTCCACCTCCCCTTTATCGTATGCGCCGGATCTCCGCTCCGAGCGCCCTCAGTTTTTCTTCCATCCGCTCATAGCCGCGATCGAGGTGATACACGCGATCGATGACGCTCGCGCCATCGGCCACCAGCGCCGCCAGGACGAGCGAGGCGCTGGCGCGCAGGTCGGTGGCCATGAGGGGCGCGCCCGAGAGCTTCGTGGGGCCGCGCACGACCGCGGAGGCCCCGTCGGTGGAGATGTCCGCTCCCATGCGGCGCAGCTCGCCGACGTGCATGAAGCGGTTCTCGAAGATGTTCTCCGTGATGACCGATTGGCTTGTGGCCTGGGTCATCAGCGCCATGCACTGGGCCTGAAGGTCGGTAGGGAAGCCCGGATAGGGGGCCGTCGTGACGTTCGTGCCCCTCAGCTCGTCCCACGGGGCCACGCCCAGGGAATCGGAGGTGGACGTGAGCGGGACGCCCGCCTGCTCCAGCACGTCCTTCAACGAGGCCAGGTGCTCGGGCCTGCATTCCTTCACCTCGACCCGGCCGCGCGTGATTGCGCCGGCCATGAGGTAAGTCCCCGCCTCGATGCGGTCGGGAATGACGACGTGGTCCGCCCCGCCGAGGGCGTCCACCCCCTGGATGCCGATGGTCTCCGTTCCGGCCCCTTCGATGCGGGCGCCCATTGCGTTGAGCAAATCGCCCAGGCTGGCCACCTCGGGCTCCGCCGCGCAGTTGCGAAGGACGGTGGTCCCCTGCGCGATGGACGCGGCCATCATCAGGTTCTCGGTCCCCGTCACGGTGCACATGGGGAAGGTATGGTCGGTCCCGCGGAGCCGCCGGGAGGTGGCGGTGACGTAGCCGTGAATGAGGTCCACCTCCGCCCCGAGCCGGGTCAGCCCCTCCAGATGCAGGTTGATTGGCCGCTCGCCGATGGCGCAGCCTCCCGGCAGAGACACCCGTGCCCGGCCGGTCCGCGCCAGCAGCGGACCGAGCACCAGCACCGAGGCGCGCATGGTGCGGACCAGCTCGTAGGGCGCCTCCGGCTCGGCGATCCTGGGGACCAGGATCCGGCACACGCCGTCCTGCTGGCTCGCCTGCTCCGCGCCCAGGTGCTGCAGGACGCGCAACATCGTGGAAACGTCACGGACGCGAGGTGTGTTGCGCAGGACCAGCGGCTGATCGGTGAGCAGGGCGGCGGCCATGGCGGGCAGGACGGCGTTCTTCGCGCCGCCGGCCACCACGGTGCCTTGAAGCGCGCGGCCTCCGGAAACCCATATCTTGTCCAACCACGCTCCCCCGGCCCTGGCCGTGGATCCTCGATTCGCGCGCATTATAAAGGGGCCGCGAAAAGCCCTCAAGCGGGGCGAAGGCCTCCACGGTGATAAAATGAGGGCCATGGAATCACCTCTTGTCCGGCTCCTCGGGTTTCCGGCGACGCTCATTCACGGAGATACGATGGTGCTGGACCGATGGAACTGGCTCAAGAGACGGCTCCCGAGAACCGAGAGCGGGGAGCGTCTGCTCGACGTGGGGTGCGGCTCGGGTGCCTTCACCATCGGCGCCGCGTTGCGCGGCTACGAGTCCTTGGGGTTGAGCTGGGACGAGCGCAACCAGCGTGTGGCGGCAGAGCGTGCCGTGCTGTGTGGGGCACCCTCGGCCCGATTCGAGGTGCAGGACGTGCGCCGGATTGACGAGCGGACGGATCTGGCCGGGCGGTTCGATGTCGTCATCTGCCTGGAGGTGATCGAGCACATCCTCGACGATGGGAGGCTGATGCGCCTGCTGGCCGGATGCATCCGACCGGGAGGTCGATTGCTCCTGACCACACCCTACGTGAACTACGTTCCCATCACGCCGAACGAAGCGGGGCCCTGGCACACCGTCGAGAACGGCTGGCACGTTCGAAAGGGCTACGACGAGCCGCAGCTCCGGGGCCTGTGCGAGCAGGCGGGGCTGGTGCTGCAAGCGTCATCGTACTGCGGGGGCTACATGAGCCAGAAGGTCTGCTGGGTCCAGTGGATGGTGTCCCGCATCCACCCCATGGTCGCATGGGGCGCGATCCTGCCGCTGCGGGTGCTGCCGCCGCTTCTGGACTCGGCGCTGGAATCATGGACCAGCTGGCCGAGCTACTCGATCTGCATCGAAGCGCAGAAGCCGGCCACGGCTTGACTCACGACGCCACTTCGTCCCGTGCCGCCAGCTCGCGCAGGGTGCGGATGCTGTGCTCGATGGAGAACTTCTCCTGGTACAGCGAGGCGGCGCGGCGCGACAACCGGGCGCGCTCCTCTTCGGAAGCCAGGGTCCGCTCGGCCAGAGCGGCTATGGCCAGCGGATCGGGAGTCGCCGCCATGGCGACAGCTCCCTCCTGGGCGAAGGATGGCTCCGCGGAGCGTCCACCATTGGTCACGATGGGAAGTCCAAGCGCCAGGCCGGCCATGAGCGTTCCGCGCCGGCTGGTCACTCCGTCGTCATAGGGCTGCACGAGCATATCGCAGGCCTTGAGATGGTCGGCCATCGCGGCGCCCTCGAGCGCGCCCGAGGCGAAAAGCCTCCCCTTCAGGTGAGGATGCTCTCCGGTCATCCGCTCTACGAACGCTTCGCCGCCTCGCCCCATCAGCAGGGCAGCCCTCTCCGCGGGCGCCAGGAGCATGGGGAGGATCTCGCGCAGCATCCCGGAGATAAGAGGTCCGTAGGTGCCGAAGTGGCCGAGCAGGGTGCGGCGGCCGCCGTTCAGGAGGCGCTGCCGGATCTTCAGCGAGGCCCCGGGATCGTGGTTCACCGGGATGTTGCTGGGGATCGGAAGCCATGTGATGCATTCATGCTTCGAGCGTCTCAGGAACGGGGGTAGTTTTCTGATCCAGGAGGGAGTGGAGACCAGGATCCGATCCGCGCGCCAGGCGAGCAGACCGGCCAAGATGGACGTGACCATCCCGAGCAGATTGTGCTGGGGCTTGAGCCGCCATCCAAGCGGATAGGCGTACTCGTGGAACATGACCCACATGGGCTCGTGCCGGCGCAGGGCCATGGACAGGCTGAAGGGCAGGTTCATGGCGCGGTAACCGAACGCGCCGGCCACGTATTGCACGAGTATCCTCCGCGGCGCCGGGCTGGCATCCAGCCCGCGACGCAGCTCCCGCAGGCCGAGGCGGTCGAAATGGCCAGGGAGCCTGTGGATGTGGACGAGACGGTCGTACTCGGAGTCCTGGCCGCCGGGCGGCGTCCAGACGTGAACCACGTCTCCTTCGACCGCGAGCGAGTGCGCCAGCTGCGCGCAGTAGTCGGCCACTCCTCCCGGCTGGGGAGGATACTCGCCCGTGATGATGTGCCAGGCGGCCTGGGTGGTTTTTTTGTCCTTCGTGCGGCGCGGATTCGACACGGCGTCGGTGCCGGCCATCCCGGTTCTGATGTCCGGCGAAGCAGGCTAGCACACGGTGGACGATGCGGCTCGCGCCGGTTCCTTGACAACTCTTTTCGGGGACCGCTATCTTTCCCCGCCGCCCGGGAGGTCTTGCGTGCCGATGTACGAGTATGAGTGCACCAAGTGCGGTCACCGATTCGAGGTGATCCAGAAGTTCTCTGATCGTCCACGCCGTCAGTGCCCGAAATGCAAGGGCACCTTGCGCAAGCTCCTGTCGGCGTCTGCCATCCAGTTCAAGGGGAGCGGCTGGTACGTCACCGACTACGGGAAGAAGAGGGACGGCGCGACGGAGAAGAAGGCCCCCGCCAAGGATCCGGGCCAGACCTCTTCCACGGCCTCTGCCGACGACAAGGCCAAGCCTGTCAAGAAGGATGGGACGAAGGGCAGCAAGGACCCCTAGGGTTCCTCCCCCGACAGCAGCCGGCGTGTGGCCCATAGGGTCAGCCCCAGGGTCGACACGATGGAGACGGCCACCACCGGATAGAAGACCAGGTCCGGCTCCACCGGAACGACGGCCCGGTACATGTGCACGAAGGCCGCCTTGCCGCTCCCCTCCGCGGCCCCCGACGCGATCGCCTGGCGCACCCCGTAAACAAGGTTCACGCCCCACGGCGCTGCGGAGATGGCGGAGATCAGGATGGCCGCGCCGGGTGAGCGGCAGACCAGGAGCAGCGGAGGGAGTGCAAGGATGTAGTACTCGGGACTCACGTGGTAGAAGAGCGCGAAGATCCAGAGCAGAGGGACGGCGAGCAGCAGGGCCGTCGACCTGGCGGGCAGCGGCTTGGGCCGCATCAGGCGCGCGGCCAGGATGGAGCCCAGCGCCGCCGCCACCAGCACCGAGGAGAGGCGGCGGGCCGTTTCGTGATGCATGCCATGCTCGCCCGCCAGCATCACCCAGAGGTTGACGCTGTATTGGGCGCTCGGAGTGAAGTCGACGAGAGGCATGGGGTTCCCGCTCAGCATGGTAGCGCCGTAGACCCATGCGTAGGGTACCAGGGCCGGGATGCCTCCCAGCATCGCCCGGTGGATCAGGGTCCGATGCGGCAGAAGGATCACCAGGGCCGCCAGCGGGCCCAGCATGAAGATCTTGGCGGCCGAAACGGCCAGGCCGCACGTCACCAGGGCCGCGTCCGCCTGTCCCCGGGCCGTGAGCCACACGACCGCCATGACGAACAACGCGCCGATCGACTCGTCCTGGGCCATCACCGCGGTGGTCATCCATCCCATCGGCATCGCCAGGAAGGCCAGTGATGCGGGTGACCAGAAGAGGCGGAGTCCGTACACGTGGGTGGCGAGCAGCCCGAACACGAAGGCCGCGGCCGCCTCGTACACGATGCTGGTGAGCCGCATGGCCAGGAAGTCGGACATCACGACCGAAAGGGGCGCTGCGACGAGACTCAACAGCAGGCTCATGAAGGGAGGATGCGAGGGGGCGACGGTTCGTCCCAGGAGCGGCCCCATGGGGGAGTGGGCCATGTCCATGTGCATCGTCACGTCGTCGGTGAACTCGCGGTGATGGACGAACCAGGCCAGCAGTCCCAGGATGGCCACGCGGCTCACCAGGACGGCGAAGGCGTACAGCGCCGCCTGCCTGACATCCGCTCTGATGATCTGGTCAGACGCGCGCGGCTCCGGTTCAGTCGGCATGGGGCTCGACCAGGTAGGTCCGGAGCTTCTCTCCCGGGGGCATCAGGTCCCGGACGGCGTCGTCCTCGAGGAACAGGCTCAAGCCCCTGAGGTTGAAGGGGGGCTGATCCAGGCAGACGGCCGAGTCGTCATAGATTCTGGTGTCGGCACCGTGCGGTTTGTCCTTGTTCGGCACGGATCGGACCGAAGGCGCCGGATAGTGCTCGGTGACCAGCACGTATCGGTACCTCGCGATCCTCGCCAGCACGGCCGCGATCTCGGCGTTGGAGAGGTGCTGCAGCACCTGCCGCACGAGGCAGAGGTCCCCCGGGGGCAGGTCTTCGGTCGTGATGTCCAGGCGCTGGAAGGTCACGCGCTCGGTGCCATAGAGCTCGCGGTTCCTCCGGACCAGGCTGTCAACCAGGTCGACGCCGACGTACGAGACGTCGTTCGCGACAATCCGCCTGCCGACCACGAAGTCCCCGCAGCCCAGGTCCACCACCGCCCCGATGCCGCGCTCCCGGATGAAGCCCCTGACCGCCTCGGCGTATCGATCTGCATGGCGCTCGCTCGAGCCGCTTCCCGAGCAATAGTCGCCAGGGGACCCGCCCCAGGCATGGTTTTCGTAGATGCGGGTGAACACGCTCTCGAGCGTCTCGGCCTGGTTGTGCCGGCGCTGCCTGGCCACTCGCATGCGCAGGTAGGCGTTGTAGATCGGGCGGGGCAGCAGCGCCCGGAGGGCGGTCCGGATCTTCAAGACGTCACCGCTCACGCGGACCGCCGTCCAGGCTGAGCGAGCGCAGGTACTCGCGGAACTCTTCTCCCAGGTCGGGGCGCTTCAGCGCGAACTCCACCGTAGCCTTGAGGAACCCCAGCTTGTGGCCCGTATCGTAGCGCTTCCCCTGGAATTGGTAGCCGAAGATGGGCTGTTCCTTCAGCAGCGAGCGCAGGCCGTTGGTGAGCTGGATCTCGCCGCGCCGGTCCGCTCGCGTGCGCTCCAGGTGCTTGAAGATCTCCGGCGTCAGGATGTAGCGGCCGATGATCGCCATATTGGAGGGGGCCTTGGCCGGCTCGGGTTTCTCCACCAGGCTCTTCACCTGCCAGATACGATCCTCCTGGACGCGTCCCGCGATCACGCCGTAGTCCTTGGTGCGGGCGCGATCCACTTCCTCCAGTGCCACCACGGAAGCCCCCACCTTCTCGAACACCTTCATCATCTGCCGCATGGCAGGCACCTTGGCGTCGATGACGTCGTCGCCCAGGAAGACAGCGAACGGCTCGTTGCCCACCAGCTCACGAGCCACCAGGATGGCGTGGCCCAGCCCCAGAGCCTCCTTCTGGCGCACGTACGACAGACGGATCATGTCGGAGATGTCGCGCACCACGGCGAGCTTCTCGCGCTCGCCGCGCATCTCGAGAACCTTCTCCAGCTCGAACGAGACGTCGAAGTGGTCCTCGATGGCGTTCTTTCCGCGGCCCGTGACGATGATGATGTCCTCGATGCCCGAGGCGACCGCCTCCTCGATCACGTACTGGATGACGGGCTTGTCCACCAGAGGGAGCATCTCCTTGGGCTGCGCCTTGGTGGCCGGGAGGAATCTGGTGCCCAGCCCGGCGGCGGGGAAGACGGCCTTCCTGATGGTTGCGGTCATGGTTTCGACGGCTCCTTCGTGGCAGATACGGCGGGGAAGTATAATGAGGTCTTCGCCGCGGCACCACACCGGAGACGACCCATGCCCCTGGCCGTGATGGAGCGCCTTCCTTGACATCTCTGCGATCGCTGGCGGTCCGGGCGCTCCGGCGCCTCTCTATGCCCCTGGTGCCGGCGGGGAAGCGTCTGCCCTGGCGGTACCGCCTTCACATCCTGCAGGGGAGCCTGGAGAGCGAGGTCCGCTACCTTCACAGGCTCCGGATGGATGGACCGGTGGCGCTGGACATCGGCGCCAACGAGGGGATGTACAGCTACCGGCTCTCGCAGCTCGTCCCCCGCGTGCATGCCTTCGAGCCGAACGAGGATCTCACGACCGACCTGCGTGCCTGGAATCGGGATCGCGTCCAGATCCACCATACGGCGCTTTCCTCGGACGCAGGGACGGCCACTCTCTACGTTCCACTGCTTTCCGGACGGCCGCTCGTCGGGTGGGGCAGCCTGGTCAACGAAGACATTCCCGGAACCGGCGACCGTATCGAAAAGACCGTCCGCATGAAGGCGCTTGACTCCTACGAGCTGAACGGGGTCTCGTTCGTGAAGATCGACGTCGAGGGATACGAGCTGGAGCTTCTGAAAGGAGCGGCACGAACGATCGAGAGGAACCGGCCGGTGGTCATGATCGAAGTCCGGGAGAGGAATCTCACGGAAGTGCGGGCCTGGTTCGAACGGTTCTCCTACGTTCACCTCCGTCCCATCGATCTGCTGGGCGTCGACGGGACGCCGGAGAATCACTTCTTCGTTCCGTCGGAGCGGGCCGGCCGCAAGAACGTATAATCAGCGCTCACCGCGGCACCACACCGGAGATCACCCCATGCTCGACCTGTCCTACGTGCGAGAGAACCTCGGGCTCGTGAAGGCCCGCATGGCCGACCGGCAGGCCCGGATCGACTGGGCCCCCTTCGAGGCGCTCGACGAGGAGCGCCGGGCCCTGCTGCGCCAGGTGGAGGGGCTCAAGCAGAGGAGGAACCAGATCAACGAGGAGATCACGCGGCTCAGGAAGGCCGGCCAGGACGCGGCCGGGCTCATCGCCGAAGGGCGCGACCTGGCCGAGCGCATCAAGACTTCCGACCCCCGCCTGGCCGAGATCGAGGGGGCCCTCGAGACGTTCCTCATGAGCCTGCCCAACGTCCCCAGCGGGAGCACCCCGGTGGGGCGCGACGCCTCCGGGAACGTCGTGGAACGCACGTGGGGAGAGCCGCCGTCGTTCGCCTTCACGCCGCGTCCCCACTGGGAGGTGGGAGAGTCCCTGGGGATCCTCGACTTCAAGCGCGCCGCGCACCTGGCCGGCGCGCGCTTCGGACTGCTCACCGGCGCAGGGGCCCTGCTCGAGCGCGCGCTCATCAACTTCATGCTGGACATCCAGACGCGCGAGCATGGCTACCGTGAGGTGATTCCTCCCTTCATGGTCAACACGCGCACCATGACCGGGACGGGCCAGCTCCCCAAGTTCAAGGACGACCTGTTCAAGGTGGAAGGGACCGACTACTGGCTGATTCCCACCGCCGAGGTCCCTCTCACCAACCTGCACGCGGGCGAGACGCTGGACGAAGAGCTGCTCCCCCTGCGCTACACCGCCTACACACCGTGCTTCCGCAGCGAGGCGGGCTCGTACGGCAAGGACGTGCGAGGGCTGATCCGCGTGCATCAGTTCAACAAGGTGGAGCTGGTGGCGTTCGCCAGACCCGAGGATTCGAACGCCGAGCTGGAGCGGCTCACCGGCAACGCCGAGGAGATCCTGCGCCGCCTCGGCCTGCACCACCGCGTCGTGTCGCTCTGCACGGGAGACCTGGGCTTCTCGTCGGCGCGCACCTACGACCTGGAGGTGTGGCTGCCATCGGACGGCGGCGCTTTCCGCGAGATCTCCTCCTGCTCGAACTGCGAGTCGTTCCAGGCCAGGCGCGCGGGCATCCGCCTCAAGCGCCGGGGCAAGCAGCGCACCGAGCTGGTGCACACCCTCAACGGCTCGGGGCTCGCGGTGGGACGCACGCTCGTGGCGATCCTGGAGAACGGACAGCAGGCCGACGGAAGCGTGGTCGTGCCGTCCGCGCTGCGTCCCTACATGGACGGGGTGGAGAGGATCGCCTAGGATCTTCCTCGGACCGGAGGGATGGCCGAGTGGTTTAAGGCGGCGGTCTTGAAAACCGCTAGGCCCTTCGGGCCTCGCAGGTTCGAATCCTGCTCCCTCCGCCAGGCGATCCGCTCACCGGCCGATCTGACGCAACCCCGGCTCGGTCACGGTCTCGGCCACGATGGTCGGTTGTCCCGCGTACAGGCTCATGTCGAGCCCTTCCAGCCACGCCGGGTCGATGCGCTCGGCGGCGTCGGCCGGCTGCGCGGCCGGATCCTCCGGCAGCATCACCACGCGCCCCACGACGCGCACACGCATGCCCGGCTCCTGGGGCAGCTGGCTGGGATCGGAGACCAGCACGACCACCGCGTCGTTGAGAGACGTCGTGGCGCGGGACGAAGTCTCCGAAATGTCGTCGCGCACCACGAAGGCGTGCGCTCCGGCGATGTTCGCCACCGTGGCCACGATGTTCACCTTGCGCCCCACGAACAGCGCGGGATCGCCGGCGATGGCGTGGGGAGTGGCCACCACCACGTCGGCGTCGAGCTCGGTCACTTCGGGGGACCCTGCCTCGATCGCGGAGGCTCCAGTCGGCGAGAGCAGGTGCCCGCTCATCATGGCGGCGGGCCCCGAATGTGGCATCAGCCTGCCATGCACAAGGACGCGCTGGCCTGCCACGAGATAGGCAGGCTCGGCGTCCAGCTCCACCGTGAGCACCTGCCCGTCGCCGGAGCCCAGCTCGACAGTCGCCTTGCCGATCAGGCGCACGACCGTCCCGCTCACCACGAGGTCCTGGCCCGCGTAGGCATCAGGGTCCGCGACCACCTGGTCGGTCGTGGCGAACCTGTCATCTGGTGACATCGTGCGCGCGGCCGATATGGTCGTCGGGCCCATTCCCTGCCGCATGGGGGTGTCGGGAGCGGCGGGCGCGGCGCCCGCAGTCGGGGCGCCCGGCGCGCTCGTGCCGGCACCTTCACCCGTCTGACGATCGGGCTGATCCCCCGCCGGGGTCATCCGCTCGACGGGGCCGGCATCCATGTGCCCATAGCCCGCCGCGGTCCCGACAGCCGCCGCGGTGGTCATGCCGTGAGTCGACGTCCAGGCTTTCTCGGCTTGGCGAGCGGCCTTGCGCTCGCCCCGGGTCTGTGGCTGGACGGGCCCCGGGGGCGCTACCTGCCCCTCGGGCAGAGCCAGGTTCCGCCCTCCCGGCTCGAACACGGAGTCGGCCACCAGCACGGGCCGGTTCTCGAACTTCACCAGCATGTCGTGCATCAGTCCCCATCCCTCATCGAACCAGGTCTGGTTGTCGACCCATCTGGTCCAGTCGAAGCGTCTCATGGAGCCGGACACGGTGACCCGGTCGCCGTGTCTGGGAGGGGCCAGGGGGTTGGGGATGAAGACGGGGAGGTCGTGTCCAGGATGGCCATCGTTGAGGGTGAAGAGCTGATCGGTGAACACCCGGTCCACGCGGGCGGTCAGCTGGACTGGAGCATCTCCCGGAGCGACGCCCCGGGCATGAAAGACAGGCCCGCACAGAAACGCGGCCACGACGACGGAAGCCGGAAGCAGGAACCGGAGAATGCGCATGAAGTCACCGTTGGCAGGGCTGACTCTAGGCTAGTCGCCGGCACGGCCTCTCGCCGTCGGGGCAACTCACGACCGACCTTTCGGAAGGGATTTCTCTTCTTGACAAATTTCTTTGTCGGAATACGATCGGGTCATTCGAGGAGGGGCCGCCATGCGGGATATCGAGCTGATCCAGGGACAGGGCAGGGCCATGGCGCTGCGCCACCCGCTGAGACGCCGAATCCTGGAAGAGCTTCAGGAACCCGACTCCTCCTCGGGCCTGTCCCGCAGGCTGGGGATGCCTCGCCAGCGACTCAACTACCACATCCGCGGCCTGGAGAAGGAGGGGCTCCTCGAGCTGGTGCACGAGCGCCGCAAGGGGAACTGCGTGGAGCGGGTCCTGCGGGCCACCGCCCGCGCGTACGTCCTGAGCCCCGAGGCGGCCGGCACGCTGGGCCTGGCCGGCACGGAGGTGGCGGACCGGTTCTCGTCGTCCTACCTCCTGTCGGTGGCGGCCCGCGCCATCCGCGACATCGGCCGGCTGCGCACCCGCGCGCGCGCCGCGGGCAGGAAGCTCCCCACTTTCACCATGCACGCGGAGATCCGGTTCGCCACGGCGGCCGATCGCGACGGGTTCCTCCGGGAGCAGGCCGCGGCGCTGCAGAGCCTGATCGCCCGCTACCACGACGAGCGTGCCCCCGGCGGGCGCCGCTTCCACGTGTTCCTCGGCTCGTACCCGGTCATCAGGAAGGAGGAAGAGTCATGAGCGGAAAAGGGATGGAAGGACGCGGGCGGGTGGTGAAGGCCGTCATCGAGATCGAAGCGCCCCGGGAGGCGGTCTGGGCGGCGCTCACCGACCCGGTCGAGCTGGTGCGCTGGTTCCCCCTGGAGGCCAAGGTGACACCGGGGAACGGGGGCTCGATCTGGTATGCATGGGGAAGCTGGTGGCAGGGGGGCACGCGCATCGACCATTGGGAGCCTCCCACGCGGCTTCGCACCGTCCCCGAGGAGCCGCTCCCCGATGGCAGGGTGACCCTGGCTTTTGACGTGGAGCTGGAAGCACGAGGAGGCCGCACTGTGCTGCGCCTCGTGCATGCGGGTTTCGGCGAAGGGGCGGGCTGGGATCATGAGTACGATGGCGTGCGGCGGGGTTGGGGGTTCGAGCTGCGGGGGCTGCGTCACTACCTCGAGCGGCACCGTGGCAGCGACCGGACGGTGGCCTGGGCCCACCACCCCATCGGCATGAAGGAGGGCGAAGCTTGGGCGCGCCTGATGGCCCCCGGCGGACTGTTCCTCGAGGGACTCCCCGCGGGGCTTGCCGAGGGCCGGACGTACGGGCTCACGCTGCACCAAGGGATGCGCCTGGAAGGGGAGATCCAGATGGTCGAGCCTCCGGCACAGCTGGTGATGACCGCGGCCAACCTGAACCATGCCCTGATGCGGGTCGAGCTGGAGCATTGCGGAGGCACCCCGCAGGTCGTGCTGTGGGCCTCCACGTACGGCGTCCCGCCCGAGGCGGTGCGGCGCCTCGAGTCGGAGATGGAGGGCGCGGCACGACGTCTGTTTCCCGCGTAACGGGAGGGACCGGCGGGAGAATCGTGATCGTCCGGATGCGTATTGATCTGCATGTCATGGTCGTTGGCGGGTGCTGGCCTCCGTCGCGTCGACGCTCTATGTTCCCTGCGTCACGCGACATCGACCTCGGCCTCACCCGCCCATGAACATCAGGCGTCCGCAGCATCGAGCCGGTGGGTGGAGGCCGTGAATTGAGCCGGCCGCGCACGTCGCCCCAGACGTCCCCCTCGCGGCGGGCTCCAGGTGAAGGCCGGCCGCTCCCGCGGGGCGGCCGGCCTTCAATTCCTCCTGTCTTGACTTGACCACGCACCCGGCCCATGATGCGGGACTCTCGATCCACAACGACAACGGGTTACGTCCGAGGAGGAGATCGTGATCATCATGCGCATCATCCTGCCAGCGCTCGCCGTGATGGCGGCCGGCGCCGTGGTCGCTCTGGCCCAGGGAACGCAATCGGCTCCGGCCGCCACGGCCGAGCCCGAGCACATCCAGGTGCAGCACTGCCTCGTCTCGTTCACGGGCAAGCTGCCGGGCAAGAATGTCTCCCGCAGCCAGGAAGAGGCAAAGAAGCTGGCCAACGACATCCTGGCCCGCGCCAAGAAGGGCGAGGACTTCGACGCCCTGGTGAAGCAGTTCACCGACGATCAGCATCCGGGCATCTACGGCATGGCCAACAAGGGCGTGAGCCCGGCGTCGGGAGAGTACCCGCGCCAGGGCATGGTGGCCGCCTTCGGTGACGTCGGCTTCAAGCTGAACGTGGGAGATGTGGGCCTCGCCGAGTTCGACGAGAAGACGAGCCCGTACGGCTATCACGTGATCAAGAGAGTGAAGTAGCTCTCGTGACCCGCGAGTTGGAGCGTCTGGGCCCCGACGGGATGGACTATCTCGTCCTGGGCCTGGACGCTCCGGGCTTCGCGGATCTCGCTCCACGACAGAGAGCGCTGGCGTACCTGCTGAGCCGCGCGGCCATCGCGGGCGATCGCATCTACACGGATCAGTGCCACCGCCACGCCCTGGAAATCCAGCTCATGATGGAGGAGATCCATGTTCATGCCGAGGGGCTCCCCGCCGAGGTGAAAGAGGCGGTGCTCGACTACCTCAAGTACCTCTGGATCAACCACGGGCAGTACGACGCCGACCACCACGGCAAGTTCACGCCGAAACGGCTGACCCCAGGAATGCTCGCCGTAGCCGCCCCGCACGCCGTCTCGCGAGGGGCACGCTTCGGTATGCGCCACGGCGAGCGCCTCGACGGGAAGCTGGCGCGCCTGGGGCCGCACATCTTCGACCCCGAGGTCGAGCCGATCCAGACCAACCAGAAAGAAGGGGAGGACATCGTCGCGTCCAGCGCCGTCAACCTGTACGACCGAGGCGTGACGGAGGCCATGCTCCAGGCGCTTCCTCCCGCGTGGCAGGAGCGGTTGAACGTGCGCTTCGCTTTTCGTGACGGCCAGGCCGTGCCGGAGGTGTACCGGATCGGGGGCCGCTACGGGCAGGACCTCGCCGCCGTGGCGTTCTTCCTCGAGAAGGCGCTGCCGCTGGCGGAGGGGCCGGAGCAGCGGGCCGGCCTCGAGGCGCTTCTCGAACACTACCGCACCGGCGAAGAGGAGCCGTTCCGGCGGCACGCCATCGCCTGGCTGGGCTCTGACACCATCGTCGACTATCTCAATGGCTTCATCGAGCAGTACAACGACCCGCGCGGTGTGATCGGGCAGTTCGAGGGGAATGCCAGCTTCGTGTCCGACTCGACCCTCATCGGACGCCTGGCCGACAGCGCCGGGTACTTCGAGCAGCGCATGCCGTGGCCCGACCGTTACAAGCGCCAGTGCCTGGATCGCCCCGTGGCCCGCGTGGTGAACGTGCTGGTCGAGACGGGCGACGCGGGACCGGTGTCGCCGGCCGCCTACAACCTGCCGAACGACGCCGCCCTGCGGCGCGACCACGGCAGCAAGAACGTCGTTCTGAGAAACATCGAGGACGCACGCTCGCCTCAGGTTCAAGAGGCGATGTACGGAGAGTTCTACCTCCCGGAGTTCCGGGATCTGATCCGCCGCCATCACGACGAAGGTCGCAAGTGGCTGGTCTACATGCACGAGGTGATCGGCCACGGGTCCGGTCAGCCCGAGCCCGGCCTGACCGCCGACCCGCGCACGCTCATCGGGCGCTCCTATTCCGCCCTGGAGGAGTGCCGCGCCGATCTCGTGGCGCTCCATCACGTCGCCGACGAGAAGCTGGTGCAGATCGGGGCCTTCCCCGCCGAGCGGCACGCGGACATCGTCATGGCGATGTACGTCGGCTACCTGCAGGGGCACCTGACGCGTTACCGATCCATCCCCGAGCCCATCGTCCGCGAGGCGCACCGCCGGGGTGAGGAGCTGGTGCTTCAGTGGCTCGCGCGCGGCGGGCCCGAAGGGCGCGCCGACTACGGTGTGGCCATCGTGCAGCACGACGGCGACTACTTCGTGGAGCTGCGCGATCTGGACAAGGCGCGCGCCGGCGTGGCGCAGATCCTGGAGCGGCTTCAGACGATCAAGTCACGCGGCGACGAGGGTGCCGCCACCGAGCTGTTCGAGAGGTTCGGCACGCACCTCGATCCCGCCATTCACCGCAACATCGTTCAGCGCGCCGAGCGCCTGAGGATCCCCCGCATGACGGCGTTCGTCTTCCCCCGCCTTGAGCCGGTGATCGAGCGTGGCGAAGTGGTGGACGCACGCCTGCACGAAGATGAAGACCTGGTGGCGCAGCAGCTGCGGTTCCGCAGGGAGCGCTTCCAGGCGTCGCTCTCCTGAAGCCCTCACATATATCTTGCAGCTTCATGGGCATGGGGGTATGAGATCCGGTATGCGCCGTGCCCTGGCTGGCCTCCTGATCGCGACGCTCTTCCCCCTCATGGGTTCCGTCCATGGCGAATCACCGGACCCCGGGCCCTTCGACGAACAGATCGAGCGGCTGAAGCAGCTGTACGACAACCCTGCCGCAAAGGCCGAGGCCGAAACGGAAGGGAAGCGCCTGCTCGCCGCCGTGGATGCAGAGCTCGGCCCTGACTCTCCCGAGGCCGTCACCATCTGCGGGATCCTGGTCCACACCCTGATGGAGCTTGGCAAGAAGCGGGTCCCCGAAGCGGTCGGGTTCGCGGAGAGGGCCGTCGCGATGGCTGAACGGATGTATGGGCCCGATGACATCCGTGTGGCCGGGATGCCCCTCCAGGATCTGGGCGACGCGCTCGACTACCTGGGGGCCTTCGAGGAGGCGTATGCCGTCCGGCAGCGCGTGCTCGAGGTCCGGGAGTCCGCGCTGGGATCGGACGATCTCTCCGTCGCAAGTGCACTTGGTGCGCTGGCCAATTCGAGCAGGCAGCTCGGAGACTACGCCGGGGCAAGGCTCTATTTCGAGCGCGCCCTGGCCATTCACATGATCGGCAACCCGAAGGGTGACAAAAAAGAGCTGTCCGGCCTGCTGTATTCCCTGGCGGAGATCTGCCGGGGCGAAGGGGACCTCGAGGCTGCCCTGGAGTATGCCAGGCGGGGCCAGCGGATCCTGGAGACGGGCACCTCCTCGGAGAAGGGATTCATCTACATGTTGATCACATCCGAGGCCGCCACGTTCCGCTACATGGGCCGGTACGCGGAGGCCGCGGAGCTCCATGGACGCTGCCTGCGCGCCTGGAGCGAGCTGGGGACGGAGAACTCAAGCGCAGCCACGGCGATGATCCAGCAGGCGGTCGCCCTGGCGGGGCTGGGCAGGCATGAGGAAGCCCGGTCGCAGGCGGAGCGCGCGCTGCAGATCGCCACCCGGGTCGCTCCGCCGGAGGATCGGACGCTGGCTTTCTTTCTGGGCCATCTGGCCGATGTCCATGTCAGAGCCGGAGATGACGCGACGGCGGAGCCGTTGCTGGAGAGGGCCATCCGCATCAAGGAGAGGGCGTATGGCGCGACGCACGTCGCCCTTTCACCGCTTCTCGACATGCTGTCGAAGGTCGAGTACCGCCTCGGCAAGGATGACGAGGCTCTGGAACATGCGCTGAGAGGGGAGTCGATCGCCCGGGAAGGCTTCCAGGATTTGGCACGCATCCTCTCGGAGCGCCAGGTCTACCGGTTCGAGTCGAGTCGCGCCGCCAGCCTGCAGGTGGTGTTCTCAGCCTTGAGCCGCCGGTCCATCCGCCCCGCCGGCCTTGTGGAGCGCGTCTGGGACGAGGTGGTCAGGTCGCGCGCTCTCGTGCTGGACGAGATGACCGCCCGCCACCGTGCCGTCGCTGCCGAAGGATCCGAGGTTGCCGCACTGGCCCGCGACCTGAAAAAGACCAAATCGCGCCTCGCCACGTTCGTGCTGCTTGGGGCGAGCCAGCCATCGGGTACCGGAGCCGATCCCCTGACCGAAGCCCAGGGGCGGCAGGAACGCCTGGAGCGCGAGCTGGCCAGGACGAGCGCCGAGTACCGCCGGCGCCAGCATCAAAGCACGACAGGGCTGTCCACAGTGCGCTCGGCCCTCCCCCCTGGCTCAGCGCTGCTCTCCTATGTCGAATACGAACGACCCTCTGCATCGGGGCCCGAGTCCCAGTACGCCGCGTTCGTACTCCCCGTCGGCTCTGCGGAGCCTCGCTTCATCCCGCTCGGCCCGGCTCGACCGATTGAAGACCTGGTCGTCCGCTGGAAGGACCGCGCCGGAGCCGCCCCGCCGGCCCTCGAGCCGCCGCTGGGGAGCGCCGAGAAGGACTATCGGGAGGCAGCGGCCCTCTTGAGACTGAAGATCTGGGATCCGCTGAGCCCCGCCCTGGCCGGTGCCCGGACGGTGTTCGTCGTCCCCGATGGCGCGCTCCATCTTGTGAGCCTGGCCACGCTTCCCGTGGGAGAGGATGGGTATCTGCTGGAGACGGGGCCCATCATCCACTACGTCTCGACCGAAAGAGACCTCGTTCGCCATACGGGAAAGCGCGCGACGGGAGCCGGCTCCCTCGTTCTGGGCGGGCCCGACCTCGACATGGGCTCCAGCCCGGTGATCGCCGGCATGTTTCCCGGCGGCGGTCGTTACAGGAGTCCCTCCCCCGGATGCCAGAGCCTGCGGACACTTCGCTTCGACGTGCTGCCCGGCGCGCGCCAGGAGGCCGCCGAGGTCACTTCGCTCCTGAAGGGCGCTGGTGAGGTGAGGGAGATGACCGGAGCCAGCGCCACGGAGGAGGTCTTCAAGTCGCTGGCTCCCGGCCGGCGCCTGCTGCACGTGGCCACACACGGCTTCTTCATGCAGGGAACCTGCGAGTCGGCCCTGAGGGCCGCGCGCGCTGGTGGCGAGATGCAGTGGCCGGCGATGGAGCCGCCGCCTCCGGTCAGAGGCGACAACCCGCTGCTCCTATCCGGCCTCGCTCTCGCGGGTGCGAACAGGCGCGGCGAGCTGCCCGCCAACCCCGAGTCGGAGGATGGGATCCTGACGGCCGAGGAGGTCGGAACGCTCGACCTCTCATCGGTGGAGTGGGCGGTGCTGTCGGCCTGCGAGACGGGGGTGGGCGAGGTCCTTCCCGGAGAAGGGGTCCTTGGACTGAGGCGCGCTTTCGCCGTGGCGGGGGCCGGCTCCCTGATCATGAGCCTGTGGCGGGTGGACGATGAGGCGACGCGTGCGTGGATGGCAGGACTCTATCGGGCGCGCGGCGAAGGGGCTTCCACCGTCGAGTCGGTGAGCAGGGCGAGCCGAACCATGCTCGAGGAAAGACGCAGGAAGGGGAAGAGCACCCATCCGTTCCACTGGGGCGGGTTCGTCGCCGAAGGGGACTGGCGGCAGATCAGGAGCCGGCGATCTCAATGGGAATCTGGTAGACGACTGTTCCGCCGGGGTCGGTCACCCGGCACTGATAGCGGCCGGGCGGAAGGGAGGCAGCCGGGACATCGAAGGTGACGACACTCGCGGTTTCGACGTGCCGGGCGGCCGTCTCGCCCGTGAGGGCCAGGTCCAGAACGGCTCCCTCTCCGCCCATGATCTCGAACCGGTAGACACCCACGCGATCCTTGAACCCCGCATCGACCGATGGAAACGAGATGATCACTCGATGCTCGTCCGCGTGGACCGTGTGGGTGAGCGGGTCGTGCTGGCCGTTGCGGAGCATGCCGGGGAGCACGATCTGCGCGGTGGGCCCGGTCCACGCGACCGGAGAGGATGAACGGAAGTCGGCCAGCACCCAGCCCAGCCCCAGGCCGGCCACCAGCCCGGCCGCCGCGGACAGCCCGGCGATCTTGATGACCCTGCCACGAGGCGTGGGACGGACCGTGGCGGGCCGTGAGGCGGTGGCCACGCGGGAGCGCCACACCGTGGCCTCCAGCTCGCACGACGCGCACACCTCCAGATGGAGGCCGACCCGGGCCGCATCCTCGTCCTCGAGCGCCCCGTGCGCGAAAAGGCGCACGTGGATCGGCTCGGGGTGCGGCTCGAAGAGGAGCTGGCCAGTTTCGCGCATCGTGCCGGCCCAGTCCCGCCAGGACGCCACCATCTCCCGGCACTCTTGACAGACCTCAAGGTGCTCATCCAGTCGCTTCATCTCGCCTTCCTCAAGGCGACGCACGATGTAGGCAGGCAGGGCGGCCTTGAGCTGCTCGTGCGTCACGAGTGCTCCTCTGTCTTCTCTTTATTAGCCCAGGAGCGGCTCTGGTTCCCCGGGCGGGCCGTTCCGTGCAAAGAAAAATGCGCGGCCTCCAGGCAACGGTAGAGCCGGGATTTGACGGTTCCTACCGGAACCCCGAGAGATTCTGCGATTTCTGCGTAGGCGCGATCATCGAAGAAGTAGGCGCGTATGAGGGAACGGCATTCCTCCGAGGTGAGGTCCAGGATACGCCTCACCATCTGCCTGCGGATGGTCTCCTGCTCCGGGCCCGAGCCGGGGTCAGGCCTGCTCCGGTCCGCCCCGCTCTTCCGCCGGGCGTGGAGCTGCCGCTCGAGCTCTTCGAGGGCCGCGTGCCGGGTGATTCCCTGAACGTAGGCGCGGAAATCGCGCGATGTATCGTACCGATCCTGCTTCAGGCTCTCGACGACGCGCATGAGGATGTCCTGGGTGATGTCGGGCCAGGCGGTCCGAAGCGACCAGAATCTCGGCGAGGTGAGCGCCACCGCGATCCACCGTGTGACCAGCCCGAGCGCCTCGAGATCATTGTCGAGCAGCCGGCGCTCGATGGTTCCTGTGTCGTACGGCAAAGTCCGGGACCTCCTGGCCTCGGGCATCCGTGCGAAGGTGCCGTCACGTCGTCGGCCGCTCACCGCGGTCGGAGCGGGAGTGTACCCGATCCTGCGCGCCCGCTCCACGCTATTGGACGCTCCAGGGCACCCCTGCTATCCTGCCCTGTCCCTGGAAACATGCTCACGACGCCGCGGAGAGGTGCTGGAGTGGCTGAACAGGGCGCCCTGCTAAGGCGTTACTCGGGTAACCGAGTCGGGGGTTCGAATCCCCCCCTCTCCGCCACGCCTCTTTGAGCCGATGCCCCCCGCCCGCCAGCCTCGCCTCACCGTGGACGTCATCGTGAGGCGCCGCAGCGACCCCGACCAGGTGCTGCTCGTCCGGCGCGGCTCCCCGCCGCCGGGCTGGGCCTTTCCAGGTGGGTTCGTGGAGTACGGCGAGACGGTCGAGCAGGCGGCCGAACGGGAGGCGCGCGAAGAGACCGGCCTCGAGGTTCGGCTGGTGCGCCAGTTTCACGTCTACTCGGATCCGGCGCGCGACCCTCGGGGGCACACGGTCTCCGTCGTTTTTCTGGGGGAGGCCGACGGAGAGCCGCTCGGGGCCGACGACGCCGCCGAGGCGCGATGGTTCCATCGCGAACAGGTGCCGGAAAACATGGCCTTCGATCACGCCGCCATCCTGCGGGACGCGCTGGAATCGCGGCGCTAGCGCTTGGCGCGCTCCAGGTAGGTTCCGTCCTCGGTGGAGATGGTGATCATCTCCCCCTCGCCGATGAAGGGGGGGACCTGCACGGTGAGGCCCGTGTCGGTGACCGCCGGCTTGCGCTGCGCCGACGCCGTGGCTCCCTTCAGCTCCGGAGCCGTGGACACCACCTTCATGTCCACCGTCAACGGCAGCTCAAGCCCGACCGGCCGCCCCTCGTGAAACAGAACCTGGATCTTCATGTTGGGAGTGAGGTAGTTCACGTTGTCGCCCAGCTCCTCGCGGCGCAGGTGCACCTGCTCGTAGGTCGCGGTGTTCATGAAGTGGAAGTCGTCACCGTCTTGATAGAGATACTCCATCTCCGCGTCGTCCAGGATGCCGCGCTCGACCATGTCCTCGGAGCGGAACCGGTGGTCCATCTGGTTCCCGCTGCGCAGGTTGCGCAGCTTGGACTGCACCATCCCCCGCCAGTTGCCCGGCGTGATGTGCATGGTGCTCAGCACGATGTACAGCTCGTTGTTCATCTTGATGCACATGCCCTTCTTGAGCCCTGTCGCCTTGACCTCGGCCATGAATGCCTCCTTGCCTGCAGGATGATAGGTGTTGGATGGGACCGCCCGCCGCCGTCAGGACGAGTCCTAGCCGGGGTCGTAGCGCGCCCGCTCCAGCCTCTCGAGGAACCGGTCGGCCCCCTCGAAACCCGTCAGACGCAGCTCGTGGCGCTCCCGGCCCCCTGGATCCAGGAACACGATGGTGGGGGCTCCCAGGATCGAATGCTTCGCCTGCAGGCGTGACACGTCCTCGGAGATCTGGCTCGTGATGTCGGCCCGCAGCATGACGAAGTCGCGTGCCGCCTCGACCACGCGCGGGTCGGAGAAGGTGTAGTGGTCGAGCTCCTTGCAGGGGAGGCACCATTCCGCGGTAAAGTCGACGATCACCGGGCGCCCGGCCTGTGACGCCTGACGCAGCGCGTCCTCGCTGTAGGGCTCCCATGGGATCCGCGCCGAGGCGGCGCTGGAAGGCAGCACCAGGGCCGCCGCCACCGCGACGCAGGCCGCCGACGTGGCGATGCGCGCGGCACGGAACCCGGAGGAGCGGATGGGAGAGCCCTCGATGAACCCCAGATAGACCGCTGCTGCCAGCAGAACCACCGGAATGGTCCATCCCGCGATTCCGTCCGGCAGCAGGGGATTGACGAAATAGGCCGCCATGGCGAACAGGACGCACGCGAAGACCTTCTTGACCCATTCCATCCATGCGCCGGCACGTGGCAACCGCGTCACGCGGCCGGCGAAGGCCCCCAGCGCCAGATAGGGGACCCCCAGCCCGAGCGCGAGCACGAAGAAGAGCCAGAAGCCGAGCAGCGGATTTCCGATCTGCCCGACGTAGGCCAGCAGGCTCACCACGAACGGGCCCACGCACGGCGCGGCCACCAGCCCCACGGTGAGCCCCATGAACAGTGCGCCCCCGATGCCGGGCTTCGAGGTGATGCGCCGGCGCAAGGCCGCCGGGACCTGGATGTCGTAGAGCCCCAGCATCGAGAGCCCCAGGCCCACCATCACCAGCGCCACGAAGACGAGCACCGCGGGGCTCTGCAGGGCGGACCCCAGGACGCTCCCGGTGAGCGCGGCCACGACCCCCATCACCGAATAGGTGACGCACATCCCCAGCACGTACACCGTGGCCAGCGAGAACGTGCGCCCGGATCGTCCGGAGGCCTGCCCGCCGAAGTAGGCCAGGGTGATCGGGATGAGCGGGTAGACGCAGGGCGTGAGGTTGAGCGCCAGCCCGCCCAGGAAGATCCAGAGCAGCGCCACGCCCCATCCGGCCTCGGACACCCAGCGCCCGACCGGATTGTCGATCGGGCTCACCGCGTCGGGAGCGGGGGTGCCCGCGCCGCCTGGCGCCGCCTGCCGCGGGAAGGCTCCGTCCGCGAATCGGATGGCCCCGAAGATGTCCGCATGGGTCGCGTTGATGGGATCTCCAGGAGCGGCGATGGGCACGCTGATCGTCACCGGCACCTTCGCGGGGGCCAGGCACGATGTATCGCTGCAGGCCTGCACCGTGAGGGTCCCCGTCAGCGTGCGGGGCCCCGCTGCGAGATCACGCGCCGACCGGGCCTCGAGGCCGATGGGGACCTTCCCCTCGAACACCCTCAGGGTTTTCCCTTCGGTGAAGGAGAAGGCTCTCTCCACATGAGAAGGATAGATGGCCGATCCCAGCTCGATCCCGGCCTCGGGAGGGGCCATCTCCAGATGGGTGGCGATCAGATAGTCCAGAGAGGGTTTGTCCGCATTGATGTGCCAGCCGTGGTCCACGGTGAGGACCACTGCCAGCCGGAAGGCGGACCCGGGGGGGACCTTGTCGAAGGAGACGTAACTCTCGGCTTTCACCACGCGGCTGCTGGTGAATGCCCCCTGGGCCCGGACGGGCGAGGGGCCCGCCAGCAGAGCCGACAGGGCGAAGATCAGGCAGAGGAAACGGCGCCGTGACATGTCACACCGATGATGTCCAGGGAGGCAACGGGCCGTCATTCTAGCACAGCCCACGCCTCCGCCCGGCTCACCAGGAGAAACCTCCAGGGAGGCCGGCGGATTCCGGGAGTCAGCGTCCCCCCGTCACCCACCCCACCCCTCCCAGAAGGAGGGTGTCGAACAGCGTGTCGCTCGGCGGGAAAATCAGCTCCACCATGCCGTCGAAGCGGATGTTGAAGGATCGGCCGATGAAGATCCTGAGTCCGCCCCCGCCGAAAATGAGGCCGTCCGTAGCTTCGTCCCCGAAGGCGTCGATCTGCACGTGCTGCCAGCCGCCCCCGACGGTGAGGAAGGGCGAGAACGGCTTGTTGGGGAGGACGTTGTAGACGTATCCGGCCCTGAAGGTGTCGATGTCCACGTCTTCATCGAAGAACTCGTCCTCGGTGCTGGAGTGCTCCCAGGTGAATTCCAGCTGATGCTCCTCGGCAAAGAGGATGCCGAACCTCAGTCCGCCCCCCGTGGTGTCGTCCACGT
This sequence comes from Candidatus Polarisedimenticolia bacterium, assembly GCA_050747525.1. Classification (GTDB taxonomy): domain Bacteria; phylum Acidobacteriota; class Polarisedimenticolia; order JACPZX01; family DASXTC01; genus JBOGOC01. The sequence continues at coordinate 13,821 of JBOGOC010000036.1, read as the reverse complement.
TGGAGTCGTTGTCGAAGTGGGCCCAGTAGAGGAACCCGCCCGCCTCGAAGGCTCCCTTGCGCATCTCGGCCCGGGCCGGTGAGCCGGCCGCCGCCGCCACCATCGTCAACGCCGCGATCCAGATCAGGATTCTCTTCATGCTGTCCTCCAGGGAGACGGGTTGAAGGGCTCGCGACACCATAGGACGAGCCGCGTCGTCCTTTCAAACACGCTTCGTTGACTGCCCCGAAAGGCCCGATTAGAATGACACTTCTCGTCTCGAACACCCTTCCTTCACATGCCCCGATGGAGCCCGGATGAGCGCGCCACGAGTCAGATTCGCTCCCAGTCCCACCGGCTACCTGCACGTGGGGGGGGCGCGCACCGCGCTGTTCAACTGGCTCTACGCGCGGCGCACGGCGGGCGTGTTCATCCTGCGCATCGAGGACACCGATGCCGCGCGATCGTCCGAAGAGATGGTGACGGCCATCCTCGACGGGCTGAGCTGGCTCGGGCTGACCCACGACGAAGGCCCGTTCTTCCAGAGCGCCTCACGTGACGAGCACGTGCGCAAGGCCCGCGTCCTGCTCGAGACGGGGCACGCCTACCGCTGCTTCTGCTCGGCCGAGGCCATCGAGGGACGGCGCAGGGCGTTCGAAGCGTCGGGACAGGTGTGGGCCTACGATCGGCTCTGCCTGGGCGTCGAGCCCGCCGAGGCCGCGCGCCGGGCTTCCGGAGAGCCGTTCGTCGTGCGGTTCCGCGTCCCCGAAGGGATGACCGGCTACGACGATCTGGTGCACGGCCCGACGCAGTTCTCCAACGTGGAGATCGAAGATCTGGTGCTCCTGCGCAGCGACGGGTCGCCCACCTACAACCTGTCGTGCGTGTCGGACGACATGGACATGCGCATCACGCACGTGATCCGCGGCGACGATCACATCTCCAACACGCCCAAGCAGATCCTGCTCTACCGCGCCCTGGGAGCCGAGCCGCCACGTTTCGGACACCTGCCGCTCATCCTGGGCGAGGACAAGAAGCGCCTGTCCAAGCGTCACGGGGCGGTGTCGGTCATGGAATACGCGCGATCCGGCTACCTGCCCGAAGCGCTGTTCAACTTTCTGGCACTGCTGGGATGGTCCCCCGGTGGAGACAGGGAGATCATGACGCGGCCCGAGATGGTGGAGGCCTTCTCCTTCGAGAAGGTCGGCGCGCGAGGCGCGGTGTTCGACCACGACAAGCTGGCCTGGATGAACGGCGAGTACCTGCGCCGGCGCGCCCCCGCGGAGCTGGCGGAGCTGGCGCGCCCCTGGTTCGAGAAGGAGAGGCTCTGGCAGCCCGAGCTGGCCGGCGCCCGGGCCGCATGGTTCCACGCCTTGCTGGACCTGCTCAAGGAGCGCTCCCGGATGCTGGGGGACCTGGCGCGCGACGCGCGGCCCTTTCTCACCGAGGACTTCGACTACGATGCGGATGCCGCGGCGAAGCATCTCACTCCCGAGACGGCGCCGCGTCTCGACGCGCTGCGCGAGGTCCTCGCGCGCCTCGAGCCGTTCCATGAAGCAGCCTGCGAGGCGGCCCTGCGCGGCCTGGCCGAGCGGCTGGGGGTCAAGGCGGCCGCTCTCATCCATCCCGCGCGCGTGGCGCTCACCGGGCGCGCGGTCAGCCCCGGCCTGTTCGCCGTGATGTCGGTGATGGGCCGCGAAGGGGTCGTCCGGCGGCTGGAGCGCGCCACGCGCGAGATCGAAGCGGGAGCGCACGGGCGGAAATGACGCGCGGCGGCGACCCGACCACGGTGAACGTGGACACCGCGCCTCCGGCCGCGCTCAGGGACCCGTTCGGGCCCGAGATGATTCTCACAGCGCGCAACGCGGACCTCGGCGTGTCCGCCATCATCGTGGTGCACAACACGGTCCGCGGGCCGGCCATGGGCGGCCTGCGCATGGTGCCCGACATCGAGGTGGCGGAGGTGGTCGATCTGGCGCGCGCCATGACCTTCAAGAACGCCGGTGCCATGCTGGAGTACGGCGGCGGGAAATCGGCCCTGGTGGCCGATCCCGCGCGCTTCCCGCGCGGGTCGGCGGCGCGCCGCGAGCTGATGACCTGGTACGCCACCCTGCTCGCCCACGCCCCGCAGTACACGCCGGGGCCCGACATGTTCACGGACGAGCAGGACATGCAGATTCTGTTCGAGACGGCCGGACGATCCATCGGGCGCCCCGCCGACAAGGGTGGCATCCCGATCGATCAGCTGGGCCTGACCTCGCTCGGATGCGTGACCGATCTGATGACCGCCCTGGAGGGAGGATACGTGCAGGGGGCCCGCAGGCTCCGCGGGCTGCGCCTGGCCATCGAGGGGTTCGGCAACGTGGGGGCCGCCATCGCCCTCCTGGCCGAGGCCGAGGGGGCGGTGCTGGTCGCCTGCAGCGACCTTCCCGACCCGGCGCGCGACCGGGGCGGCGTGCTGCACCACCCCGACGGTCTGGATGTGCGCGCGCTGATGTCGGCGCGCCAGGCCGGACAGTCGGTGGTGGAGGCGGCTCCGGCCGGCGCGATGGTGCGGCGCGGCGCGGCCTCGCTCCCCTCGCTGTTCGAGGTGGACGCCGACGTCGTGGTCCCCGCGGCGCGCACCGACACGGTGGATCTCGACACGGCCCGGCGCATCCGCGCCCGCTGCGTGCTGCAGGCGGCCAACAAGCCGCTGTCGCTGGCCGCGGAGGAGCACCTGCACGCGCGCGGCGTGCTGTGCAGCGTGGATTACCTCACCAACTGCGGCGGGATCGTCGCCTGCGCCGAGGAGCTGGAAGAGGCCCGCCGTCCGATGGGGCCGTTGCGCCTGCCGCGCGCGGTGGCCCGCATCGTCGGCACGGTGCGCGCCAACGCCGAGGCGGTGTACGGGCTTTCGGTGCGCGAGCGGATAACCCCGCGCGCAGCCGCGGAGCGGCTGGTCATGCCCCGCATCGCGCCGCCCGCCTGATAGGCTATGCTTTCGATTCGGCAATCCGGCGGCGGAAGACAGGCGCCTGCTGCGGGATCGTCCAATCTGGTAGGACTCATGACTCTGGATCATGCAATCGGGGTTCGAATCCCTGTCCCGCAGCCAGGCGGCGCTCTCTGACCTTCGATGACGCAGCCACCCTCTGTCGCGGCGTCCCGGCGAACCTTCTGGTACCGGTGGACCATCCGGATGGCCCGGGTGGCCGTCTTCGTGGGGCTGCTGGGTCTGGTGTTTTCGGGGAGCTTCTACCTCACCATGCGCCTGGTCTTCACGGGGCGTGAGGTGACCGTGCCCGAGCTCACCGGCATGCCCCTGGAGGAGGCCCGCACCACCGTGAGCCGACTCAGCCTCTACCTGCAGGAAGACGAGCCCCGGCACGACGACATCACGCCGGCGGGACGGGTGCGGGTGCAGGAGCCGCCGGCGGGAGCCACCATCAAGAAGAACCGCAAGGTGCGGGTGAGCGTCAGCCTGGGGCGGCTCGAGGTGACGATCCCCGAGGTGCGGGGCCAGAGACTGCGCACGGCGCGTCTCGCGCTCGAGAGGCAGGGCCTGCGGCCCGGGCACGTGACGCGCACCATCGAGCCGGAGGTGGCCGAGGATCTGGTCATGGCGCAGGATCCGGCCCCGTCCGGCGATCCGTCCCAGCCACGGCCCGTATCGGCGCGCTCCGACGGAGCGGTCGACCTGCTGGTGAGCCGGGGGCCGGAGCCGGCCCGCTTCATCATGCCCGACCTGACGGGGCGGCGGGTAGCAGAGGTGAACGACTTCGCGCGACGCGCCCGGCTGCGCGTCGGCCCCGTGCGGCGCGAGGCCGTCAGCGGGCGCGAGCACGGAGTGGTCCTGAGACAGACCCCGCCTCCGGGGCAGCCCGTGGGACGCAACGACATCATCAGCCTGGTGCTGAGTGAGTAGAGGAGCGCAGCCCATGAAGCGAAAGGACACGCCAGCTCTGCTGGCCCCTTCGATCCTGTCGGCCGACTTCAGCCGCCTGGCGGAAGAGATCCAGGCGGTGGAGCGCGCCGGCGTGAGCCTGCTGCACGTGGACGTGATGGACGGCCACTTCGTTCCCAACCTCACCATCGGGCCGCCGGTGGTGCGCTGCGTGAGGGCGGCCACCTCCCTGAAGCTGGACTGCCACCTGATGGTGGAGGATCCGGATCGCTGGATCGACCCGTTCGCCGAGGCGGGGGCGGACATGATCTCGGTGCACGTGGAAGCGTGCCGCCACTTGCATCGCACGGTGGCCGCCATCCGATCCTCGGGACGCGAGGCGGGCGTGGTGCTCAATCCCGCCACGCCGCTGCACGCGCTGGACGGGATCCTCGCGGACGTGGACTACGTGCTGCTCATGTCGGTGAATCCCGGCTGGGGAGGTCAGGCGTTCATCCCCCGGGTCAAGGACAAGGTCGTGGATCTGCGCCAACGGATCGACGAGGCGGGCCTCTCCGCCCGCATCGAGGTGGACGGCGGGGTGACCAGGGACAACATCGCCACTCTGGCCGCGGCGGGGGCGGACATCCTGGTGGCGGGGAGCGCCGTGTTCGGAGGCGCGGACCCCGGCAAGGGTGCCGCCGAGTTGATGGCGGCGCTGGCCGCCGTCAGGGCCCGCTGATTTCATGAGAGAAGGCGTCACCAGCGTGCGGGTGCGTTATCCGGAGACGGATCAGATGGGTGTGGTGCACCACAGCCACTTCCTCGTGTGGTTCGAGATCGGGCGCACCGAGCTGATGCGTGAGGCGGGCTGTGCCTACGCCGACCTGGAGCGCCAGGGGATCTGGATGCCGGTGGTGGAAGCCTCCTGCCGGTATCTGAGCCCGGCGCGCTACGACGAGGTCCTCGAAGTGCGCACCGTGCTCGCGGATGTGAGCCGCGTGACCGCCCGGTTCGAGTACGAGGTCCACAGGCCCGCGGACGCCCGGCTGCTGGCCACGGGGGGCACCCGCCACGCTTCCATCGATGCCCGCGGCGTCCCCTGCCGCATGCCCGACCGGGTCGTGAGGCTGGCCGGCGCCGGTGGAGAGGGGACCCCATGACCGCCGGGAGCCTGTCGGTGCGGGCGGTGGCCCTCGCGCTGCTCGTGGCGATCGCCTGCCTGTCGGGCGGATGCGCCGGCAAGAAGTCGAAGCCCGCGAAGGACAAGTTCGCCGGCATGGGAGCCGCCCAGGTGTACGCCGTGGCCCAGGAGCAGATACAGAAGAAGAAATACTCGCGCGCGCGCGACACCCTGCAGGCCGCGCTGGGACGATCCGACATCACGCCCGCCCTGACCACACAGATCCACCTGGCGCTGGCGGACGCCTACTTTTTAGATGGCGGCCTGATCAACCTGGCCGAGGCGCTCAGCCGCTACAACAATTTCCTGACCTTCTACCCGAACCACGAGCGGGCCGACTACGTGCAATACCAGCTGGGTCTGTGCCATCTGAAGCAGGCCCTCTCCCCGGATCGGGATCAGGCGCAGACGCTCAAGGCCCTGAACGAGCTGTCCAAGGTGGAGAACCTGTATCCCGGCAGCACCTTCATCGATCCGGCGACGCAGAAGGCCGACGAGGCGCGCGAGCTGCTGGCCGAGCACGAGTTCCGCATCGGGTACTTCTACTTCAGGCGGCGCTCCTTCACCGGGGCCGTCGACCGCTTCAAGGACGTGCTCGAAGACTTCCCCCGGTACTCGCGGCGCGACCGCATCTATCTGCTGATGGGGCAGTCGCTGCTGGCCATGAACCGCGCCGACGAAGGGCGCCTCTACCTCGAGAAGCTGGTCAGCGAGTATCCCGACAGCCGGCACGCCGAGGCCGCGCGCCAGCTGCTGACGGCAAGGGCCGAGGGAGAGCCGGCGTCGCCACTTTCCTCGCCCCAGCCCTGGCCGGCGCCATGAGCCCCGCCGATCTCGAGCGAATCGCGCGCGAGCTGGCCCGGCGCGAGGCCGGCCGCGGGCCGGCGCGCGATGCCGCGCACCGGCGGGCCACATGGATGCGGGAGCGGATGGAGGATCTCGTGAAGCGGTTTCACGAGGCGGCAGCGGGCGAGGGGGCGGCCCACCTGGGGGCGCTCGTCGAGATCGGGGCGGTGGAGCCCGACGACAAGAGCGTCCGCGCGTTCCAGTTCACGCTGCGCCGAGGCCGTTACGAAGGCATTGTCGTCTCCAAGGACCGCCAGGAGATCATGCTGGTGGGGCCCTACAGGAGATACCAGGAAGAGGGTCCCTGCAATCCGGTCCAGCTCACGGGGGATCGCATGGACGACGTGTCCATCGAGGCCGCCCTGGAGGCCTTCCTGCTCGCGTTCATCGAGCAGGCCTTCGCGAAATAGGCCCGGCTAGTCGTTCTTCGGCCCGTCGTATCGGGGGAGATCGTCGGTGATCTCGTCCCAGACGGCCCGCGATCCGACGAACGTGTGGTACTGGGGCCGGATCCCCGGGTCGCCGTCCACCGAGCCCAGACGTATCGACACTTCGTCGCCATCGGGCCACGTGCCGCCGAACAGGCTCGATCCGCAGACGGAGCAGAAGGCCTTCACCGCGCCCCCGCCGGGACGGTAGACACGGATCAGATCCTGGCCCGCGATCAGGCGGAAGTCCTCCTTGAGCACGCGCCCCTGGGTGCAGACGGCCGCCCCCGAGTGCCGCCGGCATCGCGAGCAGTGGCAGTGGCCGGCGCGCAGGAACTCTCCATGCACCTCGTAGCGGACTCCGCCGCACAGACATGCCCCGGTGATCATGGTGCCGTCCCTTCGGGAATGGCTCGCCGCAGTCCCAGCACGGCGAGCGCGATGGTGACCGTCTGAGGCATGACGCTGATCAGCGCGCGGACCCTGGGGTCCATCGGCCAGTCGACGGGAAATTCGATGACCAGGGCCACCCAGGCCAGCAGCATGAAGGAGAGGGTTCGAATGGTGGGGGCTATCGTGGCGGCCAGCAGCGTCAGGAGCCAGAGGGGCGGGAAGATCCCGTAGGCCTGAGGAAGGAAGGGGCTGCGCAGGGTGGCCAGGATAAGGATCGACATCCACACCATGGGCAGGGCCTTCACGACGCCGGCCCGGCGCCCCGCGTACCAGACGGCCGCCACCGCCACCATCGTGTAGATCCATCCGAGCGCCTTGGCCGCCGGGAAGGACATGCCGGGGACCCCGAACAGCCCCACCTTGAAAACCAGGCCCGGGATCGAGAGGTTGATGGCTCTGCCGGCGGGGTTGCGGAACGCCGGGAAGGCCTCTCCGCTGAGCAGCCCGGGCAGGTGATCGAGGAACTGCCCGTAGGGGGCCCACCCGATGTCCGCCACGGTCACGGCGGCGAAGACCATCCCCATCGCGGCGGTCCATCCCACGGCGGCCCACCGGCGGCGCGCCAGCAGGTAGATGACCAGCAGGCCGGGGTAGAGCTTGCTCACGGTCACGAAGGCCAGCAGGGTGCCTCCCGGGGCCGCGTGGCCCCGCTCGAACAGCATCATCGCCAGGATCGAAGCCGCGATCACCATCAGCTGGATGTTGCCTTTCTGCAGAGTCCCGATCGTCGGCAGGGCCATCCAGACCAGCGGCGAAAGGAGCAGGGCGCGCGTGCCGGCGGCCGGGCCGAGCCAGCGCGCGACGGCCAGCATCCCTCCCAGGATCACGAACCCGCTCAGTCCGAACCACAGCATCCTCAGGCTCGTGAAGTCGGGGGTGATCCGCATCAGCGCGCGGGGGAGCAGGAGGAACGGAGGCGGGTACTCGAACACGTCGATCCTGAAGGGGCCCATTCTCAAGGCTTCGCGGGGTTTGCCCGGGTCCACGCCCGGCACCGAGTACAGCGTGTCGTCGTAGATGTCGGGTCTCGTGGTGGCCGCGCCAGCGGCAACGTAATAGGCGGTCAGGCAGGAATGCTCGACCTCCCAGCGGCTCGTGGGGATGTGGGCGAACGCGACCCGGGACGGATCCATCATGAAGACGGCGAGCCGGGCGAGCAGGACCAGCGCGACCAGAGTGATGGCCGCCGACACGGCGAGGAGGGGCCGCGTGCAGGCGGTCTCATCGAGGGGGACGAAAGGGCGCCGGTGCATCCACAGCGCCATCCCCCCTGCCGCCGCGGCGCCCAGGAGCCCGGCCGCGAGCCACGAGCCGGTGAGCCCCATGCCCGCCACCAGGGCGAAGATCCCGCAGGCGATACCGAGAGAGAGGGCGGCCACGGCGCGCATCGGCGCAAGATATCACGGAGGGCTGGTCAGCCCGTCCGACAGTCGTCCTCGCTAAGCCATCTTGAGCGCCGAGCGCAGGGAGGAAACGAGCCCACCGTTGAGCACCGAATCGAGGGCGATGGTCAACAGCGTGTAGACGCCGGCCCCTGAGAGGACCTCCAGGATGAGGCTGGTCCAGGTCGGCTCGCCGGTCAGCAAGGTCCGTCCCCCCAGAACCACCCCAGCCATTCTCGCGTGGTGTTTCCGTGTGGGGAACTGACGGAAGCCGCGGGCGGCGGCATCAGCAGCACCTGATCGGGGTCGTACGGGCGGAAATCCGGTACTAGTTCGTGGCGGCAGCGGTGACCGGGGAGGCGGCCAGGCCCGCCTCCAGGGCGGTGGCCAGCTCGCCCATGGTGGCGAAGCGCTGGGCGGGCTCCTTGGCCATGGCCGTCAGGATGAGGTCGTTGAGCCACGGCGGCACGATGGTGCTGATCTCGCGCGGGGGGCGCGGGGCTTCGCCAATGTGGCGGTAGGCAATCGCGCTCGGCGTGTCTCCCAGGAACGGCTCGCGTCCCGTGAAGACGAAGTACATCACCACGCCCAGCGAGTAGATGTCGGTGCGGGCGTCCAGCGGCAGATCCTGCACCTGCTCGGGTGACATGTACTTGGGCGATCCCATGACGAAGCCGGCGGTGGTCATGTCGGTCTCCGAGGATCCCCGGGCGATGCCGAAGTCGAGGATCTTGGGAATGCGCCCCTCCTTGAGCAGGATGTTCTGGGGCTTGATGTCGCGGTGGATGATCCCCAGGGTGTGCGCCGATTCGATGCCGCGCGCCACGGAGGCGATCAGCCGCACCGCCTCGCCGACGTCGAGCCGCGGCCGCAGCCGCACCCACTGCTCCAGGTTCACGCCGTCGATGTACTCCATGGTGATGTAGCGGTGCTCCTTCCAGGTGCCCAGGTCGTACACCTTCACCACGTTGGGATGGGAGATGCTGCGGGTCATCTTGATCTCGCGCAGGAAGCGTTCCGTCTGCCGCCCTTCCGCGTCGCCGGAGCGCAGCACCTTGAGCGCCACCGGCTCGTCCAGCTCGCGGTCCAGCGCCTGATAGATGCGCCCCATCCCGCCCACGCCGATCTCGCGCACGATCTCGTAGCGTTCGGCGATCACCAGTCCGGGGACGATCCCCGAGGCCTTCAGCTCGTCGAGCACCTGCGCGGCCGATCGGAAGCGGCGCGTGCGGTCCTTCTCCAGGCACCGCACGATGATCTTACGCAGGAAGGCGGGGAGGATGCGGTCCACCTTGACCGGGAACGGGGGCGGCAGGTTCAGATGATCGAAGGCGGCCGTGTCCGCGGGGAAGGGGGGCTCGCCCATGAGCATCTCGTACAGGATGATCCCCAGCCCGTAGATGTCCGAGCGTTCGTCCACCCGCTCTCCCTTGAGCGCCTCGGGCGAGAGGTAGCAGACCGAGCGACCTTCGGTGGCCGAGGGGTCGCTCATGCGGGCCTTCAGGCCGAAGTCGGAGACTTTCACCTGGTCCTGCCCCACCAGGAAGATGTTCTCGGGTCGCAGGTCGCGGTGCAGCAGCTCCTTCGCATGGGCGTGGCGCAGCAGGTCGCAGATCTGTGCGGCGATCTCGATCACGCGGGCGGGCTCCAGGCGGATCTTCTCGTCCATCATCTCGCGCAGCGTGCGCCCTTCCACCAGCTCCTCGATGATGTAGCGTCCCTGGCGATCCTCTCCCGTCCCGTAGACCCTCACGTGGTTGGGGTGGCTCAGGTCGGAGGCGCGCTGCGCTTCCCGCAGGAAGCGGCCGATCATGTCCGGGGCGTCGGAGGCGGGGGGCGGGTACTTCTTGGCGGCCACCTTCTTCTGCAGGATGCGATCGTAGGCTTCGACCACGACGGCGTAACGGCCGCGTCCCAGCTGGCGCGTGGTCTCCAGCCGTCCGCTGATGTTGGCCGCCGACTGGGGCGCGTCGGCCTGGGCCGGCTCCGCCCCGCGGGCGGCCCGTTGCGAGCGGCTGGTGTTTCCCGAGGAACCAAGCTGAAGCGCCAGCGTGCGCAGGCGGTCGGCCACGTCGGCGTGGTGATAGTCCACCGAGAGCACTTTCTCGTACAGCCGGCAGGCCTCGTCCACGCGGCCCATCTGCTCGTAGGTCAGGGCCAGGTGATAGAGGCTCTTGATCTGCTCGGTCTGATTGCGCGCCCCCTTCATGGCCAGCTCGAACTTCTCGGCCGCCGGGGAGAAGAGCCCCTGCTCGCTGAAGAGCTTTCCCAGGGCGAAGCACGCGCCGCCGTACTCGGCGTCGTCGCGCGGCACTCTCTGGAGCACCCGGATGGCGTGGCTCTTGTCGCCCTGCTCGATCTGCACGCGCACGGCCTCGAGCGCCCGGTTTCCCGTCAGGTAGACGCGCACGGCGTCGTCGTGCATTCCGGCGCGCTCGTAGGAGCGGCCGGCGTTGACCAGCTCGTTCATCTTCTCGTAGGCTTCGGCGGCCTCCTGGTGGCACCCGATCCCTGAGTACAGGTCGGCCGCGCGCACCAGCTCTCCCTCGGCCGCGAACAGGGACGCCGCGCGGGCCAGATCGCCTCCGCTCTCGAAGCACTCGGCGGCCTTGAAGTTCAGCCCCTGTGCCAGGAACACTTCGGCCGCCTTGTCGAAGCGCCCCGATCGGAGGTACAGCTCTCCCAGCAGGCGCGGCTCGATGCGCGCCGCGGGCTCCTCCTCCACCAGCTTGAGCGCCTCGGCGTAGTTCTCCAGCTTGATCAGGAGGGAGGCCGCGGCCTCGGCGCGCCCCGCCTTGCGGTAGGCCTGCACCGCCTGATCGAAGAGGCCCGCCTCCTCCAGCAGGGGGCCGGCGCGCGTGAACTGACCCACCTTGAAGTAGAGGATGCCGGCGAAGCGGGCATGCCGCGCCCTGCGCCTGCGGCTGTCGTCGAAGTTGTACGAGCCCGAGTCGGCCGCCGCCACGCCCGAGCCGGACATCATCTTCTCGTACAGAGCGGCCGCGCGGACGCTGTCGCCGGACTGGGCGAACAGGTAGGCCGCCTTCTCGGTCTGCCCCGCCATCTCGTAGTAGGCCGCCGCGCCCTGGATGTTGTTCTCTTTCTCTTCGATCTCGGCGGCCTTCTGATACTGTCCCGATCGTTCGTACATCAGGGTCGCCTTCTTGCGCTGACCCGCACGGATGTACATCTCCGCGGCCTGGATGTCGTCGCCTCCGTTGCTGAAGTACCCGGCCGCCTGGGCGTACTCGCCGATGCGCGAAGCCACCTGGCCGGCCAGCAGGTAGTGGCGTCCCTGCACGTAGTAGGCGATGGCGTCGAGCGGATGCCCGGCCATGTCGCAGAGGTCTCCCGCGCGGGAGAAGTCTCCCTGGCGGGCCGCCTTGCGCGCTTCGCGCAGCAGGTCCTTCATAGGGGCAGCGGGGCCTGGCCGCCGGGAGCCCGGCCGGATCGCGCGCTCACACGGGCGAGGCGGGGGTAGGCGGACAGCAGCAGATCGGGCACCTCCACCGGGCCGCCGGTGAGCGCGCTCTTCAGCTCGAGGGCGTTGACGGCGGCCTGGCCCCGGTAGTGGTTGTTGGCGATGATGAACGTGACGGCGCCGGGGGCGCGCTGCCTCATCAGCCCGATCCTCAGGGCCCACTCATCGATCTCCTCCTCGCTGTAGAGGTAGTCGTAGCGCGCATCGCGCCCGGCATCCTTGCGGAACCACTCCGTGCGGTTGCGCCCGTGCAGGCGCACATAGGCCACCGGCGAGGTGACCATGGTGGACGGAGGAACGGCGTCGCCGAGCAGGGGCTGATCCACGTTGCACCAGCCCACCTGCCGCGCGGTGAGCATGGCGATCACCTCGTCGGTCATCCAGGAGACGTGGCGCAGCTCGACCACCAGAGGCAGCTCCGCGAAGCGATCGAGCAGCGACTCCAGGTACGCCCGCGACGGGGCGGTGTTGCGGAAGGAGATGGGGAACTGGGCGAGCACGGCCCCCAGCCTGGCCGCTTCGCGCAAGGGCGCGATCCCCTCCAGCCAGGCGGCGCGCTCGGGCTCGTGCGTCTCTTCGCGCTCGTGAGTGAACCCCCGCCACAGCTTGGCCGTGAAGCGGAAGGCGGGGAAGGCCGCCACCGCGTCGAGCCAGGAGCGGGCCATGGAGGACAGGATGGGGCGGTAGAAGGAGACGTTGATCTCCATGACGTCGAAGGTCCGGGCCATCAGGCCGAGCGCCTTGCCGGACCGGCCGGCCCCCCGGGGGTAGACCACCCCTTCCCAGTCAGGGAAGGACCAGCCCGCGGTGCCCACCAGTAGGCCCCCCGTATCCACTGTGCCTCCAGTCACTTGCGACAGCCGCCCCCTTCGGATGAGGGGGCCGGTCAATGAATTATGGTGACAGGATCTCGCCGGGGCAACCGGACGTTTCCGGGGCACTCGCGAGGACGACCGTCGGACCGGGCATATCCGTGGCCTGGGATCGACTCAGCCTTCGAGGATTTCGCGGCTTATCTCGTAGCGGCTGTCGTTGAGGCGCTTCAGATCGTCGCGCACGAAGTTGAGCCCGACCACCATGAAGTCGAACGAGTCGGCGAGCCGGCGGTACAGGGCCGCCTCTTCGGCGTAGGGGCCCATGTCGAAGGCTCCCACGATGCGGTACGACTCCTTGCCGGTCTCGATCCAGTCGAGCCAGCGGTCCAGGCGCCACCAGGTGCGGCGGGTGCGGATGCTCTCGGGGAACATGCCCGTGAAGAAGAGGGTGAAATCGCCGATGTGCTTGCGCACGCTGCGCTCGCGCTCGAGCGAGCTGGCCCGGTGCCTCAGGTCGCTTTCCAGAAGCATCTCGCCCACGTCCTCGATCCGCTCGCCGCGGGCATTGCGGATTTTGTAGAGGCGATCCACGTGGATGAAGTCCTGCAGGACGCCGGCCGCGTAGTGAGGGAGCGTGGGCTCGCGCAGGCCCACCTTCGAGAAGTTGCGTTGTGTGAGTGTTTCGAGGAGATCAGTCAACGGATGATGATCACTCATGGCACCGGTGAATCCTAGTGCACGGATCCCGACAAGGCAAGGTGGTCCATGACATGCTGCGTGGCGACTGGACTTCCGTCGATCTGGATCACCTTCTCGAACTCGCGCAGGGCCTGCTCCGACATGCCCCGCTCCATGAAGATGGAGCCGCGGGTGAACAGGGCGTGGCACAGGGTGGCCGGATCGGGGCCGGTGGCGATGGCCCGCCGCAGCTCGTTCAGGGCGCGCGCGTAGTCGCGCTTGCGCGCATAGGCGCGCCCCAGCACCACGCGGGCCGAAGGGAAGTCCGGGGACAGATCGAGCGCCCGCCGGCACAGCTCGATGATGGTGTCGGGATCGGCGCTCTCGACGCTGGCCGCCCGGTCGTACAGGAAGAAGGCCTCCGGGCGCAGCGCCCCAGCCTGCAGGCGGCGGGCCAGCCCCAGGTACTCGCGCACCATGAAGTAGCCGGGGCAGGCCTCCTCGGTGCGGGAGAACCAGGTCACCGCCTCGTCGTACCGGCGCATGCGCAGGCAGACGTACCCGAGCTGATAGCGAGGGTTGACCCATGCGGGAGCCAGACGCGCAGCCTCGTGGAACTCGCGCGCGGCCTCGGCATGCCGCCCCTCCGAGCAGGCGCGCCATCCCCGGCCGAAGGCGGCTGCCGCCTCGTGCAGCGGCGCCTCGCGGTGC
>JBOGOC010000035.1:0-73774 GCA_050747525.1 Candidatus Polarisedimenticolia bacterium | reverse complement strand
GGCCCGACCGCTGCGAAGGCACGTGCCGCGCGGCGCGCGGCGGCGGCCACCGCGACGGGGCTCCTGGCCTGGGCCCTGATGGCTCCGCCGGCCTGGGGCGCCAACGCATCTTCGCTGGTGGCCGAGGGAAACCGCCTGTACCGGGAAGGGAAGCTGCAGGAAGCGCTCGAGGCGTACCAGCAGGCCGAGAAGCTGGACCCGTCCCTGCCGGCGATCCAGTACAACATCGGCAACATCCTCTACCGGATGCAGCAGTACGACCAGGCGTACGACCGCTATCGCAAGGCCTTCTCCGCCGAGCAGGGCCCGCTGGCCGAAGGGGCGCGCTACAACGCGGGGAACACCCATTTCGCGCGCAAGAACTGGCCCGAGGCGATCCGCCATTACAAAGATGCGCTGAAGCTCGACCCCACCGACGTGGAGGCCAAGAAGAACCTGGAGCTGGCGCTGCGCGCCATGGAGGAGCAGAAGCAGCAGCAACAGCAGAAGCAGGACCAGGATCAGGACCAGCAGGACCAGAATCAACCCCAGCAGCAGCCCGAGCGTCCGCAGGATCAGAAGGAGCAGGACGCGCCGCAGCCGCGCGAGCAGCGCCCCCAGCAGGAGCAGCAGAAGCTGTCACGGCAGGAAGCGATGCGCATCCTCGACGCGATGAAGGAGCTGGACCGGCCGCCCAAGGATCCCATGAAGGTCCCCCCCCCCGACAAGAAGCCGGAGAAGGACTGGTGAGGCGGAAGGTGCTCGTGGCGGTGCTGGCGATGGCGGGCCTGCTCCCCGCCGGGGCCCCGTTCGCCCAGTCGGCCCCGGACGACACGGTGGCCGAGGCGCGGGTGGACGCGTCGGAGATGGGTGAGGGGGACTCTCTCACCCTCACCATCGAGGTGCGCGGCAGCAGGCCTCCGCACGTGGAAGAGCCCGATCTGTCGGGTCTGGCCGACTTCAACGTGGCGGCCGGCCCCAGCGTCAGCACCTCCACGTCGATGGTGTGGCGCGGCGGGCAGGCCAGCTCCAGCACCTCGCATCAGTACACCTACATCCTGCTCCCGCGCCGGCGAGGGACGCTCACCATCCCGACCATCTCGGTGAAGGTGGGGAGCCGCACCCTGCGCACCGACCCCATCAGTGTGGAGGTGATCGCGGGCCGCCTGCGCCAGCCCGCCCCCTCGCTCCCGGGAAAGGGAGGGGCCCCCGGACTCACCCCGCGCGGCGCCCGATCCCGGGTGCCCGGGGAGGTCTTCGTGGAGGCGCAGCTCGATCGCAAGGAAGCCTGGGTGGGAGAGCAGGTGCTGCTCACCTACAAGGCCTACACGCAGGTCGAGCTCGTGGAGCTGCCCCATCCACGGCAGCTTCCCTCGTACACGGGCTTCTGGGTGGAGGAGCTGCCCAACGACCCGCGCGCCAGCATCCACCGCGTCACGCGTGACGGCAAGGAGTTCGTGGAAGTGACCCTCATGAAGAAGGCGCTGTTCCCCACGGCCTCGGGGCAGCTCTCCATCGAGGACACGGCGTTCGAGCTGCCCGTGCGCGCGGAAGGGGGCGATCCGTTCGAGGGGATCTTCTTCACCCCCACCCGGCTGCTGTACCGCAAGACCAACCCGCTCACGCTCAAGGTGAAGCCGCTGCCTGAAAGCGGCCGTCCCGCGTCGTTCACCGGAGCCATCGGTTCGTTCAGCCTCGGCGCGACCGTGGACCGCAGCGAGGCGCGCGTGAACGAGGCGGTGGGGCTGCGGGTGGAGGTGCGGGGATCGGGGAACATCAAGGTGGTGGGCGAGCCGACCCTCCCACCTCTTCCCGACTACAAGCGATACGAGCCGCGCGTCGAGGAGAAGCGCGAGGTGGTGAACGACCTGGTGCAGGGAGTGAAGACCTGGGACTACGTCCTGACTCCGCTGGCTCCCGGGCAGCAGGATCTCCCGTCCATCCGGTTCGCCTGGTTCGATCCCGCGCGTGGTGCCTACGTGGAGGCGACCTCTCCTCAGCAGCCGGTGCTCGTCCAGCGGGGCGAGGCCGACCCCGCCAGGATGGCGCAGGCCCCCGGAGCCGCGCCCGGCGCCCGGCGGGAGGTGGTGGCGTTCGGGCGGGACATCCGGTTCATCAAAGGGGTCTCGGATCTGCAGCCGCGCGGCCGCCCGTTCCATCGCTCGATCGCCTTCGGCACGCTGCTGGCCGCGCCGCTGGCACTCAACGCCGCGCTGCTCTTCGCGGTGCGGCGGCGGGAGCGGATGTCCGGGACGGTGGGTCTGCTCCGCGGGATGAAAGCCCCCGGCTTCGCCCGCAGGCGCCTGCGCGCGGCGCGCGCCCTGATGATCGAAGGCAAGTCGCGGGCGTTCTCCGAGGAAGTGGGCAGGGCGCTCACGGGATACCTGGCCGACAGGCTGAACGTCTCCGCATCGGGGCTCACGCACGATCGCATCGAGAGCCTGCTCTCGTCGCGGGGCGTCGCCGGGCCGCTCACCCTCGAGGTGCGGCGCGTGCTGGAAGCATGCGACTTCGCGCGCTTCGCCCCGGTGGAGCAGGGCCCCCAGGAGATGCAGCGCGATTTCGAGGAGGCGGGTCAGCTGATCGGCCGCCTCGAGCGGGAGGCGTTCGGGCGGCCGGCGGGCAGGACCACATGAGCTCCGCCAGATACGCCCCGTGCGCCGGGATGGCGCTGGCCATGACGGCCTGGCTCGGCGCGGCCTGCGCGGGAACCGCGCCGCCGCGGGCCGGGGCGGTGGAAGCCTTCTCGGAGGCCAACGAGCTGTACGCGGCGAGCCGCTACGACGAGGCGATCGAGAAGTACCGATCGCTGGTGTCGCAGGGGGTCCGCTCCGAGGCGGTGCACTTCAACCTGGGAAACGCGCTCTACAAGACGAACCGGCTGGGCCCCGCCATCCTGGAGTACGAGCGCGCGGCCCGCCTGGCGCCGCTCGATGAAGACGTGCAGGCCAACCTGCACCTGGCGCGATCCATGACCGCCGACAAGGCGTCCGAGGCGGGGGCGCGGACACCGTCGTTCTTCCTGGATCGGCTGCTGGAGCTGACCAGCGTGGACCAGGATGCCCTGGCCTTCCTGGCCATCTATCTGACGTCGGGCCTGCTCTGGGCGATGCTCATCGCCGCGGGCTCGCAGCGCCTGCGCCGCTCGATCGTGGCGGCACTGATCGTGCTGGCGATCCCGCTGGTGATCAGCGGCGCGTCGTTCGGCTGGAAGGTCTACCGCACCCGGGCGCTCCCCCAGGCCGTGGTCCTGCGCGAACGCGTGGACGTGCTGAGCGCTCCGGGGGAGGGGAGCGTCACGCTGTTCACCGTGCACGAAGGGCTCAAGGTGGATGTGCGCCAGAGGCAGGGGGCGTGGTGGCGCGTGCACCTGGACAACGGACTGAACGGCTGGGTTCCCTCCGACACGCTCGAAGCGATATGAGCACGGGGGTCTACGCGCACATCCCGTTCTGCGCCCGGCGCTGCGACTACTGCGACTTCTTCGTCATCCCGGGAACCTTGTCGCCCGGCGACGCGCGCGGATTCTTCGAGCTGCTGAGCCTCGAGGCGCGGCGGACCGCCGGCCTCGCCGGCGCCGGGACCGACGCCGACACGCTCTACCTGGGAGGCGGGACCCCGTCGTTCGTCCCGCCCGATGAGATCGCCCGGTTCGTGCAGGAGTGCCTGAACGCCTTCTCCATCCACCCCGGGGCCGAGATCTCCATGGAGGCGAACCCTGAGAGCGTGCTCGAGCCCACGGCGGCGGCCTGGAGGGAGGCCGGCGTCAACCGGCTCAGCCTGGGGGCGCAGTCGTTCGACGACGCCGTGCTGGCCCCGCGGGGACGCCTGCACACCGCCGCCGGCACCGTGCGCGCTTTCGAGATCGCCCGCCGCGCCGGATTCCACAACGTCGGGATCGATCTGATCGCCGGGCTCCCCGGCGAGTCGCTGCAGGGCTTCCTGGCGGGGATCGGGCGCGTGCTGGAGATGGGCCCCGAGCACGTCTCGGTCTACCTGCTGGAGACGGAGGAGTCTGGAAAGCTGACCCCTCTGTCGCGGGCGCTGGCGGAAGGGCGTGCCCGTACCGCTCCCGAGGGTGAGGTGGTCGCCATGTACGAGGGGGCCGTCTCGCTGCTGTCCGGGGCCGGCTACGAGCATTACGAGATCTCCAACTTCGCCCGCCCGGGGCGCGCCTCCCGTCACAACCTCAAGTACTGGCTCTCGACTCCCTGGGCGGGCCTCGGCCCTTCCGCGCATTCGTTCCTGGCGGGCCGCCGCCGCGCCAACCCCGACGATCTGGCCTCCTGGGCCCGCGGAGTGCGCGATGCCGGGGCGCCGCCTGTCGAGGACTACACCCTCGACGACGCGGTGGGGCGCGCGCGCGAAGCGCTGGTCATGAACCTTCGCCTGATGGGCGGCGTGGACCTGGCGGAGTTCTCCGGGCGCTGGGGTATGGACCCGGACGTGGATCTGGCGCAGACTCTGGAGGACCTCGAGCAGGCGGGGCTGCTGAGGCGGGGGGCGGGACGGCTCGCTCTGACGCCGCGCGGCGTGCTGCTGTCGAACGAAGTCTTCGGGAGGATCTCGTGATCGATCTTCGCAGCGACACCGTCACGCGGCCGACTCAGGCCATGCGCCAGGCCATGGCCGAGGCGGAGGTGGGGGACGACGTGTACGGGGAAGATCCCACCGTGAATCGACTTCAAGAGTACGCGGCCACGCTGGTGGGGAAGGAGGCGGCCCTCTACGTGCCGTCCGGGACCATGGGGAACCAGATCGCCATCGCGGTCCACACGCGCCCCGGCAGCGAGGTGCTGTGCGAGGCGCGGGCCCACATCATCGAGTACGAGCTGGCCTCCATGGCGGTGGTGTCGGGGTGCATGCCGCGGGGGATCGTGACGCAGGACGGAATCCTGACGGCGGACGCGGTGGACGGCGCGATGCGCCCCGATGGGTACTCCATCGCGCGTTCCGGCGTGATCGTGCTGGAGAACACGCACAACCTGTGGAGCGGCCGTGTGACGCCTCTGGCCGAGGTCGAGGCGCTGGGACGCCTGTCGCGCGAGCGATCGGTCCCACTGCACATGGACGGCGCGCGCCTGTTCAACGCCGCCGCCGCGCTGGGAGTGCCGGCCGATCGGCTGGCCGCCCCGTGCGACTCGGTCATGTTCTGCCTTTCGAAAGGGATGTGCGCCCCGGTGGGGTCCATGCTGGCGGGGACGCGCCCCTTCATCGACGAGGCCCGCCGCTGGCGCAAGCGGCTCGGCGGCGGCATGCGTCAGGTGGGAGTGCTGGCCGCGGCCGGGCTGGTTGCGCTGCAGACGATGCGCCAGCGCCTTGGCGAAGATCACGACCGGGCGCGCACCCTGGCCCGCGGCCTGGGCGAGATCCCAGGCTGGACGATGGAAGTGCCGGATCCCATCACCAACATCGTCTACGCGCGCGTCCCGGGAGCGCGCTTCACCAACCGGCGGTTCGTCGAGGCCCTCAAGGAACGACGCGTGCTGTGCAACCCGGTGGGCCACGATCGGATCCGCATGGTCACCCATCACGACGTCGGCGAACCCGATATCCGGACGGCTCTGACCGCCGCTGCGCAGGCGTGGGAGAGCGTGACCTGAGCTTCGGTCTCCACTGAAATCGGGCAAGACTGACACGGCCATCGGATTGGAAGGTGATGCCCTCCCGCTCCAGCAGGGAGCGCTGAACCTGAACGAACCATGACTCCGCGCGTGGGCTGATCTCTCCCTTGACGTTGAGAACCCTGTGCCACGGAGCCGTGTCAGCGTCACGGAGCGCGTTCAGTGCGTAGCCAACCATCCGCGGCTGACCAGGGAATCCGGCGACCACGGCAATCTGAGCGTAGGTCGCGACACGGCCGCGAGGGATCCTCCTGACGACCGAGTAGATTCGTTCGTACGTAGTCAGTTGCTTCCGTCCTGTCGACAGCGCATCTTGACACTCGCCGGATGCTCCCATAACCTCGCATTTCCAGTCCAGCCGACCACCGGAGGCCCCGTGGACTTCAAGCCGACCGAGGAGCAGACGCTCCTGCGCCAGAGCGTGCGCGAGTTCGCCGAGAGCGAGATCGCGCCGCACGTCCGGCGACTCGACGAGACCAAGGAATTCCCCCACGACCTGTTCCGCAAGATGGGAAGCATGGGCTACCTGGGGATCACCATCCCCGAGCGCTACGACGGGGCGGGGATGAGCTACCAGGACAACGCCATCATCATCGAGGAGATCGCGCGGGTGGATCCGGCGGTCGCCCTGGGGGTGGCGGCCCACAACGGGCTGTGCAGCGGCCACATCTTCCGCTTCGGCTCCGAGGCACTGAAGCAGGCTTACCTGAAGCCGCTGGCGCGCGGAGAGTTCCTGGGCGCGTGGTCTCTCACCGAGCCGACCGCCGGCTCGGACGCCGGGGGGACGCGCAGCCGCGCCGTGCGCGACGGCGACGCGTGGGTGCTCAACGGCTCGAAGACCTTCGCCACGCATGGCTCTGTGGGGCGCCTGTGCGTCGTGTTCTGCGTGACCGATTCCTCCAAGGGCAAGAAAGGGATCTCGGCCTTCCTGCTGGAAAAAGGAATGCAGGGGTTCCGTCACGGCAAGGTGGAGGACAAGATGGGGATGCGCGCGTCCGACACCGCCGAGGTGATCATGGAGGACTGCCGTGTCCCCGCCACGCACCTGCTCGGGGTCGAAGGGATGGGTTTCGTGAACGCCCTTGAGATCCTGGATCGGGGGCGCATCGCCATCGCGGCGCTCTCGGTGGGGACGGCGCAGGGGGCTTACGAAGCGGCCCTGCGCTACGCGAAACAGCGCCAGCAGTTCGGCAAGCCGATCGCGTCCTTCCAGGGGGTGGCGTTCATGCTGGCCGACATGGCCACACGCATCGCCGCCTCGCGCCTTCTCACGCTGCGGGCGGCCTGGATGGAAGACTCCGGGAGCAAGGTCACCGAAGCGGCCGCCATGGCCAAGCTGTTCGCCTCGGAGACCGCGGTCTCGGTGGCGGACAAGTCGGTGCAGATCCACGGCGGTTACGGCTACATCAAGGACTTCCCCGCCGAGAAGTACTATCGCGACGCGAAGCTGTGCACCATCGGAGAGGGGACCTCGGAGGTCCAGCGGATGGTCATCGCCCGCAGTCTCACGGGATTGTGACCCGGTGGCGTCCGAGCTGGACGATCTGGTCGCCCGGCTGATCGCGGGTGAGGCGCGCGCGCTGGCGCGGGCCATCTCCATCGTGGAGGATCGCCGCCCCGCCGCCCGCGACATCATGAAGGCGGTGGCCCCGCGCGCGGGACGCTCTCCCATCCTGGGCATCACCGGTCCGCCGGGGGCGGGCAAGAGCACGCTCGTGGACGCCCTCACCGGGGTGCTGCGCTCCGAAGGGCATCGCGTGGGAATCATCGCGGTGGATCCCTCCAGCACCTTCTCGGGAGGCGCCGTGCTGGGCGACCGCATCCGCATGATGAGGCACAGCACCGACGAGGGGGTCTTCATCCGCTCGATGGCCACGCGCGGTCACTTCGGGGGGCTGGCCTCGTCCACGGTCGACGTGGCCGATCTGATGGCCGCGGCCGGCTGCGGGATCATCCTGATCGAGACGGTCGGGGTGGGGCAGGACGAGGTGGACGTCGTGCGGGTGGCCGACGTGGTGATGGTGGTGCTGGTGCCGGGGATGGGCGACGACATCCAGACGATCAAGGCCGGGATCATGGAGATCCCCGACATCTTCGTCCTGAACAAGGCCGATCGGGACGGCATCGACCGATTGCACGCCGACGTCCAGGCCATGCTCACGCTCATGGACGGCACGCGGCCCGTGCCGCGCATCGTGCGCACCGTGGCCACCTCGGGCCAGGGAATCCTCGAGCTGCGCGCGGCGATCACCGATCTGCTGGGAGGGGCGGCAGAGGACGCCATGGAGCGCCGCCGCCTGGAGCGCAGCCGCGAGCGCCTGCTCGATCTTCTGCGCGAGCGGCTCATGGAGATGGCGCAGGCCCCCGCCTCCCGCGCGGCACTGGATCGGCTGGTGGGCCAGGTGGCCGACCGCACTCTCGATTCCCACGCCGCCGCCGACACGCTGATGAAGCAGCTGCTGGCCTCGAAGGACCTCTCGTGAGCGCGCCCGGCCCGCTGGATCACATCGGCCTGGCGGTCGCCTCGATCGAGGGCGCGCTGAGGTTCTGGCGCGACACCCTGGGGGCGACGGCCAGCGCGCCCGAAGAGGTCCCCTCCGAGGGAGTGCGCGTGGTCTTCCTTGCGCTGGGAGAGACGCGCATCGAGCTGTTGGAGCCGCTGGGGCCGTCCTCCTCGATCGCGCGCTTCCTGGAGAAGAGAGGGGAGGGGATTCACCACGTCTGCGTGCGTGTCGCGGACCTGGAAGCAACAGTGGCCGCCCTCAAGCGGGGCGGGGCCGAGGTGATCCCCCCGGAGATCCGGTGGGGCGCCGGGGGACGCCGCATCGCCTTCGTCCACCCGCGCAGCACGGGCGGCGTGCTGCTGGAGCTCAAGGAGGTTCCTCCCTCCGCGGCGGCTTGAACGCGGGCGGGGCGAGAACCATCTTTGGTGTGCCATGAAGTCCCCCTTCGTCCCCGGATCGCTGGTGGTCGTCTACCTTCACTCTCCGCGCGAAAAGTTCTGGGGGGTGCTGCGCGAGCTGAGCCCCGCCGGCGTGTCGGTGCGCGGCATCGACGTGAGCTCGTTCGACGACTGGCTCCGCGGGGTGCAGTCGCGGTCCTGTGAAGAGGCCACGGCGGTCATCCGCCCTTCGCTGGCCTTCTATCCGCTGATGCGCGTGGAGAAGATGCTTCTGGACGAGCCCGACGATGGCCTGGGGCTCGACGCTCAGTGCGCCGCGCGCACCGGCGTGGGCGCGCGGCGTTTCCTGGAGCAGACCGACGTCTAGCTAGCCGGGGGCTCGAGGAGCGCGTTGGGCACGCGGGGCGGGGGCGGGGGGAGGCGTGGGGGGCGGAAGCGCGGAGAGCTTCAGCACGACCACCTTCCCTCCGCGGATGACCTTCATCTTCTTCGTGTCCTCCCGATGCTGCCGCAGGGCTCCGCGCAGGTCGTCCAGGGATCGAAGCTGGTCATCGTCGATGGCGATCAGCAGGTCGCCGGCCTTCATCCCCGCGTCGAACGCTCGCGAGCCGGGGACCACCTGATCCACCAGCAGGCCAACTCCCGAAGGGGCCCCCAGCCGCCGGCGCAGGGCCTCGTCGGCACTGCCAAGGATGACCCCCAGGCGGGGAGCGGGGGCCGACTCGCGCCAGACCCAGCGCTGGACCGGTGGAGTCACCTTCAGGTTCGGAGCTGTGGTCTCGGGCCGTTCGCGAAGCACCACCGTGATGCGCCGGGTCGTTCCTGCGCGGTCCACCACGAGCGGCAGTGACTCTCCGGGCTCGAGCAGCGAGATGTGCGCCACCACGTCCTCGGCGCTCTCCACGCGCTCGCCCATCACGGACAGGATCCGGTCACCCTCGCGCACCCCGGCCACCTGAGCCGGGCCGCTCCCTTCCACCGTCTTGATCCGCACGACGCCCGGCTCGTCCTGGCTCGATTCGATGGTGACCCCCATCCACCCGCGTCGCACCTCCCCGCGGGCGATGATCCGATCGCTCACCCAGCGCACCACGTCCACCGGGACGGCGTAGCTCACGCCCTCGCCGCGCGCGCCGGGCCGATGCAGCGACATGAGGAGATCGAGGCCTTCGGGATCGGGATCGGGGGCGGGCGTCGGGGCGGACGGGGGCTCGGGCGGCTCGGGGGGAGTGGTCTCTTCCCAGCGGACGATGCCCCCCTGCCTCCGGCCGCGCCCGCCGGCGCCGAACAGCAGGCCCACCATGCGTCCCTTGCTGTCGAAGACGGGCCCGCCCGCCGAGCCGGGGGCGGTGTAGGCGTCCAGCTTGAGCCACGGTCCGCGCCGTAGCGGGCCTTCGCTCACACCCTTGCCGGAGATGAATCCCACCGCATAGCCGGGGTGCGAATCCTGAGGATTGCTCACCGTGGCGACGAGAGAGCCGGGCTTGAGCACCGATGCGTCACCCAGACGCACGGGACGCAGCGACGCGCCGTCTTTGACGCTGAGCACCGCCACGCCGGAGTCGGGATCCACGCCACGCACCTGGGCCACAAGGCGCGACCCGTCGCTCGTGAGCACCTCCACCTCGGACGCACCGGCCACCACGGAGACCACGGTCGCCACGTGTCCCTGATCGTCGATCACCACACCGCTTCCCACCCGCCGGGCCAGGGCCTGCTCGAGCTGCTGGCGATGGCGGTGCTCGAGACGGACGTCCTCGCCGAGCCCCTCCAGAAGGACCTCAGCGCGCATGCGCGCCACCACGCCCACGACCGAGGGGCGCGTCGCTTCGGCCAGCGCGGCCAGCTCGGCTTCGAGCGCCTCGAGGGAGGGATAGGGCTGCCGGGGGTTCTTGGGCCGCGGGGCGTCCTTGGGGCGCTGCGCCTCACGGGCGCGCGGCGCGGGGCGCGGGCGCGCCTGCTCGCTCTCCTCCTCGGCACGGGTGACTTGCAGGCAGGGGCCCGCGGCGAACGTGGCGGCCAGGGCGATGATCCGGATGACGATGCTCGCGCTCACAGCGAGGCCCTCATGATGGTGGCGGGCTGGGCGGGAGGCGGCTCCATCACATAGGAGGTCATCGGGATGCGACCTCGGCGATCGCCCACCAGATCCTGACGGACCACGAAGGGGATCTCGGCCGGAGCGGCCAGGCGGTCATCCAGCTCGAAGGAATCGTCCATCTCCGATGGCGAGGCGCCGAGAGACGCCTGCTGGGGCCCCGCGCCCGACGGCGCTCCGCCCAGCATGGCCAGAACGGCGGACGCCAGCACGACGACCAGCGCGGCGGCGGCGGGAAGCGGAGCCAGGCGTGGCATCGCGGGACTGGAGGGCGCCAGCTCGCGCCGGCGGGCCCTGGCCGCGCGCAGCACGGTCATCTCGAATCCGTCGGGGACGAGCGGAGGCTCGATCCGCCCTGCGTCGCGCACCAGCGTTGTCAGGCGCTCGCGCCGGGACCTGTTCTCGTGACAGTCCGGGCAGCGATCGAGGTGCGCCTGCAGCCGGCGGAGCTCGCTGCCGGCGACCCAGCCGGCCTCCGTGCGGTCCAGAGCGGCACGCGCTTCCCAGCAGAACATGATCAGCTCCTCGTCAGGTGCCGCGCAGTCAGTCGCGCGGGGACCGTCTCGGCGGCCGGGGCGAGGTACGCCTCCAGCCTCGTGCGCAGCATGCGGCGGCCGCGCATCACGCGCGACTTCACCGTGGACTCCGGACACCCCAGAACCACGGCGATTTCCTCGAACGTCATACCTTCCATGTCCTTCATCACGATCGCCCCGCGGTACCTTGCGGGAAGCGCCGCCACGCAGCGCCGCACGTTCTCGTGCAGCTCGTGCTGCAGCATCTGCTCCTCGATGCCCTCGCGGTCATCGCGCGGCTCCAGCGGCCGCGAGTCGGCGTCCTGCCCGGGAGCCGGAGCGTCCAGCGAGATCGCAGGCTGGCGTTTCTGGCGCCGTATCTCGTTGATGGCCAGGTTGTAAGCGATACGATAGAGCCAGCCCGTGAAGCTGGCGACCGGCCGGTAGGAATCGGCGTGGGTGAACACGTTGATGAAGGTCTCCTGGGCGACGTCCACCGCTTTTTCGCGGTCGTTGAGCATCCGCATGACGAACGACACGATCGGCTCCTTGTACCGTCGCACCAGCTCCTGGAAGGCTTCCTCGTCGCCTTCCTGGAACTGCCGCATCAGGTCGTGCGGGGTCTCGGAGTTCAACAATCGTCCTTGTCAGGCTCGTGAACCTCCCGTGCGGCGCTCCATGCCCTCTAGAACGCCGGAGGGGCCCGCCGGGACTCACGAAGTGGCGCCTATCGTGGCACAAGAAAAGGGGTGCCGGTAGTGGCTTCCGACGGGGGGATCCAGCTGGCGCTGGTGCTGGGGGCTGGGGGGATACGCGGGATCGCGCACATCGGCGTGCTGCAGGGGCTGGCCGAGCGCGGGCTCCGGCCCCAGGCGCTGGTGGGGGTGAGCAGCGGGGCCCTGGTGGCCGCGGTCCACGCCGCCCTGGGCTGGGATGCCGGGCGCCTGGCCGATTCGGCCAGCCGTTTCGGTCCCGTGGCGGCCCTGGGGCTCGCCCTGCGCCGGCCCTGGCTGGCGAGGATTCCCAGGCTCGCGGGGCGCGGGCCAGGCGAGATGGAAGCCATGCTCGACCTGCTGTCGGGCGCCAGCTTCGAGGACCTGCACCATGGGGTCTCGCGCCTGGGGATCCTCTGCCTCGACCGCCTCAGCGGCCGGGAGAGGTTCTTCGTCACGGGGGATAGCCGGGGCCGCCCGCCGCTGGCGCAGGCGGTGGTGGGGAGCATGACTCTGCCCCTTCTCTTTCCGGCGCAGGTGGCCACGGTGGACGGGGTGAGGATGGCGCTCATCGACGGGGGGATCCGGCGCACGCTCCCCCTCGAACTGGCCCTCCAGCCACCGATAGCCGCGCGCAGGGTGCTGGCGGTCGACCTGGGCGTGATGACGGGCGACAGGGAGAGGGGGCTCGAGCGTCAGGCGGCGCTCCAGGCCAACCGCTCGAGCCGGGTGAAGGTGATCCGGCCGGCGCTGGGGCGGTTCGGGATCCTCCTGATGAAGCGCGGCGACCCCCGGCGCCTGCTGGAGGCGGGACACGCCGCGGTGACCACATCGGTCGCATCCTGGTGCATGGAGCCATGAATCGTTTGACGGGTCATGATCGAAGCAGTAGAATCCGCGGCCTGTCAAAAAAGAGGCCTCAACGCGTGATTCTCTTCACGCCGCGCCGTGCAATCCGGGGCGCGGCTCTCATGATCGCCCTGGTCGTGTGGGGCTCTCCCGCCGCGCAAACGGAAGGGGAGCAGCGTGCTCCCGCGAGCGCCGCCTCCATCGCCTGGCGCCCCTTCGACACCGCGGCCTTCGAGGCGGCCCGACAGCAGAACAAGCTGGTCCTGCTTTCCATCCAGGCCCCCTGGGGCCACTGGGACCGGCTCATGAACGAGAGTACCTTCACCGATCCCCGCGTGGCGGCCATCATCACCGAGAAGTTCATCCCCGTGAAGGTGGACGCGCTGCTGCGGCCGGACATCTTCCTGCGTTACGGCATGGGAGGCTGGCCCACCACGGCGTTCCTACTCGGGACGGGACAGCCTCTGTACTTCCCGGACGTCTCCGGGCGCGTGCTGCGCTCGGGAGGGACCTACTACCCGCCCGACACGCTGGCGGCCTATCTCGACGAGCTGGCCCGTTACCACGAGGCCAATCGTGAGGCGGCGGAGAAATCCGCGGAGGAAATCGGGCGCGGCATCCTGGAGCGCAAGGAGGTGGGAGACGCTCCGCTCACCCGGGACATGCTGGAAGGTGCCGCCACCCGCATGATGGAGGCCTATGCCGGCCTGCCCGCCGATGCCACCGTGAAGATGGGGCGCCACCCCGACGTGGACGCCATCGAGCTGGGACTCTACTACCACGGGGTGAGGGGACGCGGCCGCGAGGTGCTGGACGTCGTGCTGCGCCTGGCCACGGACATGGCGCGAGGCGGGATCCGCGACCAGGTCGGGGGCGGCTTCCACCGATTCGCCACGGACCTGGCGTGGCGCGTGCCGGCGTTCGAGAAGCCCCTTCTGGTCAACGCCGAAATGCTGCAGGCCTACACCGACGTGTACAAGGCGACCGGCAACGGCCTCTTCTACAAGGTCGCCGAGGGGATCGCCGACTACGTCCAGAAGACGCTGGCCGATCCCGAGGGATGGTTCTATGCGTATCAGGCCGCCGACGCGCGCCTCGGTGAGGACGGCGACTACTACACCTGGACTCTGGAGGACGCGCGCCAGGCGCTGGGCGACGAGGAGCGCGATCTCACCCTGGCGGCGTTCGACATCGGCGAGTGGGGCGAGCTGGTGGAAACCGCTCCGCGCCGCAACGTGCTCTTCGTTCAGGAAGGACCGAAGCTGCTCTCCGAGCGGCTCGGCATCCCCGAAGATCGCGCGGCCAGTCTGCTGGACGCCGGCCGGACGAAGCTGCTCGAGGCACGCCTCAAGCGCACCGCCCCGCCCGTGGGGAAAGTGCTGGTCGTCGAGGCCAACGCGGCCATGGGCGCGGCGCTGCTGGGCCTGGGGGATGCGCGCGGGAAGCAGGAGCTGCGCACGGCCGGGCTGAAGGCCATCCAGTTCGCCCTGGACAAGGCGCTCGTTGCCGAGAGCGGCCTCATGGATCGTGCCTGGTCTCCGGAGACGGGGCGCGCGGGCATTGCCGAGATCTTCGCCGATCAGGTGCAGATGACGCGTGCCCTGATCGCGGCGTACGAGAGCACCGGGGAGCAGCGCTGGCTCGACGCGGCCAGGCGGCTGGCCGACACGGCCTCGCGGGCGTTCACCGAGTCGCTGGAAGGGGGCTGGACCGATCGGCTCTACGTGGAGAAGGGGCCGGGGCTGCTGGAGTGGCCGATGCGATCGATCCGGGACAATGCGCTGTTCGCCGAGGCGCTGGTGCGCCTGCACCACCTGACCGGCGAAGCGCCGGCGGGCCCCTACGAGACGGCGGCGCGCAAGGCCCTGAAGTCGTGGGCCGACGAGTTCACGCGTTACAAGGAGGCCGCGGCGCCCCTGGGTCTGGCGGCCGACCGCGCGCAGGCGTCGCCCCTGGAGGTGATCCTGGCCCTGCCGGCGAACGGCGCTGGCGACGAGGCCCTGGAGGTGAAGGCCAGGTCCCTGTATCACCCCTGGAAGGTGATGAAACGGCTCCCCGCGGCGGAGGCGGCGGCGCGGCTGGGCAAGGTGGACAAGGGCGCGGAGCCGCCGTCCGGAGCCTGGGCCATGTTGTGCATGGGAGAGCGCTGTGCCGGGCCGTTCCAGCGCGACGACAGCCTGCGCGATCGGCTGGCCGCGTTCCTCGGCCAGGGTGCGGCGCCCCCGGCGACCGGGGCCACGGTGCCCGGGTCGGCGCCGTGACGGCCATGAAGGCCGAGATCGGCATCATCGGCGGATCGGGTCTGTACCACGTGGAGGAGATCCGATCCATGGAAGAGGTGACGCCGCGCACCCCGTTCGGCGAGCCCTCCGATGCGCTGAAGGTGGGAGAGATGTCGGGGCGCCGGGTAGCCTTCCTGGCCCGCCACGGCCGCGGACACAGGCTGTCCCCCTCGGAGATCAACTACCGCGCCAACATCTACGCCATGAAGTCGCTGGGCGTGGAGCGCATCATCTCGGCGGGCGCGGTGGGGAGCATGAAGGAAGAGATCGCTCCCAAGGACCTCGTCTTCCCGGATCAGTTCATCGATCTCACGCGCAGGCGCGTGTCGACCTTCTTCGGCGAGGGGGTGGTGGCGCACGTGGCCTTCGCGGATCCCGTGTGCGGAGAGTTGGGCGCCCATCTGGCGCGGACCGCGCGCGCGCAGGGCGCCACGGTGCACGAGGGGGGCGCCTACGTCTGCATCGAGGGGCCGCAGTTCTCCACGCGCGCCGAGTCGAGCCTCTACCGATCCTGGGGGGTTTCGGTGATCGGCATGACCAACGTGCAGGAGGCCAAGCTGGCCCGCGAGGCGGAGATCTGCTACGCCACGATGGCGCTGGTGACCGATTACGACTGCTGGCACGTGGGCGAGGAGCCGGTCACCGTGGAGGCGGTCATCGGCTATCTGAGGGCCAACGCGGAGATGGCCCGGCGCGTGGTGGCGGAGGCGATCGCGGCCATGCCCGCGCGCGCCTGCGCCTGCGGCGAGGCGCTCAAGGACGCTCTGATCACCGATCCAGCGGCCATCCCGCCCGAGGCGCGCGAGCGCCTGCGCCTCATCCTCGGGAGGCGCCTGTCATGAGCGTGCTGGTGGTCGGGTCGGTCGCCTTCGACACGGTGGAGACGCCGTTCGGCGCCCGCCGGGAGATGCTGGGCGGGGCGGCCACGTACTTCTCGCTGGCCGCTTCCTACTTCACCTCGGTGCAGGTGGTGGCCGCGGTGGGGGAGGACTTCGGCGAAGAGCCGATCAACGTCCTGACCCGCCGCGGGGTCGACGTCAAGGGTCTGACCAGACTTCCCGGAGAGACGTTCCGCTGGGCGGGGCGCTACGCGTTCGACCTCAACACGCGCGAGACCCTGGAGACGCGGCTGGGGGTCTTCGCGACGTTCGAGCCCAAGGTGCCCGAGGCGTACCGGCAGCCCGACTATCTCTTCCTGGGGAACATCGATCCGGAGGTCCAGCTGAGGGTCCTGCGCCAGGTGAAGCGGCCCCGTCTGGTGGGGTGCGACACCATGAACTTCTGGATCGAGGGGAAGCCGCGCGCGCTTGCGGACACCCTGGCGGAGGTCGACCTGCTGGTCATCAATGACAGCGAGGCGCGGGAGCTGGCGCACGAGCCGAACCTGGTGAAGGCGGCGGCCGCCATCCGGGCCATGGGGCCCAGGATCCTGATCGTGAAGCGCGGCGAGTTCGGAGCGGCCGCCTTCGGGGCATCGTCGCCCTTCGCGGTGCCGGCCCTGCTGCTCGACGCCGTGCAGGATCCCACGGGGGCGGGGGACTCGTTCGCCGGCGGGATGATGGGGTACATCGCCGCGCACGCGGGCCACGAGGGAGCCATCACCGATGTCCTGATGCGGCGGGCCATCGCCATGGGGACGGTGATGGCGTCGTTCACCGTGCAATCGTTCGGCGTGGACGGTCTGCTCGATCTGTCCATGGAGCGGATCGAGGAACGCTTCGAGCAGTTCCGGCGCCTCTCCCACCTCGGCGAGGCGTGAGCGCAGCGTTCAGGCCGGCGCCCACCATCATTCTGATTCCTCTGGCCACCGTGCTGGGGGCCCTGGTCGGCTTCGCCCTGGGCCTCCCGTGGCTCCTCCCGCTGCTGTGCGCGGCCCCGGGCTGCGCGGCCCTGTGGGCCGGGCTCTCGAGGGGGACCCGAGGGCGGACCGTCCTCCTGGTCCTGCTGTGGGCCGGGACGCTGGCGGTCACGCTGACGTGGCTCAGCTACGCCTGGAACGATCGCGCGGCGCAGGTGATCCTCAACGGGCCCGCGTACCGCGACGAGATGAGGGCCTGGATCCTCTCGGGCCAGGGGCGCGAGTCGAGCCCGGCGCTGTTCATCCCCCAGCACCTGATGCACCTGGGGGCCTTCGCCGCGCTTTCCCTGGCCACGGCCGGAGCGGCAGGTCTGGTGATGGGCTCGGTGCTGCTGGGCTACATGAGCTTCTACGTGGGGGACCTGGCGCGCAGCGCCTCCCACTGCGCGCCGGCGTGGGCCGCCCTGCTGGCATGGAACCCGTGGTCCATCGTGCGGGTGGTGTCGTTCATCGTCCTGGGCGTGGTTCTGGCCGAGCCCTTGCTGAGCCGACGGAGGGCCGTTCCTCCAGGTAGCCGTCGAGGCTGGATCGCGGGGGCGCTGGCCGGGGCCGCCGCCGACATCGTGCTGAAAGCGGCGCTGGCGCCGGCCTGGAGCCGGCTGCTTTCCGCGTGCCTTGGTTGACAGGGCACGGAGCCTGTTCCTAGACTCTGGGCATGGCCACGGGCGACAGCAGTGACAGTGTCCGCACGATCGAAGGTGCCCTGCAGGCCAAGGGGCTGCGCTTCGGCATCGTGGCGAGCCGCTTCAACGAGTTCGCGGCCTCGCGCCTGCTGACCGGGGCGCTCGACGGCCTGCGGCGCCACGGCGCCCAGCCCGCCGACATCACGGTGGTGCGCGTGCCGGGCTGCTGGGAGATCCCGGTGGTGGCGCGCCGCATGGCGGTGTCGCGCGGCCACGACGCGATCATCGCCGTGGGCGTGCTGGTGCGGGGAGAGACTCCGCATTTCGATCTGATCGCCGCCCAGGTGGCCCGGGGGCTGGCCTCCGCGGCCGAGGAGACGGGGACCCCGATCCTGTTCGGGATCGTCACCGCCGAGTCGCCCGAGCAGGCGCTCGACCGCGCCGGCGGCAAGCACGGCAATCGCGGGTGGGAAGCTGCCGTGGCCGCCATCGAGTCGGCCCAGGTCATGAAACAGCTGGGCTCCCTGTGACTCAACGCGTGGGGGAACGGCGCCGCGCGCGCGAGTTCGCCCTGCAGATGCTGTTCCAGCTGGACCTCTGCCCCTCCGATATCGAGATCGCCATCGAGGCGTTCTGGAGCGACAAGAACGTGGCGGATCATGTGCGGGCGTTCGCCGAGGAGATCGTGCGCGGCACCGTGCTGCGGCGCGAGGGGCTCGACGAGGTGCTCACCTCGGTGACGTTGAACTGGCGCATCCCCCGCATGGCCGTGGTGGATCGCAACGTGCTCAGGATGGCTCTGTACGAGTTCCTGTTCCAACCCGACACGCCCCGCGTGGTGGTGATCGACGAAGCGATCGAGGTGGCGAAGAAGTTCGGCAACGACGATTCGGGGCCCTTCATCAACGGCGTGCTGGACGCCATCCGCCTGCGCCTCGAAGAAGGGGATCTGACTCTCCCCGCCGGGCTGCAGACGCAGGGGCACGGCTCCACGGCCTGATGTGGTAGCATCCGCTCTCGGCTCGCCGGCATCCGGGCGTGCCCCCCACGACACGATCAGGTAACCATCCCCGTGACGGAATTCGATCCCGGCTCCATCGAGCCGAAGTGGCAGCGCATCTGGGAGGAGCGGCGCGCGTTCGAGCCGCCCGACGTTCCGCGCGGCCCCGAGTTCTACTGCCTCGAGATGCTGCCGTACCCCTCGGGCAGGATCCACATGGGGCACGTGCGCAACTACGCCATCGGCGACGCCGTGGCCCGTTACCAGCTCTTGAAGGGCCTCGAGGTGATGCACCCCATGGGGTGGGATTCCTTCGGCCTCCCCGCGGAGAACGCGGCCATCGAGCGCAAGCTCCCGCCCGGGGAGTGGACCGAGTCCAACATCGCCGACATGCGCGCGCAGCTGAAGCGGATGGGGTTCGCCTACGCGTGGAGCCGCGAGATCGCCTCGCACCGGCCCGAGTACTACCGCTGGAACCAGTGGCTGTTCCTGAGGATGCTGGAGCGCGGGCTGGCCTACCGGAGCCTGCGCCGGGTCAACTGGTGCCCGAGCTGCGCCACGGTGCTAGCCAACGAGCAGGTCGAGCAGGGAGCCTGCTGGCGGTGCGGGACCGAGGTGGTGCAGAAGGACCTGGAGCAGTGGTTCCTGCGCATCACCGCCTACGCGGACGAGCTGCTGGGCGATCTGGATCGCATGACCGGCTGGCCCGAGCGCGTCCTGACGATGCAGCGCAACTGGATCGGCCGCAGCGAAGGGGCGTACGTGGACTTCGCGGTGGACGGAGGAGGGGCGCCGCTGCGCGTCTTCACCACGCGGATCGACACCATCTTCGGCGCCACGTTTCTGGCCCTGTCGCCCGATCACCCCGCCCTGGGAAGCCTGATGGGGGGGGCGCCCGACTCGTCCCGCCGCGAGGTGGAGGCGTTCCTGGAGGCGCAGCGCCGCGCGCCGCTGGGAGAGAAGCTGGCCGCGGACCGCGGCAAAGAAGGGGTCTTCACCGGGCGCATGGCGGTCAATCCCTTCAACCAGGAGCGCGTGCCGATCTGGGTGGCCAATTTCGTCCTGATGGAATACGGCACGGGGGCCATCATGGCGGTGCCGGGCCACGACGAGCGCGACCACGAGTTCGCCGTGCGCTACGGGCTGCCGGTGCGCCGTGTGATCGAGGCGGCGGTCGGCTCCGCGGATGAAGGGGCCACGCTCCCCTTCGTCTCCGAGCAGGGACGCACCATCGACTCGGGCCAGTTCTCCGGGCTGGACTGCCACGAGGCCCAGCGCCGCATGACCAGCCACGCGGTCGAGAGGGCCTTCGGGGAGGGCTCGGTGCAGTTCCGGCTCAAGGACTGGGGGATCTCGCGCCAGCGCTACTGGGGGACCCCGATCCCGATCCTCTACTGCGATCGATGCGGCACGGTCCCCGTGCCGGACGCCGATCTGCCGGTGCTCCTGCCGGCCGACGTGAGCTTCACGGGGACAGGCGGGAGCCCGCTTGCCAGCAGCCCCACCTTCACGCGCGCGGTCTGCCCGCGCTGCGGCGGGCCGGCGCGGCGCGAGACCGACACCATGGACACCTTCGTGGACTCGTCGTGGTACTTCTACCGGTACCTCGATCCCCGCAACGACAGCGCCCCGTTCCGCAACGACGTGGCCAGGGCCTGGTTTCCGATCGACCTGTACATCGGTGGGATCACCCACGCCATCCTGCACCTCATGTACGCGCGGTTCTTCGGCATGGTGCTGCGGGACCTGGGATTCCAGGTCCCCGGCGAGCCGGTCACGCGCCTGCTGTGCCAGGGGATGGTGCAGCTCGGCGGCGCCACCATGTCCAAGTCCAGGGGGAACGTGGTGGCCCCCGACGAGATGGTGGCCCGGTATGGAGCGGACGTCACGCGCCTCTTCGTCCTGTTCGCGGCTCCTCCGGAGAAAGATCTCGACTGGAGCGAGTCGGGCATCGAGGGGCTGTCGCGCTTCGCCAAGCGCGCCTGGCGGCTCATCGAAGGGCACGCGGAAGAAGTGCGCGGGGCCGCGCCCTGCCTTCGCCCGGCCGGAACCTCCGCGCTCTCGATGCGCCGGCGCGCCCACCAGACGCTCGATCGGGTGGGGGACGACATCGGGCGGCGGCTCCATCTCAACACCGCCATCTCGGCGATCATGGAGCTGGTGAACGCCATCTACCTGTTCGCCCCCCTCGACGAGACGCGGGCCCCCGGCCCCGATCTGTCCGCCGAGGACCGCGGTGTGCTCAAGGAGGCGCTGGACATCCTGGTCGTCTGCCTGGCCCCCTTCGCGCCCCACATGGCCGAGGAGGCCTGGCAGCTGCTTGCCCACGAGGACCTTCTGGCGACCCACCGGTGGCCCGAGCCGGATCCGGCGATGCTGGCCACCGAGGAGGTCACCATCCTGGTCCAGGTCAACGGCAAGCTGCGCGGAAAGCTATCGGTCCCCCAGGGCTCCGACGAGGCCGTCGTCGTGGAGGCGGTTCGCCGGGAGCCTCGCCTGTCCGTGGCCGTCTTCCCGGACGGAGACGCCCCCAAACGCACCATCTTCGTCCCCGGCACGTTGATCAACTTCGTGCGGGCCTCGCGCGGATGAGGCGCCGAATCGCGGCCGCGCTGGCGGCGGTGCTGGTGCTGGCGGGCTGCGGATACCGGCTCGCCGGGCGCAACCAGGTGCTGCCGGCGTCAGTGAAGGTGATCGGCGTCCCGCCGTTCGCGAACAAGACGCGCACCCCCGAGATCGAACAACGGATCACGGAGGCCATCACCGAGACCTTCATCCTGCGGGGCGGCTACCGCACCACCCCGTCGGCCACGGGAGCCGACGCGGTGCTGAAGGGCGAGGTGATCGCGTACGACGTCACGCCCGTGGCCGTGGGGGCCGACGGCCGCGCCAACCGCTACGAGGTGGTGATCGCGGCGGCCGTGCAGCTGGACCAGGTGCCCGGCGGCGAGGTCCTGTTCCGCAGCAGCCACTTCGTGTTCAAGAGGCAGTACGACGTCGAAGGGGGCGTGGTGACCTACTTCAACCAGGAGATCGTGGCCATCGATCTGATCGCCCGCGATTTCGCGCAGTCGGTGGTCACGTCCATCCTTGAGGGGTTCTGATGACGGCCCCCAAGGGGACGGGCCGCCGGCGGGCCGCGAGGCCGGCGGCGGCCGATCCGGCCGCGGTGCTGGCGGGCGCGTCGCGGGGGGACGTGCCTCCGATCCTCGCGGTGATGGGGCGCGACCTGTTCACGCGCGACGCGTTCGTGGACGAGCTGCGGTCCCTGATGGTCACCGAGGGGTTCGAGGCCTTCAACATGGTGTCGCTCTGGGGAGACGACGTCACCGGAGCGCGCATCGTGTCGCACTGCGAAGTGCTCCCCATGATGGCGGGCCCCGAGGGGCGCCGCTTCGTCCTGGTGCGCCGTGCCGACCGCCTGCGCGAGAGCGATGCCGAGCCGCTTCAGGACTACGCTTCCGCTCCCGCGGCCAGCACCTGCCTCGTCCTGGTGTTCGATCAGGGGAAGGCTCCCGTGCTGGCGGCCTTGAAGGAGGGAGTGGTGTTCGTGGACTTTCCGCCGCCGCGCGACTACCAGCTGGCCCGCTGGCTCGAAGGGCAATCCCGGCGCCTGGGGATGGCCCTCGATGCCGAAGCCGCGCGCCTGCTGGCGGCCCTGCATGGCGAGGATCACGTGGGAGCGGTGTCGGCCCTGCGGCGGGCGGCCCTGGAGGCGGGCGGAGACAGGCCTCGCGTGACGAAGCACCTCGTCGAGGCGCAGGCCACCCGCGATCTGGACGCCAACCGGTTCCATCTGGCCGATGCCATCTTCGGGCGCGAGCCGGTCCGCGCGCTGGCCATCCTGCGCAACCTGGACGAGGCGGGTGAGACGGGCTACGCGCTGCTGGGGCTGATCGAGGCTCAGCTGCGGCGGTTCCTCAAGATGCGGGCGGACGTGGACGCCGGGCGCCCGGCGCGCACCGTGGTGAGGGACGCGTCACCGACCCTCCCTCCCTCGGTGCTGGAGCGGCTGGCGCGGCAGCTGGACGGGTTCGATCAGCGGCGCCTGGTGGAGGCGTTCCGGCTCGCGCGCCGCACCGACCGCGCCATCAAGGGGAGCGGCTCGGGCAACGTGCTGGCCCACATGGAGTCGCTGGTATGGAGGCTGTCGTCGCTGTGAGACGCCACGAGGTGGTCTTCATCCTGGATTTCGGCGGTCAGTACACGCAGCTCATCGCGCGCAAGGTGCGCGAGCAGTCGGTGTACTGCGAGATCCTGGCGCCGGACACGCCGGTGGCCGATCTGAAGCGCGCGAAGCCGTCGGGCATCATCCTGTCGGGCGGGCCCGACTCGGTCTACGCGAAGGGCGCCCCCACCGTCGACCGCGGCTTGTTCGAGATGGGCGTGCCGGTGCTGGGAATCTGCTACGGGATGCAGCTGATGGTGCACCTACTGGGCGGCAAGGTGAAGGGGGAGGGGAGGCGCGAGTACGGCCACGCCATGGTGCAGCTCGTGTCGGCCGGGTCGCTGCTGGCCGGCCTGGGCCCCGACGAGCAGGTCTGGATGAGCCACGGCGACGAGATCGTGGCGCTCCCCCCGGGCTTCGGCGAGCTGGCGCGCACCCGCGAGGTGGCTTATTCGGCGGCCGAGGACGCCTCGCGCAGGCTGCACGCCGTGGCCTTCCATCCCGAGGTGGTGCACACGACCTCGGGGAACGCCATCCTGCGCAACTTCCTGTTCGGCGTGTGCGGCTGCCGCGGGGACTGGACAATGTCCTCCTTCCTGGAGGAGGCCTGCGAGCGCATCCGCGCTCAGGTGGGGACCTCCGGGCGGGTGCTGTGCGGCCTGTCTGGTGGGGTCGACTCTTCGGTGGCGGCGCAGGTGATTCATCGCGCCATCGGCGATCGCCTGCTGTGCCTGTTCGTGGACACGGGGCTGCTGCGCAAGAGCGAGGCGGCGGAGGTGCTGGAGCGGTTCGAGAGGCTCTACGGCCTGCGGGTGAGGCACCACGATGCGTCGGAGCGGTTCTTCGAGGCGCTGCGGGGTGTGGAGGATCCGGAGCGCAAGCGCCGCATCATCGGGGAGACCTTCGTGCGCGTGTTCGAGGAGCAGGCGCGCGCGGCCGGGGCCGAAGGGCCCATCGGGTTCCTGGGACAGGGGACCCTCTATCCCGATCTCATCGAGTCGCGCTCCGTGCGGGGCCCGTCGGCCACCATCAAGACGCACCACAACGTGGGCGGGCTTCCCGAGAAGATGGACCTGGCCGTGGTCGAGCCGCTGCGCGAGCTGTTCAAGGACGAGGTGAGGCGCCTGGGCCTGGAGATGGGGATGGACCGCGAGCTGGTCTTCCGGCATCCCTTCCCCGGGCCGGGGCTCGCCGTGCGCATCCTGGGCGAGGTGACCCCCGCGCGGGTGAAGGTGCTTCAGGAGGCCGACGCCATCTTCATCGAGGAGATCCGGCGCGCCGGCCTGTACGACGAGATCGCGCAGGCCTTCGCGGTGCTGCTGCCGGTGCGCAGCGTGGGGGTGATGGGTGACGGGCGCACCTACGAGAACGTGCTGGCCCTGCGCGCGGTGGAGACCACCGACTTCATGACCGCCGACTGGTCGCGTCTGCCCCACGACTTCCTGGCGCGCGTCTCGACCCGTCTGGTGAACGACGTGCGGGGGATCAACCGGGTCGTGTACGACATCAGCAGCAAGCCTCCCAGCACCATCGAGTGGGAATGAGAGGGAAGAGGCCATGACCGCGCGGTCGTTCGTCCACCTGCACAACCATTCGCAGTACTCGCTGCTGGACGGCGCCAGCAAGCTCGAGGACCTGCTCGACAAGGCCGTCGAGTTCGGCATGCCCTCGATGGCGGTGACCGATCACGGCAACCTGTTCGGGGCCGTGCGCTTCTTCGACATGGCGCTGTCGCGCGGCATCCGGCCCATCCTGGGGATGGAGGGGTACGTCGCCCCGGGAGACCGCCGCGACAGGACGCTGCAGGCGGAAGGGACGCAGGGAGCCCAGAAGAAGCCCTACTACCACCAGATCCTGCTGGCCACCAACGCCACGGGCTACGCCAACCTGGTGCGCCTGTCGTCGCTGGCCTACACCGAGGGCTTCTACTACAAGCCGCGCATCGACAAAGCGCTGCTGGCCGAGCACGCCTCAGGGCTCATCGCCACCTCGGCCTGCCTGGGAGGCGAGGTGGCCCAGCGGATCATGTCGGGGAACCTGGCCGGGGCGGAGCGCGCCGCCGCCGAGATGGCCGAGATCATGGGGAAGGACAACTACTACCTGGAGGTGCAGGACCAGGGGCTGGAAGAGGAGAAGCGCGTCAACGAAGGCCTGCTCACCATCGCCCAGCGGCTGAAGCTTCCGCTGGTGGCCACCAACGACTGCCACTTCCTCACGCGAGACGACCACTTCGCCCACGACGTGCTGCTCTGCATCCAGACCGGGCGCACGGTGAAGGACGAGACCCGCATGCGCTACACGGCGGAGCACTACTTCAAGTCGCCTCAGGAGATGTGGCAGGTGTTCGGGCACCTTCCCGAGGCCCTGGAGAACACGCTGGCCATCGCCGAGCGCTGCCATTTCACCCTCGACAAGGGGACCTACCACCTGCCCCAGTTCCAGGTCCCCGAGGGGCACGACGTCGACTCCTACTTCCGGCAGGTGGTGCGCGACGGGTACGAGCGGCGCCTGGAGCGGTGGAAGGCCATGGAAGCCGGCGGCGTGCTGCGCGTCCCGCTGCAGGCCTACGAAGCGCGGCTTCGGGAGGAGATGGACGTCATCACCTCGATGAAGTTCCCCTCGTACTTCCTGATCGTCTGGGACTTCATCCGCTACTCGCGCGACAACGGGATTCCGGTGGGGCCGGGGCGCGGGTCGGCCGCGGGGAGTCTGGTGGCGTACTGCCTGGGGATCACCGACGTCGATCCGCTGCACTACGGGCTCATCTTCGAGCGCTTCCTCAACCCCGAGCGGATCAGCCTGCCCGACATCGACATCGACTTCTGCATGAAGGGGAGGCCCCAGGTCATCGAGTACGTCACGCAGAAGTACGGCCGCGACAACGTGGCCCAGATCATCACCTTCGGCACCATGGCGGCGCGCGCCGTCATCCGCGACGCGGGCCGCGGCCTGGACATCCCCTTCGCCGAGGTGGACCGCATCGCCAAGCTGGTCCCCGCCGAGCTGGACGCCACGGTGGACAAGGCGCTCGCCTCGGTCCCGCAGCTCAAGGAGGCCTACGAGAAGGACGAGTCGATCCGTCGTCTCATCGACGTGGCGCGCCGGCTCGAAGGGCTGACGCGCCACGCCTCCACGCACGCCGCTGGCGTGGTGATCTCGCCGCGTCCCATCGTGGAGTTCGCGCCGCTGTACCAGGCGCCCGCCGGCGAGCGCACGACGCAGTACGCCATGGGGGACATCGAGCGGATCGGACTGCTCAAGATGGACTTCCTGGGGCTCAAGACGCTGACGCTGATCCAGGACGCGATCGACCATCTGAAATCCGAGCGGGGAGTCGAGCTGGACATGGGGGCCGTGCCCCTGGACGACGCCGAGACTCTGAAGCTCTTCTGCGAGGCGCGCACCAGCGGGATCTTCCAGTTCGAGTCGTCTGGCATGCAGGACATCCTGCGCAAGCTGCGCCCCGAGCGGTTCGAGGACCTGATCGCCCTCAACGCCCTGTTTCGCCCCGGCCCGATCAAGGGCGGGCTGATCGACGACTTCATCAAGCGCCGCCACGGGCGCGTGAAGGTGAGCTACCTGCACCCCATCCTGGAAGAGACGCTGCGCGAGACCTACGGCGTCATCGTCTACCAGGAGCAGGTGATGCAGATCGCCTCCAAGGTGGCCGGCTACACGCTGGGCGAGGCGGACACCCTGCGCCGCGCGATGGGCAAGAAGAAGAAGGAGGTCATGGCGGCCGAGCGCGAGAAGTTCGAGGCGGGGGCCCGCCAGCGGAAGATCCCGGAAAAGACGGCACGCGAGATCTTCGATCTGATGGAGCACTTCGCGGGCTACGGGTTCAACAAGTCGCACTCATGCGCCTACGCGCTGGTGGCCTACCACACGGCCTACCTCAAGGCTCATCACCCGGAGCACTTCATGGCCGCCCTGCTCACCGTGGAGCGGGAGAACTCAGACAACATCGTCAAGTACATCGGCGAGTGCCGCGAGATGGGGATCCAGGTGCTTCCTCCGGACGTCAACACCAGCCGGCTGGACTTCTCGGTGGAGGGGACGAGCCGCCTGAGGTTCGGCCTGGCGGCCGTGAAGAACGTGGGGGAGTCGGCCATCCGATCGGTGCTGGAGGCCAGGGCCCGGCTGGGGTCGTTCCGCAGCGTGTCGGAGTTCTGCGAGAACACCGACGGGCGCCTGGTGAACAAGCGCGTGGTGGAGTCGCTCGTCAAGGCGGGGGCCTTCGATTTCCTGGGCGTGTGGCGATCCCGGCTGGCCACGGCCGTGGACGGCATCCTGGAGCGCTCCTCGCGCCGCGCGCGCGAAAAAGAAAGCGGCCAGGTGAGCCTGTTTGGAGGAAGCGGGGAAGAGGATGCTCCCGGGGGCTCCTGGGGGGATCCGCTTCCGGATGTCCCGCCGTGGACGGATCGCGAGACGCTGGCGTTCGAGAAGGAGACGCTGGGCTTCTACGTCACCGGGCACCCGCTCGTCCCATTCGTCCAGGAGCTGGAGGAGATGGGAGCGCTGACCTCGGCGTCCATGGGTCCCGAGGTCCACGGGACTGACATCAGCGTCGGGGGGATCGTGACCACTCTCAAGCGCAAGAAGACGAAGAAGGGGGACTGGATGGCCACCTTCAACCTGGAGGACCTGGCCGGGTCGGTGGAGGTGGTCGTGTTCCCGGAGCTGTACGGCCGGATGGGCTCATCGCTGGCTGAGGACACTCCGGTGCTGGTGGCGGGCAAGGCCGAGATCGAAGACCGTGCGCGCGTGCTGGCCACCCAGATCCTCTCCATGGACCAGGCGCGCGAAGGCCGCACATCGGGAGTTGCCATCCAGATGGTGACGACGGGCCTGACCGAGGACACCCTCCAGCAGCTCAAGGAGACCCTGGATCGCCACCGTGGAAAGGTGCCGCTCTACCTCGAGCTGTCGCAACCCGGCGGGTTCGTGCTCACGCTGAAGGCGGACACCGCCGAGTTCGGCGCCTCGCCCGGCAAAGATCTGCGGGCCTCCGTGGAGGCCCTCCTAGGGAAGGGGAGCGTGAAGTACCGCGGGCGGGCGGCCCGGACTTCCGAGTAGACCCCTTCCTCACTCCACGGGGAACGGCACGCTGATTTTTCCGTTGGCGCGGGGCTGTTCGGGCGTAGGATCGGGGTGTCCATCGGAAGGTGCCCCCATGGGCTCGGGAGGTGAATGATGAGCCTGCCGCGAGGTTTTTTCCTTGTCGCGTTCTTGAGCCTCGCTACGGGTGCGGCTGGACGGTCCAGGCGAGGTGAGCGAGGCGTTCCCCGTGGAGTGAGCCGGCCTTCTCGCCGTCGTTGACCCGGCCGGGCGTCCCCGTCTATACTGTCCGGCTCAAAGAACCGCCCATGAGCCAGGAGTCGGCCCGTCCGTATCATCTGACCGTGCAGCTACTTGCGTGCGGTCCAGCCGTGGTTCCGCCTCCATGCTCCACACCATCTGAATCGTTCGCCGGAGGAAGTTCATGGCAATGACGGGCAAGCACCTGTTCACGTCGGAATCGGTGACCGAGGGCCACCCCGACAAGATCGCGGACCAGATCTCCGACGCCATCGTGGACGCCATCCTCAAGGATGACCCCGCCGGGCGCGTGGCGTGCGAATGCCTGCTGACCACCGGGCTGGCGCTGATCGCGGGCGAGATCACGACCCGCACCTACGTCGAGTTCACCGACATCGTGCGCAACACCATCCGTGACGTGGGTTACACGCGCGCCAAGTTCGGCTTCGACTACGAGACGTGCTCGGTGCTGTCCGCCATCCGGCCGCAGTCTCCCGACATCGCCATGGGTGTGGACACCGGGGGAGCGGGAGACCAGGGGCTCATGTTCGGCTACGCCTGCAACGAGACCCCCGAGCTGATGCCGATGACCCTGATGCTGGCCCACAAGCTGGTGCGCCGGCTGTCCGAGGCGCGCCGCAAGGAAGAGCTCCCGTACCTGCGCCCCGACGGCAAGTCGCAGGTCACCATCGAGTACCACGACAACAAGCCGGTGCGCGTGGAGGCGGTGGTGGTGTCCACGCAGCACGATGAGAAGGTGAGCACCGAGCAGCTGCGCGCAGACGTGGAGAAGTCGATCATCCGCAACGTCATCCCGGCCGAGCTGCTGGACGGCAAGACCAAGTTCTTCATCAACCCCACGGGGCGCTTCGTCCGCGGGGGCCCTCACGCCGACACGGGCCTGACGGGCCGCAAGATCATCGTGGACACCTACGGAGGCGTCGGGAGCCACGGCGGTGGAGCGTTCTCGGGGAAGGATCCTTCCAAGGTCGACCGCTCGGCCTCGTACATGGCCCGCTACATCGCCAAGAACCTCGTGGCGGGCGGGTTGGCCGACCGCGCCGAGGTGCAGATCGCCTACGCCATCGGCGTGCCCGAGCCGGTGTCGGTCATGGTCGACTCGTTCGGCACGGGAAAGGTGAGCGACGAGAAGCTGTCCGGGATCGTGATCAAGTCGTTCCCGCTCACGCCGCGCGCCATCATCAAGCATCTGGATCTGCTGCGCCCCATCTACCAGAAGACGGCCGCCTTCGGCCACTTCGGGCGTACCGAGCCGGAGTTCACGTGGGAGCGCACCGACAAGGCGGACGCCCTGCGCAAGGAGGCGGGGATCTGATGGCCACTCCCAACGTGCGTCACGACGTCAAGGACCTGGGGCTCACCGGCAAGGGAAAGCTGCGCATCGAGTGGGCCGACCAGGACATGCCTGTGCTGCGTGAAATCCGCCAGCGCTTCGGCAAGGAGAAGCCCTTGAAGGGCCAGCGCGTGACGGCCTGCCTGCACGTCACCTCCGAGACGGCCAACCTCATGCGCACCCTCAAGGAGGGGGGCGCCGAGATCGCGCTGTGCGCGAGCAACCCGCTCAGCACGCAGGACGACGTGGCCGCGGCCCTGGTGGCCGAGTACGGCATCTCCACGTTCGCCATCAAGGGCGAGGACAACGACACCTACTACCGCCACATCCTGTCGGCCCTCGACCTGAAGCCCACCATCACCATGGACGACGGGGCCGACGTGGTGTCGGTGCTGCACAGCGACAAGCGCGACCTGCTCCCCGCGATCGTCGGAGGCACCGAGGAGACCACCACCGGTGTCATCCGCCTGCGCAGCATGGCGGCCGACGGCGTGCTGGCCTACCCGATCATCGCCGTCAACGACGCCATGACCAAGCACATGTTCGACAACCGCTACGGCACGGGGCAGAGCACCATCGACGGCATCATCCGGTCCACCAACGTGCTGCTGGCGGGATCCCATGTGGTGGTGGGCGGCTACGGCTGGTGCGGCAAGGGAGTCGCGCTGAGGGCGCGCGGACTGGGGGCGCACGTGACCGTCACCGAGGTGGACCCCCTCAAGGCGCTCGAGGCGGTCATGGACGGCTTCCCGGTCAAGCCGATGAAGGAAGCGGCCCGCACGGGCAACGTCTTCATCACCGTGACCGGGAACAAGCACGTCATCCGTGGCGAGCACATGGACGCCATGCCCGATCGGGCCATCCTGGCCAACTCGGGGCATTTCAACGTCGAGATCGACATCCCGTACCTGGAGAAGGCGGCCGTCTCGCGCCGGACGGTGCGCGAATTCGTCGAAGAGTTCCAGATGAAGGACGGGCGCAGGCTCTATCTGCTGGGTGAGGGGCGCCTCATCAACCTGGCCGCCGCCGAGGGGCACCCCGCGGCCGTCATGGACATGTCCTTCGCCAACCAGGCCCTCGCCTCCGAGCACATGGTGCGCAACGCCTCCACGCTCGCCAAGAAGGTGCACACGGTCCCCGAGGCGATCGATCGCGAGATCGCGCGTCTGAAGCTCGGGACCATGGGATACCAGGCCGACACGCTGACTCCCGAGCAGCAGGCCTATCTGAGCTCCTGGTCGGAGGGGACCTGACGGCACGACTCCGCCGCCTGGCGCTCCCCGGCGCCATCGTTCTCCTGGGGCTGTGGATCCTGCCGGGCGTCAGGAAGATCCCTCCCGCCGGCGACACCCTCGTGGTGAGACGCTGGGCGTGGGGGAGCGCCCGGAGCCTGTCTCCCGGCTGGGCGGTGGCCCCGCCCGGCCTGGCCCGGCTCTGCCGCTATCCGGCCCGCATCGCCGACGTGGGGGTCCGCGTGGGGCTGGACGAGGCGCCTCTGCGGTCCCCCGAGGGCGCGGCCCTGTTCGCGGCGGGGCGCCTGACGCTGCGGCCGGATCCCGGCCGTGCCTCGGATCTGGCCCGCCATTTCCCTTCCGGATGGGATGACGGCTCCGAGGCGGCCCTCGCCGAGGGGCTGCGCGCCGACCTGGAGCGGACCGCGGCATCCACACCCTTCTTGGAGCTGATGTCGCGCCCCGGTGGGGCGGGCGCCCTTCCGAAGGGCACGGCCGAG
This sequence comes from Candidatus Polarisedimenticolia bacterium, assembly GCA_050747525.1. Taxonomy (GTDB): domain Bacteria; phylum Acidobacteriota; class Polarisedimenticolia; order JACPZX01; family DASXTC01; genus JBOGOC01. Next base: position 42,779 of record JBOGOC010000035.1, on the reverse strand, counting down.
GCGCTCGCCCGAATGGGGATGACGGTCGACGGGACGGTCAGCACCCTCGTCTTCTATCCCGCCGGCGCCCAGGCCGCCCGGGGAGAGTCGCGCGCCCGGGCCCCCTCGGGGCGCCGCGTGCTGCTGGTGGGCCTCGACGGCGCCGACTGGGACCTCATCGACCCGCTCCTGCAGCAGGGACGCCTCCCGAACCTGGCCCGGCTGGTCTCCACGGGAGTGCGCGCCCGGCTGAAGACCATCTCTCCCGTGCTGTCGCCCCTCATCTGGACCTCCATCGCCACCGGCGTCGAGCCGGAGCGTCACGGGATCGTCGACTTCTTCGCCACCAGCAGCACCACCGGCGCCCAGATCCCGGTCACCTCCAACATGAGAAAGGTCAAGGCGCTGTGGAACATCCTCAGCGAGCGCGGGATCCCCAGCGGCGTGGTCGCCTGGTGGGCGACGTGGCCGGCCGAGCCGGTGGCCGGGTTCATGGTGTCCGACCGGGTGGCCTATCAGCTCTTCGGGGTCCCGCAGCAGGAGGGACTCAGCCGGCGCGCGTATCCCGAGGCGCTCAGTCTGCTCATGCGGCCCCTGGTGGCCTCTCCCGAGTCGATCGACGAGCGCGAGGTGCGCCGCTTCATCGACCCGCAGGCTCCGGGTGTCTCCGGCATGGCCGATCACGTGAGCCGGCTGCGGCAGAACCTCTCCTCGGCGCGCACGTATCTGCACATCGGGATGGACTTCCTGCACGCCTACGATCCGGACCTGAAGGCCATCTACTTCGAGGGGACCGACACCATCGCCCACAGCTTCATGCGCTACCGGCCGCCGGCCATGGCGGGCGTGAGCGATGCCGAGACCGCGGCGCTGGGGAGCGTGGTGGATCGCTACTACGAGTACCAGGACGAGCTGCTCGGGCGCGTCCTGTCCCTGGCCGACGAGAGGACCGTGATCGTGGTCTGCAGCGACCACGGATTCCGGACGGGCTCGAACCGACCCTCCAGCGATCCGCGCATCGAGATGGGAGGAGCGGCCGACTGGCACCGCAAGTTCGGCATCCTGATCGCCAGCGGCCCGGGTGTGCGCCGCGGGGTGACCCTGGACGACGCGTCGATCCTGGACATCACCCCCACGCTGCTCGCCGTCCTCGGGCTGCCGGTGGCCCAGGACATGGCCGGGCACGTGATCGCCGCGATGTTCGAGTCCGCCGTGCCCGTGCAGACGATCGCCAGCTACGAATCGGGCGGCGAGCGGAGCGGCTCCGAGCCGATCGCCTCGGCTCTCGACGAAGAGATCCGGGCCCGCCTCACGGCGTTGGGCTACGTGGGGCAGGAGGGGACGAACGCCATGAACAACGTCGGCGTCACTCTCCTGGACAAAGGGCGCTTTGGCGAAGCGGCCGACGCGTTCCGCAGCGCGCTGAAGAAGGAGCCGGGATTCCAGACGGCGCGGATCAATCTGGGGCGGGCCCTCATGCTCATGAAAGACTACGACCGCGCGGTCGAGACCCTCGAGGCCGTGCTCAAGGCGGAGCCCGATGAGCGCGAGGTGTACACGCTGCTGGGCAATATCCACATGGAAAAGGGCGACTTGGCCAGGGCGGAGCGGCGTTTTCGCCAGGTTCTGGAGCTCGATGCCAACGACACCACGGCGCGCAACAGCCTGGGGCTGCTCTACGACCGGATGGGCAAGGACGATCGGGCCATCGCCGAGTACGAGAAGGTGATCGCGGTGGACCCCGATTACGCCGAGGGGTACAACAACATCGGCCTGGTCCACCGCAAGAAGGGGGATCCCCGGCGCGCCATCGAGCTGTTCGACAGGGCCATCCAGGCCGATCCGGATTTCTCCGGATCGTACAACAACAAGGGGCTGGCGCATCAGGACCTGGGCCAGTTCGCGGAGGCGCGCCGTGCCTTCGAGCGAGGGCTCCAGATGGATCCCGACAACGCCGTGATGCTCAACAACCTGGGGACCCTCGATCTGGCCGAGAACCAACTGGAGGCCGCGCGCGCGCGGTTCGAGCAGTCGATGAAGGCCGACCCCGAGTACCCGTCCGCGCACAACAACCTGGGGGCCGTGCTGGGGATGCTGGGGCGCGAGGCGGAGGCGTTCGAGCACTACAAGAAGGCGGTGGAGCTGGATCCCCGCTACACCGACGCGCAGTTCAACCTGGCCCGCAGCCACCTGGTGCGGAGCCATCCCGACGAGGCGATCCGGATGCTCGAGAGCCTGGTGAAGGTCGACCCAGGCTACGGCAAGGCCTGGCTGCAGCTGGGCATGCTCGAGGCCCAGCAAGGCAACTTGAAGTCGGCGCTCTCCCACGCGCAGGAGGCCGTGCGCGTGATGCCGTCCTCCTTCGATGCGCACAATCTGCTGGCCGACATTTACGTCCGCGAGGGGCGGAAGGAAGATGCCCGGCGGGAGCTGGAGGCCTCGCTGAAGCTCAACGCCAACCAGCCACGCGTGCGCGACGTGCTTGCCCGGCTGACGCAGGAGACCCGCGCCCCGAAGCCGTGACCCGTCACCAGCGGGCGGACATCGTGGCGTAGAGTCCGAGCCCCCCGAAGATGAGGTTGGGGGCCCACGCCGCCAGCAGGGGAGGGAGCATCGCCGTCTCTCCCATTTTCCCGAAGAGCTGCAGGACCATGTAGTAGACGAAGACCAGCAGGATGCTCAACCCGATGGCGAACACGGGGCCCCGGCGCTCCACACGCACCGCGAAGGGGAGCGACATCAGGACCATGACGATGCACACCGCCGGGATGGACAGCTTGCGGTAGAGCCCCACCCGCAGCTCGCGCGTGTCGTAGCCGCGGCGCTCCAGGTCGACCACGTAGCGGCGCAGTTCGCCGTAATCCATCTGATCGGGAGCCTTCCAGTCCTGCGTGAAGTAGGCGGGCGGATCCAGGTCGCTGGCCCCCAGCGTCGAGAAGGCCTTGTAGTGCTCCACGCCGTCTTCGAAGCCACGGACCCAGCCGTCCATCAGGCTCCAGGCCCCCTCGTGCCAGACCGCGCGCTTGGCGAAGGTCCGTTCCTGGATATCGAACGAGCCCGGCTGGAACTTGAAAAGGGACAGATCCTGGAACTCCTGAGTGCGCGGATTGAAGTCGCTGAAGTTGAGCAGGAGCCCCTGGCTGCCGAAGACCCACCGCCGCTCGGGGCGCAGGTAGCTGCGGGGGCTGCGCTTGCGGATCTGATCCAGGACCTGGTTCGCCCGCTGGTTGGAGATGGGAAGCACGACGTCGTGCGCGAAGAACGACAGGATGGCCAGCGCGATGCTGGCCAGCACGAACGGGGTGGCCACCCGCAGCAGGCTGATACCGCCCGCCCGCAGGGCCACGAGCTGGTGCGAGCGCGCCAGCAGCGCGAAGGTGACCAGGGTGCCGATGCAGATGCTGATGGGCGCCACGTAGCTGAAGACCGCCTGGGGCTGCAGATAGGCGAGGTAGCGCCCCAGAAGGGCCATCGAGCTGTCGCGGGCCATCTCGTCGATCAGGTTGACCGCGTAGAACAGCGTGAACAGGACCACCAGCGACAGGCCCACGATGCAGGTCATGCCGACCAGGTGGCGCAGCAGGTAGCGGTCCACGGTGTACAGGAAGCGCCTTCGGGGGGAGCCGATCTCGGCGGGGGCGGGGCGCGAGCTGCCGGGAGACTCGACGGGGGAGTCGTCGGCCTCCGGGGCCGCGGCGTCCTTCGAGGTGGCAGGAGGCGGGCCCAGGCGGCGCCTGCGCCCCCAGCGCCGCGGGAAATCCACCCGAAGCCCCGTGACCATCAGGATGGCCCCCACTCCCAGCAGGAGGACGTTGCCGGCCCACATGGCCACGGCCGGATGGAGCGACCCTCTGCCGGCCAGCTGCTCGCCCGCGGTCAGCATGGCGTAGGCCACGATGATCACGATGATGCTCATGACGAAGCCACGCGTGCGTCCCGAATCGCGCCGGCGCCCCAGGGCCAGCGGCATGGCCAGGATGGCGAAGACCGCGGAGGTGGCCGGCAGCGCGAACTTCTTGTGCAGCTCCACCTGCGTCTCGTTCGTCAGGCGCGTCACCCCCCGCCCGGGCGGGGCCTGGCGCAGCTCGGCGAGGGTGCGCAGCAGCTCGGGGACGGTCTGTTCGCGCAGATTGCGCGGGGGTGGATCGGAAAGCGATCGCACCAGCTCCTGCATCACCAGGTCGGGTGGCCGATCGATGATCTGCCGGTCGGACCGGCTGATCTGGTAGAGCTCCGGCTGGCCGCTCTGCCAGGCATGGGAGACGACGTCCTCGAGCTGGAACTGTATGGTGCCGGTAGCTCCTTCCTGCTTCATGGAGGCCTCGCGCGCCACGGTGATCTCCTCGTGGCCGGCGGGCGATTTCTGATAGATGAGGACGCGCTGCAGGGTTCCGTCGTCGGGCGACGATGCGTCCGCGTAGATGAGCATGTTGGGCAGTCGTTCGTAGAAGACGCGCGCCTGGATCTCTCGGTTGATGTCGCCGCTGAGGAAGATGCGCGCGTTGAGCTGGTGCTGGGCGTAGTTGGCCCGGGGCGTGGCCACGTTGAACAGCAGCCAGGAGATCAACGAAGCGGACAGCCCGATGGCGGCCACCGGGACGAGCAGGCGCCGGTCGGAGATGCCGCACGAGCGCAGGGCCACGATCTCGCTGTCGGCGGCCAGCCTGCCGATGCCCACCAGGACCCCCAGCAGGACAGCCATGGGGATGACCAGGACCAGGATGCGGGGCAGCGCCAGCGCCAGGTACTGCGCGACGAGCGGCAGGGGAAGATCGCGCCGGATGAACATCTCGGCCGCCTGCAGCAGCAGGTTCATGATCAGCACGACGCCGTAGATCAGGAGCCCGAGAAGGGTCGGGCCAAGCATTTCCTTGAAGACGTAGCGGCTGATGCGGGACATGACACCCGGCAGGAGGGACAAGGCGCGAAAAGCGGCTCGCCGAGGCTGGATGTTAGAACAGCGCGCGTGGCCGGTCAAAGGTGGCATCGGGTGACCATGGGCATCATCGTTGTCCGCATGCGTCGCAGAAAGGCCGTGCGCGTCCTGGTCGTGGCCGCCGCGCTGGGAGCGTGGGGGTGGCCGTACGAGGTCCGGGGAGCGCCGTCGCGCGCACCGCGCCCTCCCGTGCGTGTGGGCGATGCCTCCTGCCATCTGCCCGCGGGCATCGCCGATACGGTGGGACACGTCCTGGTGACCTACCGGGTGGGCGAGTCGGGCAAGGTCGACCAGGCTCGCGCGGTCTACTCGGTCGTGAGCCCTGCACCGCGCCGCGATCAGGTGCTGGCGGTGCTGGAGGCCTGCGTGAAGGGATGGGCCTATCAGCCGGCCGTTTCGTCTGGCCGCGCGGTCCCGGAGTGGCTCCTGGCGGCGTTTCACTTCTTCGAGCCCGCCCCGGAGGGGGCCGGCATGGTCAGCGTGCCGGGAGGCCGCACCATTCCCGCGCCGCACCTCGAGACGCTGAGGCGGGAGAAGCAGGCTCTTGCCATGTTCCTGCTGTCGGGAGCGCAGTTCCGCAGCGTGCGTGAGGCCGGCGTCGAGCTGCGCACCGACCTGCCGGGCGACGCCGCGGACGGCCTGGTGCAGGCGGTGCGGCAGGCGCGGCTGTCCTTCGAGGCGGCCTTTCCTCAGGCTCCCGCGGAGCGCGCCGGCACGGTGCTCACCATGCACGTGTTCGGCCGTCAGGAGGAATTCAACCAGGTGGTGGCTTTCGACGAGTTGTCCATGGTGCACGTTCCGCTGGCGGGCCAGTACACGCCCGACGGCCGGATGGTCTACCTGTCCGCCGGCGGAAAGCCTCTGGGCCTCACGGCCCGCGTGGTGGCCCACGAGGTGACCCATCACCTCGTGCATCAGAGGCTCTACGCCGGTCGACGTTCGGCGCCGTTCTGGGTCAGCGAAGGGATCGCCGCGTTCATCGAGAACATGGGCAGCTCTGCCGCGGACGGAGATGTGAATCTGGCGTCGCTGGACCGGGGTCTCCACACCGAAGAGGGATACACCTGGATGGCCGATCCGGATCGGTATCTCAAGCGGATCGAGGACGTGAGCCGGGACGGCGTGCACCTTCCCGTGGCCGACCTGATGCGCGGGCGCGGGACCGACGGCCAGGACCGGGTCCTCGCGTACGGGATGAGCTGGCTGCTTGTGCACTACCTGATGGTTGGCGACGGCTCGGCCCAGCGGGAGACCTTTCGATCGTGGGTGGCCGCGGACGGCACCGATGCGGGAGGCGGGAGCCTTCTGGAGCGGCTCGACCTGAGCGAGGCCGAGCTGGGTGACCGGCTGGAGGCGCACCGGCGGGAGTTACAGCGGACCAGGAGCAGTCCTGGGAGCGGAAGGCGTAGCGTCCGATAAGAAGTATTATGTCAACTCAATGCCGGGCCGAAGGCCCCGGCCTTGAGTTGACATGAATACTTGTCAGAACCGGATCGAGCTGGGTCCCGCCCCTTCCTGAGGGCACGCCCGTTGGATCCGGATCTGGCGTCGAGCTGTCCTCCCTCAGGTGCCTGACCGGCTGTGGAACACCTGTCTGGGGCCATGTTCCGCTCGTGGACAGGTTCGCTGGAGTCACCGCTCCTGGTATCCTGCGGCCAACGTCATGGCGTTGTGGGCTTTTTCTGGTCTCGTGGGCCCCGGCTTCGTGGTGGCACGCCTCTTTCTAGGCATACCTCGTCCGCTCCGTTGAGGATGAGGTGCCCCAATGAAAGAGGATCTCGATGCGGCAGGGTTCTGGCCCCCTTTCTGTCCTAATTCGGGTTGCGCGCAGGCGGTGGTGGCGCGCCGAGGGGGGTTCTTCAGGCACGGGCACTACAGCACGCGGATCTATGGGAGGCGGATTCCGCGGTTCCTTTGCCGGAGCTGCCGGCGGACGATGTCGTCACAGACGTTCCACGAGACTTACAGGCTCAGGATGCCGGGGCTCCAGAGCGCCATCCTGGAGGAGATCGCTCGTGGGTCCTCTCTGCGGCACGTGGCGCAGGTGCTGCGGATCAACCGCAAGACCGTCTCACGCAGGTTGAAGCGCGTCGGACAGCAGATCCCAGAGTCGGCTCCCGCCCATCTCACGGTCCCGGCGGTGGCCGAGCGTCCCGCTCCCGGGTCGAAGAAGCGGCGGTCGGTCAGGAGTGCCGGATAGACGCGATTTGTGGGCTCCGGAATGTCGCGATGGCTTCTTCTCGTGCTAACCTGCGCGCCACCCATTTGCAGGGTCACCCACGGAGGATGAGATGAAGCGGTTCGCGTTCGTTCTCGCAATCCCGTTCTTTCTGCCTGGCCTGGCTCTCGCGCAGCCGGTTCCCGATGAGCTGCCGGCGGTCTCGCTCCTTGTGGATGGGCGGCTCGTCGACTTCGAGTCGGGGTCGGGATACGTGGCGCAGGTCGGAGCGCAGGTTCAGTTCACTCAGTGGCTCGCGGCTCGCGGGAGCATCGATGTGAATCTGTTCGAGGGTGGAGAGCCGGGGCTCGAGCTGGGGATGGTGGGGATCCTTCCGTGGCGGCTCGAGGTTCTCCTGGCGGGGGGGATCGTCCGGTTCGAGGATGCAGATGGTGACACCGAGGGCGATCCTTACTACCGCGGCGGGCTACTGGTCCGGGCCTGGGAGCTCTCTCACTCGGCCGTGCTCTTCGGGATCGGCGTCCAGCGCATCGATCCCGATCAGGGAGACGCTCAGTCGGATCTCTGGTTGAGCGTCGGGTTCCGCGGACGCTGATCAGCCCGGGATGTCTTCCGAGCTCTCGATCTGGCGAATGAGATCGCGCAGCGCCGAGATGACCTCGTCCTTGCGAACCTGAGGCCGATCGAATTTCAAGTTGATCGAGAAGCGCTGCTCGCGCGACGCGAACCGGAAGACGAAGGGGCGATCGGGAGTGGCTTCGTCGCGGGCCTGGCCGGGCTCGGGCGCTTCGGCCTCCGCGGGGGGCGCGTTCTTGATCCGGCGCGCCTCGTCACGGGAGAGCCCGTCGCGGGCGATCAGGGCGACGAGCGATCGCATGTCCTCGAGCGAGTTCTGCCGCGCGATCTCGATGAGTAAAGACTTACTTGAGATGTCGGCACGCCGACACTCCTCGCGTATTTCTTCAGGGATTCCCGCCAGAGAAAGAAGCTCGGTGATGCTGCTCCGCGACTTGCTCAGCTTCTGGGCAACCTTCTCGTGCGTGTAATCGAATCGCTCGCACAGATAGTGAACGGCATCCGCTTCTTCGAAAGGAGTCAGGTCGCGACGCTGGAGATTCTCGATGAGGGAGATCTCGAGCACTCCCCTCTCGTCCACTTCCATCACGATGCACGGGATTTGCGTGAGCCCGGCCGCGAGGCTCGCGTGATAGCGGCGCTCGCCGGCGATGATCTGGTAGCGGGCGCCGACGGCCCTCACCAGGACCGGCTCGAGGACCCCTTTCTCTTTGATCGAAGAGATCAGGTCGGCCAGGTCGCCCAGCGTCTTGCGGGGCTGATGCGGGTTCACGTCGATCTGCTCCAGATCGACCATGCGTCCCACCTCGCGCTGCTCGCGCGGCGTGGCCAGCTCCTCCACGAAATGGAAGTCATGCCTCATCTTCATCTCGCCAGGCAGTCCGCGCAGCTTAGACACGTCCAATCACCTCCTCGGAAAGACGGTAATAGTCGAGAGCCCCGCTGCTGTCGGGAGCGAAGCTGAAGATCGATTCTTTGTAGGCGGGGCTCTCTTCGAGACGGACGTTCTTGGCGATCACGGTCTTGAAGACCTTGTCGCCGAACACCTGCACGATCTGCTTGCGGATGTCCCGTCCCAGCACCGTCCTCTTGTCGTGCAGCGTGATGAGGACGCCGAGCAGCTGGAGGTCCGGGTTGGGACGCGCCTTCACTTTCTCGAAGGTCTCGAGCAGGTCGTCGGTCCCTTCCAGCGAGAAGTAGGAGCTCTGCACGGGGACCAGTAGATGAGTGGCCGCCACCAGCGCGTTGATGGTGAGCAGCCCCAGGGTGGGCGGCGTGTCGATGATGATGTACTCGTAGTCCGGGATGATGTCTTTCATCCGGTCCTTGAGCCTGAAGTGGCTGTCCAGCTCACCCACGAGGCGGCTCTCCAGCTTGGCCAGGGAGATGCGCGAGGGGATCACATCCAGATAGAGGATCGGCGATTTGAGCACAACGTCGCGCAGGGTCAGGTTGGGCTCCACCAGGGCCTCGTAGACCGACTTCCGCTCGGTGTCCCGCTCGAGGTAGGAAAGAGTGCAGTTGCCCTGCGGGTCGAGATCGACGAGCAGGGTCTTGAGTCCCTTCTGGGCAAGAGCGGCGCCAAGGTTGATCGCCGTGGTGGTCTTGCCCACTCCCCCCTTTTGGTTGGCTATGGCCAGGATCATTCTCTACCGAGGGTCACGTCGCGGGGCTCTCGGGGCGGTCGCGCTGGTCACTCCGGGACGAGCGCTCCAGGAGAGCGACTCATTCTAGGGAGGGGTGGAGCAGGCTGTCAAGGAATTACATCTCGTACTTGCCGAGATCCTCGGGGTCGAGCTTTTCGAGCCACTGGCGCAGTCGGTCGGATTCGCCGGCATCCTTGGCCATGTCGATGCTCTTGGCGCGGGTGATGACATCCTCTTCCACGAAGATGGGCGCCTCGGCGCGCAAGGCCAGGGCGATGGCGTCGCTGGGGCGGGAATCGACCTCAACGAGGGACCCGTTCTGCTGCAGGACGTGAATCACGGCGTAGAAGGTGTTTTCCTTGAGGTCGCTGATGACCACCTTTTCGATGCGGGCCCCCAGGTTCTGCAGGAAGCTCTTGAGCAGGTCGTGGGTCATCGGGCGTGGGGTGCCGATCTTCTCCATCTGCAGGGCGATGGCGTTGGCCTCGAACAGGCCCACCCAGATCGGCAGAACGGCGTCGCCGTGAGGGTCCTTCAGGACGATGATGGGCATCCCATTGATGGGATCCATCATCAGCCCCTTGATCTTCATCTCGATGGACATCGTTCCCTCACCGTTTCCGTGCGCTGCACCATCTATATTCTGGCGGCATGCCGAAGTCAAGGGGCTACGGGGGCGCCGCAAAGACTGTTCGGGCCCGCCGAAGTGATTCTGACGTTCAGGAACCGGCCCACGGCCTCGGGGCCGGCCTCCAGGTTCACCAGGTGGTTGCGGCCCGTGCGCCCAGCCGCCTGGCCTCCTCGCGCTGAGGGCCCGTCTACGAGCACCTCCACCTCCCTGCCGACCCAGGTCCGCAGCTGCTCGGCCTGGATGACGGCCTGCAACTCCTGCACCCGGTGGAGGCGCTCCATCTTCCCGGCGGCCGGCACGTCGTCGGGAAGCTCCGTGGCGGGCGTGCCGGGGCGCGGCGAGTAGACGAAGGAATAGAGGGAGTCGTAGCGCACTTCCCGCACCAGGTCGAGAGTGAGGCGGAAGTCCTCCTCGGTCTCTCCGGGGAACCCGACGATGATGTCCGTGGAGAGCGCCACGCCCGGGACCTTCTCCCTCAGGCGCGCCACCCGGCCAAGATAGTCGGCTCGGGTGTAGCCGCGCCGCATGCGCGCCAGCACGGTGTCAGAGCCTGACTGGACCGGCAGGTGCAGGTGCGGGCAGATGACGGGATGGGCGGCCATGGCGTCGATGATGGGATCCCTGAAGTGCAGAGGATGGCTGGTGGTGAACCGCAGTCGCTTCAGGCCGGGGAGCATGGCCGTCGCTCCCAGCAGCCCGGCGAAATCGGCGGGCCCCTCCCCGCGGTAGCGCCAGGCATTCACGTTCTGCCCCAGCAGCTGGATCTCGGGGAGGCCCTGATCGATGCACTCGCGCGCCTCCCGCAGGATGGACGCGGGGGCGCGGTACGCCTCGCGTCCCCGCGTGAAGGGGACGATGCAGAACGTGCACGTCTTGTTGCACCCCTCCATGACCGTCACGTAGGCCCGCGTGCGGGAAACGCGACGGACGGCTTCGTCCTCTGGGGCCAGAGCGTCGCGCGGATCGAGAGCTCCCAGGACGTGCCGACGCGCCCGCGAAGCCTTAATGAGCTCGGGGAGCGAGCTGATGCGCCGCGGGCCCATGACCAGGTCCACGTAGGGAGCGCGCCGGAAGATGCGGCGCTGCTCCTGCTGGGCCACGCACCCGCACACCCCCAGGACCATGTGCGGACGGGCGAGCTTGTGCAGCCGGAGCTGCCCCAGCCGGGTGAAGACCTTGTGGGCGGCCTTCTCCCGCACCGAGCATGTGTTCAGGAGGACGACGTCCGCCTCGGCCGCTCCCGACGCGGGCGTCAGGCCCATGGCATGGAGGGCGCCGGCCATCTTTTCCGAGTCGTGCTCGTTCATCTGGCAGCCCCAGGTCTCGATGTGAAAGGTCTTCAGATCCTCCAGGCCGTCGGGAGGACCGGGGCTGAAAGAGGGGGCGGGGCCGGCCGCCAGGCTGCGAGGGCCTCGATGCCGGATGGGCAGCAGCTCAGGCATGCACGGGCCCGCCAGGGGCCGCCAGCAGCCGCACGAGCGCCTCCTTCACGCGTGCCTTGCTGACCTGAAGCGACTCGGGGATGATGCGCGTCTCGGCGGTGACGGCCATGAAGTTGGTGTCCCCTTCCCATCGGGGCACGACGTGCAGGTGGTAGTGAGCCTCGATGCCCGCGCCGGCCGCCCGGCCCAGGTTCATGCCCAGGTTGACCCCGTCGGCACGATAGGCGGCCCTCAGGGCGGCCTCGCAGGCCGACGCCAGCTCCATCAGCTCGGCGCGCTGAGAGGGTGTGCTCGACGAGGGGGCCGCCACGTGGGTGTTGGGGACCACCATGAGGTGGCCGTTGGTGTACGGATAGAGGTTCAGGATGACGAAGTTCTCCCGCCCGCGATGGACGATCAGGCTCTCGTGGTCGTCTGCGTGGGCAAGGGCATCGCAGAAGATGCACTCTGCGGCGGGCCGCTCCTGGACCAGGTAGGAATACCTCCAGGGGGAGAGGAGACTTTTCATCAACGGTTGATCAGATCTTTGAGCTCCTTGCCCGGCTTGAAGTAGGGGATCTTCTTCGCGGGCACGTGCACCTTCTCACCCGTCTTGGGATTTCGGCCCTGGCGCGATCGGCGCTGCCGGATGCGGAAGCTGCCGAATCCGCGCAGCTCGATCTTCTGGTCCTTGTGGAGCGCCTCGATGATGGAATCGAACACCGTCTTGACGATGACTTCGGCGTGCTTCTTGGTGAGGTCGGAGACCCGGGAAACCTCCTCCACGAGCTCCGCCTTCGTCATGGCACCCCGGGACTCGCCGCCCTCGGGGGGATCCATCCTATTCGTCTGTGTCACTGTCCGACTCCTCTGACGATCCGGCGAAGCCTCCGACCACATCTCCGATCGTTGCGCCCCCGCCGCGGCCGGTGCGGTAGGACTCGAGATCGATCGGGTCTCCTCCTTCCGCTGCGGCGGACTTGATCGAGAGCCCGATCTTGCGCTCCGCGGCGTCCATCTTGATGACCTTCGCGCGCACCATCTGGTCCACGGCGAAGCGATCCTTGGGATGCTCGACCCGATCCTCGGCCAGCTCGGAGACGTGGACCAGACCCTCGACCCCCTCGGCGATCTCGACGAACACGCCGAAGTCGGTGAGCCTCACGATCCGGCCGACGATGGTGTCCCCCACCTTGTGGTGTGCGAAGAAATCGTCCCAGACGTTCGGGCCGAGCTGCTTCAGTCCAAGAGAGAGGCGCTGGTTCTCGGCGTCGATCTTCAGGATCATCGCCTCGACGGTGTCACCCTTCTTGAGCACCTCGGATGGATGCTTGATGCGGCGCGTCCAGGACAGGTCCGAGATGTGGATGAGTCCGTCGATCCCCTCCTCCACCTCCACGAAGGCGCCGAAATCGGTCAGGTTGCGCACCTTGCCGGTGATCCGCGAGCCGACCTGGTACTTCTCGCCGATGAGGACCCAGGGATTGGGCTCGGTCTGCTTGAGCCCGAGCGAGAGCCTGCGCTGTTTCAGGTCCACGTCGAGGATGACGGCATCCACCGTGTCGCCGATGTTGAGGATCTTCGAGGGATGCTTGACCTTCTTGGTCCACGACATCTCCGAGACGTGGATCAAGCCCTCGACCCCCTCCTCCAGCTCGATGAAGGCGCCGTAGTCGGTGAGGCTGACCACCTTCCCCTTGATGCGGGTGCCGGAGGGGTAGCGGTCCCCCACTTTCTCCCACGGGTCGGTCTTGAGCTGCTTGAACCCCAGCGAGACACGCTCCGTCTGCTTGTCGAACTTCAGCACCACCACCTCGACTTCGTCCCCGACCGCGAACAGCTCGGAGGGATGGTTGATCCGTCCCCAGGACATGTCGGTGATGTGCAGCAGGCCGTCGATGCCCCCGAGGTCCAGGAAGGCGCCGTAGCCGGTGATGTTCTTGACGATCCCCTTGACCCGCTTTCCTTCCTCGAGAGTCTCCAGTGTCTTGCGCTTCTTCTCCTGGTTCTCTTCCTCGAGCACGGCTTTGCGGGAGAGCACGATATTGCCGCGGCGCTTGTTGACCTTGATCACGCGCATGCGGAACTCCTTGTTCCGCAGCGAATCGAGGTTGCGCACGGGACGGATGTCCACGAGCGATCCGGGAAGGAAGGCGCGCACGCCGATGTCCACGGCCAGGCCTCCCTTGATGCGCTCGATGACCCGGCCGGAGATGACGGCGCCGGTGTTGTAGGCGCGCTCCACCTCCTCCCAGATCTTCATCTTCTCCGCTTTTTCCTTGGAGAGGACGACGTAGCCTTCCTTGTTCTCGGTCTTCTCCAGCAGGACGTCGACCTGATCGCCCACGGCGACGTGCACGCGCCCCGCGGCGTCGGTGAACTCGTCGATGTCGATGATCCCTTCGGACTTGTAGCCGACATCCACGATCACCTCGCTCGGCAGGACCTTGAGCACCTTGCCGCGCACCACCTCACCCTCGGCGAGGTTCTTGAAGCTGACGTCGTACATGTCGAGCAGCTTCTCGTAGTCCTCGCGGCTCAGCTCCCCTGCGTCGGGGGCGCTCCCTGGCGCGCCGGACACGCCGGCGATGGGGCCTCCGGCGCGCGCCTTCTTGCGGCGGGCTCCTTCCTCGGCGGGGGCGAGCTCTTCGGTCTTCACGTCCTTCTGTACATCCATGTCGTTTCGTTGACCTCCTGCTGGTTGATGGCCGGCGTCCGGCGGCGGCAGAGGCGCCGACGGCGCTGAACGCGCCCATCCCCTCACATGTCTTCGTCGCCCGGGGCGCGTCCTTCGTCGGGCGCAGTGAGCCTAAACTAATGAAAACAAAAATTATAGGGGATCGCCAGATCCCCTGTCAAGAAGCGTTACTTCCCGCCCAGAATCACGTCGAAGCCGATCCGGATCTCGTAGAAGTCGTCCAGCTCGGCATCCACGCGAATCTCGGCGTTGCCTCCCCCTCCCCCCAGATCGGGAAAGGCGTACTCGATCGGTGGCGGCTGACCGGCGGTCCCCGAGCACGGCGGGGCCGGGTTGCGCTGGTCGCGCTCGCACTCGCCGAAGGCTTCCCGGTCCGGGAGGTTGAAGTTGTTGAGCGAGCCGGTGATCTCGAACGAGTCGTCCATGTAGCTGATGTAGCGCGCGTCGGCCCGGAAAGAGAAAATCTCGTTCACGAAGAAGCGGATCCCGGCTCCCCCCAGGTAGTAGCTGGTGCTGCCGCCATCGTAGGGGTCGTCGAAGTTGCGGATCCAGGAGCCGACGCCCGCGGACAGATAAGGGATGACCCGGCTGTCGGCCTTGGTGTTGAAGTTGTAGACGCCGCTGAGCGACACGGAGAAGTAGTCGATGTTGATCTGGTTTCCCCGGTTTCGCCACGCGGTCGGATCCTGGAAGACGCGGTTCACGAATCCGGTGACGTCCTCGAAGGTCTCGCCGGGCGGAGGCGTTCCGGCGAAGCCCACCGGCACCGGGTAGTACATCGGGATGTTGTAGGTCGGATCGTTCGCTTTCCGGCTGGAGATGACGCTGGGATGCTCCTGGGGCGCTCCGGCGGGCACGATGCTTCCATAGTCGACGTTTGCCCACGTGAACTCATAGAATCTCGCCAGGTCCGCTGCCCTGGGATCGGAGAGGCTGTTGACCGAGGCGGTCAGCAGAGGGTCGAGGTTCTGCGTCAGGTCGAGCCGCTGCTTGCCGAAACCCAGGTCCAGCTCGACTTCCCAGTGGCGGGTGATGTTGTAGCCTCCGCGGAGGCCGAGCGAGAACTCCGTGTCGTCAGTCTGGATCTCGCCGTTCGTGACGATGCCCGAAGCATTGTAGAGATAGCGCGATTCCTGATCCTGATCACATTCGTCGAAAAACGGGGCGCGGGGATCGCCGGGCCCGGTCAAGGGGAAGTTGTTGAACACGCACGGGGCGTTCTGGAAGACGCTCCCCTGATCCGTGTTCAGGGGGTAGTTCGGATCGCCGGTTCCGTCTCCACCCACCAGTCCCATATTGGGGGTGAAGACGTGGGCCAGGTTGTTCGGATCCGAAGGGTCCCCGATGTCGGCGAACGAAGGCTCCGTCCTGTAGGTCTGAATTTCCCCGAACTGCGTTGCGGTGGGCACGTCATTTCCGAAGAACCCCCCGAAGTAGATGAACACTTCCCAGGAGTTCTTCTTGTTCTGCGCCATGGCGGGCGCGCACATCGTCACGACGGCGGCGACCATGGCGAGGCGCGTGACGCACCTCACACCGATCCCGCGGCAGGCGAGATACATCCCTCTCCCTCCGGCTGACCCCAGAAACCGAACAGGCCCCAACCCTTCGGCCGGGCCACTCCCCCCAGAGTCCCGCGGCACCAGGCCGGGCGCGCCACAGAGCCGCGTCACGGAGAGCGGATTCCGCAGGAACGGCAGTGCCCCATTAGACTCCAAAGGCTCCGGAAGGATGACGCACAAAGGCGCCGATCTCCTGTTGGACGAAGCGCTTGGAGGCTAAAGAGCGCGCATGCTACCACAGCAGAAAAAAATGTGTCAATCAGATAGCGCGCGGGATCGCGGCGGCGAGCTCCTGGGCGAGCGCGTCCAGGAAGCGAAGATTCTCCTGCCGGGTCCCCACGGTGACCCGCAGGCTGCGTGGAAAGTTGAAGGCGCGCATGGAGCGGGTGATCACCCCCCGCTTCAGCAGCAAAGCGAACATCACGTCGGCGTCCTGGCCGGTGTCGATGAGGATGAAGTTGGCCACCGAGCGGGTGAAAGGAACCTGAAGCCCCGCCAGCCGCTCCTCGAGAAACGCCATCTCCCGTGCGTTGTGCTCGCGCGAGCGGGCCACGTGCGCGGTATCGTCGAGGGCCGCCAGGGCGGCCGCCTGGGCCACGCTTCCCGTGTTGAAGGGAGAGCGCACCTTCTCGGCCGCAGCCCTGACGTCCGGCTGGGTCAGGGCATACCCGAGCCTCAGCCCCGCCAGCCCGTACACCTTCGAGAAGGTCCTGAGCACGGCGAGTCGGCGGCCCCGGCGGAGCCATGAGAGCGAGTCGGGGTAGTCGGGTGCCGTCACGTACTCGTGATAGGCCTCATCCATCACCACCAGGACATGGTCGGGCACCGCCTCCAGGAAGCGTCCCACCTCCCCCGCACCGACGAAGGTGCCCGTGGGGTTGTTGGGGTTGGCCACGAAGATGAGCCTCGTCGTGGCGTCCACGGCCGCGGCCATGGCCGGCAGGTCATGACGCATGTCCCGCAGAGGCACGATTCGGGCATTGCCGTTGACGGCCATCACGGCCAGGCGATACATGATGAAGGCCTGGTCGGCAATCACGGCGCTGCCGTCGCGCCCAAGGAAGGTGCGTGCCAGGATCTCCACCAGATCGGTCGAGCCGTTCCCCAGGATGATCTGGTCCATCGGGATCCCGTGCATCCGCCCCAGTTTCTCCCGCAGGTAGTAGCCGCTTCCGTCGGGATAACGGTGAACGGCCTGCATCGTCTCGCGGGCCGCCTTCAGGGCCAGGGGCGACGCGCCCAGCGGGTTCTCGTTGGACGCGAGCTTCACCGTATCGGGGAGGCCCAGCTCCCGTTCCACCTCCTCCACGGGCTTGCCCGGAAGGTAGGGCTCGATGCGCGCGATGTTCTCGGGGACGGGAATGGGGCTCATGACACGGCCTCCCTGAGTGCCTCGACCTCCTTCGGGCTGAGCCGGCGCACTCCCCCGGGCGCGAGGCCGCGGTCCGAGACCGGCCCGATGGCCACCCGGCGCAGCTTTGACACCGGATGCCCGACTCTTTCGAACATACGGCGGATCTGGTTGCGGCGCCCCTCGGTGAGGACGATCTCCAGCCAGGCGTGGTCTCCCGCCCGCAACCTGCGGATGCGGCACGGACGGGTGCGGCGCCCCTCCAGCACGATCCCGGAGCTGAGGCGCTGGACCGTCTCGGCCGACGGGATTCCCTTGACCTTGGCGTGATACACCTTGGGGCATCCCCCCACGGGACGCATGAGGCGATCGGCCAGCTCTCCGTCGTTGGTGAGAATCAGGAGCCCGGTGGTGTGATAGTCGAGGCGCCCCACCGGATAGACCCGTTCCTTCACGCCCTTCAGGAGGTCCATCACGGTGGGCCGGCCTTCGGGATCTCGTGTGGTGGTGACGTAGCCATCGGGCTTGTGGAGAAGGTAGTAGGCGTGGGGAGAAGCGGAGCGTAGCCGCCGGCCATCCACGCGGATGTGATCGACATCCGGATCCACCCGGGTGCCGGGGGTGGTGACCACGGTGCCGTTCACCACGATGCGTCCTTGCGCGAGCCAGCGCTCCGCCTCGCGCCGCGAGGCGATCCCCGCTCTGGACAGGACCTTCTGGATGCGCTCGCTGGCGATGGCCGTCCCTCCGCGGGTCGCCGATCCCTCCCGGCCGGTCACGGTTCAGACGGCCCCGGCTCGGTCCCGGTGTCGGGGGTCTCCTGCTCCTGGGGCGGAGTCCCCTCACCCGACGCCTGAAGCATGGCTTCGAACTCCTCCATGCTGGGCAGATCCTCCAGGGCATTGAGGCCGAAGCGGATGAGGAAATCGCGAGTGGTGCCGTACACGAACGGCTTGCCCACCACCTTCTTGCGACCCAGGATGCGCACCAGCCTGCGATCCAGCAGGGAGGCCAGGATGGCGGAGGGGTTCACCCCCCGGATTTCCTGGATCTCGGGCGCCGTGATCGGCTGCTTGTACGCGATGATGGCGAGCGTCTCGAGCGCGGCCCTGGACAGGCGCTGCCGGTTGCGGGACCTGACCAGGGCCCGCACGAAGGGGCCGAGCGCCGGATCGGTGGTGATGCGGTATCCGCCCGCCACCGCCTGGACGCGCAAGCCTCCTCCGGTTTTCTCCATGTGGACGCGCAGGTCGCCGAGCGCGTTGGCGATCTCCGTGCGCCGGTCCTCTCCGAGCACCGACGCGGCCTCCTCCACCGTGAGCGGGTCTTCGCTGGCGAACAGCAGAGCCTCCAGGATGGCCCTCAGGGGCGCGTCGGGGAGCGGCTCTTCCACGAGCGGCTCGCCGCTGCCGTTCGACTGGCTGTCCCATTCGTGCTCGTGGGTCATTCCGGATCTCCCTCGGACGGCTCATCCGCCCCGGCGGTCTCCTCGTCGGGCGACCCGACGGTCTCCTCGTCGGGCGAGCGCCGCAGCAGGATCTCTCCCACGGGCCGGCGCTGGCTGGCGGCGATCAGGCGCAGGCGGATCAGCTCGAGGAGCGCCAGGAAGGCCGCGATCCGCTCGTCTCTCGTCCGCAGCGGGGAGATCAGGTCACGGAAGGGCACCGCCGCATCGCGATCGAGCCGATCCAGAATCCAGGTCATCTTGTCAGCCACCGAGATCTCGTCGCGCTGGACGTGCAGCGGGGTGGCGTCCTCGAGGGTCTCGATCAGCCGCTTGAATGCCGACAGCAGATCGAAGAGAGACACCTCCAGCAGCTCCTCTCCCTGGTACTCGGCCAGCGGATCCGGCCCCCCCCTTCCCCGCAGGAACGTGTCGGCCTGCAGGTCGTCCCGGTCCCGCAGCATCTCCGCCGCCGCCTTCATCCTCTGGTACTCGAGGAGCTGTCGCACCAGTCCCGCGCGTGGATCCTCAGGTGTCTCACCAGGGCCGACGGGATCGGCGGGCAGGAGCATCCTCGACTTCACGTGCGCGAGGGTGGCGGCCATGACCAGGTAGTCCCCTGCCACGTCCAGATCCAGCTCGCGCATCAGGCCCAGATAGGCGTCGTACTGTCGGCACACCTCGACGATGGGAATGTCGTAGATGTCGATCTCCTGGGTGCGGATCAGGTGTAGCAGGAGATCGAGAGGGCCCTCGAAGGCGGTCAGGACGAGGCGGGGCGTGCCGGTGGAGGCAGCTCCGGCGCTCATCTCGTGCGAGGCGTCGGACAAGGAACCTCCTCTCGGCGGGCTGAGCGGGCCGCCGGTGGTGCGGGATGGAGCGCGCAGCGGCGGCAGTTCGGTGTGTCAGTCTGCGCGCATCGTAACATCGGGTCCATGAAGGGTCAACACGGACACTAGAGCTGCCGGAAGACGAGCTTCACCATGCCGAGGTTCAGCACATCTCCGTCATTCAGAGGCTCGGGCTTGCCGCTCACGAGCTTCTTGCCGTTGATGAACGTGCCGTTGAGCGCCCCCACTTCCTCCGTCACGGCGTAGACGCCGGCGTCGAGCGTCAGGCGCGCATGGTGACGCGAGACGGAGCGGTTCAAGTCCAGCTCAGAGAGGTCCACCTCCGGCTTGAGGCCGGTGACGGGATCGAACCGCCCGATCGCCACACGCGTGGTGACGAGCTGGAACAGCTCCTCGCCCGCCTCGGACAGAAAGACGGCATGGCAGTTGCGCGGGCGCGCACCGCTCCTGGGCGCGGCGGGGGCCGGCGGCGCCGGACGGATCCCCGAAGCCGAGGGACCAGGGCCTGCGGGGGGGGCAGCGGACTGACGTGCGGGAGGCACGATCGTGACCGTCGGAGCGGCGGCCGCCGGGGCCGGCCGGCCCGCGAGCGCCGCCATCTCCTCCAGGCGCCGGTTGGCATCGCGCATCCGGATGGAGAGCTTGCGCAGCATGCGCACCGCGATCTCGATGTTGCCCTTGATCATCTTGTCGAACAGCGTGCTGTTGATCTCGATCAGCTCGCAGTCGGCGGCCGCCTCCGCGCAGCTGCTGTGGGGGGCCGACTCGATCAGGGCCATCTCTCCGAAGAAGTCCCCCTTCTCCATGGTGGCCAGGCCGATGCGCCGGCCCTCGACCTCCGAGAAGACGGAGACCGAGCCGGTCTGCACGATGTACATCTCGGTGCCGGGATCGCCGGTGGAGTAGATCCTCTCGCCGCGGCGATAGCGGACGATGTAATCCTTGAAGGGCTGTGGCGTGGCCATGGGGGGCGAGACGTGTCTCCTGGGCCGCGGGACGGCGAGCGTGATGATAGTGGGCTGCGGCGCGCGGCGTCAAGAAAAGCCGTGAGGGTCGGGCACCTGCTCGATGACACCCCGCCAGGCCGACTCGATCCTGCGCCGGTGCCGGGCGAGGCCGGCCATCAGCCGCTCGCGGGGAGCCACGCGCGCGTCGCGCGGATAGCCCATCGCGGCAGCCAGCTCGTCGAGAGCCTCCACCGAGTCGGGAAGGCAGGAGACCGCGCGGCCGTGAAGGACCCGGAGGTGGTGCTCGAGCCGCCTCAGGAACTGGAACCCGGTGAAGAGCGCCCGGTAGGCCCGGTCGTCCAGCGCGCCGGCGGACCTCAGCGTTGCGAGCACCCGCGTCGTCCTCTTGAAGGGGGGCGACGGGATTCCGTGGCGGAGCTGCAGATACTGGATCGCGAACTGGATGGAGGCCAGCCCTCCTTCTCCCCTCTTGATGTCGATGCGCTCGACCGCGGGATCCTGGGGGGGACGGAGACGATCGCGCATCTCCTTCACGGCGGGAGCCAGCTCCATCCCGCGAGCCCGGTCCAGAATGGCGGCTTCGAGCCGGGCTCCCACGGCTTCTCCCAGGGAGAGGTCACCGGCGACCGGCCTGGCCTTCAGATACGACTGCAGCTCCCAGGTGGCGGCGGTCGACGCGAAGTAGAGGGCCGCACGTTCGATGGGCTGCGCGAGCTCTCCCTGGGTGCCGAACGGGCGCAGGCGGGTATCCACGGAGTACAACGCCCCTTCCCGCGTGATGGAGGTCAGCATCTCCACGGCGTGACGCGCCACGTGGTTCGCGGCCGCGTGGCGTGATCCCGATTCTGCGTTTCCCGCCTCGTAGAGGAAGACCAGATCCAGATCCGACGCGTAGTCCATCTCTCCGTATCCCATCTTGCCCAGCCCCAGCACGAGGAACCCCGGCGTCTGCGTCCGATCTCCCGTGGGCCAGCCGGCCGCCCGCGCCGATGCGGCGACGCAGACGCGCACCATGGCCTCGGCCAGGGAGCTGAGCGCCCTCTGCACCGCGGAAGGGCGCATCTGGCGGCTCAGGTCGCGCAGGCCGATGTAGAGCAGCTGGGTCCTCTGGTAGATCCTCAGGCGCGCATCGCGATCGTCCTCGGAGGCGGCGCCGCGGATCGCTTCCTCCAGGAAGGAGACGTGCTCATCCACCGTGCGCTCGCGGGCGATCGCCGCGTCGAACCCCGGCTCCAGCACGAGCGTGGGGCGGTGGATGAGAACCGACGAGAGCATCTGGCTGCCGGCGAACAGGCGCACCAGCGGCCCGAACAGCTCGCGGCGCTCGAACAGGGCTTCAAGCCGCCCGTGCTCGAGCGCCATCGACGACAGGAACCGCTCGAGCGATCTCAGGGCGCGCACGCGTCCATGGACTCCCCCCAGCTCTCTCAGGAGGACCGGTGTGACGTGGCGGAAGGCGCGGCGCGCTCCCGCGGGTGCCGCCGGCGAGGCGAGCATGCGGGCGATGGACTGAACGCTTCCCAGCAGCGCGTGAGGATCGGCCACGCCGTGGCTTTCGAGATGGGCCGCCACCGAGCTGTCCGGCATCGCGTCGAGGAACGGATCGAACACCGCGGTGTCCTGAAGCGAGCCCTGGGAGAGGCGGGCCAGCACGGCATCGTAGATGCTCCGCACCGTCTCGCGGTGACGCTCCAGGTCGGCGTCGAACAGAGCGGCCTCCCGACGGTGGATGCCATCCCGGTAGCCGAGCGAGCGCGCGAGGACTCTGCGTTCGCGCGGAGCGGAGGGAACCGCCGAGCGCTGCAGGTTGTGGTGAAGCTGAAGCCGATGCTCGGCCTCGCGCAGGAAGACGTAGGCGGCGCTCAGGGCCCCGTACTCCGTGACCGAGAGGAACCCCTTGTCCGCCAGGCGGTGCAGGGCCAGCAGCGTGTTGGGCTCCCGCACCCACGGCTCGCGACCCCCGTGCACGAGCTGCAGCGCCTGCGCCGTGAACTCGATCTCGCGGATGCCTCCCCGTCCGAGCTTCAGGTGAAAGGAGGCGATGCCGCGCCGGGCCTGCTCCGCGTCGATGCGGTCCTTCATCTCGCGCACGCTGTCGGCGACGACACGGTCGGCCGCTCCGGGATACACGATTGGCTCCAGGCCGCCCAGAAAGCGTGCCGCAAGCGCCGGGTCCCCCGCGCTGTGGCGCGCCTTGATGAGCGCCTGGATCTCCCAGGGGCGCGCCCAGGTCCGGTAGTAGGCGATCGCCGCCTCCAGGGGGATCACCAGGTCGCCATCGCGCCCTCCGGGCCGAAGACGGCAGTCGACGCGGAAGACCTGCCCTTCGGTGCTGATGTGACGCAGCCCCTGGGAGAGCACTTCCGCCACGCGCGTGAAGAACTCCTTGTTGCCGAGCTGCGTGTCGGGCCGGCCGGGCGCTCCGGTGGTCTCTCCGTCGCGCGTGTAGAGGAACAGCAGGTCGATGTCGGAAGAGTAGTTCAGCTCTCCCCCGCCCAGCTTGCCGAGGGAGATGACGCTGAGCGTGGCTTCCACCGTGCGCCCGGCGTCGTCGAAGGCCTGGGGACGCCCATGGGCCGACACCACCTCGCGCATCGCCATCTCCAGGGCCACGTCGATCAGCGCGTCGGCGGCGTGGGAGATCTCCGCCCCGATCTCCGGGAAGGCGGCGCGCCGCTCGAGGTCCCGGACGGCGATACGCATGTTGACCCGGCGTTTGAAGGACCGCAGCGCATCCCAGGGGTCCTCGGCGTGGGCGATTCTGCGCCACCGGGCGAGCGCGTCTCTGTACTCGGAGGCGCCCCAGGCTTCCTGGCGCCGCGCGCGCACCAGATCCGCGAGGTAGGGGCGGTCGTTGAGGATCGCTTCGGCCAGGTAGGGGCTGTAGCCCAGGAGCGTGAACAGGACCGAGAGCGTCTCGGGGTCGGAGGGTGCCGGCCCCTCCCGGCAGTAGCGCTCCAGGTGCACCAGGGCCAGATCGGGATCCTGCACCTCGGGAAGGTGCCTGGCCACGACCCCCAGCAGCTCGTCGGGAGCTCCGGAGGCTGCGATCCGGATGAGATCGGCTTCTCCCCGTGCGGGGTCGTCGAGCACCTGGCGGCAGACCGCCAGAAGTTCATCCCGTGGGGCGCCCATGACGGGCATTCTATCGATGATGCGGGGAGGGCGAGGGGGAGAACGTGAGGCGGGGGCCGCGAGGGCCCCCGCCGCCGTTCCTAGATGTCGTAGTACAGCGCGAACTCGTAGGGATGCGGGCGCATCCGCAGCGGCTCCACTTCGTGCTTCCGCTTGTAGGAGATCCAGGTCTCGACGACGTCTTCGGTGAACACGTCGCCCTTGAGCAGGAACTCATGGTCCTTCTCGAGCGCGTTCAGCGACTCGTCGAGAGACCCCGGAAGCGTGGGAACCGCGCGCAGCTCCTCGGGGGCCAGCCCGTAGATGTCCTTGTCGAGGGGCTGGCCGGGATCGATGCGGTTCTGGATCCCGTCGAGGCCCGCCATCAGCATGGCGGCGTACGCGAGATACGGGTTGCAGGA
Source organism: Candidatus Polarisedimenticolia bacterium (assembly GCA_050747525.1). Classification (GTDB taxonomy): domain Bacteria; phylum Acidobacteriota; class Polarisedimenticolia; order JACPZX01; family DASXTC01; genus JBOGOC01. The sequence continues at coordinate 19,001 of JBOGOC010000035.1, read as the reverse complement.
AGGATCCGGAGGCCGGAACTCGAGCCGCTTGGCCTTGGGCTCCTGCGAGTACATGGGGATCCGGATGGCCGCCGATCGATTGCGGCGCGAGTAGGCCAGGTTGACGGGCGCCTCGAATCCCGGGACCAGCCTCTTGTAGGAGTTGGTGGTGGGCGCGGCGAAGGCCACGACCGCCGGGGCGTGCTTGAGCAGGCCGCCGATGTAGTGCAGCGCCATCTCCGACAGGCCCGCGTAGCTGTTGCCGGCGAACAGCGGCTGGCCGTTCTTCCACAGGCTCTGGTGGCAGTGCATCCCGGAGCCGTTGTCCCCGAAGATGGGCTTGGGCATGAAGGTGACCGTCTTGTTGTGGCGATGCGCGCAGTTCTTGACGATGTACTTGAACAGCATGATGTTGTCGGCGCAGCGCGTGAGGTTGGCGTACTTGATGTCGATCTCCATCTGACCCGCCGACGCCACCTCGTGATGGTGCGCTTCCACCACCAGGCCGCACTGCTCCATCAGCATGACCATCTCGCTGCGGAGGTTCTGGTACGCATCGGTGGGGGGCACGGGGAAGTACCCTTCCTTGAAGCGGGGCTTGTAGCCCAGGTTGGGCCCCTCGTCCCGCCCGGAGTTCCAGCGCCCCTCGATGGAGTCGATGTAGTAGTAGGCCTCGTGCTCGCGCTGATCGAACCGGATGCTGTCGAAGACGAAGAACTCCGCCTCGGAGCCGAAGTTGATGGTGTCGGCCAGGCCCGTCTGCACCAGGAAGGCCTCCGCCTTCTGGGCGATGTTGCGCGGATCGCGCCCGTACTTCTCCTTGGTGATGGGATCAAGGATGTTGCCCACCATGTGCAGGGTGGGTGTCTGGAGGAACGGATCCACCACGGCGGTCGTCGGGTCCGGCACGACCAGCATGTCGCTCTCGTTGATGCTCTGCCAGCCACGGATGGACGAGCCGTCGAATCCGAAGCCGTTCTGGAAGGACCCCTCGTTCAGCTCATGCGTGGGGAACGAGCAATGCTGCCAGAGCCCCGGAAAGTCCATGAACTTGATGTCCACGATCTTGATGTTCTGCTCCCTGCAGAGTCGCAATACTTCGGCAGGCTTCATGGGTTTTCGCCTCGTGAAGGGCCGTCAGGCCAGGGTCCATTGCGGGATAACGCAGACGACGTACGTGGAGTCGGGATTATAGCTCAGTGCCGCCCGCTGTCAATCAATCGGCTCGATCTTCGAGGATGGCGCGCAGCCGACGGGCCGCCACCAGCGCCTGGTAGCGTACCTGCTGGCTGGTGTCGGCCGTGCCCATGCTATCCAGCACGGACAGGGCGGTGCGATCGCCGAAGGCCTCCAGCGCCGCGACGGCACCTTCCCTCACCGAGGCGTCCTCGTCCATGCGCGCGCGCCCAGCCACCGCCTCGAACAGGCGCGGCCGGTAGGACTCTCCGGTCTCGGACTGCGCGCCGTCGGTCTTGAGGATCTGGACGAGCACGTCGAGGGCCCCCCGGCGCAGGTCCGGCCGCGGATGCTCGAACAGCGGGACGAGGCTCTGCGAGTCTTCCGCCCGGGCCAGCGCGAATCGGCGGCACTCCAGCAGCGCCGCCTCCAGCAGGTAGGGGTTCTTCTCCCGGAGCATGCCACGCAGCGCCTCGGACTGGGCTTCCATCTGGCCCAGGGCCAGCACCGACGCGAAGCGTCGCACGGCATCCAGCAGCGCGTCGGCCCCTTCAGGAGGGATGTCCAGCTTTCCATGGTTCGCCCCGAGCACCTCCCATGTGTCCGCGTGACCCGGCCTCCCGAAGTCGTCCACGTAGGGCTGGAGGAACAGGAGCGATTCTTCGCCGGTGCGGAACACCTCCCGCTTGAGCCATGGGGTGGGATTGCCGCGATCCTCGAAGTGTGGGACCACCGTGAGGTTGGTCCGCTCGGGATAGTTTCCCTTGATGGTCTCAATCACCAGAACCTGCGGGCGGCGCGTGGATGCGGACAGCGCGCGGGCGCGCACGACCAGGGTGGCGCGCCCCGTCTTCTGGTAGAGGGTGAGCGCCTCCACCTCGGCCCGTGGCCCTCCGATCGCCGCAAGAGCGGCCAGGGCGGTGAGGACGAGAAAAGCGCGGCTGGTCATGCGGCGGCTCCCGCGCCCGCCGGGCGGCGAGTGTCCCGTTTCCTAGAGAACCCGGATTGACGCGACCATGCTTTCCAGCTCGACCATGAGCTCCCGCTCCCGATCGGGGTTGGGTGTGTCCGCCCGACCGGGGCCCACTCCCCTCCCCTGGGCCGAGATGTTGACGACGTACTGGCTCTGCTTGTCATCCGAGAAGATGTACCACCGCGAGGGGCCTTCGCCCAGCCGATCCTTGACCCGGTCGCGCCAGCGTGTCTCGCACACCCAGGCATCGAATCGCCCGACCTTGGCCTTTTTCACCGAAAAGTCGTCCACGTCCAGGGTGAAATCGGCCATCGACTGCACCATGTCCATGACGAACCGGCGGACCTCGTCGCCCGCGTTGAACGATCTGGCCGAGCCGGCGGGTCTGCGCACCAGCATCAGCTGACGCGTGGTGCCGGGGGCTCCCGCCTGCAGGCTGAAGCGCATGCGCCCCGAGCTTTCCGATTCGATCTCCACGGGTCCCGTGGCGATCTTTCCTCCGAGACGCGAAGCCAGACCCGAGAACCCCCAGTCTTCGTCCTCGAAGGGAATCTTCATGTCCAGCCCGGCGTACCTCTTGATGTACTCGCGCAGGGTTCCGGAGTACTTGGTGTACTTGGATAGATCCCATGTGAGCTCGGGGCCCTTTTCGCTGCGGCGCTGGCCATCCAGGGTGTACTCGACCTCCAGAGGCGGGAAGGGCACGGCCGCGGGCCGTCCCTGGTAGCTCAGCTCCGCGAGCACCAAGGTGGCCTCTGCCACGCGCAGATTCGCAAGCTTCATCGTGTAGACCCCTCCCTCCAGCGATTCGGAGAAGCCCTCCGGACGCAGCATCGCCTCGTGCGCACCCGTGCTCAGGAGGCTCGGAGTGAAACCCTCGGGGAATCTCTGCCGGATCACCAGGTCGGACAGGGGCCCGCCGCTCGCGTTGACCAGGCCCGACTGCAGAACGAAATAGTTGCGGGCCTGCGCGTCGCGGAACTTCAGCTGGAGCGATGGGTAATAGGTGAGCTTGGGCGCGTCTGCCTGGCGCGCCGAGGACGGAGCCGATCCCGCCGTGAGCATGGTCCCGAGCATGAGCGCCACGACCGTGGCGCGAGAGGGTTTTCCTGCACGCCGCATCTGCCGATCTCCTTGATTCGCATGGAGTTACAGGCCGCGTGGTGCCGGACGCTCAGCGGCCGGCTGATTCTAGCACAGGGGATGGGGGCGAGCCGCTCTCAGCGGGAGCCGGGCAGGAACCTGTTCACGGCGGGTGTGAGGAGTCCGGCCACCAGCAGATCGCGCATCCAGTTCACTGCCGGCCACACGGCGAACTCGGGGAGGGCCTGCTCCCCCATCAGGATCGACAGGAGGCCGATCAGGATTGCCGGCAGCATGGCCGAGACCATGCATCGTTTGACCGTGATCGGGCTTGTATGCGCAGCGGGCGAGCCGGCCCCGGCGGCGATGATGCCTGTCAGGATGGCTCCTGCCATCAGCAGGGCCAATCTCATCATGGACTCGGGGACCCCCTCGATGCTCGCGGAGGGCGGGACCGAGGACACGAGCCACGTCAGTCCTTTGGTGGCAACAGCCCCTTCGCCCGCCCAGAGGGCCAGGCCGATCAGGCCGCCCGACAGCGCGCCGGACACTCCGCCTCGCCATATCGGATACGAGGCGGGGACCGGACGTCGGGGCTTCTCCCTTTCGCCGGAGGGCTCCGCGCTCTTTCGGACCGTCCTGGCGGCGGGAGGGCTCTGGCCTGCGGCAACTGGCGGAGTCGGCAGGACGGATTCCACCTCGGGGGTGACCGGAGCGGGAGCGATTGGCCGTTGAGCGGTGCCGGCGGGCGGGCGGCCGGGGGCCGGCGATGCGGCGGGCTGCTCCATCCCCTGCGTGGCGGCCCGGATGCCGAGAGCGGCGTCTCTCATCGGACCCACGGCGGGACGCGTGAGGGAAGGAGCAGGCTCATGAGGCTCATCGGCGGAAACGGTGAAGCGTTCGGAACCCATGCTCATCGGAGACGCCGGAGCCGCGGGGGTGGACATCGCGGCGGCCATCTCCATGCCGAGAGCGCGCGAGTCGATGCGTCTGGTGGCCACGTTGCCCGACTCCTCGATGTCGGGGCGTGCCGCACGCTCGGGCGCGGAGGCCAGATCGATCGAGCCGCCGCACCGTGGGCAGCGGCTGCGTGAGGCTTTCACACCGGCCGGCACCTTGAGGCGCACGCCGCACGCACCGCAGCAGACCGTGGTGGTCTGGGTCGCCTGCGAACCGGGTGAGGTCGCCGGGGCGCTCGTGGAAGTCTGACCCGCCGGGGGAAGCTCCACATTTGCCTGGCAACGGGGGCACTTGGCCGAGCGGCGCCCCGCCATCTTCTGCTCGTCGAACCGGAGGGTCGCCTGGCACGAGGTGCAGCGGAAGGTCATCGCCGGCGATCCTCCATGCCGGCCATCGACTCCCTCGGGACCGCGTGGCTGAGATCCAGCGAGATGCGCAGGTCGAACCGGATGCTCTTGCCCCCGATGGCCAGCTCGATCGGCACGTGGATCTCCTGCTGGCCCGCGGTCGCCGCATCCACCGCCACCACGCGGCTGGAGACCAGCGGCTGTGAAACGGGCGTGTCGTCCGCGCGCACGGGGACCGGCTCGTCCGACGGCCCGCCTTGGAGCCCGACCGACAGCAGGTCGTCGTGGCTGTCTTCGATCACGATGACATGAGGCTCGTCTTCCAGCTCGTCTACTTCCTGCTCGTGTTCCTGCTCGCGGGGAGCCAGCGGGATGGGGGCGCCGCCGGTATCCTCGAGGACGGACGTCACACCCGGGCTCGTGAACGCCTGGTCAGCCTCGTCATCGTCGAACACGAGCGAGAAGGGCTCGTCGTCCGGCTGCGGCTCGGTGGGGGCGGGGCCCGCAGCCAGCGGCTCATCATCCAGGGGTATCGACCACGGCTCCTGCTCGAGGGTTTCTTCGAGCCCGCTGAACGACGCGGCCACCGGCTCCGCCTGATGAACCTGAGGCTCTTCGGCCGGTTCATCCAGTTCATCGAGCAGACCGCTCAGACTCGGCACGTCCGGGGAGAAAGGCGCCGGCTCTTCGATCTCCAGCTCGATCGGCTCGTCCGTCAACTCGAGAGGTATGTCGTCGTCCAGGGCCAGCTCCAGCACCGGCTCATGGGTCTCGTCGGGCGTGGACTCGATGGCCAGAGCGCCTCCGGAGTCCTGCAGGTCCATGAAGTCGATCCCGGCCGGGGGGGTGTCTGCCGTCGGCTCGATCGGTCTCCGCATGGAAATTGTGGCCGGCCCCGGGGCGATGGCGGGTACCGGGGGAATGGCTGGCGCGGTGGCTTCGGCCAGGGCAGGGCGCCTGGCAGACTTCTGCTGGGCTGCCGCCAGCGCCGCGGCCTGCACCCCCGGGTCCACCCGCTCATCCCTGCGCTCGGCGTACCTCTCCTTGAGAGAGTTGAGCACCAGCCGCGTGGCCGCCCGGAGCGTCTCGTGCACGCCGATGCCGGTGGTGGCCACCGCCTCGTAGATGGGTGCGTTGTACTTGTTGAGCGCCGCGTTGAGTTCGTCGAGCGTGGCCACGTCGGGCAGGTCGCGCTTGTTGAACTGGATGATGAGCGGCATCTCCGCCAGCTTCATGTCGTGCTCGGCGAGGTTGTCCGCGAGGTTGCGGAAGGACTCGAGGTTGGCGTCGATCATCCGCTTCTGCGAATCCGCGACGAACACCACGCCGTCGGCCCCCTTGAGCACCAGCTTGCGCGTCGTGTTGTAGAAGACCTGGCCCGGAACCGTGTACAGCTGCAGGCGCGTGCGCAGCCCGCGGATGGTTCCCAGGTCGATGGGGAGAAAGTCGAAGAAGAGGGTCCGGTCGGTCTTGGTGGCCAGCGAGAGCATCCGGCCCTTGTTGATCGTGGCCGGGAGGTTGTCGTAGATGAACTGGAGGTTGCTCGTTTTTCCGCAGAGCCCAGGGCCGTAGTACACAATTTTGGCCGTGATCTCCTTGGTCGAGTAATTGAACAGGACCATCAACGTCTCCGTAAGGGGGTGCGATCGCGTCGGCCGTTTCGGGCGCGGCCAGAATCTATGTCCCGTCTGGGGGTGAGTCAAACTCGGGGCTTGCGCCTCTTTCGGGCCGACTTCCCGAAACGTCGCTCCTGGCGCGGCCTTTCACGGTACTTGAGCAGGATGGGCGTTCGGGAGAGGCCGAAGGCCTCGCGAAGCGAGTTCTCCAGGTAGCGGGAGTACGAGAAATGTGGAGGTTCGTCGATGTTGCCAAAGAGGACGATCTGCGGGGGATTGGTGGAAGCCTGGACGGCGTAATAGAACTTCACGTCGCGGCCCGAAAGCGTCGGCGGACGGTGCGCCTCGACGGCGCGCTGCAGCCAGGCGTTGAGGCGCCCGGTCGTCAGGCGCCGGCATGCCTGGGCATGGACCTCGTCCACGAGAGGGAGGATGCGAGCGACGCCGTCGCCGGTGCGCGCCGAGATCGCCAGCACAGGCGCGTGGGGAGCGAAGCGCAGCCGTCCTTCGGCCGTGGTCTTCAGAGCGCCGGCACCGGCGGCGTCCACGCGATCCGACTTGTTCAGCAGCACGATGAGGGGGCGTTTCGCCTCCACAGGGACGCCGGCCACGTGCAGATCCTGCTGCGTGATCCCTTCCGTTGCGTCCACCAGGATCAGAACCACGTCGGCCGCCTCCATGTGGCGTCTCGCGGTCATGGCCGACAGCCCTTCGGGGCCGGGAAGGACCCGACCCCGCCGCCGCAGCCCTGCGGTGTCGAAGATTCGATAGGTCTTCGCGCCACGCCTCAGGAGGCTGTCCACCGTGTCGCGCGTGGTCCCCGGAACTTCGCTCACGATCGATCGCTCCTGGTCGAGAAGGCGGTTCAGCAGCGACGACTTGCCCACGTTGGGCCGTCCCCCGATGGCGATCCGGATCTCGGGTGAAGCGCCGGCCTCCGTCCGTTCCTCGGCTTCGGGCTGCAGGCGTGACGAGACGGCCTCGATCAGATCCGCGATGGCGAGACCGTGCTCGGCCGAGATGGGCACCACGTCCTCGAAACCGAGCGCGTGAAACTCGGCCGCGGGATCGTCCCGCCCGGGAACGTCCATCTTGTTCACCGCGACCACCACGGGGCGTCCCGTGGTGCGCATCATGCGGCCCAGCTCGCGGTCGATGGGGGTCAGTCCGGCGCGGCCATCGACCACGAGCACGATGACATCCGCCTGCCCCGCGGCTTCCATCACCTGCAGGCGCACCAGATCGGCCATCGCAGCGTCACCCGGCGGGAAGAGCCCTCCCGTGTCCATGAGCCGGACCGGCCGCCCGTCCCAGGACGCTTCTTCTTCATTGAGGTCACGGGTCATGCCGGGCTGTGCGTGAACGAGGGCCTTCCGGCGGCCCAGGAGCCTGTTGAACAGGGTCGACTTGCCTGCGTTGGGGGCGCCCACGAGGGCAACGAGAGGAAGCTGCATGGTCCGGGCACCATACCACCGCCTCCTCTGCCGCCTCACATGCCGGTTGACAGGGCCGATCCCCTCTCCCTATAATGCGCCGCTAAGTCCTTCAGATACAACCGATAGGAACTCAGGACGCGGCTCGAAACCGGCGCAGGACGGATCGACGGAGGAAGGCAGGATGATCAAGGCGGACATCATCAACCAGGTCTCAAAGGCGGCCGACATCACGCGGGTGAAGGCCGTCATCGCCGTTGAGGCCGTCCTGGACGCCATGAAGGAGTCGATGAGGCGTGGCGAACGGATCGAGCTGCGTGGCTTCGGAGTCTTTCAGGTGAAGCCGAGAAAGAAGGGGATCGGCAGGAATCCCCGCACCGGCCGCGAGGTGAGAATCCCGCCCGGGCGGACCATCCGATTCAAGCCGGGCAAGAACTTCAAGAACCTTCAGTAGATCAGTCCCGATCGAGGACGATCTCGAGGGACGAGCGCTCCCCCGGGCCGAGCTTCACTTCGCGGGATATCGTCTTGTAGCCGGGACGGGCCACCTCCACGATGTGCCGGCCGCTGTCCAGCCGCAGGCTTCCATGCAGGCGACTCAGTGCCGAGCCGGTGCCCATGAACTCGCCATCGATGTAGACCGAGGCATCGGGTGGTGAGACCTCGATCTTCAGGCTGGCGGGAGACTGCTGGTCGGCCGGCTCCCCTGCCGCCATTTCGACCTGGGCGCCTTTCTGGCCGTTCTGATAGCCGCTGGAGGCCGGGGCGATGAGCTCTTCTTCCTGGGCCGGCGGCTTCTCACCTTTGCCTGGTTTGGCCATGTTGAAGTCGAAGTTGAGCATGGCCCCGCCGGGGACATCCACTGTCTGCGAGACGGTCTGCCTGCCCGGTGACTTGAAGCTGATGGTGTGTTCTCCGGCTTTCAGCGCGAGGAAGCCGGGATAACCATCGAAATTGTCCGCCACCCCCATGTACTTCCCATCCACGTAGACCTGTGCCTTCTCGGGAGAGACATCCGTATCGATCCAGCCGACGTCGGACGCGGGGACGCCGCCTGGAGTGCCGCCATAGTAGGCGTAGGGTTGTGCGCGGGGCGGGTAGGCGTACGGGTAGTACGTGTACCCGAAGAAACCGTAGTTATAGAAAGGACCGTAGGGATACCACGGATAGTAAGGATACGGACGGTAGTAGTACGAGTGGCCGTTGTGTGCGTGACCGCTGTGGGCGCCATGCCCGCGGATGGTCTGAGCCTGCGGGGAACCGCCCGCCACGAGGCAGGCCAGGATCAAGGAGGTGAGAATCAGGAAGAGCTTAAGACGAGCCATACGCATGGCCATCTCCGTAACTCCATCATAGCACCCATCCATGCCGGGTACCCGTCATCCTGCCCGTATGGCGTGGCCGGGGAAGGCGCCGTTATACTCGCCGGACGATGACTTCCGGCGAGCATCCCCCTTCGGCCGCACCCCCCGAGCTCCACGTTCCGATCCTGCCGGGCAGCTCGCCCATGTCCCAGCTGAAGATGAATCCCCTGACTTCATGGCAGGTGGCGAAGCACCTCGGTCTGCTGGCGGCGAGCTTCTACACGATGACCCTGGCCGGGGCGCTGGCCGCCACCGGCGAGACGTCGATGGTGCTGCTGGTGGATCCGGGGTATCTCTCCCTGGGCCTCTCGTACAGCCTCTGCCTGATCGCGATCCTCGGGGCACACGAGATGGGGCACTACATCGCCTGCCTTCTGTACCGGGTGGACGCCTCCCCTCCCTACTTCCTGCCCGCTCCCCCGCCGTTCCTGATGGGGACCTTCGGAGCCTTCATCCGGATCCGTGCCCCCATCCCCGACCGGCGGGCGCTGTTCGACATCGGCGTGGCCGGACCGCTGGCAGGATTCATCGTGGCCATCCCCGTTCTGGCCTACGGGCTGTGGGCGCCGACCCTGGTCACCACCGGTCGTGGCGAAGGAGGTGAGGTGGGGCTTCCCCTCCTCATCACATGGATGCTCCCTGTCTTCTCCTCGGCGCCCGAGGACAACATGCTCTTGTGCGGCCCGCTCATGGCGGGGTGGGTCGGCTGCCTCGCCACGGCGGTCAACCTGTTTCCCGTGGGGCAGCTGGATGGCGGCCACATCTGCTACGCGATCTCTCCCCGCGTCCATCGACTTGCCTCGCGCATCCTGGTAGGAGGGTTCGTGGTCCTGGGCCTGCTGGTGTTTCCGGGGTGGCTGTTCTTTGCCCTGCTGCTGGTGGTGTTCGGTCCCCGGCATCCTCCGGTGAGTGATTCTTCGCCTCCCCTGAGCCGGGGCCGTGTCGCCATCGCCGTGCTGGCGATGATCGTGCTGGTGCTCTGCTTCATTCCCAGGCCCTTCGATCTGGATTTTTGAAAAGGCCGCCCAGGCGGGTGGCGCCGGGCAGCAGCTCGACCCAGACGGTGCCGTGTCGATCGGTGCGCAGGACGCGGACGCGCGCGCTCCGCAGTCGGGCCAGCGTCTGGGGATGAGGATGCCCGAACCTGTTGCCGCGCCCGCACGAAATGAGAGCCACGCGCGGCCCGGCCGTCATCAGGAACTGCGCGGATGAGCCTCCCCGGCTGCCGTGGTGCCCCACCTTGAGCAGCCGCGCGCGCACGCCTCCCCAGTCGATCCTCCTTTCGGCCGGAGCCCCGGCATCGCCCATCATCAGCGCTCCACCGCCCGGTGCGGCGAGCCGCAGGACGATGGAGCGCTCGTTGTCCCCCGGATCGCCTCTCCCGGTCGGATGAAGCACTTCGACACGGCTCCCGTTCAGGCACAGGGCGTCTCCCGTCCGGACCTGGCGTATCCATGTGCCGGCATCGGCGGCTCGCGCCAGCCGGCGGGCGCGGGCACCGCCCCTTTCGTGCCACTCGGGTGGGACCCATATCTCCGGCGGGTCGAAGTTGCGGGCCACTGCGGCCGCCCCTCCCACGTGATCCTGATCGGCATGAGTGAGCACCAAAGCGTCCAGCGAGGCGATGCCGAGGTGCCACAGGGCGCGGCTCACCACGCGCTCCCCGACATCGAAATCCCCGCTCGCCGATCCTCCTGCGTCCACGAGGAGCCGTTCTCCTCCAGGTGTTTCCACCAGCACGGCGTCTCCCTGCCCGACGTCCAGGGCGGTGATGCGCAGGCCTTCGGGCCTGTCGCGCGTTTCGAGAGGCCATGCCATCCATGCGGCGGTGATCCCCCAGAGGACCCACGCGGCACACGCCGCATGGGTCCGTCCGGCGCGCCTCAGCAGGACGGCGGCGGCGAGCGCTGCCATGTAGGCCGCGATCCCCGCGAGATGCGGTGTCGGGCGCCGGTAGCTCAGGCCTGGAACGGCCGCCACCAGATCGGACACCACGAACACCAGATCCACGAGGCGATCCACAATCATGGCGATGACGTGGGCCGCCACCGGGCTGGCGGGAGCGGCCCCCACCAGGCAGAGCACCAGCACGAAGGCCGCGCTCATCAGCGGGCCGGCGAGCAGGTTGGCGGGCAGAGCCCCCGGACAGACCCGGTTGAAGTGCCAGGCGGCGATCGGGGCGGTCACCAGCATGGCTGCCACGGTGGCCGCGGCCAGGTCCCTCACCCGGTGGCGGATCCTGCGGCCATCCGGGGCGCCGTGCAGGAGGTCCAGCTCCAGGAGAGCCAGCGTGGCCGCGAACGTCAGCTGGAAACCGGCGTCCAGGGCGCGGGCAGGGCTTTGAGCCAGCAGGAGCAGCGCGGCCATGCCGAGACTGTTGCGCGGGTCGCCCCACAGGCCGGCACCCCGCGCTCCCAGCAGGGCCGCGGCCATGAGCACCGCGCGCGCCACCGAGCTCTCGTCCCGGTTCAGCAGCAGGTAGGCCGCCAGCGCTCCCAGGCACAGCGCCGCGGCCGGTCTTCCCCGGAAGCCGATCGTGCCGGCGGCCGCGAGGCACAGGGCGCTCAGGATCGCGACGTTGAATCCGCTGACGGCCAGAAGGTGGGTCAGACCTGACTCCTGAAGCCGCCGACCATCCTCGGCCCGAAGCTCTCCCCTTTCGCCCAGCAGGAGCGCCGAGGACACGGCCGCGGCGCGACGTCCCCCTCGCGTCGTTCCGAACGCGGCCGCGATTCCGTCCAGGAGGGACGCGCGGAAACGATCGATGCGCCGCATCATCCGGCAGAGGGGTCCCGGCCTGGAGGCCGCATGGACCGTCACCAGGCGCATCGACTTCACGTACGCGGTCCCCTGAAGGCCCCGGCTTCGCTGGCGCCGCGCGGCATCGAAGCTCCCCGGAGTGTCGCTCACGCGTGCATGTGCCACGCGGGCGAAGAGGCGCACGCGATCCCCCCGCTGCCAGCGGCCCGGCAGCTCCCGCGCCTCCGCGCAGGATGCGGCGGCGCGCAGCGCGAGCCTCCCCTCCACCGGGTGCGTGATCCGCCCGATCCGGATGCGGCGCACGGCGACCGCCGCCTCCACGGCGCAGGGACCTCCGCGCGAGGGAGCCCGCACGGTGACGGCGGAGGCCAATCGTCCGGTCACCTCCGCGCCCTGGGCCAGTGCGTCGGCGTGGCGGTCCACGAGCGAGGCGATGCCCGGAGGCATGGCGGCAGCGTCGGACAGGGCCCCCGCACATGCGCCCGTGGCGCCCCAGCCGCACAGGACACACAGCGCCGCGGCCACACGTCCGGAGCCCGAGCGCGAGATCACGGTCAGAGCCAGCCCGCCCAGCAGCAGCACAGACGCGATGGCGCCCCAGGCCATGGATGGGAGCCCGCCGTGAGGGATCAGAATCCCCGCGGCGAAGAAGAACGCGGACCAGAAGAGTGGACGTCGGATCACGTGGGAGGGGCCTGGCCGGGCGAGCCCTCCTCACGGGTTGCTGGAGATTACCGGGTGCGATGGCTGCGGGTCAAACCTCGTGGAGGGTTTCGTGAAGGTCCGGGACGCCCAGCCTGGAACGAAGGCGGCGGTCCGCCAGCCGAGCCACGGTGGCGTCGAAGGCCTTCGGGGACATCCGTTCCCGATGGATGGCCAGCTCGTGCACCGCATCGTCGCGGACCTCGTTGCGCAGGATCTCGCCGGCAGCCTCACGAAGGCGCTCGGAGAGCCGTTCGTCGATCTGGTCCAGCAGGAGCCGCTCGTCCGTGGGAGCCGAAGGCGAGGGGATGGCCTCGGCCTCGCCGGCGCACTGATCGAGGGCCTCAGCCACTGACGCAAGCCCCGCCTCGCGCGCGCGGTGCGCTGCCGCGCGCAGGGTCTCGACGGCGGCCTGGAGTCCCGAAGGCAGATGGGGGGCCCCCGCGGCCGATTGCCGCGAGCCTTCGCGGGAGCGCGTCCAGGCCGTGTAGCGATCCTCCACTGCGGGCGCGCAGTAGCTCAGGCGCCGCATGCGGCGGCCATCGCCGCGTCCACCGGTCCGGTGCATCGTCTCGCGCAGGCTGTCCAGCACGATCCACAGCGGGACACCGCGCCGCCACCAGCCATCGATCCGGTCCCAGTCCGCGGGGGCCAGCGACAGCGTGCCCCCGGTCCTCTCGCGGAAGAGGCGCTCCACGGACGCGGCGTACACTTCCTGCGGGATCTCCTCCAGGGAGCGGTACAGGCGCTTCACGCAGACCGAGAGGACGTCGTGGCTTCGCTGGAAGCTGGCCGGCTCTCCCGGCTCGAAGTCGGGGACGTCCTCCCCCGGCGCGATCCCGCACCCCGGCTCTGCGTAGTCTCCCAGGAGGCGCGCGCGCCGTGCGCTCCCCGCGTCGATCTCCTCGATGAGGAGAAGCTGATCCGCCTCCATGACCAGGATGACATCGGCTTCCGAGAGCAGCCCGGCGGTCAGGCGGCGCGATCGGTGCGCGGACAGATCGATCCCATCCATCTCGCGGGCCAGATCGCAGGCTTCGGGAAGCGCGGGAAGGCCGTCCACCGTGCGCAGGCCGGCCGAAGCGACCGTGACGTCCGATCGGCCGTCCTTCTCGAGGAGGGCGGCCATGAGGGTGGCGGCCAGAGGGCTGCGATGAAGGTTGGCGGTGCACACGAACAGGAGGTTCACGGCTGCACGTTCTTCAGATGGATGAGCCGCAGCCCTTCCAGGGTGAGATCCGGATCGATCAGATCCACCCCGGCCAGGTCCGAGGCCAGCACGGAGCTGAGCCCTCCGGTGATGACGACCTTGGGTGCTCCCTCCATCTCCTGCTTCATGAGCTGCAGCATCCCGTTGATCATGGCTGCGTATCCGTGATAGAGCCCCGACTGGATGCTGTGCACCGTGTTTCGCCCGATCAGGCGGGGCGGCCGGCGCACCTCCACGCGAGGAAGCTTGGCGGCCCGCGAGAACAGGGCTTCGGCGGAGACCACCAGGCCCGGCACGATGATCCCGCCCAGGTACTCGCCGCGCGGCGAGATGGCGTCGAAGGTGGTGGCCGTTCCCAGATCGACCACGATGGCCGGTGCGCCCACGCGGGCCAGTGCCGCCACGCTGTTCACGATGCGATCGGCGCCCACCTCCAGCGGGTTCTCGTACAGGATGCGGATGCCCGTCTTCACCCCCGGGCCCACCTGAAGCGGCTCGATGGCGAAGAGGCTCTGGATCATGGACGCGAGCGTGCCGGTCATGGGAGGGACGACAGAGGACATGATGGCCGCGTCCACCGCGTCGCGACCCAGCCCCTTCAGGGCGAGCAGCCCCGCGACCTCCACGGCCCACTGGTCGGCCGTACGGCTGTGATGGGTCCACAGGCGCCAGCTCGCCTTCAGGACATCCCCTTCGTAGAGGCCGAGCACGGTGTGGGTATTCCCCACGTCCAGCACCAGCAGCATCACTAGATCTCCTCCACGCGCTCGATCTCGCCGTAGCGGACGGTCACCAGGTCCTCGCCGCGGCGGCGCACGCGGAGTCCGCCGTCGTCGGCCAGTCCCGCGGTGATCCCCTCCCAGGCCGGCCCCTGCCCCTCGGTCACGCGGACCACGCGATCCTCCAGGTCCACGGCGCTCGCCCTGTAGGCGTCCAGCAGGGGCGTGTCACCCGCTTCGCACCACACACGGTACCAGTCGTCCAGGCTGCACAGGATCTCGAGGGCGACGCCGGCGCGATCCACGACGCGCCCGCGGGCCATCCTCAGGGAGGTCGCCATGCGGGCCAGCGCCGCGGGAAAGTCGTGGGGCTGGTGGTTGACGTTCACCCCGATCCCCACCACCACGTCTCGCAGCCCCTCGGCCCCGGCGCGCGCCTCGGTCAGTATCCCTCCGACCTTGAGCCGTCGGCCCGCCTCGTCGAGCATGACCAGATCGTTGGGCCACTTGATGAACACCCCCACGCCGGCCGCGCGGCGCAGCCCCTCGGCCGCGGCCACGGCCGTAGCCAGGGCGAGCAGCGGGGAGCGATCGGTGCGGCCCGCAGGTCGAAGGAGCACCGACAGGTAGAGGCCGGGCCCGGCGGGAGAATGCCACGATCGGCCGCTGCGTCCGCGGCCCCGGGTCTGCTCGTCGGCGATCACCACGGTCCCCTCGGCAGCCCCCTCCAGGCTCAGGTCCCGGGCCCGGTCGTTGGTCGACTCCAGGCTGGCGTGGTGCTCGAGGCTGCATCCCACGATCCGCCGGGGGCGCGCGGCTTCCAGGGCGTCGCGCAGCGCGGCCGCAGGAAACGCGGCTTCGGCCGGAGCGCTCATGCCAGGGGCTCCAGGACCAGGCTCAGGCTGGCCGCGGGAGACGAATGGGTCAGAGCGCCCAGCGAGATGCGCTGCACCCCCGTGGAGGCCACCGCCCTCAGCGTGTCGGGAGTGATCCCGCCCGAGGCCTCCAGAACGGCGCGGCCACGCACGCGGCGCGCGGCCTCGGCCATGACCGGAACCGGCATGTTGTCCAGGAGGATGACGTCGGCTCCCGCCTCGAGCGCCTCCTCGAGCTGCTCGATCGACTCCACCTCCACTTCGATCACCATTCCCGTCCCATAGGCGGATCGAGCGGCATGGACGCATGATGTCACCCCGCCGCCCACGACGAGGTGGTTGTCCTTGATGAGCACGGCGTCGTGAAGCCCCGCGCGGTGGGGCTGCGCTCCGCCTGCGGCCACCGCGTCCTTCTCGAGCCAGCGCCATCCCGGCGTCGTCTTGCGTGTCGCGTACACCTCGCAGTCGAGGTCCTGCAGAGCGTCCACGCATCGTCGCGCGGCGGTGGCGATCCCGGACAGGCGCGCGAGAAAGTTCAGGGCGGTGCGCTCGGCCATCAGGATGGCGCGGGCCGACCCTTCGACGATCAGGAGCGGCTCCCCTGCGGCCAGACGATCTCCAGCGTCCCTCAGCACCGGGAAGCGGGCCTGCCGGTCCAGCCAGAGGAAGCAGAGGCGCGCCGGCTCCAGGCCCGCGGCCACCAGGGGCTCCTGGGCCAGGATGACGCCCCGGGCACGGGCGCCGGCCACGACCAGCGCCTGCGAGGTCACGTCCCCCGGACCGATGTCTTCCTGAAGCCCCTCTCTGGCCAGCCGCGCGATCGCGTTCCAGGGGATGCTTCTCATGGCCGCGTTCAGGAGGCCAGCTGCGCGAGCGTCTCCCGGAGGCGCCCCAGCCGATCGGACACCTCTTCGTGAGCGGCGCGCACTTTCTGGATCGCCTCGGGCCGGGCGCGCTCGAGGAACTGGCCGTTGGCCAGCTTGGCCGCGTGCTGCGACAGCTCTTTGTCGAGGCGCTCGATTTCCTTGCTCAGGCGTGCGCGCTCGGACGCCACGTCCAGCGTTCCCGCCAGATCGAGGGCGATGGCGGCGGTGGAGCTCACGCCGCGGGCGGCCCCAGCGGCGTCTCCGGTGTCGTCTCCGATCTGCACCGAGGAGGCGCGCGCCAGCACCTGGATCCTCTCCTTGAGCGCCTCGAGATCCACGCGCGATCTCTCGTCCAGCGGACGGATCCGCAGCGAGACCCTGGTTCCGGGAGGCACGCCCGCCGAGGCGCGCAGGTTGCGCGCGGCCGTGACGTTCTCCATGAGGCAGTCGATCATCCGTTCGGCATCCGTGTCTTCCCGATCGGGCTCGGGACGCGGGAACGCGGCCACGGCCAGGGCCACGGGGTCCCCGGTGGCCCGCGGCATTCCGTGCCACAGCTCCTCGGTGATGAACGGCATGAAGGGATGCAGCATGCGCAGCAGCCGGTCGAGAGTGTGAGCGAGGGTGGCGCGCGCGGCATCGGCCTGCGGGCCTCCGGCGACCAGCTCGGGCTTGATCAGCTCGAGGTACCAGTCGCACACCTCGTGCCATGCGAACTGGTAGAGAGCGGCAGCCGCTTCGTCGAAGCGGTATCCGGCCAGGGCCGCGTCCACCTGGGCGGCGACGCGGCTCCCTCGGCTCAGAATCCAGCGATCCGCAGGAGACAGCCGGCCGGCCGCCGGCAGCGCGTGTCCCGCGCCCGCCTCCAGGTGGGGTCGCGCGAACCGCATCGCGTTCCAGATCTTGTTGGCGAAGGCGCGGCTCCCGTCGAGCCGGCCGGGCGATAGCGGCACGTCGGCTCCGGGCGAGGACATGGCCGCGAAGGTGAAGCGCACGGCGTCGGTGCCGTACTGGTCCATCAGGTCGAACAGGTCGACCACGTTCCCCTTCATCTTGCTGATCTTCTCGCCGTGCGCATCGCGCACCAGCCCGTTGTAGAAGACGTCGTGAAAGGGAATCTCCTCCATGAACCGCAGCCCCATCATCACCATCCGCGCGACCCAGAAGAAGATGATGTCGTAGCCGGTCACCAGGACGGAGGTCGGGTAGTAGCGGCGCAGCTCGGGCGTCCTCTCGGGCCAGCCCAGCGTGGAGAAGGCCCACAGCCCCGATGAGAACCACGTGTCCAGGACGTCGGAGTCCTGGCGCAGCGCCGACGAGCACGTCGGGCAGGCGGCAGGATCTTCCCTCAGCACGAACGTGCCGCCGCACTCGTCGCAGTACCAGGCCGGGATGCGGTGCCCCCACCAGAGCTGTCGCGAGATGCACCAGTCGCGGATGTTTCGCATCCACTCGAAGTAGGTCTTGCGCCAGACATCCGGGACGAAGCGGATGCGCCCGGACTCCACCGCTTCGAGCGCCGGGGCGGCGAGGGGGTCCATCTTCACGAACCACTGGCGCGAGATCATCGGCTCGAGCACCGAGTCGCAGCGCTGGCACCGGCCGATGGACAGGACGTGCGGCTTCTCCTCGACGATCCTTCCTTCTTCGCGGAGGCGCTCCAGCAGCTTCTCGCGGCACGCGAACCGATCCATGCCGGCGAACGGGCCCGCCTCGGCCGTCATGCGCGCCTGCTCGTCCATCACCACGATCGGCTCGAGCCCAAGCCGGCGCCCCGCCAGGAAGTCGTTGGGATCGTGAGCGGGGGTCACCTTCACCGCCCCCGTGCCGAACGCCGGGTCCACGAAGGGGTCGGCCACTACGGGGATGCGCCGCCCCAGCACGGGGAGGATGACGAAGCGTCCCACCACGGACGCGTAGCGCGGATCGTCCGGATGGACCGCCACGGCGGCGTCTCCCAGGATGGTCTCGGGCCGCGTGGTGGCCACCCGGATCTCCCCTCCCCCCTCCAGTGGATAGCTCACCGTCCAAAGCCGCCCCTGCGTCTCCTTGTGGACGACCTCCAGATCCGACACGGCTGTGCGACAGCGGGGGCACCAGTTGATGAGGTAGCGATCCCGGTAGATGAGGCCGTCCTCGTACAGACGGACGAACACCTCACGGACAGCTCTGGAGAGCCCCGGATCCATGGTGAAGCGCTCGCGCGACCAGTCGCAGGAGGCTCCCAGCCGCCGGAGCTGCTCGGCGATGTCGCCGCCGTACTTCTCCTTCCAGGCCCAGGCACGCTGCAGGAACGCCTCACGCCCCAGCTGCTGGCGGGTCAGGCCTTCCTTCTCCAGCTCGCGTTCGATCATCACGTGCGTCGCGATGCTGGCGTGGTCGGTGCCGGGCACCCACAGGACGTCGTGGCCCGTCATGCGCTTCCAGCGGGCCAGAATATCCTGGAGTGTGTTGTTGAGGCCGTGGCCCACGTGCAGCCGGCCGGTGATGTTGGGAGGCGGGATCACCATGCAGAAAGCCGGGCGCTCGGAGGCCGGATCAGCGTGGAAGAGGGCGTGCTCCTCCCACCAGGCTCGCCAGCGCGGCTCCACTGCCCGCGGGTCGAACACCTTGTCCATCGGCCCGGCGGGCGACGCGCTCATCCGTTCTCCGTTCCCCCCCGTTCCGCTTCTTCCTCGAGCTCGCGGATCCTGCGACGGATGATCGCTTCGGCCAGGTCGGGGATCACCTCCCAGGCCACCTCGCGCACCACCTTGTCGGCCATGGCCATCACGCTCTCCCTCACGGCTTGCTCGAGCATCTCCCTGGGGATCGTCACAGGCGCTCCGCCCGGGGCGGCCTGGCGGAGGGCGGAAGCAGGAGCAGCGGGAGTCTGGCGTGGGGCGGAAGCAGGGGGGGCGGGTGCCTGGCGCGGCGGAGGCACGGGGCGTGGCTGGGC
>JBOGOC010000034.1:0-20035 GCA_050747525.1 Candidatus Polarisedimenticolia bacterium | reverse complement strand
ACGTTCTCGGAGACCACTCCCCACCGCCGGCCGCCGTGAGATCAGGATCCCGCCGGGAGGCTTATTCGTCCTCTCTAGACCTTCGAGAGTCCCGTCGGGCAGAGCTTCAGGAGGAAGCACTCCCCGCAGCGGGGCGCGCGGGCCTTGCACACCTTGCGCCCGTGCTCGATGAGCTGAAGGGAGAAGTGATTCCAGCGGGCGCGCGGCACCACTTTCATCAGGTCCTGCTCGATCTTGTCGGGGTCGCGTCTGGCCGTCATTCCCAGCCTCTGCGACACGCGGCTCACGTGGGTGTCCACCACCAGGCCCGGGATCCCGAAGGCCTCGGCCAGCACGAGGTTGGCCGTCTTGCGTCCGACGCCGGGCAGCTTCACCAGGTCGTCCATGGTGGAGGGGACCTGCCCATCGTGCTTCTCCAGGATGGTGGCGCTGAAGCCCTGGATCGCGCGCGCCTTGCTGCGGAAGAACCCGGTCGAGTGGATGTCCTTCTCCAGCTCCTGCCTCGGGGCGTCCGCGTAGTCGCGTGCGGTGTGGTACTTGCGGAACAGCTCCTCGGTCACCAGGTTGACGCGGACGTCGGTGCACTGGGCGGAGAGCACGGTGGCCACCAGCAGCTCGAGCGGAGTGGAGAATCGCAGAGCGGTACGTGGCTCGGGATAGTGGCGGGCCAGCAGGGAAAGGATGTCCTTCACGCGGGGCTTCTCGACCATCGTACGGTTCATGCGCGGCTTCCTGCCAGGGCGCGAATCTCCTTCCAGGGGCGCGTGTTCGCCACGTCGCGCGCCGTCAGCCATCCCCGCCGCGCGGTGTCGATCCCGTACGAGGTCTGCTCCATCTCCTCGAGGCTGTGCGCGTCCGGGTTGATGGAGACCTTCACGCCCTTCTGAGCCGCGCGCCGGCAGGCGCGCCAGTCGATGTCCAGACGGTGGGGCTGGGCGTTGAGCTCGATGAGCTTGCCATGGCGGGCGGCGGCGTCCATCACCTTCTCCATGTCCAGTGAGAATCCCTCCCGCTGCAGGAGGAGCCGGCCCGTGGGATGGCCCACGCACGTGAGATGCGGGTTGGCGATCGCCCGCACCACGCGCGCCGTCTGCTCCTGCTCCGGGAGGGAGAAGTGGCTATGCACCGATCCGATCACGAAATCGAAGGCGTCGAGGACTTCGGCGGGATAGTCGAGCGAGCCGTCTTTCAGGATGTCCGACTCGGTGCCGTGAAGGATGGTCAGCTTCGTGTAGCGCCGGCGCAGAGCTGCCAGGGCGCGGCGCTGCTCGGCCACTCTCTCCAGGCTGAGCCCGCCGGCGTACGCCGCGGTGCGGCTGTGGTCGGAGATCCCCACGAAGGTGTCGCCGCGCTCGGCGGCCACCTTCACCATGTCCTCCAGCGTGTCGGTGCCGTCGCTCCAGTTGGTGTGGACGTGCAGGACCCCTCTGAGGTCCTCCAGGCGCACCAGGTCGGGAAGCTCCCCCGAGGCGGCCGCTTCGATCTCGCCCCAGTCCTCGCGCAGCTCCGGCGGGATGAAGGCCAGCCCGAGCCGGGCGAAGATGGCCGCCTCGTCGCGGCAGGCGAGCCGCCGCGTTCCCTGCCACAGGCCGTACTCGTTGATCTTCAGCCCCATCGACTGGGCGCGGCGCCGCAGGGCGATGTTGTGGTCGGCGGAGCCCGTGAAGTAGAGCAGCGCGAAGGGGAGCTCCGTCTCGGACACCACGCGCAGGTCGACCTGTCGTCCGTCGTCCGTCAGCACGCTGGCCTTGGTCTCGCCCGCCCCCAGCACCTGCCGCACGGACGGCAGGCGCGTGAAGCGCCGGAGGATCGCCTCGGGCCGCGAGCCCTTCTTGTGCGAGGCGAGCAGGTCAATGTCCCGCACCAGCTCCTTGCGCCGCCGCAGGCTCCCCGCGGACTGCACGTGTGACACTCCCTGCAGGGAGGACACCTCCTGCACCAGGGCGTGGGCGAGGCGGGTGGCGTCGCTCAGCAGCATGTAGCCGACGTGGCGCTTCACGAACGCGATCCCCTGAAGGATCTTCTCCTGCGAGGCGGCGCCGAACCCCCCCAGCCCGGCCAGGCGCCCGGCGCGGCAGGCCTCGGCCAGCCCGTCCACCGAGTCGATGCCCAGCTTCTGGTGCAGCACGCGGGCGCGCCGCGGGCCCAGCCCCGGGACCTGGATCATCTCCAGCAGCCCCGCCGGGATCTCGCGCCGCAGATCGTCGTGATAGGGGAGACGGCCTGTGGTGGCCAGCGTGGTGATCTTGGCCGAGATGGCCTCGCCGATCCCCTTGACGCCGCGCAGACGCCCCTCGGCCAGCAGCGTCCCGAGGTCCTCCTCCAGCGCATCGAGGGCCCGGGCCGCGGCGAGATAGGCGCGGGCCTTGAAGGGGTTCTCGCCCTTCAGCTCGAGCAGCGCCCCGATCTCCTCCAGCACGGTGGCTACCTGCTTGCGGTCGAGCACCGTGGGCTTCACGACTCTGCCCCATCGGGCTCGGGACGATCCGGAGGGATCTCGTGGACATCCGCGACGGGATCCAGCGGGTCCATGACCAGCCCGGCGGGGACGCGCGGCAGCACGCATGCGGAGCGCGGCGGCATAGTCAGACCCTCGTCGGCCAGCCCCGTGAGGACCTCCCGCGACGGAGGGTTGATCAGCAGGGCCGCCGAGCCCTCGCCGGCGTCCACCCAGGCGAGCGCCCTCTCCGCCGACTCGGTGTGGCGCACCGCCGAAGGCTCGTCTTCGGTGTGGGCGATGCTGCGCACCAGGGGGAGGAGCGCCGTCTCCAGCACGGCCACGTCCATGCCACGGAGCTTCTCGGGCAGCGCCGAGAGCGGATCGGACGCCTGGTCTTCCGTCCGAAGCAGGTAGAGGGAGAAGTCGGCTCCCCCCGCGTAGAGGGCGATTGCGACCCGGCCTCGCGCGGCCGCCTCCCTGAGCCGCCGGCGGATCTGCTCCGCCCTGTTGTCGAATCCCTCGAAGGAGAAATGCTTCACGTCGAAGAGATGGCTGGCCATGCCGCCGGCCAGGGAGCGCGCGTTGAAGCGGCGCGCCGCCTTGAGCACGCGGTGATAGGGCATGAGGGTCAGCCCCGGGGACTCCATGGGGGCGAGAAAGGCCAGCACGTGATCGTAGCTGCGCGAGCCCGCGGGAAGAGCGCCCCCTTCTTCCTCCCGCATCCTGTCGCGCACGTCGCGCGCCGCCTCGTAGAGATGCTGGCCGTCCAGGATCCAGAGGCGCCGCGCGGCCAGTCCGGCGGCCAGCCTGCGCATGCGCGCGGGGTCGGAGGTCCGCCACAGCTGGATGTCGAGCCCCGTCTCGTCGGCAGCCCAGAGATCCGCGGGCCGGCGGGGCGGGCTCCCGAGGTCGGCGGCCACTTCGCCGCCCGGGTCGGAGAAGAGCGCGACCAGCGGGGAGATGCCCGCGCGCAGGGCCAGGGTCAGCTCGCGGCGCTCCCGGCGCAGCCCTTCCGCCGCCGCCTCGACGGCGCGAACGCCGGGCGAAGAAGCGTCTTCGATCCGCAGCCGCGCGAAGAGCCCGCGGAGGGTCTTCTCGGGCATGCCTCGCGACGTGTAGCGCAGAGCGGCGAGGTAAAGGGAAGGACGGTCATCCTGCTCCAGGGTCCCGTCTTCGCGCCATCGTGCGAGCGTGCCCGCCGCGTCGGCGTACCGCTGTGGGGCGTCACCTTCGGGATGATCCAGGTGAACGATCGACGCGGGCACGGCGCGATGGGAGGCGAGGGCCGGATCGGACAGGGCGTCCCCCGGGGGGGCGATGACCTGGGCGAGATCGGGAACGCGGGAGGCGCTGTAGAGAAGCCCCCGGAAGGGCGCAATGATGGCCACGAAACGGACCTCGCGCGCTGCGTGCTGCGGTCTTCGGATGTTCAGTGGGAACCTGGGCATTATGCAGATCGTGATTCGGCAGTGTCAAGAACGCACCGCCGGTCAGATCACCAGGCGCCGATGCATCCAGCGGAAGGCCAGCCACCACGTGATGACGATGAAGACGATGGCGTAGGCCAGCGACCACGGCATCATGGAGCCCGCCCGCCCGAAGGCCAGGTCGCGCGTGACCGCCGACGCGTGCGTGAGCGGCAGCGTCCAGGCTACGGCGCGCGCCCACGGCGGAAGCACGTCCAGCGGGAAGAAGGTCCCCGAGAAGAGATACATGGGCGTGATCAGGAGGAAGGTCGGGACGTTGAACGCATCGATGGTGCGCACGCGGCTCGCGAAGCATGCCCCCAGCCCGGCGAACATCAGGCCGTTGACCAGGGAAAAAGGGATGATCCCCAGAGCCAGCGGCCACGTGAGCAGCCCGAACATGGAGATGACGATCATCATGAGCATGCCCGCCAGCAGGCCCTTGCTGGCCCCCCACATCAGCTCGCCCAGGATCAGGTCGCTCACGCTCAGCGGCGTGGAGAGGAGTGCATCGAAGGTCTTCTGGTAATGCATGCGCACGAACGTGGAATACGTGTTCTCGAAGAACGACTGGAACATCACGCCCACGGCGATCAGTCCCGGCGCGATGAAGGCCGCATAGGAGACCGGGCGGCCGTTCCAGGTCACGTCGGAGATGAGGGTGCCGAGCCCCGCTCCGAACGCGGCCAGGTAGAGCAGCGGCTCCATGAGCGGGGGGAGCATGTTGGTCTTCCAGGTCACCAGGTAGACGTCGGCATCGCGCCGCCATACCGTCCAGGCGAGCCGGAGGCTGGGCCGGGTCATTCGCGTAGGCCTCTTCCGGTCATCTTCAGAAAGACATCTTCCAGGGTGGCCATGCGCAAAAGCGCCTCGGCTGGAGCGAACCGGGAGACCACGTCCTGCCAGACTCCCTGCCCGTCGTCCGTGAAGATGTGGAGCCGGCCGGGCTGCGATTCGCTGCGCCACCCCTTGTCCCGCACGTAGCGCAGGAGCGTGATGTGCGGCTGGAACACCTCCACGACCGACGAGCCGATCTCCCGGCGCACCAGGTCGGCCGGGGCCCCTGCGGCCACGATGCGGCCGCGGTCCATGATGACCAGGCGGTCGCACAGCCGGGCGGCCTCCTCCATGTAGTGCGTGGTGAGCAGGATGGTGGTCCCTTCCCTGGTCAGCGACTGCACCTTGAGCCACACCTGATGGCGCGCCTGGGGGTCGAGTCCCGTGGTGGGCTCGTCCAGGATGAGCAGCTGAGGAGCGTTCATCAGCGAGCGGGCCAGGATGAGCCTCCGCTTCATCCCGCCGGACAGCTCGGCGATGCGCGCATGAAGGCGGTCTCCGAGCCCCAGGAACGAGAGCAGCTCGTGCGCGCGGGCCAGGGCGGTCGCCCTGGGGAGCGAGAAGTACCGCGACCACACGAGCAGGTTCTTCAGGACGGAGAAGTCGGGGTCGAGATTGTCCTCCTGATGGCAGACTCCGGTGAGCCGCCGGATCGCGGGGGCCTCGCGCATTACGTCCAGTCCGAAGACGCGGATCTGGCCGGCGCTCAGGGGCGAGGCGCCGTGCACCATGCGCACCGTGGAGGTCTTGCCGGCGCCATTGGGGCCGAGCATGCCGAAGCACTCGCCGCGCCGCACCTCGAAGTCGATGCCGTCCACGGCGCGCACGTCCGCGAAGGCTTTGACCACCGATCGCCCGGCGACGACCGGCTCGGTCGCGACGATCACTCGAAGAGGATTCCGAAGGAAGTGGCCAGAAGGGCCAGGTCGAGGCCATCCACGGCGCCGTCCCCGTTGAGGTCGGCTTCCGTTCGGTAGCGGGGCTGGCCTTCGAGGGAGCCGAAGGCGGCGGCCAGGGCGGCCAGATCCGACCCGTCCACGCGCCCCGAGCCGTTGAGGTCGGATCGGGAGGGGGAGAAGGTCACCTCCAGGGCCCCGGACAGGGAGGCGGACTGGCCGTCGGGGAGGGTCACCGTGAGGTCGCGCCGGCCCATGGGCGCCCGCGCATCGGCCGACAACGAGCAGGTGAGCCGCGTGGGCGTGATGGAGATCGGCGTGAGGGTCAGCCCCGGCCCCAGCGACACGACCGCCCCCTCCCGGAAGCCGTTGCCGGCCACCAGCACGGTGGAGGCGGATGCGCCCTGGGCCAGGCGCGGCAGCGAGAATGAGGTCACCACGGGAGCCGGGGAGCAGAAGCGCGGCGCGAAGACCTCCACGTTGTCGATGGTCCATCCGGCGCCCGTGCGTCCGTTGACGATCAGCTCGATCTGATCGTTCCAGATCCGGAAGCGCAGGCGGATCACCTGGCCCACGAAGGGAGTCAGATCGAGCTCGGCCTTCTCCCAGTCTTCGCTCATGCCGGCGTACACGGGCGTGCCCAGCCCCAGCGGGCGCCCGTTCTGCTCGTCGGTGGCATCCGGATAGCCGCCGATCGGCTCGACGTAGACCACCTGCCCGCCGGGAAGCTGCACCTCCAACCACGCCGAGTCATCGAGCGAATTGGGAGGCTCGGTTCCGAAGATGTCGTACCAGTGCCAGAAGGTGAGCCGCGCCGAAGAGACGTTCCTCAGGTCGATGGGCGGAGAGGTGAGGGTGGCGTCCGTCCCGCCGTTGTAGGCTCCGGTCAGATCGGTGCCCCACACGCGCTGACCGGAGAACGCCGTCCCCGGAGGATCCACCGGCACGCCCCGCTGCCACTCGTTGACGATGCCCGAGGTGCTCCAGCCCGGATTGGGCCCTTCCATGTCGTCCGAGAACAGGGTGATACGGTCCACGCTCTCGACGACCAGAGGCGCCGTCAGCCCGTCGGTCGCGGTGATCCCCTCCACGGACGTGGACCGTGCCGTCACGTGGTAGGGGGTGCACGAGGTCAGCCCGTGCACCTCGATCCGGTGACTGGTCACCAGATCGGCCCGCGTGGCCTCGAGCGTGGGCCCCGTGCCAGGGGGCGCCGGCGTGAGCGTGACCTGGCTGGTGGACGGCGCCGACGTGCCCCACCCGATCACCGCGCTGGAGGGGCCCGCCTGCCGGGCCGACAGTCCCTTGAGGACGGGGGCGGCGCAGGAAGAGACCTCCAGGGTGGAGGACCGAAGCGAGGGAACCCCCGTGCCGTCGTCGGCGTCCTCGTAGGTGAGCGTGAGCCGATCGCCCTGCGCGGAGCGCGGCGCGGTCCCCGAGCCATCGGGGTCGAGCGTGGCCACGCCACGGAACACACCGGACATGGCGCCCGTCTCCGTGAGGATGACCGTGGCGTCGGTGCCGCCTCCCGTGGATGAGAGGGTGATCTGAGCGGTGTCCGGGGCCGGGGTCCGATCCAGATCCGCTTCGTGCAGGATCACGCCTGCCTGCGTCGCGGCGCACGTCAACGGGACGGGATCGAACCCCGGCCGCCCCTGATGGCAGGCCAGCTCCGCGACCACCGCCGCCTCGTCGATCCGCCACCCGGTGCCGACCGGCCCCTTCCCCGCTTCCACGAACACGCGCAGGCGCAGGCGGGCCTGACGGTTCCCGGCATGCAGGAGAGGGGTCAGATCGAACCGCGACCAGACGAAGCCTACCGACGATCCGCCGAAGCCGCGCAGCCTCTCTCCGGTACGCGCGGCTTCGGGGTCGATCCACGCCGTGTAGCCCGCATCGGGCGTCAGCGTCACCCAGGCGCGCCCGTTCCAGCCTTCCACCCAGCCACCATCGCCACCCTGGAACGAGGTGGCGAAGTCGTAGGCATGGCGCAGGAGCAGGGCGGGGCGAGGCGCCTCTCCCAGGTCGAATCCCGGTGAGGCGAGGACGAAAGCGGCATTGGCGAGAGCCGGCCGTGCGTAGGTGCCCGATGCCACGGTGGCGGCCAGCCCCGAGGGGAGCATGGTCCAGGTGTCCCCCTCGCCGGCGTGGCTCCAGCCCGGGGCTCCCGCATCGAATCCCTCCCTCAGCAGGGACGTCTCGAAGGGAAGAGCCAGCCGCAGCGGGGGAGATGCCGCATCGAGGCGCGCCAGGTTGCCGAGCGCATCGGCAGAGGCCACGGTGGCGTGATAGGTGGTGCACGGAGACAGCCCCGCCACTGTGACGTCGTGCTGCAGGGTCAGTCCGTTGCGGCGCTCCTCCAGCCCGAGCCCGTCATCCGGGCCGTAGAGCACGCGGCTGTCGGCCGGCTCGGAAGTCTCCCACAGCATGCGGAAGGAGGTGGGAGTGCGATCGGCCACCCGCGCGTTCAGCAGTGCGGGGGCCTGGCAGTCTCCCACGTGGGCCGATGCCTCGACGAGAGCGGGACTACCCGTCCCGTCGTCGGCATCGTCGTAGACGGCGAGGATGGTGTCTCCGTCCAGCACTCGCAGCGTGCCCGGCGCGTCGACGGGGGACAGGGGCACCTCGGCTTCGAACACGCCGCCGACTCCGGGGGACTCCTGCAGGACGATCGTCTCGCCGCCCGGCTCGCCCTGGCTGCGGAGGGTCACCACCGCGGTGTCGGGCCCGGGCGTGTCGATGTCCACGTCCATCAGCCGCACGTGAGCCGGCTGTCCGCCGCATCCGTAGTCGGCCCGGTCCCATGAGAGGCTCCCCTCGTGGCAGGAGAGCGAGAAGCTCACCTCGATGTCATCGAGATACCACCCGGGGTGACGCGTGATGCTGATCTCGAGCGGATCCTCGAGCAGGTGGAATCGGATCCGGATCACCTTGCCTGCCCAGCCGTCCAGAACGAACGAGGCCGGCACCCACCCGGCCGAGCGCCCCGCGTAGGCCCCCGAAGCAAACGGCAGGTAGGGCTGGCCGGCGATGCGATCCGGATAACCTCCCACAGGTTGGACCGGATGCCAGGTGGCCCCGTCGTCGTCGCTGATCTCGACGAATGCGCCGTCGTCGAAGCCGTCCGGCGCGCCGCTGGAGAAGATGTCGTACCAGTGCCTGAAGGTCAGGGTGATCGCCTCCTTGGACGCGAGGTCCACCGCGGGGCTCACCAGCACCATGTCGGCGCCGTTCTCGTACGGTCCGTCCAGATCGATGCCCCATGCGCTGCTTCCCGAAGGAGGTGGGCCGGGACCATCCTGGGGAAGACCCAGCTCCCACTCATCGGCGGCCGCCGAGAGACTGGCGTGCTGCCAGCCGGGTGCTCCCGACTCGAAATCTTCCGCGTACAGAGGGATGTCGCGCCAGGTGCCGAAGCTGAGCGGGCCCGAAGCGCCGCGACGCTCGGCCAGGTTGCCGGTGACGTCGGCGGAGGAGACCTCGTAGTGCACCGTGGTGCAGGGCGTGAGGCCCGTGAGCAGAACCGCGTGATGCGTGACCGGTGTCGCGACGTCGATCGTGTGCTCCAGCGACGGATCCTGGCCGAAACGCACACGGGAGGTGGACGGCTCGTCGGTGAACCACTCCACCACGGCACGATCGGAGGCGCGGCTGACCACGCTCAGGTCGGAGATCACGGGAGGATCGCAGTCGCCGGCCTGCACCTGCGCCAGCACCTGGCGGGGCGAGCCTGTTCCGTCGTCGGCGTCGTGATAGGTCACGGTGAGGGTGTCGCCCGTGCCGGCCGGCAGGGCACCCGGCCCCGCCTCACGCGAGATGAGCGCGCCGCCGCTGAAGAGGAAGCTGGCGGGCGCGGTCTCGGTCAGGAGCACGGCGATCCCGGCGGGATCGGTGTCGCTCACGACCGTCACCG
The DNA here is from genome assembly GCA_050747525.1 of Candidatus Polarisedimenticolia bacterium. Lineage (GTDB taxonomy): Bacteria > Acidobacteriota > Polarisedimenticolia > JACPZX01 > DASXTC01 > JBOGOC01. The sequence continues at coordinate 10,483 of JBOGOC010000034.1, read as the reverse complement.
TCACCGTGCCGGCACTCGACAGGTCGGTGTCGGCGTTGGAGTCGGCGACCGTCAGGGCAAGGTCGTGACCGCAGCCTGGTTGGCCGCCCGCCTGCAGCTTGCCCAGAGAGCAGGGCGATCCCGTGCCCGCCGGCATGCCAAAGGCCTCGATGGCCGGCGGGCTCTCGTTGCCCAGACGGTCGAACGCGCTCACGCTCACGTAGTGGGGCAGACAGGAAGCCAGCCCGGTGAGGCCCTGGGTGGCCACACCCACCTCGGCGCGCACGGGCGAGGCTCCCTGCTGCGCGCCCACCCCCGTGTACAGAGGGCCGGACTGGTCGGTGTCGTAGTGGACTCGATAGCCTTGGAGATCGGGGGCGGCCTCGGCGGGAACCTCGTGCCACGAGACGTCCAGGCGTCCGGGCTGGCCCGGCTGGATGGAGACGAGGTCGGGCGCGGGAGGCGCAACGCAATCCGAAACCACCGCGCCGGCGGTGACCGCGGCGGGGGCCTCGCCGGGCCGCTGGTCGTCGTACCGGAAGGTGAGGGGATCCCCGGGGGAGACAGGCCAGTCGGAGCCCCCCAGGCGTATCGTTCCACGGAACTCGCCGGACGAAGCCGAAGTCTCGCGCAGGACCATGGGGAAAGGAACGGGCTGGCGCATGGCGGTCACCGAGACGGTCTCGGTGGTGACGGCGCTCAGGTTCAGGTCCGGATCCCACAGCGTGACGGATACGTCGGAAGAGCAGCCGTAGTCGGGCCCGTCGAGCAGCAGCTGTCCGGCGTGGCAGGAGCCCTGGGCCGTGACCTCCACGTCGTCCACGTACCATCCGGCCTGGAGCGGGGTGTTCTCCGCCGGGTCGTGCCAGACGTGGAAGCGAAGCCGGACGACCGCGCCCTGATGGCTCGACAGATCGAACTGAGCCCTGGTCCACGTCGTCACCGTGCCCGCCCAGACGCCGCTTCCTCCCGCGATGTAGGGGTTGTCACCGTCGATGGTGTCCGGGTAGCCGCCAAGGGGATCGAGCGCGTCCCATGAAGCGCCACCGTCGGAGCTGATCTCGACCCAGGCCCCGTCGTTGTCCGAATCGGGAGCACGCCCACCGCTCAGGGCATACAGATGCCAGAAGGAGAGCTGCGCGCCGACCGCTTCGGTGAGATCGATGGGAGGGATCTCCAGCACGGCATCCAGCCCCGCGCTGTGGGTCCCCTCGAGGCGCGTTCCCCACGCCCTGGGTCCGACCGGGCGCCGGGGCAGTGGAGCCAGGGGCATCCCCAGCTGCCAGTCGTCGGTGGTGCCGGGGTGCGGCGGGGGGCTGCGGTGGGTCCAGCGGGAGACGTTCGCCTCCATGTCGTCGCGGAACAGGGTGCGCCTCCGGGCGCCGCCCGCGCCCGTGGTCACCGGGAGAGCGCCGGTCGTGGCGACGCGCCCCGCCTCGTCCTGCGAGGAGATCACGGCCGTGTAAGGCGTGCATGGGACCAGCGGCGTGACGCGCACCGTGTGATCGATGGTCAACCGGGTGTCCGACCGGCTCTGCTTCACGACGCCGGGGGCCGTGAGCGTGACCGCGCTGGTCGCGGGCCGATCGGTGGTCCACGTAAGGGTCGCTTCCGTGTCCCCCACCCGCGTTATCCGGATGGCGCTCAGCGCCGGTGGGCCGCAGCGAGCGGGGATGCTCGCGGTGCGCGCAGACACCGCCCCTGTCCCGTCCAGGCCCAGGTAGCTGGCCGCCACCGTGGTCGCGGCGGAGATCTGAAGCGCGCCGTCTCCGGGTACGGCGACGCCGGGCTCTGCGTCGATCGTTCCCGTGAAGAACCCGGTGCCGGGGGGATCCTCGCGCAGCGAGGCGGTCTCTTCGTCACCACCGGCCGTCACGGTGAGCGCCAGGTGCCCGAGGCCACGCATGCCGGCATCCACGACGCGCAGCGGGAGCGACGTGTCGCACGAGGCGCTCCGGGCGCCGAACCACACGCGGGGCTCGGCGACCCACCGCGCGTTGCTCACGTAGAGCGCGAAGTCCTGATCGGTCTCGCCGGGGACGGACGGCACGCCGTCGCCTCCCAGGTGCGCCGCCGTCACCTCGATGCTCAGCACGCTCGAGCCTGGCGGCAGGATCACCATCTCCACGTTGTTGCGCTCGTCCGCGCGCCCGCCAGGGGCCGACACGCCTTCCACCAGATGGTTGCCTAGCCAGGTCGTGCCGCCGCCGCGCACCACCAGGTCCAGGTCGTTCACCCAGGACCATCCCCCCGGCGTTCCCGGGGCATCGGTCCAGACCAGGGTGATCACCACCTGGCGGGAGGGGTCGTCCACGATCACGGGCTCGATCCTGCGGGACTGGCCGGTCTCGCTCAGCAACGTGGTCTGGTCCAGATAGGACCGCGCCCGCTCCTCCACCAGGTTGCCGAGATCGACCCGGCCCCAGCCCTGGTCCCCGTTGGGGCGGGCAAGGGTGTTGGTCGGGCGGCTGGCGAGGCTCTTCATGTCGTGCGCGTGATTGATGAGCATCGCCTTGATCATGGCGGGGCTCGGATCCATGCCGTTCTCGCGCCGGTACACCTCGGAGGCGATGACCGCCGCTCCCGAGACGTGGGCGGCCGCCTGGCTCGTCCCCGTGGACCACGTGATCCGGCGCTGGCCGGGTGGATGGTAGAGGTCGCAGTTGCCAATCCCGTTGTAGTCCAGGGCGGAGGAGGCGAGTGAGTAGACGTGGCTGCCGGGCGCCACGAGGTCGGGCTTGACGCGCCCGTCGCCGGCGGGGCCCCGCGACGAGTAGGTGAGCACGTGATCGGCGCTGTCCGCCTCCAGGGTGGAGGCGCCGCAGCCGTCGGTCACCAGCGGGCGATGATTCTCCGTGGCCCCGACGGAGAGGACGTTCTTGCCGGTGGAAGGCCACCCCACGGTCCCGCGCAGAGGCCCGAAGTTGCCGGCCGAGAAGATGGGCAGGAACGACTGCTCACCATCGGCCGGGTCCAGGTTCGCATCGCGCACCAGCGCGTCGTACTCGGCTGAGATCGAATTGTACTGAGACCCCAGCCCGCCCCAGGAGTTGTTCCCCACGCGCGCTCCGCGCGCCCGCGCGCCGGCCACCAGCTCGCCGAACGTGAGCGACGGCACGAACTGTCCGGCGCAGTCGAAGATGCGCGTGGCTCCCAGACGCGCCGTGGGCGCGATCCCCTGGCCCAGCAGATAGCCCTCGGTATCCCTGGTCTGGAACCACGGGGAGGCCGCTCCGGCGATGATCCCGGCCAGGTTGGTGCCGTGACCGGCGCAATCCTGAGGGTTGGCCTCGCCGGTCGCGTTGACCATGTAGGACAGCGGGCTCTCCAGTCCCGGGTGGGACTCCTCCGGCTTTCCCGTGTGGATGCCCGTGTCGGTGATGTCCACGATATGGGCGGACAGATCCGCGAGCCCGTTCGATGTCAGCCAGGCCGCGTACCCCGGTGGGAGCGGGCGCCCGGAGCTCACCTGGCCGGCGGTGATCAGCGCCGAGCGTTCGTCGTGGGTGGTGGGTGGCTCGAACGGCTCGACCCAGACCACCTCGGGCAGCTGCGAGATCTCCGGAAGGACGGAGGCGTCCAGCCGCACGCGCACCTGGGTGAGCTGCCCGAAGGGGCGGGCCGCCGACAGGATCGCGCGGCTCGCGGCGAGGACGTGCGCCAGGGCCTGGTCGTGCGCGCCCGCGCGCACGAGCTGGACGGTGACCCCCACCTCTCCCTCGCGTCCGGCCAGCTCCTGACTGAGGCGATCCGAAGGGGCGAGCTCGTCCCGCCAGCGCAGCGGCAGCGAGGCGGCCATCCGATCCCCCTCTTCGACCCAGGCGATGCAGGCGTCATGGGGAAGGTAGGCGATGGGGCGCGCTGTCCCGCCCGCGCGCATGTCGGCCAGCCACCGAGCGCGGACGGGTCCGTCGAACTGGATCACCTCCAGATGGCCGCCGGCGCGCGCCAATGGAGAAGCCAGGCGCGGCCTGGTGGTGTCGATCGTCCGCCCTCGCAGGTGAATGGACGTTCTCACCTCGCGCGCCGGAGAGGCCTCGGGGCTCTCCGCGAGGGCGGCGTCGATCGCCTCGCGCGGCCCCGACACCAGGAGCCGTTCGTCCCCGTAGGCGTCGAGCAGCCGGATCGCTCCCGAGTCGATGAGCGACTGGATGGCCGGCGTGCGCGGGACCAGCATGCGCGCAGAGGACCCGGACGCACCGGCTCCGCTCCACAGCGCGATCCCCGCCAGGACCATGGCCCCCGCGGCCAGGATCGATCCCACGCGGTGCTTCATCGGGGCCTCCTGGCATGGAGCGAGGTGCCGATGAACCGGGCCTCCATCGGCCGGGCCGATGGAGAGAGGGCGCGCGCGCGCACGAAGGTGAGGGGTGCGGCCCCCGGAGCGCGCACCCGGAAGGTCAGCTCGCACAGGACTCCGGATCCGCTGGCTCCGGTGCCGGTGCCGAGCCGCGACAGCCCCACCACCACCGTGGTGCGGCCCTCACGGTCGGTTCCCGCCTGCGCCAGGAAGGAAGTCGCCGCGCCATCCTTCCGTAGGAAGCTTCCCTGCGTCGAGGCCTCGGGGACGAACTCCAGGATGGCGGGGTCGTAGGCGAGAGAGAACGGCACGCTTCCCACCTGCCTGGCTCCACGCACCTCGACGCGCACCTTGATCACGCTCCCCACCTGGGGGCGCGTGCTGCTCGGCCTTGCCGAGACGGTGAGGTCGGGACGCACGGCCGGCGGCGCGAAACGATCCGCGTGCGCGGGGCGCGCCGCGGCCATCAGCAGCGTCAACCCGATGAGGGCCCGTCTCAGGGTCAAGATGCGCCTCCCGCTACCGGGATCCGGTGACGGTTGCCTGGCTGTCGAAGAAGCTCACCGCCGCGACGGGGAGCCCTTCTCCGGTGCCGAACAGGCGGGAACCGCGCGGGTCCATGGGATCGTTGTCGAAGGGAACGAAGTCGAGGTCCGAGGAGCCCTCGGCGATCGCCGCGAAGGTGACGCGCGCCAGCACGCGCGTTCCCGGCACCGTGCAGTTCGTGGTGCCGGGGGGCTCGGTGGAGACGCCGCTCACCAGCAGTTTCCCGGTGGCGGCCGCGCCGCCGTTGCCGATGTTGTCGCTGTGCAGGATCGGGAGCCCGGTGCAGGCGTCGAGGGCCCCTCCTTCGGCGGAGCTGCGCGCCTGAAGTCTCAGGCGATCGAACGAGATCTCGATCTCGAAGGCGTCGAAGGCCTGACCGATGTCGCGCGCCAGGATATCCACGAGCAGGAGGTCCCCGGTGCGCCCCCCTTCGTCCATCCAGACGACGTCCTGGCCCGGCGGCGGGGGTGCGGCTGTCATGGAGACCGTCAGGCCGGACGGACGGGACTCGCCTCCATCACCACCGTCGCATCCGGTGGCCATGAGGCACGCCGCCAGGCAGGCACCCAGCGCCAGCGTGCGCTCCATGCCCATCCTGCTCCCCATGTCGCCGCCGTCTCCTTTGGCGGGAACGAGTCCCCCCCTCCATTGGACCCGGCAAGAGCGTCGGGGTTGCGGCCGTGGCCCCCCCTTTCAGCGGGGTGCGGCGAGGCTCGAATAGGCCGACCGTATCACAGGAAGCTCTTGTCAGTCCATCACTTGGAAGGGGATGGGGAGAGCGGGGAAGCCGAGCGGATGGTCGCGTCGAACCCTCTGGCCTGGCGCAGGGCCTGCAATTCGGGGTCGTTCCGGATCCATTCAACTTGATGGTACCCGCGGCCGATGGCCCGCCGGAGCCACGCGAGCGACTCGTCCCCGCGCCCGGCGATGGAGAGGGCCCTCATGGCGGCCACGTCGTGCACGAAGTCATCGAGGCGTTCCAGGTCGGGCGTTCCGGCCTTCAGAGCGTCGGCAAGGCGCGCGAGTCCTGCCTGGTCCCCCGCGCCGCGCGCGTGGCGCGCCCAGGCGACGCAGGCCTCCAGAGCGGCCCCCGCGGTGAGGGGACGAACGGGCCCGGCACAGGCGCTCTCGAGAAGCGGCGCGGCGCGCTCGGGCATGCGGTAGTCCTGGAAGAGGCCGGCCAGCCGCAGCAGAAGATCCGGGCCGGACCCAGGCCGGCGCGCTCCCTGCTCCATCACCGCGGCTGCTTCCTCCACGTGGCCCTGGGCGAAGTGGAGCCGCGCCAGGCCGAGGTACGCCTCATCCGCGACACGCTCGGAGGAGGACGGGCCCGTCGTGGCATCAGGGTACCGCTCGATCACTTCGTTGTAGGCCTGCGCCGCTTCTTCGCGGCGCTTCAGCATCTCGAGGCACATCCCCTGGAAGTACCGCACCGTGCCGGCCCCCAGCCCGCGCCGGTTGGTCATGGTCGCCCGATCCAGAAGCGTGAGCGCGGCGTCGGGGCTGTTACGCAGGATGAGGGAGTGGGCCATGAACAGATGCGCGAGCCCCGCGTCCTCCGGGTGGCGGTCCAGCACCTGGGAGAAGATCTTCGTGGACTCGTCGAGCCGTCCCGCACGCTCGAGCGCCACGCCCATCTGGAAGCGCGACGGCATGTGCTCGGGTGAGAGGACCAGCGCCCGCAGATACGAGTCCATCGCTTCACCGAAGCGTCCCTCCATCAGCAGGATGTTGCCGAGCACGTGATGGGTGGATGGCAGATCGGGGCGGAGAGCGAGCGCGCGCTCGGCGGCCTCGCGGGCTGCGCCCAGGCGGCCTTCGGCAGCCCGGCAGGCGGCGGCCGCGTGCCACGCCTGGTGCGCCTCCCGGCCCAGCTCGATGGCCTGCTCCGAGGCTCTGGCCGCCTCGTCGGTCTTCAGATCCGCGAGCAGCGCGAGGGCCAGAGCGGCCTGGGCCATCGCCGATCCCGCGTCGGCCTGCACGCCGGCCCGCGCCTCCTGGACCGCGCGCTCGATGAGCGCGTCGTCCTGCTCGATGCCGCGCTGCACGATGGCGGTCAGCGCGCGTGCCAGCCCGGCGTGGCCGCAGGCCTGATCGGGCTGCCGGACGGTCACCGCGCCGAAGATCTCGCGCGCACGCACCAGGGCGGCACGGCCGCCGTCCTGGAGCAGATGCTCGCCTCGCGCGCACAACGCGGAGGCGGGAAGCAGATCGGGGGCCGTCCCGGGGGCAGGTTCGCCCGGCTCCATCTCGATGGGGGGGCTGGTGGCCGCCCCGTAGGCCGGCAGGAAGGCCGCGAGAAACATCGCCGCCAGGACGGAACGCGGCGCTCTCACCCCTGAAACAGGGGCTGCTGTCGCGGCTCGCCTGCCTCCACGAGGCCGGTGACGCCCACGCCGATGAGACGGACCTTCCTCTGGCCGGCGAGCGTTCGCGCCATCAGCCCGCGGGCAAGCCTCACGATCGTGAGCGCGTCGTCGAACGGGTGCGGCAGGGTCTGCCGGCGGGTCAGGCTGGTGAAATCCGCGTAGCGCACCTTCAGGATCACGGTGCGGGCCGCCATCCTGTCCGCCTTCAACGAGGACGCGAGCTCCGAGGCGAATCGCTCCACCAGGGTGTCCAGCGTGCGCAGGTCCCGTGTGTCGTCGGGCAGGGTCCTCTCGCACGAGATGGAAACGCTGCGGCGCTCGGGGACGACGGGGGATTCGTCGCGCCCGCGCGCGAGCCGGATGAGGGGTGCGGCCGCCGTGCCGAGCCGCGCCCGCACGCGCCGCTCCTGCGCGCGCGCGAGGTCTCCGATGGTCCGGATGCCGATGGCCTGGAGCTTCTTCTCGGTGACGGGCCCCACGCCGCGCAGGCGCGAGACGGGGAGCGGCGCCAGGAAGGTGGGCACGCGCTCGGGGCGGATGACCACGAGGCCGTCGGGCTTCCCCATGTCGGATGCGATCTTGGCCACCAGCTTGCTGGGGCCCACGCCGGCCGTGGCCGAAAGCCCGAGCTCTTCGCGGATCTGCTCGCGCAGGCACGTCGCGATCTCCGAGGCGGGTCGATCGGAGGCCGACACGTCCAGGTAGGCCTCGTCCAGAGAGGCCGGCTCCACCAGCGGAGACCATCGCTTCAGGATCTCCAGGACACGGCGCGAGATCTCGATGTAGCGCCCGAACCGCGGGCTGATCCGCACCAGCTCGGGGCACAGTCGCATGGCCTGGCTCATGGGCATGGCGGACTTCACACCGAAGGCGCGGGCCTCGTACGAGGCGGCCGCCACCACGCCGCGTCCCATGGGATCGCCCCCCACGGCCACGGGTCGTCCCCGCAGCGCGGGGTCGTCGAGCTGCTCGACGGAGGCGAAGAAAGCGTCCATGTCCAGATGGATGATCTTTCGTGGCCTGGAGGGGGCCGCATCGGAAGAACGAACGGGTGCCGGCAGCGTCCGGGTGGGCGACATGTCGCCTCGATTATACGCGCTCGGTGGCTCGTTGACACCCCGTCGGACGCCGCGATAGAGTGCGCGCCCCAACTCAGGAGGGCCCGATCATGCGGAAGCACACGACGGCGCTCGTAGCGTCCGTCTTCGTCCTGACGTCCATGCCGGCTCTCGCGCACCAGGGCGCGCCGGCCGAGACGCCCGCTCCGACTTTCAAGCTGGAGAAGCTCACCGACCGCGCCTGGTGCCTGTTCGGGCAGGGGGGCAACGTCGCCATCTACGCCACGGGGGCCGGCGTGGTGGTCGTCGACGATCAGTACGAGACGGTCGCCCAGGGGATCGTGGACCAGATCCGCTCGGTCACCACCGAGCCGATCCGTTACCTCGTGAACACCCACTACCACGCCGATCACACGGGAGGGAACCCCGTGTTCATCAAGCTGGCGGAGATCGTCGCGCACGACACGGTGCGCTCGCGCCTGCTGGAGTATCCCGAACAGGTGAAGGCCACGTTTCCGGCGCGCATCGAGGCGATGCAGAAAGAGATCGCCGGCATCGCCGATCCGAACGATCCTTACCGCGTCGCCCTGGAGAAGGACGTGGGGCTGGGCAAGTTCTTCCTCGACTTCAGCAAGGACTTCAAGGTCGAGACCGCGGCCCCGCCCGGGATCACCTTCGATCGCAAGATCACCCTGTGGACCGGAGGCAGGCAGGTGGACATCCTCCATGCCGGGCCGGGCCACACCGACGGGGACGCCATGGTCTACCTGCGCGACGAGAAGGTTCTCCACATGGGGGATCTCTTCTTCAACGGCATGTACCCCTTCGTGGACACGGCGGGAGGCGGCTCGGTGGCCGGGATCATCCGGAACATCGACGCGATCCTGGGGGTGGTGCCCGCCGATGTGCGCGTGATCCCCGGGCACGGGCCGGTGACCGATCTGGCGGGGCTGCGACGGGCCCGCTCCTTCCTGGCCGAGGTGAGAGAAAAGGTGAAGCAGGCGGTGGGGAAGGGGATGTCCCGCGTGGAGGCGGTGCGCACCATCAGGATGGACGAGTACCCGGACATCAAGCCGAGCTTCCGCTCGCTGGGGAACGTCGTGCTGGCGGCCTACGACGAGCTGGCCCCCCAGCGCTGATGGACCCGGAGTCGATCCAGGCGCTCACCTTCGACTGCTACGGGACGCTGGTGGACTGGGAGAGCGGGATCCTCTCGGTCCTGCGTCCCTGGGCGAAGCGCGCCGGGGTGGACGCGGAAGACGAGGAGTTGCTCGAGGCCTTCGCGCAGGCCGAGCCCGCCTGCGAGGCCTCCATGCCGGGCCAGCCCTATCCCGTCATCCTTCGCGCCGTGCACGCTCGCCTGTCCGCCCGCTTCGGGGTGCAGCCCGATCGGGAAGCGGCGCAGGAGCTGGCCTCCTCGGTGGGATTGTGGCCGGCGTTCCCCGACACCTCCGCGGCCCTGCGGCGCCTGGCCGGCCGCTTTCGCCTGGTGGTGGTGTCCAACGTCGACCGCGCATCGTTCGCGGCCACCAGCCGGCTGCTGGGTGTGGCCTTCGACGCGGTGGTGACCGCCGAAGAGGTGGGCGCGTACAAACCTGACATGCGGATGTTCCGTCGCGCGCTGGAGGTGCTGAAGACGCTGGGCGTCGAGCCGTCCGCCCTGGTCCACGTGGCACAGAGCCTCTATCACGATCACGCCCCGGCCCGCTCCCTGGGGCTGCGCACCGTGTGGGTGGACCGGCGCCAGGGCCGGGCCTCGCAGGGGGCCACCCCTCCCGCTCCGCCGGGCGTGCATCCAGACTGGACCGTGGCGTCGATGCAGGAACTGGCCGATCGGCTGGGAGTCTGAGGGTCTCCTGCCTTCAGTCACGGGCGCCGGTGGGAGTGGTCTCCGCGGCGCGGTCGCGCTCGTGGCGTTGGCCACGAGCGCTCCCTCCATTCGCTCCTCGACCCGGCTCGTCGCTCATAGGGCCGCTTCGACCACTCCCCACCGGGCGGCTCGCGATACGTCGGGCCACCGAGACCACATCCCCGCCGCCTGCCCAACAAGCAAGACTGCGCGCGCTCGTGCTCACGTGGTCTTGATCTTCGGTCGTTTCAGCAGGGCGTGATCCTGCGGCTTCAACGCCCCGTGACTGCTCGAGGAGTGTTCGGCGCACAGGTTTCGGAGAACGTGACGGGCGGCGGGGAGTGGTTGCCGAGGCCCTATGACCGACGAGCCGGGTCGCGCG
>JBOGOC010000033.1:0-37871 GCA_050747525.1 Candidatus Polarisedimenticolia bacterium | reverse complement strand
AGGATGCCGCGCGCGCCGCGACCCGCTGCGAGTACTGCGCCATAGCTATGGTGCGCGACACGCAGTGCCCGTTCTGCCGCATCACATACAAGGACGGTAAGCCTCTTCCGCCCTCGCCAAAACCCTGAGCTACTGCCCGCAGGTATTGGTCAGACTCTTGCTCGTCGCGAGGCACTGACCCGAGACCCCGCCGGCCCCTGGCCCGACACGCTCGGCGCCTGCGCTGTCCAGTCCCCACGACCCTTCCACGGACCCGACCGAACGCACGATCACCCACCAGATGAACGATCCGGTTCCCGGCGCGGGCGATGGATCCCAGACGAACGGGCTCCCGGAGATGGAGCACACCGACCCGGCCAGCGAGAATGCGCCACCTGGTGCGGATGGAAGATTCGACCCGTCCCCGTAGAGGAGGTAGTGGGATGCCGAGCTGGAGCATGTGGCCGTGTCGAACGAGATCTGCAGCGCCGTTCCGTCGACGTCGAGCGCCTGGACGGTCATGCTCTCCGGGACCGCGGGGGGCGCCGGAGGATTGGCGTTCACCGAGCCGGTCACTCCCGCGTAGTTGGTGGGCGAGTTCGGGAGCGAACCGCCCGTTCGGTTGAGAGAGTTGACTCCATCGGTCGGAACCGGGCCGATCACCCAGGTGTCAATTTGTATGCTGATGGTGTCGCCGCCGGTCGCAAAGAAAGGGATGCTGGCGACGGGGATGATGATGTCCGGTGTCGGAGCGCCCGGAAGCGCCGCGAAGCTGGCGGTGGCAACCAGGAAGCGCCTATTCGAGGTCGGAGCTGCGACATTGGTAAGGCTCTGGGTATTGGTGTTGCTGGTCAGGATCCAGCCGCCCAGTCCCGTCTCGCCGGGTGTCCCCGCCGATTCAAATAGCTCGACGAACTGGATCGTGCCATCCGCGTTGCTGAACACTTCACCTATGCGCCACGTGTGGGCTCCGGCCATCGCCGGGAAGCTTCCAGCGATTGAAACAGCGAGAACAATAAGGAACAAGCGCGTACGATTACTTGGCATGAGATCCTCCTCGCGGACCGACCGGACGCGGCCCTCCGCTCTCATACACCCTAGCGAGTTACCACTTGTACCCTCTTCGGGCCCGCAAATCCAGTGACATAAGTCACATTCCCGGGATCTACGGGGAATCCGTCGACGGATGTACGGAGGATTCATCACGGGGTGTACGGGAGATCCCTGATCCCGGCGCGCGTATGCCGCGGGGAACCGAACCGTGCGTCCAGCTCCAGGTTCGCCCTCAGCACGTTGACGCGGGGCTCGCCGAGGAACCCGAACGTTCGCCCTTCGGTCAGCTCATCCACGACCGCCTGCACCTGCGCAATCGTGATCCCCCGGGCCGCCGCCACGCGAGGTGTCTGCCAGAGGGCCGACTCGGGGCTGATGTGGGGATCCAGCCCGCTGGCCGAGGTGGTCACCAGCTCGGCAGGCACGGGGCCGGGAGCGTCCGGGTTCTCCGCGCCCAGGCGGCCGGCTTCGGCCGCCGCGCGATCGCGCAGCTTCTTCGACGACGGTCCCAGGTTCGAGCCGGACGAGGCCCCCGCGTCGTAGCCGTCGCTGCCGGCAGCCGACGGCCGGCCCTGGAAATACCAGGGGCTCGTGAAGCGCTGGCCGATCAGGTCCGAGCCGATCACCCGTCCGTCGTGCTGCACGAGGCTGCCGGCGGCCCGCCAGGGGAACACCACGCCGGCCACGCCGGTCAGCAGCAGCGGGTAGACGAGACCCGTCAGGATCAGGGTGGCTGCCGCCATCCTCACCGATACGATCAGATCCTCTCTCATCCTCTCCTCATACCAGCCCGGCCGCGGCCATGACCATGTCGATGATCTTGATCCCCACGAAGGGGGCCACCACCCCGCCCAGCCCGTAGATGAGCAGCGACCGGCGAAGCAGCGCAGCCGCCCCCAGAGGCCGGTACTTCACCCCGGCCAGCGCCAGCGGGATGAGCGCCACGATGATGAGCGCGTTGAAAATGACCGCCGACAGGATGGCGCTCTCGGGCGAGCCCAGGCGCATCACGTCCAGCGGCACGATCTCCGGGAAGATCGGGATGAACATGGCCGGCAGGATGGCGAAGTACTTGGCCACGTCGTTGGCGATGGAAAAGGTGGTCAGGCATCCGCGCGTCATCAGAAGCTGCTTTCCCACCTCCACCACCTCGAGCAGCTTGGTGGGGTTGCTGTCCAGGTCCACCATGTTGCCCGCCTCGCGGGCGGCCTGCGTGCCGGTGTTCATGGCGATGGCCACGTCGGCCTGCGCCAGGGCGGGCGCGTCGTTGGTGCCGTCCCCCGTCATGGCCACCAGCTTGCCGCCGGCCTGCTCGGAGCGGATGAGCTCCAGCTTCATCTCCGGAGTCGCCTCGGCCATGAAGTCGTCCACGCCCGCCTCCGCGGCGATGGCGGCGGCCGTGAGCGGGTTGTCGCCGGTGATCATCACGGTGCGCAGCCCCATGGTGCGGAACCGCGCGAACCGCTCCTTCAGCCCTCCTTTGACGACGTCCTTCAGATGCACCACGCCCAGCACGCGCGCCCCGTCCGACACGGCGAGCGGCGTGCCCCCCGACCGCGCGATGGAGGTGACCGCGGCTTCCACCTCGATGGGGAGCTTCCCTCCCAGCGCGCCCACGTGCTTCGCGATGACGTCCACGGCCCCCTTGCGGATGACGCGGCCGTTCAGATCGCACCCGCTCATGCGGGTCTGCGCCGAGAAGGGGACGAACCGGGCCTCCTGGGGCTGCTTCAGCTCGCGGCCGCGCAGGCCGTGGCGCTCCTTGGCCAGCACCACGATGGAGCGGCCCTCGGGGGTCTCGTCGGCCAGGCTGGCAAGCTGCGCCGCGTCGGCCAGGTCTTCCGCGCGCACCCCGGGCGCCGGCAGGAAATCGGTGGCCATGCGGTTGCCCAGCGTGATGGTGCCGGTCTTGTCCAGCAGGATGGTGTTCACGTCGCCGGCCGCCTCGACGGCACGGCCGCTCATGGGGATGACGTTGTGCCGGATCAGCCGGTCCATCCCCGCGATGCCGATGGCCGAGATGAGCCCGCCGATGGTGGTGGGGATCAGGCACACGAGCAGGGCCACGATCACGGTGACCGGGAAGCTCAGGCCCGAATAGACGCCGAAGGGGACCAGCGTCACGCACGCGATCAGGAAAATGATGGTCATGCCGGAGAGCAGTACGTTGAGCGCGATCTCGTTGGGGGTCTTCTGGCGCTTCGCTCCCTCCACCAGGCCGATGATGCGGTCCAGGAACGTGTGCCCCGCCTCGGCCGTGATCTTCACCACGATGCGGTCCGACAGAACGCGGGTCCCGCCCGTGACGGCCGAGCGATCCCCCCCGCTTTCCCGGATGACGGGGGCCGACTCGCCGGTGACCGCCGACTCGTCCACCGAGGCGATCCCCTCCACCACCTCCCCGTCGCCCGGGATGAGCTCCCCCGCCTCAACCGCCACTCGATCTCCGACCCGCAGCGACGAGGCGGGGACCTGCTGCTCGCGTCCCTGCGCCAGCTTGCGCGCCGTCATCTCGCGCCGCATCCCGCGCAGGGCAGCGGCCTGCGCCTTGCCGCGCCCCTCGGCCAGCGACTCGGCGAAGTTGGCGAACAGCACCGTGAACCAGAGCCACGAAGTCACCTGGCCGGTGAACCAGAGCGGCTGAGTTGCCGCCCCCGGGGCAACCAGGTCGCGTGCCCAGAGGAGGGTGGTGATGACGCTCCCCACCTCCACCACGAACATGACGGGGTTCCTGCCCATGACGCGCGGATCCAGCTTGCGCAGGCTGTCGAGCGCGGCGGCGCGCAGGAGCGCGGGTTCCCGGGCGGAGACCGCTCTCATCACCAGGTCTTCCCTGCCGCGGCGGCGAAGTGCTCGGCGATGGACGACAGGCCCAGCACCGGGAAGAACGTCAGAGCTCCCACGATCAGGATCACGCCCACGACGAGCACCGCGAAGAGCGGCCCGTTGGTGGGCAGAGTGCCCGGGCCCGGAGGGGCGGGGCGTTTGCCCGCCAGCGCCCCGGCGATGGCCAGGGCCGGCACGATCATCAGGAAGCGTCCCGCCAGCATGGCGATACCCAGCGTGACGTTGTACCAGGGGGTGTTGGCGTTCAGGCCGGCGAACGCCGAGCCGTTGTTCCCCGCGGCGCTGCTGTACGCATACAGCATCTCGCTCAACCCGTGAGGCCCGGCGTTGTTGAGTGAGGACACTCCATACGGAGCCACCGCCGACCAGGCCGTGAACGCCAGAATCGTCAGCGGGAAGATCAGCACGTACAGCATGGCCAGCTTGACCTCCCGCGCCTGAATCTTCTTACCCAGGTACTCGGGAGTGCGGCCGACCATGAGACCGGCGATGAAGACCGACAGGATGGCCATGATCAGCATGCCGTACAGGCCGGCCCCCACGCCGCCGAACACAACCTCGCCGAGCTGGATGTTGAACAGCGGGACCAGACCGCCCAGCGGGGTGAAGCTGTCGTGCATCGAGTTCACCGCGCCGCAGGACGCGTCGGTGGTGACCGTGGCGTAGAGCGCGGAGTTGGAGATGCCGAATCGGACCTCCTTCCCTTCCATGTTCCCATCGCCGGGATCCAGGCCCAGGCTCGCCAGCGCAGGATT
Source organism: Candidatus Polarisedimenticolia bacterium (assembly GCA_050747525.1). Lineage (GTDB taxonomy): Bacteria > Acidobacteriota > Polarisedimenticolia > JACPZX01 > DASXTC01 > JBOGOC01. The sequence goes on along the minus strand of JBOGOC010000033.1, from coordinate 33,237 downwards.
GCCGGCCGACTCGGCCACGTAGGCCGCCGCCACCCCGGCGAAGAAGAGCAACGACATGGCGCCGAAGAGCACCCAGCCCTGCCGCTGGTCCTTCGCCATGCGGCCGAAGGTCCAGGTGAGGCCCGCGGGGATGATGAATATCAGCCACATGGAGAAGAAGTTGGTGAGGGGATTGGGGTTCTCGAAGGGGTGCGCCGCGTTGGCGTTGAAGAACCCGCCGCCGTTGGTGCCGATCTGCTTGATCGCCTCCTGGGAGGCGACCGGCCCCATGGCAATGATCTGCTTCGCCCCCTCCAGGGTCGTCGCCTCCTGGTAGGGAGCCAGATTCTGGATCATTCCCTGCGAGACGAACACCAGGGCGAAGACCACGCTGATCGGCAACAGGATGTACACGGTGGCGCGTGTGAGATCGGCCCAGAAGTTCCCGATGGTCCCGGGGCCTTTGACCTGCCCGCGCCGCGTGATGCCGCGCGCGAGCGCAACGGCCACGGCGATGCCGGCCGCCGCCGAGATGAAGTTGTGCCAGGCCAGCCCGGCCATCTGCGACAGATAGCTCATAGTGGTCTCGCCGGCATACCCCTGCCAGTTCGTGTTGGTGGTGAAGCTGGCCGCCGTGTTGAAGGCCGAGCCGGGTTCCACCGGGCCGAGCCCCTGCGGATTGAACGGCAGGACGTGCTGCAGCCGCTGGATGGCATAGGTCACCAGCAGGGTGACGGCGCTGAAGAGGAGCAGCCCGCGCGCGTAGACCTGCCAGGTCTGCTCGGCGTGCGGGTCGACGCCGCCCGCCCGGTACACGAGACGCTCCAGCCATCCCAGGGGACGGACCAGGAAATGTCGCTCCCCTTCGAGAACCCGGTGCATGAACCGTCCCATCGGCGCCGTCACGGCGAGGACGGCGGCGAAGTAGACGAAGATCTGCACCCAGCCCATCAGAATCTCTCCGGTGAGAGCAGGGCCCAGATGAGATACCCGAGCAGCAGCAACGACAGGATCAGTCCCAGCGCGTAGTCGATGCTCACTTTTTCCCCGGATCGAAGACGGCCACCACGCCGGCCAGAAACAGCCATTGCGTGCGCTCGTCGCGCAGCGGATCGCCTGCCACGTCGACCTCGTCGCCTGTGAAGACCTCCGCGGTCGAGCGATCCCAGCGGGCCTCCACCTTCACGATCAGCGCGTCCACGGGCCGGTACTCGAACGTGCCGGTCACGTCCCGCAGCGTCTGGGGAATCCCCGAGATCGCGCCGTCCTCGTCGTCGTAGATCTCCCCGCGCGCGGCGTACGCGGTCTTCCATTCCTCGCCCGTGAGGCGCGCGTACAGCGCCGCGCCCTTCCAGCCTGCGTCGTCCTCGGCCGGGCGCTCCTCCCATCCGTAGTCGGCCGAGAATCCCAGACTCAGCAGCTTCGCCACCTTCCACACGGCCACTGTGTCCAGCAGCGTGCGCACGTCGTCGTCGTTGTCCGTCTGCTCGGGGCCCGACATGCCCTTGAAGGAGGCTGTCAGACGATCGCCGCCGTAGGCCACCTGCCAGGCGATGCTCTTGCCGCGGTTGTTGTCCGTGATCACCTGCCAGCCGTTCACCAGGAGGATCTGGCCCGACCAGCGCTCCGTGAACGGATAGGCCACCTTGACGCCCGCCAGGTAGTAGGGTGAGAACTCCGCCAGGTAGGAGCGCGTGTAGTTCCAGTCGTCCTTGGTCTGCAGCACCTCCATCCCGATCGGGCTCGGGAAGATCCCGCCTTCCACCAGGAGCCCTCGCCCGACCTTCGTCTGGTACTGCACCGAAGCCTGCAGGACGTTGTCGAAGGCATTCTCTTCGCCTTCGCTGAGGTGGAGCACCTCCTCGGACCTTCCATATCCCAGCGTCAGGTGGAATCCCACGGGGTCGGGCGTCATCAGCAAGCTGAATTGCGCGAGGTTGATGTCCAGGGTATCGGCCCGCTTCGCTGAGGTGCCCATCCCGGTGAACCAGTTCTCATGGTCGAACGGTTTGTTGGTGTTCCAGGCGAAGTACGTGTCCACGAAGCCCGACAATTCGAGGCGCTTTTCCGGCGGCGTCTGCTGCGCCAGCGCCCCCGTGGTCGCCACCAGAGAGGCGATCCACGCCACACGTGTTCTCATAGGAAGAAGGGTATCGGCGTCCGCATAAAAAGGGCGTGAAAAGAAGGATTAAAACTCCATAAAAAAAACGGGCGCGCTCCGGCGTTCGCCTCCCCTGCGTTATCCTGAAGCCGTGCCCCAGTCTCCCGATGCACGCCCCAGCCCGGAGGAGATGCTCGCGCGCGCCCGCGCCGAGCAGAGCGCTGCCGGCCGCGGCCGCCTCAAGATCTTCTTCGGCTATGCCCCCGGCGTCGGCAAGACCTACACCATGCTCGAGGCCGCTCTCGCACGCCTGCGGGACAAAGTGGACGTGGTCGTCGGCTGGGTCGAGACCCACGGCCGCCAGGAGACGGAAGCGCTGGCCCACGGGCTCGAGCGCCTGCCCCCGCGCCAGGTGGAATATCGCGGCGTGGTCCTGCAGGAGATGGATCTCGACGCCGCCCTGCAGCGGCGCCCCGCGCTCGTCCTGGTGGACGAGCTGGCACACACCAACGCCCCGGGCTCCCGTCACGTGCGGCGCTGGCAGGACGTCCAGGAGCTGCTGGGCGCCGGCATCGACGTCTATTCGACGCTAAACGTCCAGCACCTGGAGAGCTTCAACGACATCGTGGCGCAGATCACGGGCGTCACCGTGCGCGAGACGGTCCCCGACTCGGTGCTGGAGATGGCCTCCGACGTCGAGCTGGTCGATCTGACACCCGAAGATCTGCTGCAGCGGCTGCGCGAGGGGAAGGTCTACTTCCCCGAGCAGGCCCAGCGCGCCATCCAGAGCTTCTTCCAGAAGGGAAACCTCCTCGCCCTGCGCGAGCTGGCGCTGCAGCGCACCGCCGAGCGCGTCGACGCCCAGATGAACACCTGGATGCGCGAGCAGGGGATCGACCGGGCGTGGCCCACGCGCGAGCGCGTGCTGGTGGCGGTGGGGCCATCTCCCCGTTCGATGGATCTGGTGCGCGCGGCGTACCGCACCGCCACGCGCCTGCGCGCACCGTGGATGGCGCTGTCGGTGGAGACCCCCGACTTCCACCGGCTCACGGAGCAGGATCGCAGCCGGGTGGGGGCGCATCTCGCCTTCGCCGAACGGCTTGGCGCGCAGACGATGGTGGTGGCCGGCGAGAACCTGGCCGACGCGCTGCTGACCATGGCGCGCAAGCACAACGTCACGCGCATCGTGCTGGGCAAGCCGGGCCGGCGGCGCTGGCGCGACTGGCTGCGCGGATCGATGCTGGAGCGCGTGGCCGCGCGATCCGGTCCCATCGACGTTCTGGTCACCAGCGCCGAGGCCGAGCCGTCGGGCCGCCCGGTGAAAGCCCCTTCACCGGCTCCCCCGGGCCGCATGCGCGAGTACGTGTGGGCCGCGGTGACGGTGTCGTTGAGCACCGCTCTGTGCTGGCTCGTCCTGCCGTTCCTGACGCTGGCCGACCAGGCGATGATCTACCTGCTGGGGGTGCTCTTCGTCGCCAGCCGATTCTCGCGCGGCCCCGCTCTGGCGGCCAGCCTGGCGAGCGTGGCCGCACTGGACTTCTTCTTCGTTCTCCCGTACTTCACGTTTGCGGTGAGCGACATCCGCTACGTCATCACCTTCGCGGTGATGCTGCTGACCGGCGTGCTGGTGGCCCACCTGACCTGGCGGGTGCGCCAGCAGGCCGACTCGGCCAGCCAGCGCGAGCAGCGCACCGCGGTGCTCTACATGATGAGCCGAAGCTTTGCCTTCCGAAGCGGTGCCGCCGACATCGCCGAGGCGGCCGCGCGCCACGTGGAAGTGCTCTACGAGACCGAGGCCTGCGTCCTGGTCCCCGACGCCGGAGGGAAGCTCGTCGTCCGCGGCGGCGAGGCGGCCCGCATCACCGGCTCGGAGCGCTCCATGGCCGTCGCACGCTGGGTCCTCGAGCACGGCCAGCCGGCGGGGCACGGCACCGACACTCTCCCCGACGCCGACGGGATGTTCTTCCCTCTGTCGGGGCGTCGCGGCACGATGGGGGTGCTCGCGCTGGCCCTGGGTAAGGCGGCCCCGCCGCTCGCGCCGTCGCAGCGGCAGCTCCTGGAAGTGTTCGTCAACCAGGCCGCCCTGGCACTCGAGCGGGCGCTGCTGGCCGAGGAGGCCGAGCGCGCCCAGGTGGCCACCGAGACCGAGAGGATGCGCAGCGCCCTGCTCAGCTCCGTGTCGCACGACCTGCGCACGCCGCTCGCCGCTGTGACCGGCGCCGCCACCAGCCTGCTCCAGGAAGAGCCGCACCTCAGCCCACGGGATCGCCGCGAGCTGCTGGAGACGATCCGCGAAGAGGCCGACCGGCTCAACCGCATCGTGCGCAACCTGCTGGAGATCACGCGGCTCGAGTCCGGGACGCTGGCCATCCGCAAGGAATGGTACCCGCTGGAGGAGGTCGTCGGCTCGACCCTGGCGCGCCTCGAGCCTCACCTGTCGGGGCGCGACGTGAGGGTCGATCTGCCCGAGACGCTGCTGCAGGCGCCGCTCGATCCCGTGCTGGCCGAGCTGGTGCTGCTCAACCTGCTGGAGAACGTCGCCAAGCACACGCCTGCCGGCACGCCCGTCGAGATCTCCGCCAGTGCGACGGATGACGAGGTGCAGGTGGAGGTGAAGGACCGCGGCCCCGGCATCCCTGCGGGCGAAGAGGAGAAGATCTTCGAGAGGTTCTACAGATCCCCCGGCTCCGAGCGAATCGCCGGCGCGGGGCTGGGCTTGGCGGTGTGCCGCGCGGCAGTGGCCGCCCACGGCGGACGGATCTGGGCTGCAAACCGCGAAGGAGGAGGCATGGTGTTCTCCTTCACGCTGCCACTGGAAGGGACCCCTCCCGATGTGCCGGACGAAGCTCCGACATGACGAGCCCCGCCGAGACCCCGGGACCCCTCATCCTGCTCATCGAGGACGAAGAGCAGCTTCGCCGCTTCCTGCGCGCCAGCCTGTCCGCTTCGGGATACCGGCTCGTGGAGGCGGCCACCGGCGAAGAAGGGCTTGCCCTCGCTTCGCAATACGTCCCCGAGATCATCCTTCTTGATCTCGGGCTGCCCGATCTGGATGGCGTGGAGGTGGCCCGGCGCCTGCGCGCATGGTGCCAGTCTCCCATCATCGTGCTGTCGGCCCGCGGGCAGGAGCAGGACAAGGTGGCGGGCCTCGACGCCGGGGCGGACGACTATCTGACCAAACCCTTCAGCTTTCCCGAGCTGCTGGCGCGCCTGCGCGTGGCGCTGCGGCACGCCGCGGCCCGCGGCCGCCCGGCAAGCGGCGACTTCACCTGCGGCCCGCTTCACGTCGATCTGGAGACCCGGCGCGTGCGCGTGGACGGCCGGGAGATACGCCTCACCGCCATCGAGTACCGGCTGCTGACCGAGCTGATCCGCTCGGCCGGCACGGTCATCACCCACCGCCAGCTCCTGCAGGCGGTGTGGGGCCCGGGGCACGCGCACGACATCCCCTACCTGCGCGTCTACATGGCCCACCTGCGCCGCAAGCTGGAGGCCGATCCCTCGCGGCCGCGCATCTTCCAGACGGAGACCGGAGTCGGGTACAGGCTGAAGGTGGAGGACGCCTGAACCGGAGCCCGATGGGAGTAGAATGTCCCATCCGGCCGAGGAACCCGTCTGGAGGATTGAGCGATGCTCAAGATCGTCCGCGCCGCCGTGGGGATCGTCGTGGGCTATGCCCTCATGGTCGTGCTCATCACCCTGGTCCAGGAAGGATGGTTCGGGGGCGTGCAGTACGGCAGGTCTTCGTGGGGCGTGCTGCTGGCGGCCGGCGCGCTCACCGCGCTTTCGGCGGCAATCGGTGGCACGGTGGCCACCATCATCTCGCTGGCCACCGGGCGCGCGGCGGCTGTCCTGATGAGCTCCGTCGTCGTCGTGGAAACCACGGTTCTGGTCACCACGGGCCGCGTCGCCGGCCCGCTCTGGTTCGACCTCATGGGCTCCGCAAGCCTCATCGTCAGCATCCTGGCCGCGGCCGAGTTGTGTCTCCGCTGGCCACAGCTGGGGATGCGGCAGCCTGCCGCGCACGTCACGACAGCCCGGTGACCACGCCCTCGACTTCGTGCCGTGCCGTCACCATACGGACCACGCTTCGGCCCGGCGACCTGGGAGCCCTGATCCGGCTTCACGGAGCTCTTTACGCGGCGGAGCACGGCTTCGATCACACGTTCGAGGCCTACGTCGCCGGGCCGCTGGCACAGTTCGCGCTGACCGCGTCGGACAGGGAGCGGCTCTGGATCGCCGAGCGTGACGGGCAGATCGTGGGGTGCATTGCCATCGTGTCGAGCGATGCGCCGGTGGCCCAGCTTCGCTGGTTTCTCGTCGATCCATCCGCACGTGGCCTGGGGCTGGGCGGGACGCTCCTGCGCGAGGCCGTGGAGTTTTCGCGGTCGCGCGGCTACGCCTCGATCGTTCTCTGGACCGTGAGCACACTCACGGCCGCGGCCCACCTGTACCGCCTGGCCGGGTTCCGCCTGGTCGAGGAGAAGCCGGGCCGCCGATGGGGCGTCGATCTCGTGGAGGAGAAGTATGAGCTGGCTTTGTGAGGCACGGCGATGAGGAAAATCCGCTTCTCGGTGGCCATGAGCCTGGACGGCCTCATCGCGGGTCCGAAGGGTGAGAGCGACTGGATCGTGATGGACCCGGACATCGACTTCCGCGCCGGAATGAAGCAGTTCGACACCGTGCTGCTGGGGCGCAGGACATACGAGGCCGCCCGCGCGCAGGGGGACGCGGGGGGCATGCCCGGGATGAAGGCCTATGTCTTCTCGCGCACGCTGAAGCCGGCGGACTGCCCCGGCGCCACCTTGTCGAGCGATCCCGTGGGCACGCTGAAGACCCTCAAGGCCTCTCCAGGCAAGGACCTCTGGCTGTTCGGCGGGGGCGGCCTGTTCCGCAGCCTGCTCGAGCTGGGGCTCGTCGACCGCGTCGAGGTGGCGATCATTCCCGTGCTTCTGGGTGAAGGGATTCCACTTCGCCCGCTCCCGTCGTCGATGTCGAAGCTGAAGCTGACCGGCCACCGCGTGTACGAGAAGACCGGCACGGTCTCTCTCGAGTACACGCCGGCGTGATATGCCCGATCGAGCAGCGTTCGTGACCGTGTGCGCCCTGGCCGGCGCGCTCGCCCTGCCCATGAACCCGATCATCACGCCACTGGCCGCCGCGCTCACGGGACTGCTGGGGCTGCTGGGTCTGCGCGTGTGGCGCTGGTCGGGGCTCACGGAGGTGATGCGGACGTCCGGACGGCCCGGCGTCATGCGCGCGATCCGCATCCCTCTGTGGCTGGCCCTCGGGCTGGCTGCGGGGCTGGTCATCCTCATGGTGATGCGGCTGGCGCTGGAGCCATCCATGCCCGCCATCGGAGCGCGCATTTCCGCGGCCGGGGCCGTGGAGCTCTGGCGGCGGGCTATCATTATTTATGTGGCGGCGGTGACCGAAGAGCTGGTGTTCCGGCTGTTGGCCTTGTCGGTGCTGGCCGGACTGGGCGCGCGCCTGCTGCGGGGAACGGGCCACCATCCGACGCGGGCGGTCGCCTGGACCGCGATCGCGGTGTCGGCCCTCGCTTTCGCGGCCGTGCACCTTCCTGCCTGGAGCGCCATGATGCCGTTGAGCGCCGGGCTGGCCGCGGCGGTGATCGCGCTCAACGCCGCGGGGGGACTCCTGCTGGGGCACGTGTTCGTGACCCGCGGCATCGCCGCGGCCATATGGACGCACGCAGGGGCCGACTGCGCCATCCAGATCATCGGCCCGATGACGGGCTGAGAGATGATGGATCAACTCACGGCACTCATCGTGGACGAGAGCAATTGGCTGACGTTCTCCATGGGCGTCGGGCTCGTGGCCGTTGCGATCCTGTTCCACCGGCGCCCTGAGGGTCTTCCCTCTCGATTCGGGATATCGGCCGCGATGAACTTGTTCTTCGGGGTCACCATCGCGACCATGTCATCCGGTCACCTGCTGGCCGTGTCCATGAAGCTGGCTGCGGGGACGTTGAAGGGGTCCCTCCCGCTGCTTTACGCGATCGGCGCCGCGCTCGCCCTGCCGGCGTGGTGGCTCATCCACCACGCGGTACGGATGCTTACGCCCCGCGACGAACAGGGAAGGAGGACCGTGGCTCTCAATGCCTGGCTGGCGACGACCCTCCTGGTGCTCGGGCTCCATAACCTGCCGCTTGCCCTGCCGGCCTTCTTCAACATCGGGTATCACCTGCATTCCCGCCGGCTGATCGGGTGGGCCATCGTCGGCGTGGCGGTCGTTTTCCACGTGGGCCTGTTCATCGGGTCGCTGATGTTCCTGGCAAGCGGCCAGACCTTCGAGCAATTCACGGGGATCGGGTGAAAGAGCGGGCCGAACGACTTCGACGCGGAGCTTGACTTCGTCCCCCGAAGGGGCGTAGATGACGATCGTGTCGCCAGCGCGCGCTGACGAGGTCGTCATGAATCCACTGGTAGTCCGTTCCATGCTCGCCTCCCTGGTCGGAATCCTCCTCCCGGGCCCCTCCCTGGTCTGCCAGACGCAAACGGCCCCGTCCGCGCCTCAGGAGGCCATGACGGTGCAGTCCTATGACGGACGCACGATGCCCGCGACCGTCATCAGGGTCCAGGTGCCGGAGAAGAGGGCACGTCCAGAACGCACGATCACGGTGGCCGCGCTTCGGATTCCCACCACGGCCGAGCGCGCGGGGCGGCCCATCGTGTTCCTCATGGGCGGTCCGGGCATCCCAGCCAGCGTCATGGCACCCATACCCCCTTACTTCTCCTTGTTCCAGCGTTTGCGCGAGACAGCGGATGTCATCCTCGTGGATCAACGGGGCCTCGGACGGTCGGAACCGGGGCTCGACTGCCCGTTCGGCGAGCCGCTCCCGTCCGACCTGTTCGTCGAGAGGAGCCGCATCTCCGCCACCGTCGGACGCCAGGTTGCCTCGTGCGCGAAGCAGTTTCGGGAGGCAGGTCACGATCCGACCGCATACAGCACCCTCGAGAGCGCGGCTGATATCGACGACGTCCGCAAGGCGCTCGGCGCGGAGCAGGTCGATCTCCTCGCCTTCAGCTACGGCACCCGGCTGGCCCTCGCCTACGTCCAGCGCCACGGGGAGCACGTCGGGCGCGCTGTCCTCCAGGCCGTGAACGGGCCAGGGCTCGTGCTGAAGCGTCCCGCCCCGATCGCGCGCAAGCTCGGTCGCATGGGCGAGCTCCTCAAGCAGGACGCTTCATGGAAGGGGCCGACGGATCTGCCAGCGGCAGCGCAGGCCGCGCGCGAGCGGCTGTCGCGGGCTTCCGCGACAGTGAGCATCACCGACCGCCGGACGGGCCAGCCCTTGAGCCTGCAGGTCGGCCGCGATGGCTTCGATGCCCTGGTCGGCCTCAATCTCGATGACGCGCGACTCCCGGCCTTGCTGGTCTCCGTCGCGGCCGGAGATGATCGCGTGCTCGCTCTTTCCGCAGAAGCCGCCTGGAACGGCCTGGGCGGCGGGAAGGTCGGCCTCATGGCACGTGCCGTGAACTGCGCCGCCGACCGTCCCGACACGCGATGGGACATGGTCAAGTCGGAGAGTGCCGCGGCGCCGTTCGGGATGCCCGTCGACAACGATTTCCTGACCGCGGAGTTCTGCCGCAACGTCGGCTACGAGGCGCCTGTGGTCGAGTTCAATGGTCCCGTGAACAGTCGCATCCCCGTTCTCCTGATGACCGGGACCCTCGACGCCACCAACCCTGTGGAGAACGCGGCTGAGGTCGCCCGCGGCTTTCCGAATGCCGTTTCGCTGGACGTCGAGAATGCGGCGCACGAGGCCCTCACGGTGCCCGCCGTTCAGGACGTCGTGGTGGAGTTCTTCCGCGGCGGGGACGTGCGCGGGCGATCCATTGCCGCTTCGCCGCCGCGATTCTTATCCGTCGAGGAAGCTTCCAGGCCGCAGCCACAGCGGGGCCGGTAGCAAGCGGCTATGAGTCTGTGGGCCGCCAGGGCCATCGTTCTTCTGTCGATCGTCGCCATGGTCGGCATCCGGGCGCCTCACGGACAGCGGAGCCGCGGCATCCCGGTGGCAAGGAGCCACAAGGGGGCGATGGAGATCGTCCTCCTGACGGTCGCCTGGCTTGCCTTCCTGTTCCCGCTCGTCTGGCTGCTGACTCCGCTCCTCGCCTTCGCGGATTATCCGGCTCACCCGATCGCTCTTTTCGCCGGCATTCCGTGTCTCATCCTGGGGCTGTGGCTCCTGCATCGCTCTCACGCCCACCTGGGCGGCAACTGGTCGATCACGCTCGAAGTGCGGGAGAAGCACCGGCTCGTCACCCACGGCATCTACCGACGGATCCGCCATCCGATGTACCTGGCCCTGCTGGTCTATTCCCTGGGACTGGCGCTCGTCCTTCCCAACTGGCTGGCGGGCCCGGCCTACCTCGTGGCAATGGGGCTGCTGTTCGGGTTTCGGGTGGGCCCCGAGGAGCGCATGATGCACGAGGAGTTCGGCAAGGACTACGACGCCTACATGGCGGCGACGAAGCGCCTGCTGCCGGGTGTCTGGTAGACTTCACGCATGCTCTACATGATCATCGAGCGCTTCCGCGACGGTGACGCCGCTCCCGTGTACCGTCGATTCCGCGAGGAAGGGCGACTGGCTCCTGACGGACTCGCCTACCTCGCGAGCTGGGTGACGTCGGATCTCTCACGGTGCTACCAGGTGATGGAGTGCGCGGACCCGGCGCTCCTCGACGCGTGGATGGCGCGCTGGGCCGACCTGGTGGACTTCGAGGTCATCCCCGTCGTCACGTCGCAGGAGGCGGCCGCCAGGGTGGAGCCGGCGCCATGACGAACATCTTCTTCTATGGCCTCTTCATGGACCCGGACATCCTTCGCGCCAGGGGTGTCGAGCCGAGGGCGCCGCGCAAGGCCTCTGTGCCGGGCTGGGGGGTCAGGATCGGCCGCCGCGCCGTGCTCGAGCCCCGGCTGTCCGCCCGTGCCTTCGGCATGGTGTACGCGCTGACGGATCGGGAGATCCAGTCCCTCTATGCCGAGCCCGGCCTCAACACCTATCGCCCGCAGCTGCTCCTCGCCTCGTTCGAAGACGGCATCCTCCGCACGGTCGCGGCCTGGAATTCCCGGGTGGCTCCCGGAAAGCCCGACCCCGCGTATGCGGCAAAGCTGCGTGCGGTGCTCGAGCGTCTCGGCCTGCCGTCGGACGGCATCAGAGCCATCCCGTGACCCAGACCATCATCCCCCTCCTCCGTTATCACGAAGCCCGCAAGGCCATTCGATGGCTCTCCGCGGCCTTCGGATTCGTGGAGGTCTTCTCGGTGCCGGAATCGGGGGAATCGGTGCGGCACGCGCAGCTCAGGCTGGGCACGGACATCATCATGCTCGGTTCGGTCAGGCCCGACGATGGCATGGACAGCCCGAAGACGCTGCGTCGCGCCACGCAGGCTCTCTACGTGCAGGTCCAGGATCCGGACGCCCATTGCGAGCGGGCGCGCCTGGCGGGTGCCGAGATCACCAGCCCGCCCACGGACACCGACTTCGGCTCACGCGATTACCATGCTCTCGACCTGGAGGGACATCCCTGGACGTTCGGGACGTATCGCCCCGGCGAGGAGTGAGCCATGCGAACCATCGACGAGTACCTGGCCGCCCTGAGCGCGGACAAGCGGGCGGCCCTCGAGACGTTGCGCAGGACCATCAGGTCGGTCGTGCCGGAAGCCGAGGAGTGCATCAGCTACCAGCTGCCCACCTTCCGGCTCAACGGGAAGGGGCTCGTGGCCTTCGGCGCCACGGCGAACCACTGCGCGTTCTATCTCATGAGCTCGAGCGCGGCAGGCGGCTTCGAGGACGAGCTGAAGGGATATGACACCAGCAAGGGGACCATCCGCTTCCAGGCGGACGCCCCCTTGCCGGCCGATCTGGTGCGCAGGCTGGTGAAGGCCCGGATCGCCGAGAACGCCGGTTGAGCACGAGGGCAAGCCATGCGGAGACTTTTCTGGCAGATCAGCGTGACACTCGATGGATTCATGGAGGGGCCCGGTCGAGAGCTGGACGACACGGCCCGGATCACCGACCCTGACTTCGACCGCTATGCCTCGGCAATGCTCCAGTCCATCGACGATATCGTCCTGGGGCGAGTGACCTACCAGCTCTTTGCCGCCCACTGGCCAAACGCGTCCGGACCTGACGCCGAGCGCCTGAACGCCCTGCCCAAGCTCGTCTTCTCCAGCACGCTGAGCCGGGTGGACTGGAACAACTCCCGGCTGGCGGGAGCCGACGTGGTCGGGGAAATCACGGACCTCAAGCGGCAACCGGGAAGGGACATCGCCCTTTTCGGAAGCGCCGGGCTGGCGGCCACGCTCGGCCGGTACAACCTGATCGACGAGTACCGCGTGCTGGTGTCCCCCGTCGTGCTGGGACAGGGCAACCCGATGTTCAGGCGGCCTCATCCACGGACGCCGCTCAAGCTGATCAAGGCCGAGACCTGGAGCTCCGGCACTGTGGCCATGTTCTTCAGTCGAGGTCAGCCCTCGTAGCCGATGATGTGGAAGACCAGTCCCTGCGGGGTCGCCAGTCCGGCGAAGCGGCCCACGCCGGGGACGCTCTGCGCCGGCAGGGTGACCTTTCCTCCCAGCTCGGTCGACTGCTTCACCGTGGCGTCGGTGTCCTTCACGGTGAAGTAGGTCACCCACTGCGGGCGGATCCCGGACATCTGCGGGGTGAGCTGCATCATTCCCGCGATGTAGTCGTCGCCGATCTTGAAGGCGGTGTAGCTCATCCCCGGCATCGGCTTGGCCTCGGGGGTCCAGCCGAACAGCTTCGTGTAAAAGGCCACCGCACGGTCGGTGTCGGGGGCATCGCCTCGAACCAGCTCGGCGCGCCGGGCTGGCGGCAGTCGACTTCCATGCCGGGCTTGGCCTTCGGCTCCCACAGGTCGAACCCGGCGCCCTGAGGATCGAAGCAGACCGCCATGCGCCCGTTGTCCATGATGTCGAACGCCGGCATCCCCTTGCCGCCCAGCGCATTCACCTTCTGGACGGTGTCGTCGGCGCTCACCACCTTCACCATCACGCCGATGACCGGCGGCGTCCCCGGCGGGGTGTTGGGCCCGGCCAGGTCGAACAGGCCGCCGATGCTCTTGCCATCCACCTCGATGGTGTGCCCCATGCCCGGGATCCCGGTGTACGTCCAGCCCAGCACCTTGCCGAAGAAGGCCCGTGCCTCGTCCGGCTTCGGCGTCAGGATGTTGATCCAGCAGAACTCTCCCGGCTTGCGCGTGCCCGTGCTCGTCATGGTCGCTCCTCCTTCAGAACTTCATCGCTTCGCGGCGAGCCGCCGCATCACGGCCGGCCTCGTCAGATCCCGCAGCACGTCTTTGCCAATCCAGCGTGCCGGCGCCTCCGCCGACGCGGCCAGGCCCTTCGCCGTCTCGACGGCCGCGGCGTGGAGCGTCTGGTTGCGATGGCCGATCGAGCGCAGCGCCCAGCTCACTCCCTTCTTGACGAAGTTGCGATCGTCGGCGGCCGTCTCTTCGAGAAGGCTCAAAGATCGCAGGAAGGGCTCGTCGGCGGCGCGCTTGTCGTGCAGGGCGAGGCAGGCCAGCAGCACGACACCCGCGCGCCGGACGAACTCCTGGCGCCGGCGGCTCCATGGCTCCACCTTGCGCCAGGCGTGCGGGACGCGGTCGAACAGGTGGAAGCAGAGCGTGTCGCAGATGCCCCAGTTGTCGAAGTCGCGCGCCCACCGGTCCATCTGCGCGGCGGTGACGCGCTCCGGCTCGTCCACGAACGACGTCAGCAGGCGCGCCTCGTACCAGCCGGTGTCCCAGAGCTCGGCGGCCAGCTGGTGGTTGCTGCCCAGCCGCTTGCCGAGCTGCTGGATGTCGCGCATGGGCACGCCGAACGCCTTCGGGGCGGTGATGCCGTAGCGCGCCAGCCCCTCGCGATTGCGCCGGGTCCCCTTGCGCTCGAGCCAGCTGAGGACCTCGCGGACGCCATCCGCCTTCGCCGCCATGGCAGCCTCGCTTGTGCCGGTGGTGTGAGCGGCACTCTATCAGATGAAGGCCCTTGACAGGCGGGCCGGAGCCCGGGGAGACTGACGGCATGCCTGCATCGAACGCTCCTCCTGTCCGCCCCATCGAACTCAACGAGATCCGCGAAGCGCGCGAGCGCATCGCAAAAACCATCGTGCGCACGCCGCTGATCCGACTGCCGCTGGGGCCGGGCCAGCCCGACATCCGGCTGAAGCTGGAAAACCTGCAGCCCATCAATGCCTACAAGCTGAGGGGCGCCGCCAATGCCGTGGCCATGCTCTCCGAGTCGGAGCGCAAGCGCGGCGTCTGGACGATCAGCGCCGGCAACGCGGGCCAGGGGGTCGCCTACGCGGCACGGCAGGCGGGGGTCCCCTGCGCGGTCGTGGTGGTGGAGACGGCTCCGGCCGCAAAGATCGCCCGGATGAAGGCGCTCGGGGCGCGCCTCGTGCCGGTCCCCTACGACGTCGCGTGGAAGGCGCTCGAGGACCGCGAGTATCCCGGCGTGGAGGGGACGTTCATCCACCCCTTCGACGATCATCATTTCATCACGGGCCATGCCACGATGGGGCTGGAGATCCTGGAAGACGCGCCCGACACCGAGACGGTCATCGCCGGCATCGGCGGCGGTGGGCTCATCGTGGGCGTGGGGAGCGCCATCAAGGCGCTCAAGCCTCAGGCCAGGGTGCTGGGGGCCGAGCCCGAGACCGCCGCGCCCGCCGCGCTCTCGTTCAGCAAGGGCTCTCCGCAGGCGTTCCCCGAATGGAAGGCTTCGTTCGTGGATGGGGCCGGCGGCCAGAGCATGTTCCCCCGCATGTGGGAGCGCATGAAGCCGGTGGTGGACGGCAGCATCGTGGTGAGTCTGGAGCAGACCCGCCAGGCCATGCGGCTCATGGCCGAGCAGGCACGCGTCATCTCGGAGGGGGCGGGCGCCCTGCCCCTCGCGGCCGCGCTGACCGGCAAGGCCGGCCAGGGACCCATCGTGTGCGTCGTCTCGGGCGGCAACATCGATCTGAACAAGTTCGCGGAGCTGATCACCGCCCCATGAGAGCCCCGTGCGAGTTCCCTTCAACCCCATCCTGACCTTCAATCTCTTCGCGACCACCGTGGTGTTCTACGTGGCGGCACGCCTGTACCTGCTGCCGAGGCTCGGGCAGCTGAGCCCGCGAAACGTCCTGCTCCCGATCCTGCTGCTGCATTCGCTCCGCCACCTGGGGCTCATGTTCCTGGCTCCGGGGGCCGTCTATCCCGGCATGCCTCTGGCCTTCGCCAGGCCGGCGGCCTTCGGCGATCTGGTCACCGCGCTGCTGGCCTTCACGGCCATACCCTTCGTGGCCCGCGGTTGGAAGGGGAACCGCCTTCTAGTGTGGGTGTTCAACATCTTCGGCACGCTGGACCTGGTGTCGGCGATCACCCTGGCGACCATTCACAACGCACCCATCCATATGGGCGCGGCGTACTGGATCCCGGCGTTCTGGGTGCCCTCACTCCTGGTGACGCACTACGTGACCTTCCTCATCCTCGCGAAGCACTGGCGATGACGGCGCACATCGGCCTCCTGCGGGCGGTCAACGTCGCGGGGAGCAACATGGTCGGCATGGCGGAGCTGCGCGACCTCCTGGCCGCGCTCGGCCTGAGTGACGTCCAGTCGCTGCTCCAGAGCGGCAACGTCGTGTTTCGAAGCGATGCCGGAACGCCCGCGCGGCTGGAGAAGCTTCTGGAAGACGCCGCCGCGAAGCAGCTCGGCCTGCAGACCGACTTCTTCGTGCGCACCGCCGCCGAATGGAAGAAAGTCATCGCCGGCAATCCCTTCCCCGGCGAAGCCGTGCGCGACCCGGGCCATCTGCTGGTCCTCTTCACGAAAGAGGCTCCCGGCCGCGCGCAGGTCACGGCCCTGCAGAAGGCGATCACGGGCCGCGAGGTGGTGAAGGGCGGCAGCCGTCACGTCTATGCCGTCTATCCCGACGGCGTCGGCCGGTCGCGCCTCACGACGGCCCTGATCGAGAGGAAGCTCGAGACACGCTGCACCGGCCGCAACTGGAACACCGTCCTGAAGCTGAGAAGCCTCGCGGAGCCATCGTGATGGAAACCCCCGCGTACCTGCGCGCCTGGCGCCGGCTCCCCGTGTCGATCCGCGCGGTCCTGGCCGGATGCGCGGTGCTCACCGCCGGGGGCCTGATGACGGGGCCGCTCATCTTCGCCAACCTGAAGCTGTGGCCCGCGGTCCCGTGGAGCGTCCCGCTGCTGGCCGGCTACATGTGGCTGTTCTGGCAGTACATGAACGGACGGTGGGCGCCTCGCGCTACGGCCGACGATCGGTGCAGCGGCCTGCGGGCGCGGCGGCTTTCGGCCGCGGTCTGGCGCTGGGCGCTGGTGGCGGGCTATCTGGGGATGACCAGCAGCTACGCGCTGCACTGGGTGGTGGGGCGCCTGGCCCCGCTGCATTACGACATCCCGGAGGTGCTGCAGCCTCTTCCCTTCTTCACGTTGCTCTGCATCCTGCTCATGGCATCCGCCGTGGCCGGGATCGTGGAGGAGGCCGCTTTCCGGGGCTTCATGCAGGGCCCGATCGAGCGGCGCCACGGCGTGGTCCCCGCCATTCTGGTCGTGAGCGCCGTCTTCGGCCTGGCGCACCTGACCGACTGGCAGCCCAGCATGACGATCGCCCGCATGTTCTTCATCGTGGCCGCTTCGGTCGTCTACGGTATCCTGGTGCACATGGTGGATTCCATCAGTCCCGGAGTCGTCCTGCACGCGACCGGGGACGCCATCGGCATCGTCTGGATCTGGTGGCTCTCCGCACGGCCCGGCCCGCGCTCGACGCACGGAAGCCTCACCGCGGCCCTGGGGGACCCGGGATTCCTGGTGGCGTGCGCCGTGGCGGTGATCTTCGGCGCCGGCGCCGTCTGGGGCTTCCGAAGGCTGTCCCGGGTCCTGGAAACCGAGCGCGCGGCCTCGATGGCCGTCCGCGAAAGGGAGGCATGGATATGACACGCGTCAACTGGCAGCGTTTCATGATCGGCGCCCTCATCGCCACCGTGATCGACTTTCTGTCCGATGGGTTCCTGCACGAGGTCCTGGTGCGCCGCCAATGGGAGGACGTGTACGCGCGGCTGGGGGTCCCCGAGCCCCAGCACTCGGCCACGGGGCTGTTCTACTTCGTGCTCTTCGACCTGGGGCGTGGCTTCGTGGCCATGTTCCTGTATGTCATGATGCGGGCTCGCTACGGTCCCGGTCCCCGGACGGCGATCTGGGCCGGCATCATCAGCTGGATCGCCCTCTCGTTGACCGGCCCCGCGCAGTTCATACCGCTGGGCTTCTTCAGCGTCTCGCTGTGGTTGATTGCAGCCGCGTATCAGCTCGTGACATCCATTCTCGCCACGCTCGCCGGAGCGGCGACCTACAAGGAATGACCACATGAACCGATCGACTTCGGCTCTTCTCCCGTCGGCGTGCCTGATCCTGGCCCTGGTGCCCGGTTCCGTCTCCGTGGCCCAGGAGGATCCCCATGCCGGTTGCGCCATGCCGCCGAGCTACGTGCCGGCCGAGCTGCTGGAGCGCCCCGTTCCCCTACGGCAGGGGGTCGGCAACTCGCACGAGACGGTCACCACGAAGTCGGCGGAGGCGCAGGCCTTCTACGATCAGGGGCTCAACTACCTCGAATCGTACGTGTGGATCGAGGCCTCCCGGTCGTTCCAGCAGGCGCTTCGACTGGACCCCGACATGGTCATGGCCCACCTGGGATTGAGCTACGTGCAGTCGGGGCTCGAGAACCCGGAGGGGGCCCGCCTGTCCCTCGAGAACGCCAAGTCGCTCGCCTCCAAGGCCAGCGATCGCGAGCGCCGCCGCATCGACATCCGCGAGAAGCAGCTCGCGGCGATCGCCGACATCAAGGACGCGGGCCTGTTCCTGGCATACAAGAAGGCCCTCGATGCCGCCCTGGCCAAGGACCTCGACGATGCCGCGTTGTGGGTGCTGCGCGGCAACGCCGAGGAGACCAACGCCTCGGGCCGGGGCCAGCGGGGTGGCGCGTCTTCCGTGGCGTTCTACCAGGAGGTGCTGAGGCTCGTCCCCGACCACGCCACGGCCCACCACTACCTCGTTCATTCCTACGAGACAATCGGGCGCATCGACAAGGCGCTCGAGCATGGCGAGGTCTACGCGCGCCTGGCGCCGTCCATCCCCCACGCCGCCCACATGTGGGCGCACGACCTGCGCAGGGTGGGACGCGTGGACGACGCGATCGTCCAGTTCAAGAAGACCAACGAGCTCGAGCGCGCCTACTATGCCGCCGAGAAGATCGACCCGGCCCTGGACTGGCACCACGCCCACAATCTGGACCTGCTGGCCAGCTGCTACGAGCACAAGGGCCAGATGGAGCTGGCCGAGAAGACGCTGCGCGAGTCGGCGGCCCTCCCGCCCCTGAGCGCCTACAGGGCCTTCAACATGCGCGAGCTGCCGGGCTTTCTCATGCACGGAGGGCGCTACCAGGAGGCCCTGGACGAAGCGCGCGCCCTGACCACCACCGGCTATCCGCAGTCGCGCACCGTCGGCCACGCGCTTGCGGGCCAGGCGCTCCTGGCCCTCGGACGATCCGATGACGCAGCGAAGGAGCTGAAGGCGGCGCGCCGCGAGCTGGAGACCGTGCCGCAACTGACCATCGGCCTCGATCCGTCCCGATCCATCGTGGAACCCTGGGTCCAGGCGCTGGAGGGGGACCTTCTGCTCCGCACGGGGAAGCGCGACGAGGGCCGGACCATCCTGAAGGAAGTGGTGCGCGCGCTCCGCGCGACCCCCGGCCCGGACGCCTGGTCGCAGGCCCTCTTCCGCCTCGAGTCGCTCGCGCGAGCCGCCATGGACGCGGGAGACTGGGAGCTTGCCGAGTTCATGGCCACACAGATGATGGAGCACGACGAGGCGTACGGGGGCAGCCACTTCACCCTCGCGCTCGTCCTGCGCCACAAGGGGGACGAGGAGGGGGCCGCCCGTGAGGTGCAAACGGCGAAGCGCTACTGGCGCGACGCGGACCCCGGGCTTCTGGAGACACGTCAGGTCAAAGCGGCAACGCGATAGAGGAGAACCCATGGCCATGATGCGCGCGGCGCAGGTGTCACGCCCCGGCGGGCCTTTGGAGATAGTCGAGCGGCGTATCCCCGAGCCTGGCCCCGGATCGGTGCGGATTCGCGTGCAAGCCTGCGGGGTCTGCCACAGCGATGCGCTGGTCAAGGAAGGAGGCTTTCCGGGGCTGTCGTACCCCAGGGTGCCTGGACACGAGGTGGCCGGCGTGATCGACGCGCTGGGCCCCGGTGTCGATGGTTGGGAGACAGGGCAGAAGGTCGGGGTCGGCTGGAACGGCGGCTACTGCGGGCGGTGCCGGCACTGCCGGCGCGGAGACTTCTTCGCGTGCGTGACCGGCCAGGTGACCGGCATCACGTTCGATGGCGGCTATGCCGACTTCCTGCTGGCTCCCCTCAGCGCGGTGGCGGCGATGCCGGCCGGGCTCGGCGCCGTCGAGTCGGCTCCTCTGATGTGCGCCGGGCTCACCACCTTCAACGCGCTACGCAACAGCGGCGCGCGGCCGGGCGACGTCGTGGCCATTCTGGGATTGGGAGGGCTGGGCCACCTCGGGGTGCAGTACGCGTCGAAAATGGGCTTCCACACGGTCGGCATCGCACGCGGCAGGGACAAAGAGCCGCTGGCCCGCAAGCTGGGCGCCTCGGTCTACATCGACAGCCAGGCGCAGGACCCGGCGGCCGCGCTGCTCGAGCTGGGAGGCGCCGCGGTCATCCTTGCCACGGTGACCAGCGGCGAAGCCATGAGCGCCGTGCAGGGAGGGCTGGCCCCCAAGGGGACCCTGATGGTGCTGGGAGCCGCCGCCTCGATGCAGGTTTCGCCGGTCGCCCTCCTTTCGGGACGCCGATCGGTGACGGGATGGTATTCGGGAACGTCGATCGATACGCAGGACACGCTCGCCTTCAGTGAGCTCCAGGGGGTCCGGCCGATGAACGAGGTCTATCCGCTGAATCGTGCCGGCGAGGCCTACGACCGTATGATGAGCGGCAAGGCACGCTTCCGGGTCGTGCTGAACATGGAACGGTGATCGGGAGAAAAAATGATGAAGCATTCCGTCGAAGTGGAGATCGCGGCGCCGCGCGGCCGGGTGGTCGCATTGTTCGACGATCCCGCCAACCTGATGAGGTGGATGCCCGACCTGCTGAAGTTCGAGCCCGTCTCCGGCACTCCCGGCCAGCCGGGAGCCACGTCACGCCTCGTCTATCGCGCGGGCAAGGGCCAGTTTGAGCTGATGGAGACCATCACGGTCAGGAGCCTGCCGGACGAGTTCTCTGGCACCTACGCCTCGAAGATGGGGACCTCGTGGATCAGGAACCGCTTCATCGACAAGGGAGCCACGACGCGCTGGATCGTGGACACCGAGTTCAAGAGCTCGGGCGTGATGAAGGTCCTGACGTTTCTCATGGGCGGCATGATCCGCGCCCAGAACCAGAAGGTGATCAACGCCTTCAAGACGTTCGCCGAATCGCATGGACACTGACCTCGACGTCATCTTGAAGCGGTTCGACGCTCCCGATGAGGTCCGCGTGTTCGAAAAGGGGCGCCTGGAAATCGTCCGCCTCGGCTCGATGGTACTGGGGCGCGCCCGGTACGAGCCCGGCTGGAAATGGTCCGCGCACGTCGGGCCGACGGTGGGGGCCTCTCACTGCACGGTGGAGCACGTGGGGATGGTGGTGTCGGGCACGGCCACCGTGGCCTTCACCGACGGGCGCGTCATCGAGCTGACCGAAGGGTCGCTGTTCCACGTCGCCGCCGTTCCCCACGACAGCTGGGTGGTGGGCGACCGGCCGTACGTGTCGCTGCACTTCATGGGAGCGGAGCACTACGCCAGGGCGTAGCGCGGGATCGCCATGACCAATCACTTCGCGGTGACGCGCACGCGCGGGCCGGCTTGGAAGGATGGTTTACCGTTGGAGCAGCAGGCCGACTGGGCGGCCCACCGATCGTTCATGAATTCCCTGGTGGAGGAGGGGTTCGTCGTCCTGGGAGGCCCGCTGGAAGGGACGCCCGACGTGCTGCTCGTCGTGCGCGCGGCGACTCCCGACGAGGCCGTTTCCCGCCTGGAGGAGGACCCCTGGACACGGCATGACCTGCTACGGACCACCCGGGCCGTCCGCTGGGAGCTTCGGCTGGGCACCCTCGTCTGATTCGTACACCTCACCCCCCCACCCCCCGGCCCCGACGGCGCGGCCTCTACGTCTTAGACCGGGTTCGTCTGCAGCCTATCCCGGTCGCCCCAAACGGCATGGCCGCGCCCCCAGGATGAGCGTATACAATGGCTTACGCACGCCCACACCGGAGCCGGCCGGATTAGATCGGTTTCGTCCGGTCCGGAGGTGTTTCAACAGGAAGTCGTCTTACACAGAACAGTCCATTTGTAGTTGGGCGGTGCTCAGCGACAGGGGGCAAGATGCGCGATAGATGCGCTGAGCTGGTCAGAGCCGTACTACTTGGCGGCGCATTCATGACCCTTCAGCCTTGCACATGGTCCGAAACCATCTCGCTCGAATGCGACAAGCCGATTACTGTCACCATTCCCCTCGACAAGTCGTCGCCTCAGTGGCCCAAGGACGGCTATCGCTTCACATGTCTCGTCCAGCGCCTGGAGCTCGCAGTTGTCGCGGCTTCGCAGCAACCATCAAGCTCACAGTGGGTACCGTTAGCGGACCCTGTGCGCGTCAGCATCGGTGAAGAATCACCGTTCACACTTCCGCTGACCAATATCTGCAGCAGTACTACGGGCGTTGCTGGGAGTCTTATTGGCCACCTCAAGTGGGGTGACGTCGGCGTTGGGCTCAGAAACTGTGCGAAACGGTCACATGGCGCAATCAAGCTCGAGATGCGGGCAACAAAGTGACGGCCCGCCCAACAACACCATGAACCCGACGGCGGGCGGGGCGTCCTTGCTGCCGCACGGCAACTGGGAGGGTTCTAACAGTGTCGAAGAAGTTGGACCGCCCGCCGCGGGTTATGGTGAACGTTAGCCAGACAAGGCTCAAAGAATGAGAAGACGAGGAATGATCCCGGCGCTGGTTGCTGTGCTGAGCTCTACATCCCTCTTCGCCAACTGGGCGACCCCATTCGGAGTGGCCTCGGAGACGGCGCCGTTCATCGTGGTTGCCAGGTGTGAGAAACATGATGAGTCGGGCGACCTCCTGAAGGTCTTGGAAGTCGTCAAGGGTGATGCGGAACTTGGAACCTTTCCCCTGAAACGACCAGAATGGCTCTATCGACCCCTCGAAACCGGCGGCGTGTACATCATCCAACTGGACCGTGAGCGTCGGCCGTGGGTCGAGGTTGTGACCAGCGACCCACACCCAGAAAGGCAGGTTCCTGCAAAGGGGTGCGGCACCGGGAACGTCATGCGCGTAGTCGACGGCTACATGCACGACTTCTACCAGTTCATCACGAAGGGCGACGGAGCCCGAGTTCCCCTCGATGAAGCGAAGCAACCTGCACCTCCTGGATTGGGGCTGGCTAACTACACCATGAACCCGACGGCGGGCGGGGCGTCGTTACTGCCACGCGGCAACTGTGGCGGCGGTGCTATCGTCGATGAAGTTGGACCGCCCGCCGCGGGTTATGGTGGGCGTTAGCTGGACTCTATGAAGACCACAAGTGCGGTATACACATGGTTGGCCGCTGCGCTGATGTTTGCCGATGCTTCGGCAGACTGTGTCTATAGGCCCGGGCGGGTTGTCAAGGTACATGTCCTTCGATGTGAGAGCGCCCGGCCTTACCTAGAGGCTGCCGAATCAGCAAAGCCGATGGGGCGATTCACCGGACTCGCGAAGACGTCAGAAGAGAGATGGCCAGGAACGGTCCTTATAGGACAGGTGACCTGGGAACTCAGGCTCGTTCCTTCTAGGTCGGGTACCGGCATCGCCGGTGTAACGGCTGAGGAGCGATGGGCGCGCGTTCAGGAAAACACGAGAGTGTGGTTGAAAGGTGTTGCCTCCGAAGTTTGCAGCCCAAAGAATCCAAGTCAAGCTCTCGACCTATGGGTTCATGCACCCTGCTGTGACACGCATCCACCGTACACTGCATGTCTCGCGGATATGGACTACGGGGAAGCAATGTTACCTGAAATACGCGCTCTAGTTGCCAAGGTGCCGGCCCCTGAATGAAGGTGCCAGCTATGACTCGTAAGCTGACCTCAACGGCTATCTCCACCTTCCTGTCCGGCCTTCCAGTGGAACGCCGCCGGGAAGTCGAACGTGTGCGGGAGGCGGTTAAGCGGTGCCTGCCTCCAGGCTACGAGGAAGTCATCAGCAAGAACATGCTCGTGTACCAGGTTCCCTTGGAACGCTATTCAGACACTTACAACGGACACCCACTCTGGTACGTCGCGCTTGCGCCCGAGAAGTCATACCTCTCGTTGCACCTGATGCCCGTTTATGCCGATAGCGCGTTGGGCAAGCACCTATCAGACGGCTTCCGAGCGGCAGGCAAGAAACTGAATATGGGTAAGGCTTGCATCCGCTTCAAGACAGCGGACGAGTTGGCGTTGGACGTCATCGGGGAGATTGTTGCGAAGATCTCGCCGGACCGGTGGGTACAGATCGCCCAAGCGGCGCGCCAGCGTTAGAACGAGCCGCCGAACCACACCATGAACCCGACGGCGGGCGGACGGCGGCCACCAAAATCTCGCTTCGGGCGTTCGCCCGCCGCGGGTTATGCTGGGCGTTCGGCAGACGAGGGCCCGTGCGAAGCTTGAAGGACTTACTATCCGACGATCCCGCTTGGCCGCTCGTTCGAGAGTGGATTGCGGCAGCGTCGAACCGAGTTGAGGTTCTCCCGGCGAGCGATCCAGGTCGATCGTCCGTGCTCGAGGAGCTGCAGGTCACGACTCGCTCTCCGATGGGGGCGGTGGTCTACGAGACTGGCGGCCTCCTGATCGACGGAGGCTGGTTGCGCATACTGGCGTCCGGGCATCCTCGACTACCAAGGACCCTGCCTGGCTGGAACAAGGGCAGGACCTGGATTGAAGCAGAGTCCCCACCGCCTATCCTCATCGTTGCCGACGATGTTGTCGGGGGTTCCTTCGCCATTAATGGTGGAGCGCTCGACGGTCCTCAAGGGCACGTCCACTACTTCGCTCCTGACCGCCTGGAGTGGGAATCACTCGAGAGGGGTTACTCCGAATTCGTTCAATGGACGCTTCAAGGAGACCTAGGAACATTTTACGCTGGACAGCGCTGGCCGGAGTGGCCCGCCGACGTCTCCACGTTGGCCGGCGACCAGGCCTTCTCGATTTATCCATTTCTCTGGGCGAAGGGGCCGCCCATCGAGGAGCGCTCGCGCAAAGCGGTGCCGATGGCGGAACTTGTCGAAGTTCAGTTCGATTTCCAGCGCCAGCTGGCTCAGGGTCACGAATCGTGACCGCTGCCGAACCCGCCGTTGCGCGTTGGGCATTCGCCCGCCGCGCGTTACGCTGGACGTTATGCGGATAACATTGAAGTGAACAGGTGAATGCTATCCGGCGCTCGGTGACGATCGAAACGGAGAGACTGCTCCTTGTTGTGCTCTTGCCACATGAGCTTGAGGCGCTCGTCGCTGGCGATGCCGAACGGGCTGGTCGTTTAGCGGGCGTGAACTTCCCACCAGGGTGGCCGGAGGAACGCGAGGCGAGGGAAGGCCTGTCCTGGCACCTACGTCATCTCCTTGCCGACACGGCCCATATTCCATGGCGGATTCGCCTGATCGTCGAGCGCTCCTCGCGATCTATCGTTGGCTCGATCAATCTGAAAGGGCCGCCAAGCCGTGACGGAGACGTCGAGATCGGCTGGGGTGTGGTGGAACACTGTCGAAGACGCGGATATGCTCTGGAGGCGGCGGCAGCTGTCGCGGGGTGGGTGCTTGCTCAGCCTGGGGTGAACTCCCTTAGCGCTACTGTACCCAGCGACAACGTAGCATCACAGCGGCTTGCCGCGAAGCTGGGCATGACGCTCACAGGCGACACTCGACGCAGCCTGCCATTATGGAAACTGAAAACCGCATAACTCCAGCGTGAACCCGCCGGCGAGCGGCGCTTTCTTAGCGCCGCACGGCAACTGTCGTAGCCATGGCGCTCGCGGCTGATCTCGGGCGTTGGGCCGATTCGGAACATTCATGAACTACGATCCATCAAACCTTCGAACTGCGGTTGGAACGCTAGCTCAGGAGTACTTCGACGGAAGCATTGACTTCACGACTTTTCTCACGCGGCTGCCGGATGAGGCCACGGACTCCTCTGATCCTGATATCGAGGAGCTCATTGATCTCGTCGAGCACGAGCCCGGCGTGGGTTTCCTTGGCCTCTCTTTGACAGAGCATGCCGAGTATCGTAGACAAATGTCCAACGTGATCAAGAGGCTCCAGAAGGGCTGATGTCCGAGAGCACACTGAGCGAAACGGCGCAACTACAGCATGAACCGGACGGCGGATCTTCCGGCACCCGCTATCGTCCCGAGGACCTCGTGCCACCAAAGGGCGGCGCGGCCGCTTTCTCGTGGTCAACACGGCCGGCTTGTGCGCCCGCCGACAACACGGCGCGGACGTTGTCGCCGCGGGCGCGATCAATGAGCTTGTAGTACGGGTCGATCGCCACCCACGCGGGCTGTTGGTCGACTACGATCTCGAAGGCGACTGGCGAGGCACGGATACGTCGCCGCTCGAGGAAGAGCACGGTGCCGCCGCCCTCACCATCCTCTCCCTCGCCGTAGACCGCGATGTCAATCCAATCGTCGATCGGGATCTCCCGCTCGGCGCCGGCGCCGTCGGCCCGCAGCTTATGGGCCTCCAACTCGAGGCGGACGAGAAACGTGCCGTCCGCGCGCCCCGTGAACGTTGCGCCGGCGACTTCGTTGTCGAACATCGTGATCCTCTCGAACAGGTCCTCGACCAGATGCTCCGACCCCGCGGGCACCGCCGGGCGGATCTCCTCAAGGAGTTCGGCCGTCGTGGTGTAGGGCGGCTCCCCGAAGGCGACGCGCGAGAGGTACCGCGACAGCGCGTGGTTGAGCCGCGCCTCACCCGCGGCGTCGCGGAGCGCGTGCATGGCCAGCGCGCCTTTGTGGTAATAAACGTAGCCCTGCCGCTCGACGAGCGCGAGAGGCGGCTCCACGCCGCGCTCACCGGCGCGACCGCGGAGGTACCAGTCCTGTTCGTAGGCGAGAACGCGGCGCATTCTCTGCCGCCCGAACTCGTCCTCCATGACCATCAGCGCCGAGTACTGCGCCAGCGTCTCGTGAAGCATGCCCACACCCTGGACGTTGGCGCCAACCATCTGCTGCCCCCACCACTGGTGCGCGACCTCGTGCGCCGTGACGTAGAACGGAAAATCGATCGACTCCTCGCCATCGAGGCGGGCGTTGAACCCCATCGCCTCGGAGAATGCGATCAAGCCGGGAAACGACGTGGCATCACGGACATAGCCAGGGAACTCGACGATCCGCAGGTGGCGGTGCTGGTAGGGGCCGAAGTTCGCCGTGAAATAGGCGAGCGACTTTCTGGCTCCGTCGATCATGCGGCCGACGTTGTCGTCGTGCCCGGGGTGATGGTAGACCTCGATCGCGACGCCCTTCCACTCGCTTCGCGTCACCTCGTACCTCGCCGATGCGTAGGCGAAGTGGTGTGTGATGGGTATCTCGGCCCGGTAGTGGAAGTATCGCCGTCCGCCCTCGACCCACTCCCGCTGAAGCTCGCCCGACGTGACGGCGATCTGGTCGACGGTGGTGGATACCGTGGCCTCGAAGTCGACCCGGTCGGCGTCAGGGGCCCGGGGTGTGCTCCGCCGGGCGGAGAGATCGTCGATGCCGGCAAGGCGGAGAACGGGCTCCAGTCCGCGCCGCCGCCGCTCGTCGGGATCGGCGAGCTGCCGTTGAGCGTCGTACCCGATAACCGGGAAGAAGTCCCGCTTGGTGAAGAAGGTGCCGTTGTCGATGACCGCGATCCCCGTGTCGTGGTTGACAAAGCCCCGGTTCCCCACCGTGAGGTCGAAGCCGACTTCGATCGCCTCGCCCGGCTCGAGCGGGTCTCGTAGATGGTAAATGCCGTAGCCAAGCTCGTCGTCTTCGATGATGACGTCGTGAGCGGGAAGGTCGAGGCGGTTCACGCGGACCCGCTCCGGAATGCTCACATGGAGGTCGCGGAGCGGTTCGGCGTACCGATTCCGGATGCGGTAGGTGCCGCGAATCTCCACGCTCCCCCGGTCAGGGAAGATGTCCACATCGGCTCGCACGGCGATGATCCGCGGCAGGTCGAGATCCTGATACCGCCGATACAGCCGTTCGTAGCGCGCGCGGCGCTCCGCCGCTCCGGTGCTCGGCACGTACTCGTTCAGGACGTTGGTGTTGTAGAAGATCCAGGAGCCTGCGGCCACGAGGCCGATGGCGCCGAGGGCGATCACCGCGCGAACAGGGCCGCGGAATCGTAGGCGCGCCCCGGCCCATCGCGCCCTCCAGGCGTCGTCGGCACCCCTTCTCCAGAACAGGATCGAAAGCCCGACAAGCACGAGCGCGACGAACCCCCAGTAGAGGCTGTACCAGCCGAACGGCGCGAGGAATGGTCCGTAGCCGTTGAGGTCGGAGTAGGGCGTCGGCGGGAGGCTCGCGAAACGGTAGAGGTGATGCTCGAACCCGAACTCCTCGAGGAGATCCCAGGTGATGATGAAGAGGATCACGAGGCCGTACCCCACGAGCTTGCTGCGCGCCACGACATGGAGCAAGCAAGCGAGGACCATCATCAGGATCGGATAGACGGCGGCGAGTGCGACGCCCCGTGCGTACAGGCCGAGTTCGAGGTCGGTGTAGCCTCGCGAGAGCTGGAAACCGACCAGGGCCAGGACGCCCGCAAGCAGCAAGACGGCAATCACCAGCAGGAGCGTCGTCAGTTTGGCGCCGAAGTAGACGCCGCTCGGCGTCGGCATCGAATCAACGATCTCGTCCAGCTCGAGCGAGCGTTCCTTCCAGATCAGCTCACCGCTATAGAGAACGACCACGATCAACAGGATGATCGAGTACCCGTCCTGGATCGCCTCGAGCATGAGGTGGGTGCGGGGATGGACAGGCATTCCGAAGAGGTTCCCGGCGGAACTCGCGGCCTGGATGAGGACGAAGAGCCCGAGGGCGAGGATGCCGAGAAACGGCAGGTTCCACAGGACGGTCGTTGCCTCGCGCCGGACTTGGTGTATGAACTGGACGAGGACGGAATGCCGCGAGAACACCCGGCGGGTCGCCGGCGCCCGCACCCGGAACGTCGCCTCAACCGGCGAAGGGGCTTCGGTCGCATCCCGCGTCCGGTCGGGACGCTTCCTGGGACGCGATGGATCGAAGGCGGCCACCGAGAGGCCTAGCGCGGAGAGCCCCAGGCCGAGCCAGAGGATCCGGTTCCAGAGGAGGGTCCCGCCGACCTCCGGAATCGCCGTGTTCAGCTCCGCGACGGTCCAGTACTTAAGGGCGCCACCCAGCGCCGCCACGCCGAACGGATCGAGCAGCTGCCCGATCCACTCGGTCTCGAGGCGGGAAGCCGCCAGGCCGGCGGTCGCGCTGGCCGCGAAGAAGGCGACGACGCCGAAGTAGGTCGCTAGCGTGCTCCGTGTCCAGCTCGCCAGGGCGTAGAACGCCGCGCCGAGTGCCACGAGCGTCGGGATGATCAGCACGCCCAGACCGAACGCGTACGGTGCCAGCCGGAACGGCCCCACCCGTGCTGGATCGAGCCAGGGCATGAAGGCGCTTGCCGCCAGGGCTCCGGCGCCCACCATGTACGCGAGCATGCAGACCACCATCGTTCCCGCGAACCGCCCGGTCAGGTAGTCGAACCGCGAGATCGGCATCGAGAAGAAGAGCTCGGAGGTCCGCCGGTCGAAGTCCCGCACGGCTGCGCTAGCGACGAACGCGGTCATCAGGAAGAGGACGAGGAAGATCCCCTTGACCAGCAGCTCGAGGATCACCGCGGGCGCGTTGAGGTGGAGCCTGCCGAAATTGCTTCCTGGGCCCTGGCCCGTGCCCGCAATGAACAGCAGCACGCTGAGGAAGAACGTGACCAGGTAGAAGAGCGGCTGTCGAAGGTGGTATCGGACCTCGAACCAGAAGATGGCCGTCCACACGGTTCTAGCCGCCATGGAGCGTAGCGAAGTAGACGAGCTCGAGATCCGGCTCGGCGGGCTCGAATCCGTCGCCCGGAGATTGATCACCCAGGACGTGGACGGCCGTGCAAAGGTTCTCGATTCTCAGCATCTCAGGGGTCCGAGGGTCCGTTACGCTTCTCGAACCAGTGATCCGCGTAGAGATCGTCGTTGAAGGCCGCAACTTCCCGGTACCCATTTCGCCGATAGAGCGCCTGTGCCTCGTGGAGGCTCCGGTTGGTTTCGAGGCGCAGCAGCCCCATCCCGAGACCGGCGGCCTCCTTCTCGAGAGCGAGGAGCAGACGCCGGCCCACGCCCGTGCCGCGCACCTCCCGGGACACCCACATTCGCTTGATCGAGCCGACACCGGGTTCGGTCGCCTTGACCGCGCCGCAGCCCACAGGTCGGCCATCGAGGCGGGCCACCAGGAAGGTGCCGCGTGGAGGCCTCAAGTCCCCGGCGTCGGCCGGGATCGACTTGCCTGCATCGAAGCCCCCCTCGAAGCGCTCGCCCAGTTCTGCGAAGTACTGCCCGAGGCACCACTTCGCATCAGGACTGTCCGGGTCCTCGACGGAAATTCTGGTGAATGAAAGGTTGAGGAGCTTCTCCACTTCCGACATTGCCTTAACGAGACGCGCGCGCTCGGCCTCGCTGAGGGGCTCGAGGGTCCCCTCGGCGAATCGATCGCCAAGCCGATCGAGCGCCTTGAGCTCCTTGAGGCCCGCAACGGTCAGGCGCGCGCGGCGACTGCGCAGATCCGATTCGGGGGTTGTGACCTTAATCAGGCCGTGCCGTTCGAGTGAACGCAACAGCCGACTGAGGTAACCCGAGTCGAGGTCCAGCCGAGAGCGAAGCTCCCGAACATCCGCACCCTCTCTTCCGATCTCGAATAGCAAGCGTGACTGCGCGAGCGCTCGCCCGCGTCCCAGGAAACTGTCCGTGAACACGCCGACCCGGAGGGTGAGTGCACGGTAGAAGCTCCGAACCGTCGGAATCGGATCGTTCGACATTTTCTGACTTTAGTCAGATAAATGAACGCCGTCAAGACCGCAAGGACGCCCAGCCGAATTCACCCCCAGGTCGGGTGCTTGCTCCAGCGGCGGTGGCTGTGTCATCGAGCTGCGCCGGTTGACTACGAGCTTGGAGTCGGGTAGAAATCCAGGTGTCTCACAGCACTCGTTCGCTACGGACTGCTGATCTCGCGTTCAGCGCGGAGGCCCCTGAGTGGTCACGGTTGAGACGACCGTCGGGCCGCAACGCCCGCGGAGCCCTCACCTGCGGGGGCACCTTTTATCGTTTGATCGCAAGCCCGCGCCGGCGCACTCTCCCAACGCCGGTGTGCGTCTCTTGCTAGCCGGCGGTTTCGTTGAGGTCGTGCGACTTGCCGCTGTGAGATGGCTCTACCCGGAAACTCCCCTTTGGCTGCTGTTGCC
The DNA here is from genome assembly GCA_050747525.1 of Candidatus Polarisedimenticolia bacterium. Classification (GTDB taxonomy): domain Bacteria; phylum Acidobacteriota; class Polarisedimenticolia; order JACPZX01; family DASXTC01; genus JBOGOC01. The sequence goes on along the minus strand of JBOGOC010000033.1, from coordinate 2,548 downwards.
GGCGCTGCTGGGGCTCGGCTTGCTGGTCGTGCCCGTCTTCGCGGGCGTCAAGCTGTCGCAACTTGGATTCCGAGCATGGCGCGACTGGACCGCAACGGAGAAGTCGTACTTTTGCCAGGTGGTTGTCATCGCGAATGTAGTTTTCCCGATCGTGTTCGCTGAGCCACTCCGGAACCGGGTCGCGCAGCCCGGTATGGCGTGGAGCCTGTGGAACGTGTTCGTACCGTACCTTTTCTTCGGGTTCTACCAGGAACTCGTGTACCGGGGGATGGTGCAGCTGGAGGTGGTACGCCGCTGGGGTGCACCATTCGGCATCTTCGTCGCGAATTTTCTGTACACCTTCGGCCCGCTGCACTGGTATTACTTTGCGTCCGCACCATCCTTCGCCGTGCCAATGTTCGCGTCCATCTTCGTCATCGGGCTGTTCTTCGGAGTCGTATACAAGCGATCTGGGAATCTTTGGATGGTCGCCGTCTTTCATGCGATCGGGAATGCATATATCCTCTGGAGCGTCGGCCCGGTGCATTGAGAGACCGCCTAACCAGAGGAGGTGTCCGATGGCCCGACCGGGCCCGAAGAAGACCCAGTGTGAGGCCTCGTCGAGGATGTCAGCCTTCGGAGCTCGTGGGGGTGCGGGAGACCGGCCTGATGTGGGCGAACATGCTGCGGGCGTTCCACGTTGGGAAGGCTCTTACGAGCGACGAGAGGCCGTCGAGTCGGATGCGGTCCCCGCGGGTGGCTTGGGCCCAGGTGAGCTGGCCGGCATGCCATTTGACGAAGGCTTCGGCTTCCGCCGTGATGTAGAGGTCCTCGTCAAGGCCGGGGTACGTCTTGCAGATCTCGGTGTCCCCGAGCTCGATGAGTAGCCAATAGCGCTCACGGCGCGGGCGGCCGGTGAAGTCGAAGCGGATGACGACGCGTCGATCCGGGAGCCGGTCTCGGCGCAGCGCGTTGCACATCGACCACAGGGCCACAAAGGGATCGAGGTTCTCGGGGGCGAGCTCGAGCCAACGCGCACCCCACTCGCCGAGCGACTGGCAGACCTTGAATAGGTCGTGGCCCGCGGACGTGAGCTCGTAGTGGTGCCCGCGCCCGTCGGGCTTGGGTGCCGACTCGAGGACACCGAGCCGTTCGAGCTGCTTCAGCCGCTGTGAGAGCAGGGTACGGGAGAGTCCGGGCGCGCCCTCCAGGATCTCACTGAAGCTCCCGCAGCCAAGGTACAGGTTGCGGATGATCAGCGGTGTCCAGCGCTCGGCAAAGATCTCGGCGCCTCGGGCGATGGGACAGTACTGGCCGTACGTCCTCACGACGCCAGTGTTGCGCAACCGCCTGCGGTTGTGAAGTCCAGATTCTTGACTTCACAGCCGCGGTCGGCGGTGGTCTGATGAGGGCCATCGAGACAGGAGGACACGATGACGACATCGACGACCGCCGCAGAAGTCGGCCACGGGCGTAGGGCGCCAACCGTCGTGGAGATCGACGGGTTCCGAGGCCGGCTGATCGGGGCTGACCACCCTGACTACGACATCGCCCGTGCAGTGTGGAACGGTGCCATCGACCGGCGCCCGCGCCTGATCGCCCGATGCATCGGGGCCGTCGACGTGGTCGCGGCCGTGCGTTTCGCCCGCGACCACGATCTGGAGATCGCCATACGGGGTGGAGGCCACAACGTGGCGGGCACCGCCGTTTGCGATGACGGGGTCGTCATCGACCTCTCGGCGATGCGGGCCGTTCGGGTCGATCCCGCCGACCGCAGGGCCTGGGTGCAGGGTGGTGCGCTGTGGGGCGACGTCGACCACGAGACGCAGGCGCACGGTTTGGCCACCACCGGCGGAATCGTGAGCCACACCGGAGTCGCCGGGCTCACCCTGGGCGGTGGCGTCGGCTGGCTGATGCGCAAGCACGGTCTCACGGTCGACAACCTCCTCGCCGTCGACGTCGTGACGGCCGCCGGCGAGCGGCTGCGGGCGTCCGAGGACGACCACCCCGACCTGTTCTGGGCGTTGCGAGGCGGCGGTGGCAACTTCGGCGTGGTCACCTCGTTCGAGTTCCGCCTCCACTCCGTCGGGCCCACGGTCCTGGCCGGGCCCATCCTCTGGGACGCGGCCGACGCCGGGGAGGTCCTCCGCTTCTACCGCGACTTCGTTCGCGACGCTCCCGACGAGCTCGGCACGGTCGTGAGGTTCGGCACCGCGCCACCGCTACCGGTCATCCCCGAGGATCTGCACTGGCGCCCGGTGGTGATGGTCGGTACCTGCTACGCCGGGCCGATCGAGGACGGTGAGCGGGGGCTCCGCCCGCTCCGCGCATCCCGGACTCCCCTCCTCGACCTGGTCGGGCCCACGCCGTACGTGGGATTCCAGAGCGCGCTCGACTCGACCGTCGTACACGGTTGGAACTACTACTGGAAGTCCACCCACCTCCCCGAACTCCGCGACGACCTCATCGACGTGATCGCCGAGCACGCGTTCTCCTGCTCGTCGCCACGGTCGTACGTGGCGATGTTCCATCTGAAGGGGGCGGTGAGCCGAGTGGCCGAGGGCGGGAC
>JBOGOC010000032.1:0-2849 GCA_050747525.1 Candidatus Polarisedimenticolia bacterium | reverse complement strand
CCGGAAGCTCCAGGGCCGCCGGAAGAGGCGTCAGCCGCTCCTTCCAGTACGCCAGCTCCCTCTCGAGCCGTTCCCCCTGAAGCCGGTCCCTCTGCCAGACGGCGAAGTCCGCGTACTGGATCGGCAGCTCCTCCAGAGGCGAGCCATGTCCCGCCGCGTACGCTTCATACAGGACGACCAGCTCCCGCACCAGCACCCCCATCGACCAGCCATCCGACACGATGTGGTGAATCGTCATCAAGAATAGGTGGTCATCGGGAGCGAGCCTCACCAGACGTGCACGCAGCTGCGGCCCTGCCGACAGGTCGAACGGCGCCATGGCCTCCTCGGCCACAAGACGCCTCGCGGTGGCCTCGGCGTCGGGTTCGAGCGCGAGGTCCACGACATCGAGCCGCATACGGGCGGGGGCCTCGACGCTCTGCCGGACCCCGTGAGGGGTCTCGACGAACCGCGTCCGGATCGCCTCGTGCCGCCGCAGAATCTCGGACAGAGTCCTCTCGAGCGCCGTGACGTCGAGGCTTCCTTCCAGACGCAGGACGTTGGGGATGTTGTAGGCGACGCTTCCCGGAGCGAGGGTGTCGAGGAACCACAGCCTCTGCTGCGCGAACGACAGGGGAGCCGGACCGGTGTCCAGCCGCCGTGAGATCATGCCGGCGCGCTCCCTGAGCCCGGTGTCGCGGTCGATCAGGCGGGCTATCGCCTCGACGGTCGGCGACTCGAACAGCGAACGGAGCGGAACCTCCACGCCGAGCCTTGCGCGCAGCCGCGAGACCACCTGCGTGGCGAGCAGCGAGTGCCCGCCGAGATCGAAGAAGTTGTCCGCCAAGCCGACTGATTCGAGGCGGAGGACCTCGGCCCACGCTCCCGCCACCTCCCGCTCGGTCTGCGTCCTGGGCGCCGCCGACGGGTCGGCTGACGGCGCGGCGGGCGCGGGGAGCGCTCGACGGTCGATCTTGCCGTTCGCCGTCAGCGGCAGCGCCTCGAGCATGACGAAACGTGCCGGGATCATGGGGCGCGGCAGGCGGCCGGCAAGCGCCTCGCGCAGCGAGGGAGCGTCGTGGCCGCCGTCGGCGACCACGTAGCCGACGAGCTCGGCCTCCCCATGCTCCCGCCTCGTGATCACCGCCGCGGCGCGAACCCCAGGTACGGCCGCGAGCGCCGCCTCAACCTCGGCAACTTCCACGCGGAAGCCGCGCACCTTCACCTGGCCATCGCGTCTGCCGAGGAACTCCAATCGGCCGTCGCCTCGCCACCGCACCAGGTCGCCGGTGCGGTACAGACGCGCGCCGGGCGGCCCGAACGGATCGGGCAGAAACTGTGTGGCCGTCATTCCCGGTCTGCGCGCATACCCGCGCGAAACCCCGTCTCCTCCGATGAAGAGCTCCCCGGTCACTCCGACCGGGACCGGCTGCATCGCCTCGTCGAGCACGTAGGCCCGCGAGTTCGCGACCGGGGCGCCGATCGGCATCCGCTCCCCGAGCTCCTCGCCCGGATCGATCAGGCCGCAGCACGCGAAGGTCGTCGTCTCGGTCGGACCGTATCCGTTCACGAAGCGGCGGCACCCGGCGGCCATCAGGCGCCGCACGTGCGATGGTGAGATCACGTCGCCCCCCGCGAGCACCTGAGGCACCCGTGACAAGGCCTCGAGTTCTTCGTCGACCATCAAGTGAAACAGCCCCGCAGTGAGCCAGACAGTGGTCACGTCGTGGCGCTCGAGAAGGCGTGCGATGTCGCCGGGGGAAGGGGAGCCGGCCGGCGCGATGGCCAGCCGGCCGCCGGAGAGAAGCGCGCCCCAGATCTCGAAGGTCGAGGCGTCGAACGCGCCGGGCGCGAGGTGAAGAATCGTCTCGTCCGGTCCGAAGTGCGCGTATGTGGTGCCTCGCACGAGGCGCACGACGTTGCGCTGCGTCACCTCGATCCCCTTGGGCTCGCCCGTGGAGCCGGACGTGAACATCACGTAGGCGAGGTTCCCGGCGCCGGCGCTGAGGCCTTGGAACTTCTCTCCCCCAGCCAGGATCTCGTCGAACGCCACAACATCGAATGCGCCGTGGGGCGGCTGGGAGCGGCCGTCGGTGATGGCGAGCGTCACGCCGGCGTCGGCGAGCATTCGTGCCGTGCGGGCGGGAGGCGATTCCAGGTCGACGGGGACGTAGGCCCCGCCCGCGCAAAGAACCCCCAGGATCGCCGTGACCATCTCCGGGGAGCGCTCCATCGCGATCGCGACGCGTGACTCGGGCCTGACCCCTCTCGCGCGCAGGAACCCCGCGGCACGGTGTGCCCGTTCCAGCAGCTCCCCGTAGGTCGTCGAGCCCCCCTCGAAGAGAAGCGCCGTCCCGTCGGGGTGCCGGCTCGCGACCTCCGCGAACAGCTGCGCGATCGTGGCCTCATGAGGGTAGGGCCGCGTGGTGTCGTTCCACCTCCGGACCACCAGGTCCAGCTCGGCTTCCTCCAGAAGCGCGAGGCGGGAGAGACGGCACGACGGATCTTCGGCGACCGAGGCGAGAAGGGACACGTAGCGCTCGGCGAGCCGCTGCGCCGTCGGGGGATCGAACAGATCGGCGTTGTACACGAGGAAGCCGTCGAGCCCTCCCCCGGGCTCCTCGCAAAGCTGCACCTCGAGGTCGAAGCGCGAAGACCCGCTGTCGGATGGGACCGTGTCGATCGAGAGCCCGGTCAGCCCGGTGAGCTGCGATGGGGCGTTCTGCAGCTCCAGCAGCACCTGGAAGATCGGGTTGCGGCCGAGGTCGCGTGCCGGCTGCAGGTCCTCCACGAGCCGCTCGAAGGGAAGCTCCTGGTGGGCGAAGGCCCCCAGCGTCGTCTCCCGCACGCGTCCCAGCAGCTCGCGGAAC
>JBOGOC010000031.1:0-135699 GCA_050747525.1 Candidatus Polarisedimenticolia bacterium | reverse complement strand
GGTCTGGCCTGAGCGGGGGTCTGAGGCCTGGGCGGAGGGGACGGGATGGGCGCGGGCTCAGGGCGGGGACGGGGGCGCGCCAGGGCGGGCGGAGCCCCGGGCCTGGGGCGGGCCGCCACCAGCTCATCCACCTTGGCCATGAGGGATCGCGACTCGAACGGCTTGCGCAGATGGCCGTCGGCGCCCACCTGGCGTCCGCGGGCTTCGTCGAAGGTCTCGAAGGCACCCGACAGCAGGAGCACCGGCATCCACGAGATACGGTCGTCCTTCCGGATTCCGGCGCACAGATCGTAGCCGGTGCGCTCGGGCATGACGGCATCCAGCAGGGCGATGTCGAAGGTCTCTTCCGCAAGCCTGGCCTGCGCCAGCGCGCCGTTTCCCACGCTCACCACTTCGTCGTCGAACTCGCTGAACGTCAGCTCCACCACCTTCTGGATGGTGATGCTGTCATCGGCGATCAGGATCCTGCGTCCCATGGGTCCTCACTCTCTCCCGGCGGCACGTGCCGCACGCTGTGGCCCGCCCCCGTCGATGGGGATGCCCACGCCCGCCATCAGCGCGGCCCCGTCCATCACGGGAAGGCGATCGTCATCCGGTCCGGCAGCCAGGTCGGCCCGGTCCACGAGGAAGCCGGCGATGATCCCCTCGGCTTCCAGCACGATGATCTCCTGCTCCGGCGCATGACGGCTTCCCGCCGACCTGCCCGGGACATCCGATTTCCTCTTCGGGGGAAGCCCGGCTGGACGGTACACCGGGATCGCCCGATCCTCCAGGACCAGCAGTCCGGCCACCTGGGCCCGGCCGCGGGGCACGCGCTGCAGAGGCCGCGCGGCCATCACGGAGCTGATCTGATGCGATGGGATGGTGAATGCGCACCCCTGCGCCTCGATGCGCACGCGCTGACTCGACTCGAAGCTCATCCCTCAGCCTCCATTGCGGCCAGCGCCTCTTCGTCCAGCAGGTAGGCTCCGGCCGCCCGCGCGGCCTCCGCTCCACCCCCCTGGATGTCGCCGATCACGCCGCGCAGCGGCGGGCGAGGGTCTTCGAAAATATAACCGGGCAGGGGCAAGATCCATCGAGGATCGACGTGAGCCATTCCCGCCAGGCGCCCCAGCCGCACGACGAGCCGGCTCCCCTCGAGTTGAACGATGTGCCCGGCGGCGGTGCCCGGATCCGATTCCAGGATGCGGGCTGCATCGACCACCCGGCATCCGGCCCCGGCCTGCTCGCCCGCCTCCATCACCTTTCCGGCGGCCTCGATCCGCAGCGCGAGCATCACGTCACCCAGCTCGAAGAGGAGCAGCTGCATGACGGCGCTCCTTCAACCGTGCCGCGAGGGGATGCGGTGGCGGACGAACTCCACGATGTCCTTCGTGGAGGCTCCGGGCGTGAACACTTCCAGCACCCCCAGCTTCTTCAGCTCCACGATGTCCTCGTCGGGGATGATCCCCCCGGCGATGAGCCGGACGTCGTGGGCCCCCTTCTGCCGCAGCAGCTCCAGCACGCGCGGCAGCAGGGTCATGTGCGCCCCCGAGAGAATGGACAGCGAAACCACGTCCACGTCCTCCTGGATCGCCGTGTTCACCACCATCTCCGGAGTCTGGTGAAGCCCCGTGTAGATCACCTCGAAGCCGGCGTCCCTCAGGGCGCGGGCCACGATCTTCGCGCCCCGGTCGTGGCCGTCCAGCCCGACCTTGCCCACCAGCAGCCGGGTCCGCCGGGCCGTCGTTTCCGTCGTCACCTCGATGCCTCCTCGCCGCGCAGGCCCGCCGTCACAGGACCGGCTGCTCGCGGTATTCTCCGAACACCTGCTTGAGCCGCCCGCAGATCTCCCCCACCGTGGCGTACGCCTTCACGCACGCCAGGATGTGGGGCATGAGGTTCTCCCGGCCCGTCGCGGCTGCGGCCAGACGATCGAGGGCCTCCGCATGCCGTGCCGCGTCGCGGCGCTTCCTGAGTTCGGCCAGGCGCCCCAGCTGATCGCGCTCCACGGCCTGGTCGATCTTCAGGATGGGAATGGCGTGATCCGCCTCGCCGTCCACGCTGCGGTGCTTGTTCACCCCTACGATCGACTTCTCGCCGCGGTCCACCTGCATCTGGTAGTGATACGAAGCCTCGGCGATCTCGCGCTGGGGGAAGCCGGCCTCGATGGCGGCCACGATCCCCCCCATCTCGTCGATGCGCCGGATGTAGTCCATCGCGGCCTTCTCCATGCGGTTGGTGAGGTCCTCGACGAAGTACGATCCGCCCAGCGGATCGGCGGTGGCGGCCACGCCGCTCTCCTCGGCAAGGATCTGCTGAGTGCGCAGGGCGATGGTGACCGCCATCTCGCTGGGCAGCGCCAGCGTCTCGTCCATCGAGTTGGTGTGCAGCGACTGGGTGCCTCCGAGCACGGCGGCCAGAGCCTGCACGGTCACACGCGCGATGTTGTTGTAGGGCTGCTGGGCGGCGAGGCTGCACCCCGCGGTCTGGACGTGAGTGCGCAGCTTCCAGGACCGGGGCTCCTTCGCGCCGAACCGCTCGCGCATCACACGCGCCCAGATGCGCCGGGCGGCGCGGAGCTTGCAGATCTCCTCGAAGAAGTCGTTGTGGGCGTTGAAGAAGAACGACAGCCGGGGAGCGAAGTCGTCCACCTGGAGCCCGGCCTCGATCCCCGCCTGCACGTACCCGATGCCGTCGGCCAGGGTGAAGGCCAGCTCCTGCACCGCGGTCGAGCCGGCCTCGCGGATGTGGTAGCCGCTGATGCTGATGGTGTTCCAGCGCGGCACCTCGCGGGCGCAGAAGGCCATGACGTCGGTGATGAGCCGCAGGCTGGGGCGAGGCGGGTAGATCCATTCCTTCTGGGCGATGTACTCCTTGAGGATGTCGTTCTGGATGGTACCGTCCAGCTTCTCGAAGGGAACGCCCTGCTTCTCCGCGACGGCCAGGTACATGGCGAACAGCACGGCGGCGGGCGAGTTGATGGTCATGGAGGTGGAGATGCGCCCCATGGGGATCCCTTCGAACAAGGTCTCCATGTCGGCCAGCGAATCGATGGCCACACCCTCGCGGCCCACCTCGCCCAGAGCCATCGGATCGTCCGAATCGCGGCCCATGAGCGTGGGCAGGTCGAAGGCCACGGAGAGGCCCGTCTGTCCTTTGGACAGCAGGTAGCGGTATCGCTCGTTGGACTGGCGCGCTGTCCCGAAGCCGGAGAACTGCCGCATCGTCCAGAGCTTGCCCCGGTACATGGTGGGATGCACGCCGCGCGTGTACGGGTACTCTCCGGGCTGCCCCAGCTCCGTGGCGGGATCGAAGTCTCCGAGATCGTCGGGAGTCACCAGGCGCTCGATGGGGAAATCCGACACGGTGGTGAACGGGCCTGGGCGCTCCCCGCTCTTCTTCAGCACGGGACGAAGGGTCTCCTCCTCCCAGCGCGCCTTGTCACCCGGCGGGACGGTGCCCGCTCCCTGCTTGCTCGTCTTGTCTGGCTTCCCCGACATAGGGCTGGTGCCTCCCGTGTGCGGACGTGGTCAGGCGATCAGATGCCGCGCGATCACCGTGCGCTGGATCTCCGACGTTCCCTCATAGATGGTGGTGACGCGCGCATCCCGGTACATGCGCTCCACGGCGTATTCTTTCGAGTAGCCGTACCCGCCATGGATCTGCACGGCCTTGTAGGCCACCCGGTTGGCCATCTCCGACGCGTACAGCTTGGCCATGGCGGCCTGGGGCCCGTACGACTTCTCGCCGCGGTCCCTCATGTCGGCGGCGCGAAGGATGAGCAGGCGGGCGGCTTCGATTTCGGTGGCCATGTCGGCCAGCATGAACCGGATGGCCTGAAAGTCGGCCACCGTCTTGCCGAAGGCGGTGCGCTGCTTTGCATACAGGCGCGCGGCCTCGTAGGCGCCGCGCGCGATCCCCAGCGCCTGGGCCGCGATGCCGATGCGGCCGCCGTCGAGCGTGGACAGGGCCACCCTCAGGCCCATCCCTTCCTCGCCCAGCAGGCTGGACTCCGGCACCTCACAGTCGGTCAGCACGATCATGCCCGTGGTCGAGCTGCGCAGCCCCATCTTGTCCTCATCCTTGCCGAAGGCGAACCCGGGAAGCGACGGCTCCACGAGGAAGGCGGAGATGCCTCGCCTGCCGGCCGACGGATCGGTCACCGCCATGAGCACGAAGACGCCGCCCACGCGGACGTTGGTGATCCACGTCTTGGTGCCGTTCAGGACGTACCGCTCTCCCCGCTTCACGGCGCGGGTCCGGACGGCTGCCGCGTCCGAGCCGCACCCCGGCTCGGTGAGGGCGAACCCGCCGATGATCTCGCCGCGCGCCATGGCCGGCAGGTAGCGCTGCTTCTGAGCCCGGGTGCCGAAGATGGCGATGGGCGAAGCAGCGGCCGAGTTATGGACGCTCACCGTGACGGCGGTGGAGGCGCACACGCGGGCGATCTCCTCCATGACCAGCGCCACGGTCACGCTGTCGAAGGCCGACCCGCCGAACTCCTCCGGGATGGTCATGCCCAGGATCCCCAGGTCGACGAGCCGGGCGATGATGGCGGCGGGGTACTCCCCTGCCCGCTCCAGCGCTCCGACCACGGGCGACATCTCCCGGTCGGCGAACTCCCGCACCATGTCGCGGGCCATGCGCTGCTCGTCGCGAAGGAGGAAGTCCATGGCGCTAGCCTCGCAGGATCTGGCCCGAGATCACCATGCGCTGGATTTCCGAGGTGCCCTCGTACAGCTCGCAGATGCGGGCGTCGCGGAAGTACCGCTCCACCGGGTACTCGTTGATGTAGCCGTAGCCCCCGAATACCTGCACGGCCTTGTAGGCCACGCGGTTGGCCACCTCGGATGCGTACAGTTTGGCCATGGAGGCTTCGAGCGTGTAGCGCTCCTGGGTGTCCTTGGCCTGCGCCGCGCGGTACACGAGCAGGCGGGCCGCGTCGATCTCGGTGGCCATGTCGGCCAGGTAGAACTGGATGGCCTGGTGCTGCGCGATGGGGACCCCGAACTGCTTGCGCTCCTTGGCGTAGCGCAGCGCCTCGTCGAAGGCGCCCTGCGCGATCCCCAGCGCCTGGGCGGCGATGCCGATGCGCCCGCCGTCAAGCGTGTGCAGCGCGATCTTGAAGCCCTGGTCCACCTCACCGAGCATGTTGGAGGCGGGGACGACGCAATCCTGGAGCACGATCTCCACAGAGCCCGAGGAGGTGATCCCGAGCTTGGTCTCGGGCTTGCCGGTGCTGTAGCCGGGGAACCCTTTCTCCACGATGAAGGCCGAGATCCCCTTCGAGGAGGGGGCCGACGGATCGGTCTTGGCGTACACGATGGCGGCGTCGGCGGCGATGCCGTTGGTCACGAAGACCTTGCTTCCGTTGAGGATCCACGAATCCCCCTGGCGGCGCGCCGCGGTGCGGAGGCTTCCCGGATCGGAGCCGGCGTCGGGCTCGGTCAGGCAGTAGCAGCCGATCTTCTCTCCGCGGGCGAACGGATCGAGGTAGGCCTTCTTCTGCGCGGGGGTCCCGAACTTCGAGACCGGGTGACAGTAGAGCGAGTTGTTCACCGAGAGGATGACGCCGAGCGAGGCGTCCACCCGCGAGATCTCCTCGATGATCAAAACGTACGAGAGGGAGTCCATCCCAGACCCGCCATGCTCCTCGGGGACCATGATTCCCATGAGCCCCAGCTCCGCGCACTTGCGCACCTCGGGGAGCGGAAACACGCGGGTGCGATCGTACTCGGCGGCCTTCGGCCGGATCTCGGACTCGGCGAAGGCGCGGATGTTGCCGCGCAGCATCCTGTGGTCCTCGTCCAGCTCGATCCTCATCGGTCCCCTGCCCGTCTTGGGAGCGCGGCCCGCGGGACTCGCGGCGTGCGCCAACTGTCTGAAAAGCCAACGGATAGCAGGTCATGTTAACCGCGGCGCTCCGATGGTGTCAACAATGGCGCGCGCTGCCGCCGGGGAGGAACGAGGGTCAGACCTCGGGCTCGATGAGCCCCAGGTTTCCGTCCTTGCGGCGGTACATGACGCTGATGCGCTGCGAACGAGCGTCCCGGAAGACGAGGAACTCGCGATCCGAGCCCTTGAAGGTCAGGGCCGCGTCTTCCAGCGACATGGGCTTCGACTGGAACTCGTTGGTGCGGATGATGCGCGGGGGGACGGAGGACGCCGTGTCCGCCGGCGGGCCGCCGTTGGTGGAAGGCCGGGCCGCGGACTCGGGGAGCATCTGCGCGACCTGCTTCGTGGGCCGCGCGTGCTTGCGGCGGGCGACCGCCTTGTCCTTGATCTTGCGCGCCTGCTTCTCGATCTTGTCCACCACGTTGCCGATGGACACGTACATGTCGCCCGTCTCGTCGGCGCCGGTGTAGGTGTGGTGGCGCCCCTTGAGCACGATCTCGGCCTGATGCCGGTGCTTCTCGACACTCAGGATCACGTGCGCCTCGATCACGTCGTCGATCCACTTCTCGAGCTTGGTCAGCTTGTCCCTGGTGAAGTCGCGGATGGCGGGAGTGATGTCGATATGGCGTCCGGTGATGTCCAGCTTCATGAGCGCGTCTCCGTTGAAGCGGATGGAGCTAGGCGTAGGGCATCTTGCGGTCGGCCGAGGAAAGGATCTTCAACTCTCCGCGATATTTGGCCACCGTGCGTCGCGCCACTCTCACGCCGTGCGCCTGCTCGAGGATCTTCACGATGGCGGCATCCGAGAGAGGTCGGCTTCCATCCTCGCCGTCGACGATCTCCTTGATCTTCTGCTTCACGCTGAGGGACGACACCTCGCCGCCATGGTCGTCCGGCACCGAAGCGTGGAAGAAGTAGCGCATCTCGAAGAGGCCCTTCGGGGTGTACATGTACTTGTTGCGGACCACGCGGCTCACGGTGGACTCGTGCATCTGGATGTCGTCGGCCACGTCGCGCAGCCGCAGCGGGCGGATCCGCTCGATGCCGTGATCCAGGAAATCGCGCTGGTGCTTCACCAGGCTCACGGCCACCTTCATGATGGTGCGCTGCCGCTCGTCGAGACTCTTGATGAGGCGGACCGCGGAGCGGAACTTCTCGCGGACGAATTCCTTGGCCTCGCGGTCCTCCACCTGCGCACCCTTCTCCAGCATGCGCCGGTAGGTCTGGCTGATCCGGAGGCGCGGGAGGCCGTCTTCGTTGAGCACGACGCGGTAGTCCCCCAGGTCGTCCTTGATCACGTACACGTCGGGCGTCACGTACTGCGATCGATTGTTGTTGTATTTGAGGCCGGGACTGGGATCCAGGTGGCGGATGATCTCCACGTGGTGCTGCACCTCGGTCTGGGAGCAGCCGAGCTCAGCGGCCAGCTCGGCGTAGCGGTGACCCTGCAGCAGAACCATGTGCTGGCGGACGATGGTCTCTGCCGCGCTCCCCACCAGGCCCAGACGGTTGAGCTGGAGGACGAGGCATTCGGCCAGATCGCGCGCCGCCACTCCCGCCGGATCGAGGCTCTGCACGAGGTGCAGCGCCCGCTCCACCTCGGCGGCAAAGTAGCCCGGGTGCCCCATGTTCTGCAGCTCCTCGAGGGTGGCATCGAGATAGCCGTCGTCGTTGAGGTTGCCCACGATGGCCTCCGCGATCTCGCGGGTGCGATCGTCGGTGGGGGTCATCTCCAGCTGCCAGGTCAGATGGTCGGTGAGGTTCTCCTGCTTGGTGAGGGTGGCCTCGTAGGAAGGGCCATCGATCGGCTCGGCGGGGCCCCGCGGCTCGTAGCCGCGCTCGAGGTAGTCGCGCCAGAAGGCCTCGTAGTCGTCTTCGTCGCCCGAGCCGCTCTCGCGGGCGGCCTGGTCGGCGGCCTTTTCCTTGTCGTCGGTCTGGCTGCTGTCGAGCTGCTGGGGAGCCATCGTCTCGAGGCCTTCCTCGAGGACGGGGTTCTGAACGAGCTCCTGGTTGATCTCGTTCACCAGCTCCAGCTTGGAGAGCTGCAGGAGCTTGATGGCCTGCTGGAGCGACGGCGTCATGATGAGCTTCTGGCTCATCCGGAGGTTCAGCCGTTGCTCGAGTGCCATCAACCCCCCGCTCCGGGCCCGATCAGCCCAGCGTGAACTGCTCCCCCAGGTACACGTCGCGCACACGCGGATCGGTCGCGAGCGCTTCAGGCGTGCCTGTCTGGAATATGACTCCGTCGTGGATAATGTACGCGCGGTCCGTGATTTGTAAAGTCTCCCGCACGTTGTGGTCGGTGATCAGAATGCCCAGCCCACGCTCCTTCAGATGGGCGATGACCTTCTGCAAATCGTAACGTGCCTTGGGATCGATCCCGGCGAACGGCTCGTCCAGCAGGATGAAGCTGGGCCCGGTGGTGAGCGCGCGGGCGATTTCCAGCCGGCGGCGCTCGCCCCCCGACAACGTGGACGCCTTCTGCCTGGCCAGGGAGGCGATGCCGAACTCTTCGAGCAGGGCGCGCGCCCGCGCCCCTACCTGCGCCCCTTCCAGGTCGAGAGTCTCTAGGATGGCCAACAGGTTCTGCTCCACCGTCATGCGGCGGAACACCGACGCTTCCTGGGGCAGGTACCCGATGCCCCGGCGCGCGCGCAGGTACATGGGAAGCCGCGTGATGTCCTCGCCGTTCAGAAGGACGCGGCCGCCATCCGGGGCGACGAGGCCCAGCACGCAGGAGAAGGTGGTTGTCTTTCCTGCGCCATTGGGGCCGAGGAGGCCCACGACCTCTCCGCCGTTGATGGCGATGGAGACGTCACGCACCACCCATCGACCCTTGTACGACTTGCGGAGGTCCTCAGTTGTTAGGGTCAGAGCCAACGGCCGGCGCTCCTTTCTGCCGCGGCTTGAGGGTGATCCAAGTTCTCCCTCCCAGCTCGGATTCGACGAGGATTCTATCACCCGCCCGATCCATTGTCAAAGACGATCCACGCACAACTTGTTGATTCAGTTCATCTTGCACCACAGCCTCCCGTCCGGATCCGCTCAACTTGAGGGTGTCCATGCGAAGATCCACCTCCAGACGGTCGCCCCTGCCCACACGCCCGCGCTCTCTCACCTCGACGTCCTGCAGGGCGTCGATGCGCCGCGCCGTGGAGGTCCCCGGCTCCAGGTAGACCGTCAACCGCTCGGAGGTGACGCGCGTCGGTCCCTGCGTCACCAGGACCCGTCCGCTGTACTCGACGCGATCCTCCCCGCGCCGAAAGCTCACCGTCCGGCTCGAGACCGTGATGATGTCGTCGGTGGGGCTACGCGGGCCCGCGGCGGGTGTCTGGGGAGGCTGGCGGAACGTGGTGGTGACGTCGTCTCCGGCGGTCAGGGTCCCTTCCCCTTCACGGACCTCCACCTGGCCCGCCTCCAGCCGGCTCTCGTCCTGCCACAGCCTGACGTGCCCTTCGTAACGGGCAGTGCGGCCATCGTCGCCCACAGTGAGCCGATCGGCCACGGCATGAATGGCCCGGTCGCTGCGGAAGAAAGGAAGCGGACCGGAGGTCCCCTGAGCTTCCTTGCCGGAGGGCGGTCCGCCGGGCGTGTAACTGGCCCGTACCCCCTCGCGCGCGATGAGGGTCTGGCTGCGGCGATCCACGTCGATCCGGCGGGCTTCGATCACGCGGCCCGTCCAGGTGACCCGAGCCGGGACGTCTCCGTCTCCGATCAGGGTCACCACGTTGGTCCCCGGCTCCAGGAAGGTGCGGCTCCCCTGGCTCTCGATCCCCTGATCCCAGAGCTGGATGTGCCCCTCACCCGCCACGCGCAGCAGCGAGCCCGCCTGGGGATCGAAGCTGGCGTCGAGGTTCTCGCTCTTCATCCGGAAGCCGGCTGCTTCGCCGTCCGCGGGAGGCTTGCTCAGGGCCACGTCGCCCGAGGCCCGCGCCCGCGTCAGGATGCCGCGCGTCAGATCGAGTATGAGCGTGCGGGCATCGAGGCTGGAGGGTTGCTCGCTTCCCTTCGAGCCTGCCCTGAGGCTGGCCTCTCCCAGGACCTGAATCTCTCGAGGCCGCTCGTCGGCATCCATGTGGATGATGAGGGTCTGTCCACGCATCGTCCGGCGCCCTTCGAGCGCCAGCAGTCGGGACAGGGGCGATCCGTCTCCCGTCACCGGGACGGCATGCGTCGTGGTCAGCTCGAACCCCTCGCCTCCCTCCAGCAGGTCCAGACCCCCCTGCTCCCGGAAGGAGGCGAGCAGGGATCGCCCCGTGAGGATTTCACCGCGGGATGTCTCTGCGCGGTACTGCTCCATGCGGAAGTGCCTCACCCGGGTCTCGTACGATGCCTTCCCCGCCCGAACGGAGACTTCCCCCAGCCCGCCCACGGTCATGGAGGCGGCCACGTCGCGCAGGAACCTGACCACCTGCTTCCCGACGTCGAACTCCATGCCCACGCTGCTTCCCAGGGCTGACCCTCGGCTGAAGGACACGGAATCGGCGCTGCTGGCGACACCCGTCCCCTCGTCGTAGGTGAGGCTCTGGACGGTGAGACGCAGCTCTCCCGGACCGGTCACCGTCACCCCGCCGCTCAGGAGCCACGAGCCCGCCCCATTGCCGAGCTCGGGGCTGAAGCCGTTCCCCTTCGAACCCGATCCCGCGGGCTCGTCCGTCCTCGCCGATACGCGCGGCGTGCCGGGGCGCGTGATGGCCTCGGGCGCCTCGATGTGCGTGGGCCCGCCGCCGGCCCCGTACAGGGCGAACGAGACATCCTGGAGCTCCAGGGCGCCGGAGGCGCGCGTGCGGGAGGTGGCGGCCCGCAGCTTGAGGGTGGGCGCACCGGCGCGCGTCCGATCGAGGCGCACGCGGGTTCCCTGCTGCACGATGGAGTCGGCCGGGTCGATCACTGAACCTGGCGGCAGGGCCGGCCCCTCGGGCTGTCCGGTGCGCGCTCCCGAGGGAAGGCTGAGCGCCACCGCTACCACGAGCGCGCCGAGGCCGGTCAGGACGATGATCTTGAGGTTGCGGACCAGGCGCATGAAACCCGCCGGACGGGACGTCGCCGTCAGCGTCCCGTGAACCGTGCTTTTCTCTTCTCCAGGAATGCGCGGGTGCCTTCCTTGAAGTCGTCCGTGGTCGTCACAAGCCCGAAGAGGCTCGCTTCGAGGAAGAGCCCCTCGTCGAGCGGCATCTCCAGACCCTGATACACCGCTTCGATAGCCAGCTTCACCGCCAGCGGGCCCCGCGAGAGGACCACGCGGGCGAGCGCCTCGGCCTGCTCCACCGCCTGGCCCTCCGGGGCCACGCGGTTCACCAGGCCGATCCGGTGCGCCTCTCGCGCGTCGATCATCTCCCCCGAGAGGACCAGCTCGAGCGCCCGGCCCCGTCCCACGAGGCGAGCCAGGCGCTGCGTGCCGCCGAACCCGGGGATGATCCCCAGCGTCACCTCCGGCAGCCCCAGCTTCGCGTTCTCGGACGCCACTCTGATGTGGCAGGCCAGCGCCAGCTCGCACCCGCCGCCCAGGGCGAACCCGTTGATGGCCGCGATGACCACCTTGCCCATCGATTCGAGCCGGGCCAGGATCTGCTGGCCGTAGAGCGAGTAGTCCTTGCCGCCCATCGGCGTCTGCGCCGCCAGCTCGTTGATGTCGGCGCCCGCCACGAATGCCTTCGGGCCGGCCCCCGTGACGATGACGCCCTTGATGGCGTCGTCGCCGGCGCAGCGCGCGGCGGCCTCGTCGAGCTCCTGCATCGTCTTCCTGTTCAGCGCGTTCAGCTTCTCGGGGCGGTTGATGGTGATGATGGCCAGGCCGTCCCGCACCTCCAGGGTGATGTTCTCGTAGCTCATCGCGCGCCCCCCATCAGGAAGTCGTTGGGCACGGGAGTGGCGCCGCTGTAGTCGTAGAAGCCCCGGCCCGACTTCCTGCCGTGGAATCCCGCCAGGACCATCCGTCGCAGCAGCGGCGGGCATGCGAAGCGGCTCTGCCTGAACTCCTCGAAGAAGACGCCGGCGATGTGATAGGTGGTGTCGAGCCCGACGAGATCCAGCAGGGTGAGCGGGCCCATGGGATAGCCGCAGCCCAGCTTCATGGCTTCGTCGATGTCGCGGATGGACCCGACGCCTTCCTCCAGGGCGCGCACCGCGTCCAGGATGTAGGGGACCAGGAGCCGGTTCACGATGAAGCCGGTCTTGTCGGATGTGCGGATGGCGGTCTTTCCGAGACCCTCCACGAACCCCATCGCCTCCTGGAAGGCCTGCTCCTCGGTCAGGATCGTGCGCACCACTTCGACGAGCTTCATGAGCGGGACCGGATTGAAGAAATGCAGGCCCAGGAACCTGCCCGGCCGCCCGGTGAAGGCGGCCATCTCCGTGATCGAGAGCGACGATGTGTTGGACGCGAAGATCGTGGACGGCGGGCAGATGGCGTCGAGGCGGCCGAAGACGTCCCGCTTGGCCGCCAGGTTCTCGACCACCGCCTCGATGATGAGGTCGCGGTCGCCCATGTCCTCGATGCGCGTGGTCCCCTTGAGGTTGGCAAGGGTGCGATCCCGATCCGCGGCGGTGATCTTCCCCCGCTCCACCCCGCCCCGCAGAAACTTGTCGATGCTGCCGAGACCCTTGTCCAGCAGCTTCTGATCCACTTCCAGGACCAGCGTGTGGCGCCCGGACTGCGCGCAGACCTGCGCGATCCCCGAGCCCATCAGGCCGCATCCGAGAACTCCCACTTTCGTGATGGCCATCGGACGATCCCCTCGTTTCAGCTCAATGACTCGACCAGCAGGGCGATCCCCTGCCCGCCTCCGATGCAGGCGGACGCGATGCCGCGCCCTCCTCCGCGACGCTTCAGCTCCTTCAGGAGGGTCAGGACCAGACGAGTGCCCGTCGCTCCCAGAGGATGCCCCAGGGCCACCGCGCCGCCGTTGACGTTCACGCGGCTGCGATCCAGGCCCAGTTCCTTCTCCACCGCCAGGTACTGGGCGGCGAAGGCCTCGTTGATCTCGAACAGGTCGATGTCGCCAAGGCTCAGCTTCGCGCGGCTCAGGACGCCCTGGATGGCGGGAACGGGACCGCGGCCCATCAGGCGGGGCTCCACGCCTTCGTAATGCCAGGCCACCACGCGCCCCAGGGCGCGCAGCCCCGCTTTCCTGGCCCGGGAGGAGCCGGCCATCACCACCGCCGCGCCCCCGTCCACGATCCCGCTGGCGTTGCCTGCGGTGACCAGTTCGGTGCCGAAGACCGGCTTGAGCTTCGCCAGGATATCCATCGTGGTGTCGGGGCGCGGATGGTCGTCGGCCTCGAAGAGTGCCGGCTTTCCTTTGACGCGGATCTCCACCGGGACGATCTCCTCCCGGATGCGGGCCACGGCCTCTCGCGCGCGCTGCTGACTCAGAAGGGCGAACTGGTCCGCCTGCTGGCGGGATATCCCCACCTCGCGCGCCAGCAGATCCGCGGTCTGGGCCATCATGAGGCCGCAGTGGTTGTCCAGCAGGGCGGCGGTGAGGCTGTCCTCCAGCTGTCCCTCACCGAGCCGCAGGCCGTTGCGCAGGCCGCGGATGACGTGAGGAGCCTGGCTCATGCTTTCCATGCCCCCCGCCAGGACGATCTCGGCTTCGCTCAGCTGGATAAGCTGGGCTCCGGTGACGATGGACTGGATCCCCGAGCCGCAGAGCCGGTTCACGGTGAGGCACGGGACCTGGTGTGGGACACCGGCCTTCAGCGCGACGTGACGGGCTCCATAGACGGCGTTGGCGCTGGATTGCTGGGCGTTGCCGAAGACCACGTGCTGCACGGAGTCCGCCGTGACTCCGGATCGCTCCAGGGCCGCGCGGGCGGCGATGGCCCCCAGCTCGATCTCGGTGAAATCGCGCAGCACACCGTTGAACTCCCCCATCGGGGTGCGCGCCCCGTCCAGTATCAGAACATCTTCATGCATCGGGATTTATCCTCAGGATGGCAGATGGCCGCATTCTATCACGCGGCATTCAGGCCGGCCGTCCGCCCGGGCGCCGGCCGGTGTGCTTTTTCACGGCGCGCCGGAAGTCGTCCCCCTCGAGGCGGATCACCTCGCACATCTCGTCCAGGCGCGAGCGCAGCGGGGCGCCGATCTGATCGCGCAGCGTCGGGCGATCGCGCAGGCGCTCCTCGGCGCCCGGCTTGGCGGGCTCGTCCTCGAGATTGGACGTGAACACGCTCACGCGCCGGTCGTTGTATCGATTGTTGATGATGTGCGCGAGCGTGTCCCGGACCCAGTCGGTCATCTTCGTAGCGCCCAGATCGTCCAGCACCAGGACCTCGGCGGAGAAGACCGGCATCAGGATATCCATCTCGGTGGATCCCGACTCGCTGTTGTAGGACGCCTGGATCTCCTTGAGAAGATCCCTGAAGTCGCAGAAGAGCCCGCGCACTCCCTTCTCACGGATGAGCGTCTGCAGGGCCGCGGTGGCCAGGTGGGTCTTGCCCAGGCCGCAGGGCCCCAGCAGCAGGAGCCCCTGATCGTGGATCGGATACTCCTCCACGAACTTCCGCACCTGCCTCTTGGCCAGGCTGAGGGAGGGATTCAGGTCGTCGTAGGAATCGAACGAGCAGCCCGCATAACGCCGAGGGATCCGAGCCTGGCGCAGGAGACGGTCTGCCAGCCCCTCCGCCTGGCACCCGCAGCGGCGCACCCGGGTGAGACTGTCGGGGGACTGCACCGATTCGAAGCCGGTCCCCCCGCACGAAGCGCAGGCCGGCGCGGCGCGGCGCGGGCGCGACTCCTCGGCGCCGGCCGGCTCCGGGGTGAGGTGCGGGCCCTTCATCGAACCCCTCCTAGTTCAGGTAGCCTCGAAGCTGCTGGCACTTCTGGGAGCGGTTCAGCTTGTCCAGCGCCTGCGCCTCGATCTGACGGATGCGCTCGCGAGACAGGTTCATCATCTCGCCGATCTCCTTGAGCGTCTTGGGCTCTTCTCCGTCCAGCCCGAAGCGCAACTTCACCACCTTCTCTTCCTTGGGGTCCAGCTCGTCCATGGCCGCGTGCAGCAGCGTCTTGAGCGACGACTTCAGGAGCAGCGAGTCGGCCGAGGGCATCATGCTCTGCTCCAGCTTGTCGGCCAGGTGAAAATCGTGCTCCTCGTCGATCACGGTGCTGAGCGAGACGTTATCGTCCGCCACCCGAAGCAGCGACAGAACCTCCTCTGGAGGGATTTCGAGCCGTTCGGCGATCTCGTCCGGGGTGGGCTGGCGCTCCAGCTCGAGCGTGAGCGCGGAGATGGTCTTCCCGATGCGGTAGAGGAGGTTCGCCTGCTTCTGGGGCAAGCGGAATGCCCCGCTCTGATCCGAGAGGGCGTGGATGATGGACTGCCGCACCCACCAGACGGCGTAGGTGATGAACTTGACGTTCTTCTTGGGATCGAATCGCTTGGCCGCCTCGATCAGGCCGATGTTCCCCTCGTTGATGAGGTCGAGGAACGAAAGCCCGCAGCCGCGGTACTTCTTGGCGAAGCTCACCACGAAGCGGAGATTCGCCTCCACCAGCTTCTTGAGGGCTTCCCTGTCCCCTTTGCGAATCTTGGCGCCGAGCTTCTTCTCCTCGTCGGCCGTGATCCGGGGCAGCTTGGAGATTTCCTGCAGGTACTTCTTCAGACTCTGGGAGCTGGAGCCCCCGCGCTGCGATCTCTCCTGCTCATCCATCCGCGACGCGTTCCTTCCATATGGCGCCCCTCGATCTGCCCTTCCCCCCCCCCAAATCGGCGGTTCATACTACTACACGAGATCAAGCGGGTGTTGCGGAAAACTGAAGACACGAAACCCCACCGGACTCTCTCCAGCGGGTGGGGTTTCGATTCGCGTCGGTCGGGTTCTTATTTCTTGTCTTCGACGTCAACGTATTCGGCGTCGATGACTTCTCCTTCCTTGCGGGCGCCCTCATCGCCGCCCGCCTGGCCCGGGTCCTCCGTCCCCTGGGGGCCCGGCCCCTGTCCCTGGGCCGTACGCCTGTAGATCAGCTCGGCGATCTGGTGCGACGCCTTGGTGAGCCGCTCAGCCGCGGCGTTGATCCGCTCGGAGCCGCCTTCCTGCATCGCCGTGCGCAGCTCGGCAATCGCGGACTCGACGCTGGCCACGTCTCCGGCCGGCAGCTTGTCACGATTGTCCGCGATGACCTTCTCCGTGGTGTAGATGAGCTGGTCCGCGCGGTTCTTGGCCTCCGCTTCCTCGCGCAGCCTGCGATCGTCGGCGGCGTGCTCGGCCGCGTCGCGCGTCATGCGCTCCACGTCATCCTTGGCCAGGCCGCTGGAGGCTTCGATGCGGATGGACTGCTCCTTCCCTGTCCCGACGTCCTTGGCCGACACGTGCAGGATGCCGTTCGCGTCGATGTCGAAGGTGACCTCGATCTGCGGCATGCCTCGCGGCGCGGGCGGGATGCCCATCAGGTGGAACCGCCCCAGCGTCCGGTTGTACCGGGCCATCTCGCGTTCCCCCTGGAGCGCGTGAATCTCCACGCTCGTCTGGCTGTCGGCGGCCGTGGAGAAGACCTCGCTCTTGCGCGTGGGGATGGTGGTGTTGCGATCGATCAGCTTGGTGAAGACGCCTCCCAGCGTCTCGATGCCCAGCGACAGAGGCGTCACGTCCAGCAGCAGGACGTCCTTCACCTCGCCCGCCAGCACTCCGGCCTGGACGGCGGCGCCCACGGCGACCACCTCGTCGGGATTGACCCCCTTGTTCGGCTCGCGGTTGAACAGCTCCTTGACGATCTGCTGCACGCGTGGGATGCGCGTCGAGCCGCCCACGAGCACCACCTCGTGGATGTCCTTGGCCGACTTGGCGGCGTCCTGGAGGGCCTGCCGGCAGGGGCCGACGGTCCGCTGGAAGAAGTCCTCGCACAGCTGCTCGAACTTCGCGCGCGTCAGCTTCATCACCAGATGGCGGGGGCCGGAAGCGTCGGCCGTGATGAACGGCAGGTTGATCTCCGTCTCCACCACGGTGGACAGCTCGCACTTGGCCTTCTCGGCAGCCTCCTTGAGACGCTGCAGCCCTATCTTGTCGCGGCTCAGATCGATCCCCTGGTCCTTCTTGAACTCGGCGATGATCCAGTCCATGATCCGCTGGTCCAGGTCGTCGCCTCCCAGGTGGGTGTCGCCGTTGGTGGCCTTGACCTCGACAACCCCTTCGCCCACCTCCAGGATCGAGATGTCGAAGGTCCCACCGCCGAAGTCGTACACGGCGATGGTTTCGTCCTTCTTCTTGTCCAGGCCGTACGCCAGCGCTGCGGCGGTGGGCTCGTTGACCAGGCGCTCCACCTTCATGCCCGCGATCTCGCCGGCGTCCTTGGTGGCCTGCCGCTGGGAGTCGTTGAAGTAGGCGGGCACCGTGATGACGGCCCGCTCGACCTTCTGCCCGAGATAGGCTTCGGCGGATTCCTTCAGCTTCATCAGGATGCGTGCGGAGATCTCCGGAGGGGAGTAAAGCTTGCCCTGGATCCGGATGCGCGCTTCGCCGTTGGGGCCGGCGACCACTTCGTAGGGGACCCTCTTGATCTCGTCGGACAGCTCGTCGAGGCGGCGCCCCATGAAGCGCTTGATGGAGAAGACGGTGTTCTGGGGATTCGTGATCGCCTGGCGCTTGGCGACCTGTCCCACCAGCCGCTCACCCTTGTCCGTGATCGAGAACACCGACGGGGTGGTGCGCCCACCCTCGGCGTTGGGGATCACGACGGGTTTACCGCCCTCCATCACGGCGACCACCGAGTTCGTGGTGCCGAGGTCGATGCCGATGATCTTGCTCATCCAATCCTCCTGTGGTGGCGGTCTCGGGATGGACAGCCGCGCGGACCATAAGACCACCTTTTGGGGGTGTCAAGAGCGAGGAGGATCTCGCTCCAGGAGGCAACTTCATCTTCCACAATGAGTTGGACGATCAACGCGAACGAAACCTTGCGGACGGCTCACCGGTGCGCCCGGCGGGCACGACCTGACGGGTGCGCGAAAGACTCCTGGATTCGTTCTCCACGCCCCCCTCGTCATAGGCGATGATGCGGTACCCCCGGGTCGTGGAGATGAACCCGAAGCCGCGTCCCCAGGTGTCCTTGAGCGCAAGCTCGCTGGCCAGGCCGCCCTTCACCAGCTCGCGCAGGTCATCGGGATAGAAGCCCTTCTGCAGGTAGTAGACCTGCACGGCTTCGTCCAGACGCTCCACGCGGTTGCGCGCCACCAGGTCCTGGACCCGCTCGACGGCGCCCCATGGGATGAGATCGCGAGGCATGCCCGACCGCGGACTCTGCCCCATGGTGAGGAGCGACCAGGCCACGGCCACGGCCACGGCGCCATAACCCATCCGTTCCAGGGCGGCGCCCAGGTTCAGCCTGGGGCCCGCCGCGGCCCGCGGGGCCGCCGGAGAGTCCATGGCGACGAGGTGGTTGCGGCTCAGCAGGTCGTAGAGGATGCGGCAGGTCTCGAAGTCTCCCAGCCTGGCCCGGTCGATCACCTCCTGCACGGTGTGGCGTCCGTCCAGCAGGTCGTACACAGCGGCTTCGTCGCGGGCCAGCCGTAGCCCTCCCTCGGCGGCCACGGTCTCATCCTTGCCGGTGAGCGCCGCTTCAAGGTCCGGCCCGTCATCGTCCTGGCGCGCCACGATGGTGGGCCTGACGTCGGGCCTGGTCTTCCTGAACACCATGTCGAACGAGCGGATCTTGCGCTCGATGATCGGCCATTCGTCGATCATCCGGATGCCTTCCATCAGGATGCTCTCGGCCGACAGCGGCGTGAAATTCTCCCGGTCGTACTCGACGGTCGCTTCCTGGCTGAAGTGGTAGTACCCGTCCCTCCAGCGGAAGAGTCTGTAGACGATCTGCGTGATCTGGAGCCGCAGCGCCTCCTTGAGGTCTTCGTCCTTGATGTAGCCGCCGTGAACCAGCACGTAGCCCAGGCGCTGGCGGGTCTCCTTCTGGACGCGCAAAGCATCCTGAAGCCGCGACTCGGAGAGCCGCCCGGACTTGGTGAGCACGTTGCCGAGGCGATCCTCCAGGTCCTTCTTGAGGGAGTCCGCGGCCACCACGCTGCCGTTGAGGAAGGAGACCGACACCTCCTCGCCGGACTTCTTCAGCCTCAGGACCCCCGTCTTCTTCTGGATGCCGATGAGCTGGAAGATGTCGGCGAGGCTGAAGTCCTTGAGTGTTCCCTCAAGCGCCATGGGCGGTCTCCAGCGCCAGGCGGTGACGCGCGTACGACGAGAGGTTGCACAGGATCCAGAGGCCCGCCATCAGCACGGCCGCCCCGATCACCGAGGGAGCCGGCAGGTCCGTCACCGGCACGCGGGGAGCCATCAGCAGGCGCTCACGCGAGAGGAGGAACATGACGGCCGCGCTCCAGAGCATCAGGGACGGGAGGCCGATTCCGATCCGGCCGGCCAGGATGTGGCCCGAGCCGGGCAGGATGGCGGACAGCGCGCGCCGCACCCATGTGGTCAGTCGGTCCCTGCGCGCGAGGCGCGCCATCTCCTGCGAGCGGACGTCGGCGCGGATGCCGTCCTTCTTCTTGAACAGGGCGATGCATCCCGCGCACAGCAGGCTCTGTGCGGGATTCAGCGCGCAGTGAGCGCAGAAGGCGCGGCCGCAGCGCTCGCAGGCCTCCGCGCGGCGTCCCCACAGCGAGAGGATCAGCGACAGTCCGAGAGCCACGCCCGAGGCCACGGTGACGGGAGAGGTCAGTGCCTTGGCCTGCTCGCCGCCCGACAGGCGTGTCCGCAGCTCGTGCTTGATGCGCGCGAGGTCCGCGGGCTGCTCGAGGAGGATCTCCTGCCCTCCTCCCTTCTTGCTGGCGAGCATGCGTCCCACGCCGTCGGCATCCAGCTCACGCGCGCGCGCGAGGCTGGCTTCGGCCTCGTCGAAGTGCAGCACGTCGGTCTGGGCCAGGTAGAGGTTCCAGTAGGCCGCGGCCAGATTGGGCTGGACCTGCACGGCCTGCTTGTAGTGGGCCACCGCCTGCGCCGGCTCCCCGAGCCGGTAGTAAATGTTCCCCACGTTCACCAGGGCGGCCGCGTTGGAGGGAGTCACCTGCAGGACGCGCTGGTACTCGTCGAAGGCCTCACCGAGCTGGTCCCCGCTCGCGTAGCTCAGTCCGAGGAGCAGGTGCAGCTCGGGGCTTTCATCGTGGGCGCGAACCACCTCTCCGAGGCGCCGGATGAGCTCGGGATTGTAGCCGGCCTGCATGGCCTCCACGGCCACGCGGACTTCCGGGTTGGTGGAGGCCTCGAACTGATCGAGCAGTCTGTTCATGGCCAGCGGCGAGAGACCCATCATCAGGAAGACGGCCGTCGCCACGGCCTTCTCGGCGAGCCGCATGTAGCGGAAACAGAGCGCCAGCCAGAACAGGACAATCCAGATCCCTCCCGTCCAGGTGAGGAGCGGCAGCAGGAAGATGACCCAGGCGCCCAGGCGGGCCATGGGCAGGGGGAAGACCCGGCGCAGCGTCTCGACCAGGTCGTGGCGCACGCGCACCTGGATGCGCGCGACGACCACGAGGGAGAACATGATCGCGCCGAACAGCACGGCCGCCGCCGCGGCCACGATCAGGTTGGTCATCTCCAGCTCGTCGGTGAGCGATTGGGCCCAGGCCAGGCGGACGCCCCGCGCGTATTCGTTCACGAAGGTCACCACGCTCTGCCCGGATCGCAGAAGGCTCCAGGCGTAGCCGAGAGGCGCCTGAGGGAGGTAGGGGTCGAAGGTGCCGGCCAGATGGAACGCCTCGCGCGCCCGCTCGTAGTTGCCCTCCCGAAGGTTCTCGTAGCCCTCGTAGGCGAATCCGCGAGCGACCTCCCGGTCGGCCGTGATCCCCTCCTGCAGCAGGTAGGCGCGCAGCTCTTCCACCCGCGTCTGGGCCAGCACGTTGTCGGACGCCTCCATGGCTTCCTTGCGCGCGAACCAGAGCTGGTGGATGCGCGCGCGGATCTCCTCGGTGTCGGGAAGGGTGGCGACGGAGCCGGCCGAGGCGGACGCCTGCACCGCGGGGCCTGGAAGGAGGGTGAGAGGCTGCTGCTGCGAGAACAGGGCCGTGGGAGCGGCCAGCAGCACCAACGCGGCGACGATCGCCGCGCCCGCCTTGTTCAGCGGGTGCCGGCCCTCTGCGAGTAGCGCATCTTCAGCTCGAAGAGGATGCCCGAGATGAATTCCTCTTCCTGGGGATCCAGGTTCCCCTTGGTCTTCTCGTGCAGCATGTCGATGATGTCGATCATCTGCCGGGCCGCCTCGAGCTGAACCTGTACCTTGTGCGTGACCGGATCCTCCATCTCTCCCAGGTGGATGAACGCCGTGGAGGTGAGGGAGAGGATGAAGGAGCTGAAGTCCACCGCCTGCTGGGACGCCTGGGGCGCGGAGGAGGCGGGCCGCCGCAGCTCGAACCCCTCCCCTTTCACCGTCGAGGCACTCGATGGCTCCGGGGAAGAAGGAGTATCGTCCGTCGTGGGCGAGCGGCGTTCCCCTTCGGGCGTGAAGGCTCGGCGATCCGTCACCTTGATGGGCTCTTTCTTTTCTTTGTCCGGCATAGCGGACGGATCCTATCATCCTGCGGCCGGAACGGTCCATCAGGTGAGTCACGGTGGGTCCTTTCCTTGATGAGCCTGGAAACACCGTCCTAGAATCTGTTCCTTTTCCGCGAGGAGGCAACCCGCGTGGCTGGATCCACACCCTTCGATGAGCTGCTGGCGGTCATGGCGCGTCTGCGGGGGCCCGGCGGCTGCCCCTGGGACCGGGAACAGACCCTGGCCAGCCTGAAAACCTACGTGGTGGAAGAGACTTACGAGGTCCTCGAGGCCATCGACAAAGGCGAGCCGGGCGCCCTCAAGGAAGAGCTGGGGGATCTACTGCTCGAGGTGGTCTTCCTGGCCCAGATCTGCCGTGAGCAGGGGCTTTTCGAGATGGACGACGTGGTGCGGGGAATCCGGGACAAGCTGGTGCGCCGGCATCCTCACGTCTTCCAGGAGGCATCGGCCGGCACCCCCGCCGAGGCATTGCGTCGATGGGAGCAGATCAAGAATGAGGAGAAGCGCGGCGCGTCGCCCGACGCGTCGATGCTGGCGGGGGTGCCCAGGCACCAGCCCGCCCTCCTCAGGGCGCACCGGCTCTCCACCAAGGCCAGCCTGGCCGGCTTCGACTGGAAGGCCATGGAGGATCTCTACGCCAAGCTGCTCGAGGAGCTGACCGAGTTCCGTCAGGCGGCGGAGGCCGGAGACCGCAGGCACATGGAAGAAGAGCTCGGAGACCTTCTCTTCATCACGGCCAACATCGGCCGCTTCGCGGGCATCGACCCCGAGATCGCCCTGCAGGGCGCCAACCGGAAATTCATCGAGCGATTCGGCTACGTGGAGCAGGGACTGCGACGTCTGGGGATCCCCGCCGGCCAGGCCACCCTCGAGCAGATGGAATCGCTCTGGGAGGAGGCCAAGGCGCAGGAGGACGGCTCGGTCTAGGTCACCAGCTCGAGGAAGCTCCCCATGCCGCGGAACTTGCGATGCCGGCGATCACGGCGCTCGGCCGGGTCGAGCCGGGCCAGATCGTCGAGCTGGCGCTCGATGCAGTCTCCCACCAGGCGCGCAGCGGTCTGGGGATCGGTGTGGGCGCCTCCGGGAGGCTCGGCGATGATCTCGTCGATGATCCCCAGGTCCCTGAGATCCTCCGCCGTGATCCGGAGCTGGCGGGCGGCCTCCTTCTTCCACTTTTCCTGGTCCTTCCACAGGATCGCGGCGCATCCCTCGGGGCTGATCACCGAGTAGATAGCGTGCTCCAGCATGTTGACCCTGTCGGCCATTCCCAGGGCCAGCGCACCGCCGCTCCCTCCTTCGCCCGTCACCGTGGCCACGAACGGGACGGTGAGCCCCGCCATGTCCCTCAAGGAACTGGCGATCGCCTCGGCCTGGCCGCGCTCCTCGGCGCCGATACCGGGGTAGGCGCCGGGCGTGTCGATGAAGGACACGATGGGCCGGCCGAACTTCTCGGCCATGTGCATCAGGCGGACCGCCTTGCGATACCCCTCCGGGCGGGGCATGCCGAAGTTGCGGTACAGCTTTTCTTTGGTGTCGCGCCCTTTCTGGTGGCCGAGAACGCACACCACCCGGCCGCGGAACGTGCCGAGCCCTCCCACGATGGCCGGATCGTCCTTGAACTTGCGATCCCCATGCATCTCCACGAAGTCGTCCACCAGCTGACGCACGTAGTCCAGCGTGTAGGGACGCTGCGGATGGCGCGCCACGAGCGTCTTCTGCCAGGGCGAGAGCTGGGCGAAGATCTCCGTGCGGAGCTGACTCAGGCGTGCCTGCAGCTTGGCGATCTCGGCCTCGGTGTCGCGGCTGGCCGGGTAGGCCGAAAGCTCTTCGATGCGCCGCTCGAGGGCGACGATCGGCTCCTCGAAACTGTCTTCGCTTGCGGATGAGGCGGGGAACCTGGCCATCGTGCGGGAGGCCTCCCTGAGAGGGTGGCCAACATATCAGCGCCCCGGAGTCCGTGTCAACGCTGCCCGGCGGACGAGGCGCCTTGCCATTGCGCGGGCCGAGGCGGCGTCGACGATCCGCCGGTCCAGCCAGGCTTCGCGGATCCGGCCGAGGATGCGGGCGTAGGCCGGCCCGGGGGGCAGGCCGAGCGTCCGCAGGGTGTGACCCGTCACACCCGGCACGGGCTGCGCGGAGCGCCGGGCCCACGTCTCCAGGGCGCGCCTGACTCTGTCGTTCGACGTGGCCCAGGTGAAGGCGAGCGTCTCGGGATCGTGACGCTCGCAGACGCGCGCCACGGCGCCAGGCGTGCGGGCGGCCTTC
Source organism: Candidatus Polarisedimenticolia bacterium (assembly GCA_050747525.1). GTDB lineage: Bacteria > Acidobacteriota > Polarisedimenticolia > JACPZX01 > DASXTC01 > JBOGOC01. The sequence goes on along the minus strand of JBOGOC010000031.1, from coordinate 112,062 downwards.
ACGGATGACACCAGCGCCTTCCGGCGCGACGGAGCTTCGGCGAGGCGCCCGGCGGCCGGCCCCGCCAGGGCGAGGCGTCGCGCAATCGCGGCCCGCAAGGAACGGCTGGCAGCGCCGGTGTGCCCATCGGCCAGGATCATCAGCATGACCAGGAAAGGGTCGGCCTGGGACAGGGGGCCGCCCGACACGTGGCGTGCCAGCTGCCGTCGCGTCAGGGCATTCCAGACGAAGCCCCGCGCGATCGGATCCAGCAGCTCGAGGCGCGCCATCGCGTCGAGGGCGGCCACCGGATCGGGCTCACGCAGCACGAGCTCCAGCTCTCTGCGCAGGCGGGACCCGCTCACGCGGTCCATGGCGCGCGCGCGGCGCGCCAGGTCGAGGTTAGCCGCGGTCTCATCCGCGAGGCCGAAGTCCAGCCGCGCCGCCAGACGCGCGATGCGCAGGGCGCGCGTGGGATCGTCGATCAGGCTCATGGCGTGATGGACCCGGAGGAGACGCTGCTTTAGGTCCGCGAGGCCCCCCATGTCGTCGCGCAGCCGCCCGCGGTCTCTTCCGTCCAGCCGGATGGCCATAGCGTTGATGGTCACGTCGCGCCGGGCCAGGTCGTCCTCGAGGGAGCCTCGTTCCACCACCGGCAGCGACCCCGGCGGGTCATAGCGTTCGTGACGGGCGGTGATCACGTCCACGTGCCATCCTCCCGGCATGAGCAGGTCGGCGGTCAGAAAGGGGGCATGCGCCACCACGCGCGCCCCCACCCTTCCGGCCAGCTCGTGCGCGAAAGGAATCCCCTCCCCTTCCACGACGAGGTCCAGGTCGCGTCCCGGCCGGCCCAGCAGCAGGTCGCGCACGATCCCGCCCACGAGATAGAGGGCGATCCCGCGCGACCGCGCCACGGCCGCGGCGGTCTCCAGCAGGCGGCGATGGTCGGAGTCGAGCGTCTGAAGCAGCGCCGACACATCCGGCTCGTGCAGCGCGGCGGGGGCCCCCCGCCGGCGCGCGCGCGTCACGTGCCGGGAGAGGCTGCCGCGCGTAATCACGCCGCGCAGCACCCCCCTGTCGCCCGTCACCAGGAGCCCGGGAGCCACCCCGCGTGCTGCCCGCCACATCGCGGCCAGACCGGCTCCGGGGGCCACGCGAGGGGCGCCGCCTGCCACCGCCTCTCCCGCCGTGATCCCTTCGGGCCCGAACCGTTCGAGTGAGCGCGCGGCCTGGGGCGTGATCAGGCCCATGGGCTGACCCTCGCGGACGACCGGAGCCAGAGGAGCCTGGTGGCGCTCGAGGCGTGCGGCGACCAGGGCCGCAGACTCTCCGGCCCCCGCCGCGGCCCTCACGGGCGCCATCAGATCACGCGCGCGGATGGTGCTGCTGGTGGATCTTCTTGAGCCGCTCACGATTCAGGTGGGTGTAGATCTGGGTGGTTGAGATGTCCACGTGACCGAGCATCTTCTGCACGGACCGGAGATCGGCCCCGTGCTCGAGCAGATGGGTGGCGAAGCTATGGCGGATGACGTGCGGGCTCAGGCGCGAAGGCGCGATGTGAGCCAGGCTGCCGTAGCGCTTCAGGTTCTTCCAGAAGGCCTGGCGGGTGAGGCCGCCGCCGCGTGCGGTGACGAAGAGCCGATCGGTGGAGCGTGCCGCCGGTCGCCCGTTCTTGCTCAGCAGGTGGGGCCGGGCGCGCTCCAGATACAGGGTCACGGCACGGGCCGCCTCGGGGCTCACCGGCACCACGCGCTCGCGCGAGCGCTTGCCGGAGCAGACCAGGTAGCCGGCCTGGACGTGAAGGCTCGACAGGTCCAGACCGATCAGCTCGGACACGCGCATCCCGGTGGCGTACATGAGCTCGAGCATGGCGGCGTCACGCAGCCCCAGCGGGTCGGCCCGATCGGGCGCGGCCAGCAGGCGGTCCACCTCGTCGAGGCCCAGCGAGCGAGGCAGGCGGCGCTCCACGCGCGGGGCGTCGAGCCCCTCCGTGGGATTGCGATCGATGCATCCCTCCGATCGCAGGTAGCGATAGAAGGCGCGCAGCGAAGCCTGCGCGCGGCGCACGGAGCGTGGCGCCCGGCGCGGCCCGGAGCCATCCCGGCCCGCCGCCTCCAGGCTCAGGACCCGCCTGTATCCGAGCAGGTCGGCGCGTGTGACGCGACGGAGCGTGTTCATCTTGCGCGCCGCGGCCCACGACACGAAGCGGGCCAGGTCCGAGCGGTAGGCCGAGACGGTGTTGGGCGACAGGCCCCGCTCGATGCGGATGTGATCCAGGAACAAGTCGACGTCCTTGAACAGGGAATCGCTCACGGGCCGGTCTCCACCACGAAGGTCACCGGCCCGTCGTTCACCAGCTCCACCTCCATCATGGAGCGGAAGCTCCCGGTGGCCACCCGCAGCCCGGCTTCCCGCAGGGCGTCCGCCACCCGCAGGTAGAGGCGCTCGGCCTCGGCCGGATCGGCCGCTCCGTCGAAGCTCGGCCGGCGTCCCTTGCGGGTGGAACCCGCCAGCGTGAACTGCGAGACCACCAGCACCTCGCCCCCCGTGTCGGTCACCGAGCGATCCATCCTCTCGTCCATGCCCGGCTGCGCCGCGAACACGCGCAGGTGAGCGACCTTGGACGCCGCGGCCGCCGCCGCCGCGTCGTCGTCTCCCTTCTCCACCCCCACCAGCAGGAGGAGCCCCGGCCCGATACGCGCGTGCTCCTTCCCATCGACGCGCACGGCCGCCCGCGAGACGCGCTGCAGCACGATCCTCATCTCATCGCCGCGGCCGCCGCCTCTTCCGCCCGGGGATGGGGAACGCGGCGAGCACGTCGTGCAGCTCGGGGGTGCCCATCAGACGGCAGATGGCGAAATAGAGAATCGTGGAGGCGGCGAGCGTGATGAAGAGGGCGGCGGCGTCTCCCAGTGGCACACCTGCGAACATCGAGTCGAGCCATCCTATCATGAGCCACGCGGCCCACCCCATGACCGCCGATGCCCCCACGAAGCGGGTGGCAGGAATGGCCAGGCCCTTCACCCAGGGGAGCCCATGGCGCTGCGCGAACAGAAACATCAGCAGGCCCATGTTGATGGAGGCGGAGAGCGAGTCGGCCAGGGCGATCCCTCCCGTCCCCATGACGAAGCTCAGGACCGAGACGATGACCACGTGGGCCGCCAGCGTGATGGCCGCGGTCATCGCGGGCGTGCGTGTGTCCTTGCTGGAGTAGAAGGCGGGTGCGAGGATCTTCACCGCGCCGAATGGAAACAGCCCGACCGCGTAGAAGAGCAGCGCGTGAGCCACGAAGGCGGTGTCGGCCGGAGTGAACCTGCCCCGCTCGAACAGCACCGAGACGATGGAGCTCCTCAGAACGATGAGCCCGACGGCGGCGGGGATGGTGATGAAGGCCACCACGCGCAGCCCGTAGAGCAGCGTGTCGCGCATCTGATCGATGCGCCCCTCGGCCGCCTGCCTCGACAGGGTGGGCAGGATGACGGTGCTCACCGAGATGGCGAACGAGCCCAGCGCCAGCTCGTTGATGCGCCCTGAGTAGTAGAGGGCCGAGACGCTCCCCTCCGTCATGAGGGAAGCGAAGAACGAGTCGAGCAGCAGCGTGATCTGGGTGATCCCCATCCCGAAAAGCCCGGGGCCCATGAGGCGGCCGATCTGCCTCACGCCGGGATCCCCGAAGCCCAGCTTGAAGGGGAACCGCATGCCCAGCTTCATCACGAAGGGGATCTGGAATCCCAGCTGCAGGGCGCCGCCCAGCAGCACCCCCCAGGCGAAGGCGTAGGCGGGCTCCTCCATGTGGGGCGCCACCAGAAGGGCCGCCCCGATCATGCTGAGGTTGAGAAGCACCGGCGTGAACGCCGGGACGGCGAACCGGCCGTGCACGTTGAGGACCCCCTGCACGAGCGCGGCCAGCCCGATGAACAGCAGGTACGGGAACATGAGCCGGTTGAGCGACACGGTCAGCTCGAACTTCTGCTCGATGCCGGTGAATCCGTACGCCAGAACCTTCACGATGAACGGCGAGAAGATCACGCCGGCCGCCGACAGCACCGCCAGCACCGTGGCCATCGTCCAGAACACCAGCGCCGCGAAGCGCCATATCTCCGCGCGCCTCTCGGGCCTCATGTAGTCCGAAAGCGTGGGGACGAAGGCGGCCGTGAATGCCCCCTCCCCCACCAGACGTCGCAACAGGTTCGGGATCCGGAAGGCGATGATGAACGCGTCGGCCGTGCGTGAGGCCCCGAGGATCTGCGCCTGGAGGTTGTCGCGCACGTATCCCAGGATGCGCGAGATCAACGTCATGAGGGACATCACGCCGGCGGAGCGGACCAGTCGGCGGGTCTCTTCCATCCGTGGGAAGCCTCCGTGGGAAGCCCCGGCTCCCCTCCGGTGTCGGCTTGATTGCAGAGGGGGCGCGTATGATAGTCTACGCGCGTCGCTCCGTCACCTCACCGAAAGGACCAATCCATGGCCAGCCTCAACAAGGTACTTCTCATTGGTCACCTGGGGCGCGATCCGGAGCTGCGATACACGCCCGGGGGCGCTGCGGTAGCCAACTTCAGCCTCGCCACGAACGATGTCTGGATGGACAAGGCCGGCGAAAAGCAGGAACGCACCGAGTGGCATCGCATCGTGGTGTTCGGCAAGCAGGCCGAGATCGCGGGTCAGTACCTGCAGAAGGGAAAGCAGGTCTTCGTCGAAGGCTCCCTGTCCACGCGCGAATGGAATGACCGCGAGGGCAACAAGCGTCAGACCACCGAAGTGAGAGCCCTGCGGGTGGTCATGCTGGGCCGTGGTGAAGGACGCGCGGAAGGGGCCGCCTCGGGACGCTCCACGGCTCCCGCGGATATCGATCTGGGAGGGGCCGACGAACAACAGCAGCGGGGCGAGGACGACATCCCCTTCTAGAAGGCCGCCGGCTCAGCTCGAGGTGGGGGCGATGCGCCTGGCGGCGTCACTCGCGTAGGGAGACTCAGGGTACTCCTGGGTCACGCGGCGGTAGATCGCCTTGGCCTCCTCGGCTTTCCCCTGTGCATCCAGAACGCGCGCCTGGTTCATCAGGGCGATCTCGGCCGGGAAGCGGGCTGGAGCGGAGGCGGCCAGCGACGCATAGGACTCCGCGGCCGCCGCCAGGTCCCCCTTCGCCTCGCTCACCTGAGCCCGCTGCATACGGGCCAGCGCCGACAGGAACGGCTCGTCATCGAGCGTGGTGAGCGGGTCGAGCGTGGCCTGAGCTTCGTCGAAGCGCCCCAGATCCTTCTGGGCGACCCCCTTCCAGTACGTGGCCCAATGTGCCTGGCGTGAGGAGGGATGCGAGGAGAGCAGAGCCTCCGCTCGCTGGAGCACCTCCTGGGCGCGGGACGACACGCTGGAGAAGCTGAGCATCCCCTCGGGGGCTCCCGTGGCGACGATCGGGGCATCCATGGCCTTGTGCACCGCCGCCAGCCCGGCGGCCGCGTCGGCGGACCTCGAGCGCGAGTACCAGATCCCGCCCACCACGGCGGCGACCAGCGCCACCACCGCGACTCCCGCGATGAGGAGGCTGCGCATGTGGCGCTCCGCCGAGAGGGTGAGGCTCTCGAGGGTCGTGACCAGCTCGTCCTTCTTGTAGTCCTTGCGATGCAGGCGGCTCATGACGCCCCGATCCTAGGGTGCCGCGGGAAGTGTGTCAATCCAGGCTTCCAGCGGCGGCGCCTGCGACTCGGGAGCCCGAGCCCGAAGGGCCGCGGATCCTCCTCCCAGCGACCTCTCGAGATCCTCGAGCAGCGGATGCAGGAGCTCGGCGAGCAGGAGCGGCATCTGGCGATCCATGAGTCTTTCCAGGCCCTCGCGCAGGCTCGTGGCGAGCGTCGCCGCCCCGGAGGTGTCCCCCGTCTTCATCCGCCGCTCGATGAGGCGCAGCATGGCCTCCAGCTGCGCCCGCACGCCGCGCGGAACGTCGTGCTCCCTCAGGACGGCGCGCAGTTCCGCCAGAATCTCATCGGCTGGAGCGAGCAGGTGCCCCAGGTGGACGCCGATCTGGGCGAGGCCCTGGAACTCGGTGAACGTGAACGCGCCGGCCGGGTTCATGTCCAGGTGGAAGAACCCCGCCCAGGTTCCCCCGCCGGGGCGTGGCTCGCCCGTGCGCGCCACGAGGGCCGCGGGAGACCCGGGGCGCATCGCGAAGATCCCACCCGAAGGGGCCACCGGGGTGAAGGCCTGGAAGGCCAGCGTCCCCCCTGCCGATCGGCCGAAGGGGCCGAAGAACTGCAGCGTGTCGGTGCTCGAGAGTGGTGAGCGATGTCCCTGGCTCAGGAGGTAGCGGTTGTCGGTCATCCCGCCCCCCTCGTTGATCGCGTATCCTCCGCCGAGGAAATTGTTGGTCGCCACGTAGAAGCTGGCAGTCCCAGCGGGATCGACGCGCACCTGGTCGACGGCCACGGCGAAGTGGCGCACCATGTCCGTTCCGCCCGAGAAGGACAGGTCCTTGCTCGCCAGCGTGCGCAGTCTCCCTCCGTCCAGCAGGATGATCTCGGTGAGCGGATCCAGGAACCCGAAGTCACCTATCTGCGCGAGCGCGGCCACGATCCCGGATTCGTTCACGTCGTACTGAAGGACGCGGTCGACCATGCGCGAGCCGCCGTAGGGGTCGCCCGCAGCGATCACGGGGCGCAGCGACGATGCGTCATGCGCCAGCACCGCGGTGCCCGCGTCGTTCCCCAGCTCGTCCAACAGGAAGGCCAGGACGTACACCTCCCCCGATTCGAGCAGCCGGATCTGATCGAACCCGGCCAGGCTGAGGCCGCTGCCGAACGGCGCGGGAGTGCCCTGCAGCGCGAGCGTGGTCACCTCGGTGCCTTGCATCAGAAATACCCCCTGCCGGTCCGGAAAGGCCAGGATGCAGACGAAGGCCAGATCCCCGGCCGTGTTCCCGGACACCGCCAGCGGAATGAAGAAGCGGTTCCCCGCATCCGGGGGGGCCGGATCGCCGGACTGGATGATCGTCTGGGGCACGCCGAACCGGGTGCGGAAGATGCCCACCCGCCCGGTGGTCATGGAGGCCGTGTAGGTGACCCGGCGCGCGGGATCCACGTCGATGTCGCCGAACAGGATGTAACGCCCGCCGGCCGGGGAGGTCTCTCCGGCCACGGCGACGGGTGCGACCACCACGTTCTCGTCGGCGCGAGCCCCGGGGGAAGCAGCGAGCAGAAGAACGAACGCCGCGGTCCAGCACGTCTTCTTCATGATGTGTATCTCCATTCTCTCTAGGGCCCGGGGCAGCTGGAGACGATGGCCTGCGGCATGCAGCTGGAAGCCGATGCCGGCCGCTCGGTGCCGTCGCTTCTCAGGCCGTACGATCCCTCGCGCAGCGCGTTGCGCGGCACGACGAGGTAATACCGGTCTCCCGGCGATGGGGTGAGCTGGTGCGTCAGCAGGCCGCCCGTGGTGCAGGTGCCGGGCACGTGGCTGGAGAAGTCCCCCAGCAGGCCCTCGTAGATCTCGTAGTCCGAATCGCCCGGCAGGCACGACGAGCCCCACGTGAGCTGGAGATCTCCCCCCGGCAGGCTCTGCACCGTCAGCGGCTCTTGCTCGCTCACCCGTCCGGCGGCGGCCGAAGGAGCCTGCGTGAGGTACACGAAGACGGCCCCTTCCTCCACCTGCCCCACGGACCACCCCCATGCCCCCACGATGACGTCGTCGAGGCCATCGGCGTTGAGATCCCCGAGAGCGACGTCGTTCCCGTAGTAGCTCGCCGACAGGTTGCTCTCCGCCGTCCACGCCGGGGCGCCGGAAAGTCCTGACGCGGATCCCAGGTACAGGAACACGGCCCCCTCGTGATTCTGCCCATTGCTGAAGAGAGTTGTTCCAACCAGGAGGTCGTCGAATCCGTCCGCATTCACGTCGCCCGTGGCGATGGTGTTGCCTAACTTGGGGCCGCCTCCCAGCTCGAACCCCGGGGTGCTCCCGTGCAGGACGAGGGTGGGGCTCGCGGGGAGCCCTGATGCCGAGCCGTGATAGACGAAGACCGCACCGTCGTTGTTCTGGTCGAAATCGTACTCGTAGGCCGCGATCATCATGTCGTCGTAGCCGTCTCCGTTGACGTCGCCCGAAGCGAGGCTCACACCGAAATAGGTGGGCCCCGTCTGGTTTCCCTCGGCCGACCACACCGGTGCAGGGGACAGGCCCGACGCGGAGCCCAGATAGAGGAATGCGCCCCCTTCGTCGAAATGGCCGTTGTCGTAATAGGGAGCTCCCACGAGAAGGTCCCCGAAGCCGTCTCCGTTCACATCCCCCGCTGCGGATGAAGCGCCCAGAAACTCGGTGGCCTGCGTGCCCGCCACCGCCCAGATCGGCCCGTAGTGGAGCCCCATGGGCCCGCCGGCATAGACGAAGCTGCGGCCCGGCCCATACATGCCCGATTCGTAGTCGGCCCACCCGATCATCACGTCACCATAGCCGTCCCCGTTGACGTCCCCGGCGCTCGTGACCGTGTAGCCGAAGTACGCTTCGTACCCGTTCCCCTCGATCACCCACGAGGCCCGGCACCCCAGTCCGTCAGGCGCGCCTTTCCACAGGGCGGCCACCCCTTCTTCATGCAGTTCGTTGGAATATTCGAGAGAGCCCATCAGCAGATCATTGAGGCCATCGCCGTTGACGTCGGGCACGATGCTGATGTCGGCGGGCAGGTGTGCGTGGGCGATATTGCTCTCGTAGACCCATGTCGGGGCGGCAGGCAGCCCGGAGGGCGAGCCCTGAAACATGAAAGCCGCTCCCTCCTCTTCTTCCTGATTGGTGAAGTTACGCGCCGAAACGATCAGATCCTCGACGCCGTCCCCGTTGAGATCGCCCGCGCTCATCGACCATCCCAGGAACGCTCCCATCTGATTGGACTCGTAGCTCCAGGAGGGTGTCGTTGGCGGCAGGGCCTGGAGGCCGCCTGGAGTGGACGTGAGCGTGACAGGGGGATGACTGAGCAGGCTCGATCTGGCCAGCGTGATGCCGGTGAGCGGACCGTCATCGTTGAGCTGGAGCTCGCAAGTGTTGAGGACGTGGAACGCCGCCCGGCCGGGCTCGGCGGCCAGGGCCGGCGCCAGGACGGTGCCCGCGGCGATCGCCATCGCGGCGCGCATCATCGGTCGGATGTGGAGAACGGCCCGGAGGATCATGGTCACCTCTTTCCAGCCGGGAAGGCTGGCGCGAAGGCGGGCGGGCAGTCCCCGCCGGACAGGGCTCAGTGTCCGCGAGGATACGCCCCTTCTTCCTGGCAGACAAGAGCCTTCATGGCCTGCGGGATGACGGGGTGATGCGTGGTGCGCCCGGCGCGATTCGAACGCACGACCTGCGGTTTAGGAATCAGAAGCGGCGGGTCGGCCGAAGCTCTTCGCAGGACTAAGCTTTCGGGTCTTGTGCTTGAATAGACAAGGACTTAGCAGGAAGGACTCAGAAGGCGTGGAGCGCACTGAAAAACACCAACAAGCCTAGACAGACTCTCTTCCCTCCCCCCATAGTCCCCCCACAAGTTCGGGTGGAGACCTCGGCGAGATGAGTACGCGCACTTCCCAGACTGATGATGCGGGCAAACCTGGCTACGATTTCGGTTCCCGCGCTTCGACGGCACCAAGGATTTGACTGAAGCGGCGGTCGATCTTCTTCAGCAGCTCGTCGGACTGTTCCTCTGATGATTTGATCTTCGCAGCGAGTTCATTCCCCCTCAAAAAGATCTCCAAGAATGGCTCGCTGATGACTGTGGCGAAGGCTTCTATCTCTTCCCTGAGGCCCGGATCGAAAAGGATAGCGTTGCGGTTGAGGTAGGCCCGAAATGCCCTCCCACTTGCGAGCAGGACTTTCCCATCTGGATCGTTCTCATCAACGCTGTCTGGCCCGCCGAGACGTATCTTTGTCAGGACTATGGACATCAGGGTTCTCATCTCAGTGAGCAACCCGAAAATCTCGAGCGCAGCCTCCGCTTGCCTGCGATGCAGCTCGGTGAATCGAGTCTCCTGTTGATGCGCCCCGGCACGGTGTTCGCGTGCTGTAGCTTCACGACGCTTCGTAAGGTAGTGCTCAAGGAGGGGTCCACCGACGTACTTCATGAAACCAATCGAGACTCCAGTGACGCTCCCCCAAGTGATAGTTGTGGCGATGAGATCCCACCAGAGCTGAACTAGATTTGGCGGTTGCAGGTTGGGCTCCATGGCTGGGCTGAATGATACCAAGAAACGCACGGAAGCCAATGATACCGATGGGGTTCAACCGTGCTAACCGGAGACGCGCCTGTTTGACGGACTTGCCGACTACTCTGAGCCTACGAACGATGCATGAGTTGCATCTTCGGCCCAGGAACGTGGCATAGCGGCGCTTATGAAGTTGATCTTCTCGTAGAACGTGTGCAGCCACATACTGGCCTTCACGTCGCTGTGACGATCCCAGATAACTCTCACCTCATAGATCTCCGGAAACTTGCAGTAAGGCTCTTGCATCCCAAGGATCGCATTCATGCCCCGCAAGGTTTCGGTAAGGGGCAGTTCTGACTCTAGCTGTGAGCCGAGACTCATCGTGTCATCCAGACGGTAGCCAAATCTCCTATAGAGCAATCCTGCCGTTATCCGACTTACGACATTGTTGACTCTGGCCTTGTTCATACCGACGGTTGTGCTGTCACGCACAACTCGACCCAGAGGATCAAATAGCTGAACTCGCTGTGATGTCAGCTCTATGGATCTCCTGAATCGAGCCGCCTCTGACCTCTGAAGACCTCGGAGCGCTTTCGGTCGCAGTTCCGCCATTACCGGACTGGATGAAAGTTCCTCCCAGAGTGACAGGATCGCGCGAAAATACTCATCATCCTGAGAGGATGACTGATTGCACTTCAGGCAACTAGGGACAGTAATCAGCTCGTAGGGTGTCCGCTCTGGGAAGAGGTTCCTAGGTGGGATGTGATCACTCGTGATGGGGCCTTCAATGCCGCAGTAGGTGCACATTCCGTTTCTGGTGGATTTCATGTCCTCCTCGTATCGGGAAGACGCATGATAACATTCCTTGTTTCGACGTTGCCGCGCATCACTCACTTGCTCGGAGACTGAACGGAGGCGATGAGATGTCGCCTAGCGATTGGCCCCAGGAGGCGCAGAGAATCTACCGCGCCGTCTACCAGGACGAGGACGCGCCCATCCGCGATCTGCCCCTCGTTGACGGCGTCTCCCATTCGTTTTTCGCAGAGCTGGTGGTGGGGTGCCTCTATCACTACATTCACCGGGCGCGCCTCTACGCAAGGCATGACATGCGGAATCACCAGAGACTCGGAGATGCGGCTTTCCTCCAAGAGCTGAAGGTCATGGCCGCGAGCGGGTGGCGGCCCGCCGCTGAACTAGGTGCGCGAGGTTTAGAGGCTCAGCGGGAAGCGCGGGCGCACCATGACGAGATAGTCGCCTATGGGAAGGCTACGGGAAGCTAAACGATCCCATCGTCTGCCTACATGTCCTCTTCAGCACTTTGGTGAAGCAAGAGCATGGAAACGGAATCGAGTTCTACGTTGGCACTTACTTCCCCAGAATCCTCTGTGCTGCCGGCATGACCAGATGGAAGCCCGTGAGGCTCCGATGGCGCGACATCAAGGACCACTTCGCCACTGTGCGCGACACGAAGAACGGCGATACTCGCCGCGTCCCCCTGAGCGAGAAGGCAGAGCATGCGCTCAAGGAATGGGGACGGCGGCACATGGAGTACGTCTTCCCCTCCCTGAAGGGTGACGGTCCCCTCGGGCTGCTATCTCATGCGTTCGCCCGGCTGGCCGAGCGCGCGAAGGTCTCGGACGTGAGGTACCACGACCTGCGGCACGGCTTCTGCACCCGGATGGTGGAGGCCGGCGCAGACCTGATCACTCTGAAGGAGATCACCGGGCACCGGACGTTGACGATGCTTCAGAGGTACACGCACCCATCAGAGGCGAGGAAGCTTGCCCTAGTGCGACCTACTGAACAGACGACTTCGGCGCAGGCGCAAGCTGCATCTGGCGGACGTTGAGGGTAGCTTTGCCGGATGGCCTACCGTCGAGGTAGTGCTGTACATGGTATAGCCCCGGGCGGGGCAGTGGCAGCCCCTTGTATAGCGACATGACGCACGCCGTTCCGTCCGGACTGAGGACAAGCGGGCGCTTCTCCCCTTGATGCCTATAATCGGCTGGCCCCTCTACAACGACCATCGATTCGAACTTCGCGTTCGGCGGACCGACGAGCCTTGAGTAAAAATGCAGTGTGGGGAAACTGAAGGGGAAGGACTCACAGGCGACTTCCCATAGCACGCCCTCGAAGTTCAGCGCACCGTCATTCTCCCGCTTCGTAATCTGCATGCACAGAACAACCGACTCAACCCACACACCCGACGACATCACAATCTCCCCCTCCAAGCCTTACCTCTGGACTTCTACGGCTAACTGTGGATGGCCCGTTAACATTTGTTCCTTCGTCAGCTCGAAGGGCTCATCGCAGGCTGCGCGCAGGCTGGCGGGGAGCTGGCAACAGACGCCGACGACTCCCGTCTTGCAGCCGAAGTCCTCGACACGCCGAATTGCCTCGGAGAAATCGGTATCGGCGCTCACCAGGAGCGCGTAATCGAAGTTCTTCATGGCAGCGTGATAGATCAGATCCGAGACGAGCAGAGCATCAACTCCCTTCTCTCGGACGTTTCCATCTGGAAGGGGAACTCCGGTTCCCAGCCGTAAGCGGACACCATCCGTGATGGCGTTCCCGTGGATGGGCGTGGCACGGTCAAGCTCCTCCTGAATCGTGTAGAGGCACACACGGTGAAGCTGCCGCCCTGCGATGAAATCTCTCGCCATGACGGGGAGGCTCTGCACCAACCGTAGCTGAGAGCTCTCCAGGCGACGGAACAAGTTCGTCCCGTCCACGAAGACCATTGCCCGCTGGCCCATCAACGGACGGATGGCAGACCCGAAGATCCCCCCACGACCTCCCCCCAATCTCACCCCTCGAAGGGGCCACCGGCTGAAAGTTGGTGCGCCCGGCGCGATTCGAACGCACGACCTGCGGTTTAGGAAACCGCTGCTCTATCCTGCTGAGCTACGGGCGCACGCCGGCAGGGTACGATCCGGTGGAGGTCTGGCACAAGCGGCCGTCAGCGCGAAGGCGCGGCGGCCTCCAGCTGCCGCGCGATGGCGCGCTCGGCTTCGGCCTCGGCCATGCGGCCCGTGCGCTCGTAACAGCGGACCAGGCCCGCGTGCAGGATCATGCTCTTGTAGTCTTCCTGGAGTGCGCGCGTGAAGAGCGGGATCGCCTCCTCGCACTTCCCCTGATCGGCCAGGACCATGGCCAGGATGGCGCGCGCGGTGGCGTGCGAGGGATCCGTCTGTATGGTCTTCTCGAGGAACACTTCCGCCTCGGGCAGGCGCCCGGCCTGATGCAGCAGGAGGCCCCGGCCGAACAGGGCCTCGGTGAGATTGGGATCGATGGCCAGCGCCTTGTCGATCGCCTTGCTGGCGGCGACCGGCTCGAGCTTCTTGATCAGCAGCAGCGCCAGGGCCGCCTGCGCGGGAGCGCTGTCGGGAGAAAGCTGCGCGGCGCGCCTCAGGGCGGGCTCGGCCCTTTCGAGACGGTCGGTGCGCATCGCCATCCGCCCGAGCCCCAGCAGGACGGCCGGATGATCCGGGCGATCCAGCAGCAGCACCTCGAAGGCGGAGAAGGCGGCCTCGTAGTCGCCGAGGGTGGCGTACACCTCCGCGGCCGCGACCCGCTCGGCCGTGCTGCGCTCGCCGGTGTGAGCCTTCTCGACGAGGCGGCGAGCCCCCTCCTCGTCGCCGAACAGCGCGCTGGCCTGGGCCGCGCGCAAGGCGAGCGCCCCGCCGAACTCGTCCTTCGGGAACCGACGCAGGTAGTCCTCGGTGCGCGCGATCGCGTCCTCGAGGCGCCCCTCCTCGAACAGACGCTGGGCCAGGCCGCGGGCCCGCATCACGTCGCCGGGAGCGGCCTCCACCTCACGCACCAGCGCCTGAACCTGCTCTTCGCGGCGGCTCAGCTCCGCCTGCATCGGCTCGAGCATCTTCGCCTCTTCGGGCCGCCCCAGCATCCGAAGGGCCTCCGCGAGCGCCCTCAGGGTGCGTGGATCCCACGGATGCGCGCGGCGCGCCATCTCGTACTGCCGCAGCGCCGTGGCCGCGTCGCCCGCCCGCAGGCTGGCGTCACCGGCTTGCATGGCGAACTCGGCGCTGCGCGGCCACCGTTCGGCCGCCCGTGCGGCGGCGTCGTTCGCTTCCTCCGTGCGTCCGGCCTTCCTCAGGCTGTCGATGTATCCCGCAGCCGACTGCCGGTGGTCGGGGTGTTTCTGCACCAGCGCCGCGAAGGACTCCATCGACTCGTCGGTCCTGCCCGCGGCGTCGAGCGCGAGGGCCAGCGCATACGCACGGTCCACATTGTCGGGGTCGAGCCTCACGGCGGTCTGGAAGGGACGCACGGCATCCGCCGATCGTCCCTGGCGAAGCCTGGAGAGCCCCAGTCCGAACGCGGCGCGTGGATCTTCGGGGAAGGCGCGATGCAGGCGGGAGAAGGCCTCTTCCGCGTCGGCCAGCCTCCCGCCGGCGAGCGCGAGGTCCCCTTCGTCCAGCAGCGCCTCGCGGCGCGCTTCGTCCATCCGCGTCCCGCACGACACCACGGCCGCCGGCAGCGCGGCCGCCAGGACGGCCGCCCGGAGGCCCCGGCCGGTCCATTTCATGAAGCGTAGTGAATCAAGGAGTGCACCGGCGTCCCTTCCACGTGGCGCCGCCCGCCAAGGAAGTCCAGCTCCACCAGGAAGCTGGCTCCCACCACCTCACCCCCCAGTTTGCGGATGAGGTTCACCGCCGCGCGGGCCGTCCCGCCCGTGGCCAGAAGGTCGTCGAGCAGCAGGATCCGGTCTCCCGGCGACACCGCGTCACGGTGGATCTGCACGGTGTCGGTGCCGTACTCCAGCGCATAGGTCTCGCTCAGCGTGTCGTGGGGAAGCTTGCCGGCCTTGCGTATGGGAATGAACCCCGCCCCCAGCTTGAGCGCCAGCGCGCCTCCGAACACGAACCCGCGCGACTCGATGGCCGCCACCGCGTCCACGCGGTCGGCGGCATGGTGCTCCCGCAGAGCTTCGATGGACGCCGCGAAGGCCTCGGCGTCGCGCAGCATGGGGGTGATGTCCTTGAAGATGATCCCCTTCTTGGGGAAGTCCGGGACGTCCCGGATCAGCCGTGCGAGTTGTGTCATCGGATCACGCTCCGTCAGTACGCCACCTCGAAGGACCGCAGCCTTGCATCGACGGCCGCGTCCGTGCCGTCCACGCGGTCCACGCGCGCCGCCGAAGGCCCACGCGCCAGGGCCTCCGCCATCTCGCGCACCGCGTCCGGATCTCCCTGAGCCAGCACCTCCACGCGCCCGTCGGGAAGGTTGCGCGTCCATCCCTTCAGGTTGCGGGAGGAAGCCTCCCGCAACACGAACCAGCGGAACCCCACCCCCTGGACGCGCCCGCTCACCGTGAAGTGCCGGGCGATCATCCTCGAGACGAAGGAAGGGGTCCGAAGGCGAAGGAACGAAACATCATGGTCATGGAGCGTGGAGCCTATCACACCGCAGGGAAGGGTCCGCTGGTCGGGACGAGAGGATTTGAACCTCCGGCCCCCTGCTCCCGAAGCAGGTGCGCTACCAGGCTGCGCTACGTCCCGACGCGGACTACAGGATTCCGATTCGATTTGGCTGACAAGCGGAGCCAGAGTCTAGCATGAATCGGCGCATTGGAAAGCAGCGCCGTCAGGAAAGCTCGGACGGGCCGTCCTCCCAGCCTTCCTGTCCGATGAGCTTGACGAACAGGCAGGGGTCGTACCGCTCCGTGCGCACCCCCGCGGGGCCTTTGATCAGGACGTGAATGATCTGCTGGTGCTCGTCCCCCACCGGGATGATCAGGCGTCCTCCGTCGTCGAGCTGGGCGAGCAGCGGAGCGGGCACGGCGGGCGCGCCCGCGGTCACCACGATGCGCGCGAAGGGGGCCTCCTCCGGCCAGCCGGCGGTGCCGTCGCCCACGCGAAAGAGCACGTTGTCGAGCTGCAGGTCTCTGAGGATGGCGCGGGCCCGCTGCGTGAGCGGGCGCAGCCTCTCCACCGAGTACACCGTGCCCGCCAGCATGGCCAGCAGCGCCGTCTGGTATCCGGACCCGGTGCCGATCTCCAGCACCCGGTCCCCCGGGGCGATCCGGAGCAGCTCGGTCATGCGGGCCACGATGTAGGGCTGCGAGATGGTCTGGCGCGATCCGATGGGCAGGGCGTTGTCGGAGTAGGCCTGAGCGCTCAGCGCTTCCTCGACGAACAGGTGCCGGGGGAGCGTGGCCATGGCTTCCAGCACGCGCAGGTCGGCGATGCCACGCGGCACCAGCTGGCGCTCCACCATCTGGCGGCGCCGCAGAGCGAACTCATCCGAAGGCCGCCCGTCGCGCACGCCCCTCACCGTGCCCGGCGCGCCGGCCCGCCGGGAGCGGGCTCGGCGATCTCCAGGCCCCAGCCGGACAGCGCCCCCATCACGCGATCGTGCGTGAGGTCCAGGTGGAGCGGCGTGACCGACACGCATCCCTCGCTCACGGCCGCGTGATCGCTGCGCGGGTCTTCGATCCACTCGGGAGGGCTGCCGCCGATCCAGTAGTACTGGCGGCCCGACGGATCGATCCGCTCGATGACCCCTTCCTTGTAGATGCGGCGTCCAAGCCGCGAGATCCTCACGCCACGCAGCGGGAGCAGCGGCACATTAACGTTGAGCAGGGTGTCGTCGGGCATCCCCTCGGCCAGAACGCGAGCCGCGAGGTCGGCGGCGAAGGCCGCGGCCGGCTCGTACGACTCCTCAAGCTCGTGGGGCCAGGGAGTGGCATCGGGATCCTGGGTCGGGAGCAGGGCGCGCGAGACCGCGAAGGACGGATACCCCAGCAGCCTCCCTTCGAAGGCGGCGGCCACGGTCCCCGAATAGGTGACGTCGTCTCCCAGGTTGAACCCGCGGTTGATCCCCGACACCACCAGATCCACCCCATTGGACAGGAGGTTGAAGATGCCCAGGTTGACGCAGTCGGTCGGCGTGCCGTCCACCGAGTAGACGTCGTCGGCGTGGCGGCGGACGCGCAGAGGATGCGTCAGGGTGAGCGCGTGGCTGACGGCGCTCTGGTCGCGGTCGGGAGCCACGATCACGACGCGCCCGACGCGCGCCAGCGCGCGCGCCAGCGCCGTGAGGCCCGGCGCTCCGAGTCCGTCGTCGTTGGTCACGAGGATCGTGGGCACGCGGGCACGTTACCACATGGACGGCGCGAGCCGGCGCGCCGCCCCAATCACATCGTGGCGCCGCAGTGCTCGCAGGTCGCTTCGCCCTGCGTGGACATGTGGCCGCAGGAGGCGCAGCGCGTGGTTCCTTCGCGGGCGTCGTTGAGGAGACGGCGGGCCTGGGCGGCGCTCGCCTCGGGCACCCAGATCTCCAGCCCCGACATCGACTCCACGGCAGGCATGGGCATCTCGGAGGCCGTCTTGTCGATCACTTCGGCCTCGATGCCGGCGGCGTTCAGCAGACCTTCGATGAGGTGGGCCGTGGGCTCGAGTCTCACCCGCATCAGGACGATCCAGTTGTCGTCGCGCCTGCCCTGCTGATTCACGATGACCTCGTGAGGCGCGCCCGGCACGCCGATGCGGCGGAGAAGGTGCTGGTCGGGACGACTGGATTTGAACCAGCGACCCCTAGACCCCCAGTCTAGTGCGCTACCAGGCTGCGCCACGTCCCGACCGGTTGATTCCTGGTTGAAAGGGCCGACAGTGTACCTCAGGCCCGGACGGCTGTCATCCGGGCCCGACCACGCTCAGCGCCTGGAGAATGCGAGGATCGCGCCGCCCGAAACCGCCAGCGCGGCTCCCAGCCACACGGGGACCTCGACACGTTCGCGTTCCTTGACCTCGAACTTGATGGGGCCCAGCTCCGCTTCGTGCGTCTCTCGCGTGTAGGTGAAGCCCCGATACGCGAGCGCGAGGATGCCCGCCGCCAGCAGGACGATACCCAGAACTTTTCGGAGGCTCATGGTGTCCGCATTCTAGACTCAATTCCCGCCTGCGGACAGTCCTCGGCCCATCACGAGACCGCGACGGGGGCCGGCAGCTCGACCGCCACCTGATCCACGATCACGCGCGCGATGGCGAACGACGCCGTGGCGGCGGGCGACGGCGCGTTCAGCACGTGCACCATCCCCGGGGTCTGCACGAACCGGAAGTCGTCCACCAGAGAGCCGTCCCGCTCCACGGCCTGGGCGCGAACGCCGGCGCCTCCGGGCAGCAGGTCCTGCAGGCGCAGGGCCGGCACGAGGCGCTGCAGGGCCTGGTGAAAGGCCCGCCGGCTCACCGAGCGCCACATCTCGGCCATCCCCATGCGCGCGTGACGGCCGGCCATTCTCCAGAAGCCGCCGAAGGAGAGGGTGGCCATGGTGTCGGTGAGCGAGAGGTCGGTGCGCCGGTATCCTTCGCGCTTGAAGGCCAGCACCGCGTTGGGCCCGGCTTCCATGCTGCCGTCCACGCGCGGCGTCAGGTGCACGCCCAGGAACGGGAAGGCCGCGTCGGGGACCGGATAGATGAGCCCGTGCGCCAGGTGCCGTCCTCCCGGACCGACTTCGTAGTACTCCCCGCGGAACGGGATGATTCTCAGCCCGGGGCGCTCGCCCGCCATGGCCGCGATGCGATCGCTGTGCAGGCCGGCGCAATTGATGGTGAGACGCGCGCGGCACTCCCCCGCCGTGGTCTCCAGCACCGTCTCCTGGCCGCGGCGCGACACCGACAGGACGCGTGCGCCCAGCCGGATCTGCCCGCCGCGCTCCTCGATGAGGCGCGCGCACCGCCGCGCCACCGCGGCGTAGTCGGTGATGGCCGTGCCCGGCACGTGCAGCGCCGCGATCCCGGCGGCATGCGGCTCGATCTCTCTCAGGCGCTCGGGGCCGATACGCTCGAGACCCGGGACGCCGCTGGCCGTGCCGCGCCTCATCAGCTCGTCGAGCGCGGGCAGCTCGCCGGCGTGCGTGGCCACCACCACTTTGCCGATGACCTGATGGGGGATCTCCTCGCGGCGGCAGAACTCCAGCATCGAAGCGCTCCCCTCGCGGCACAGGCGCGCCTTGAGGGAGCCCGGCTTGTAGTAGAGACCCGAGTGGATGACCCCGCTGTTGCGCCCCGTCTGGTGGGTGGCGACCTGGCTCTCCTTCTCCACCACGGTCACGCGCAGGCGCGGGTAGCGCCGCGAGGCCTCCAGGGCCGTGGCCAGCCCCACCAGCCCGGCCCCCACCACGACCACGTCGTCGGGGGGTGCTACCATGCCGCCTCCCATGACTTCATCGGACACCTCTTCGCGGATCGAATCGACGCTGCGCGCGGCCTTCTCCCCCACGCACCTCGATATCGTGGACGAGAGCCACCTGCACGCGGGTCACGCCGGAGCGCGCGGCGGGCGGGGGCACTTCGCCGTGCGCATCGTGTCGGCCGCCTTCGAGGGAAAGTCCCCGATCGAGCGGCATCGCATGGTCCATGCGGTGCTGGCGGAGGAGATGGCCTCGTCCATCCACGCGCTGGCCCTGGGAACGTGGGCGCCGCAGGAATGGGCGGGCGGCGCGGGCGCGCGCCGCATCTCCACGCTGGGCTGACCCACAGCATCCCGCCACCGCGCGCAGGCTCAGACGCCGCGCAGCTGGTCGAGGATCTCGCGCAGCTCTCCCTGAAGCCGTTCCAAGGTCTGCCTCAGGGCATCCACCCGTCCCGCCGCCGCGGCGGGTGGAGCAGCGGCCGCCGGCGCGCTCCGCTCGGCGGATCCCTTGCGGCGCGACACGGCCGCCTCGGCCATCCGCGACGACAGCAGATCCACGGGATGATCCATCTCCGGGACGCGCGGCTGGCCCGCCTTCTCCACGGCCTTCGCGGCACGCGGCGCGGCCTCGACGGGCGCGCCCTCTTCGTCCAGTTTCTTGCGGGCACCGGCGATCGTGTACTCCTCGTCGTAGAGGAGCTTCTTGATCCGGATCACCATGTCGATGTCCTTGCGCTGGTAGACGCGCTGCCCGGAGCGGTTCTTGCGAGGAGCCAGCTGCGGGAACTCCGACTCCCAGAACCGCAGGACGTAGGGCTGTGTGTCGGTGAGCTCGCACACCTCGCCGATCTTGTAGAAGAGCTTGTTGGGGACTTCGGGTGTGGCCTTCATCATCAGAACCTCAATTCAGGGTCTCGACAAGGGTCTTGGAAGGACGGAACACCAGACTGTGACGCGCATCGATGGCAATGATCTGGCCCGTCTGTGGATTGCGCCCCTTGCGGGCGCGGCGCGGCACGACCTCGAAGCAGCCGAATCCCGAGATCTGCACCTTGCCGCCAGCCAGCAAGACACGCTTGATGCTCTCGATGAGCCGCTCCACCACGTCGGCCGACTCCTTGCGGGACAGCCCTCCGTGGATGCGGTACACGACGTCGACCAGATCCGCCTTCGTCATGCGGTGTCCCCCGGCTTGCCGGGCGGCGGCGCTGCCCGTCCGTAGGCGTCCTCCAGGCGCACGACGTCGTCGAGCTGCGTGGTGGATGCCTCGAAGACTTCGCAGTCCTGCACCGCCTCCATGCGGTGCTGCACGCCCGGAGGGATGTGATACGCATCCCCGGGCCGCATGAGGATCTCGGTGAGTTGGCCGTCCTTCTGGACGGTGAACCGCATCTCTCCGGAGTGAAGGTAGATGGTCTCTTCTTTCTCGCGGTGGTACTGCAGGCTGAGCTTGTGCCCCTTGCGGATGAACAGCTTCTTGCCGACGTAGACGTCGGTCTTCGCCCAGATGATTTCGAAGCCCCACGGCTTCTCCACGCGCTGCATGACGCCTCCTACATCGTCCAGGTGCCGCTTCCCTCAACCAGCAGGGGCACCGCCTGCTTCAGCCGGGGCAGAATCTTCTTGGCCGCGTATTCCTCAACATCGGTGGCCGTGGGCAGCTTCAGGACGTCCTCCGCCATGGTGCGAGCCTCCACGGCGGTCAGCGCCCGGATGGCCGCCTTCACCGAAGGGATGTACACGGTGTCCATGGACAGCTCGGTCAGCCCGAGACCCACCAGGATGGGCACGACCAGCGGATCGGACGCCATCTCGCCGCACATGGCCACCGGGATGCCCGCCGCGCGGGCCGCCTCCGCCGTGAAGCGGATGCTGCGCAGGATGGCCGGGTGCATCGGCCGGTAGAGGTAGTTCACCGCCTCGTTGCTGCGATCGATGGCCAGGGTGTACTGGATCAGGTCGTTGGTGCCGATGCTGAAGAAGTCGGCCTCGCGCGCCAGCAGGTCGGCCACCGCGGCGGCCGACGGCACCTCGATCATCAGCCCCACCGGGATGTCGTGCCTGAAAGGGATCTTCTCCGCCGCCAGTTCCTCGACCGCCTCCGACAGCACGGCGCGCGCCATGCGGAACTCCTCCACGCCCGAGATCAGGGGGAACATCACCCGCACGTTGCCATAGGCGCTGGCCCTGAGGATTCCCCGCAGCTGCGTCTTGAAGATGTCCTTGTGCGAGAGGCAGAAGCGGATGGCGCGCATGCCCAGGACGGGGTTGGTCTCGTCTTTCTTGAGCACGGTGTGGAAGTACTTCTCCCCTCCCAGGTCCAGCGTGCGGATGGTCACCACGCGCGGCGCCATGCGCTCGGCCAGGTCGCGGTAGATCTCGAAGTGGTCCTCCTCGGTGGGCAGGTAGGGAGAGCGGTGCAGGAAGAGGAACTCCGATCGATACAGGCCGATCCCTTCGGCCCCGTACTTGATGACCGCGTCGATCTGCTCGCGCAGCTCGATGTTGGCGTGGATCTCCACGCGATGCCCGTCCAGCGTCTCGGCGGGGAGGTCCCTCAGAGCCAGGAGGCGTTCTTCCTCCCCGCGGCGGAACTCGACGCTCAGCCCCTGGTACCGCGCCACGTCGGCGGGCAGCGGGTTGACCACGACCACCCCGCGCGAGCCGTCCACCACGATGAGGTCCCCGCTGGTCGCCCGCTCGCTGAGATCGTGCAGGCCCACCACCGCCGGGATGCCCAGGGCCTTGGCCACGATGGCGGTGTGCGACGACGGCCCCCCCTTGTCGGTGGCCAGCCCCACCACGTGAGGCACGCGCAGCAGGGCGGTCTCGGACGGCGTCAGCTTGGGAGCCACGATCACCACGTCCTCGGTCAGCTCGGAGAGATCGTGGTGCTGGCCGCCGGCCAGGATCTTCTGGATGCGGCTCTCGATGTCTTCCACGTTCTCCAGCAGACGCTCCCGCTCGGGAACGTTGGAGAACGACTGGGTGATGTGGTGCAGCTCCATGCGCAGCGCCCACTCCGCGTTGATCCTCTGCCGGCGGATCGCCTCCTCGGTCCCCCCGATCAGGCGCTCGTCGTCCAGCACCAGCATCTGCGCCTCGAAGATGGAGCCCGCGGTCTCGCTGTGCTCCTTCTCGAACACCGCCTGCAGCTCGCGCAGCTGGGCCTTGGCGGTCTCCACCGCCTCGCGGAACCGGCGCATCTCGCCGGCCTCCTCCCCCGGCTTGATGGCCACACGGAAGACAGTGCTCTCGGTGGCCTCGAGCGTGAGGCAGGGGGCGATGCTGATGCCGGGCGACGCGCCGATGCCCCGGACGATGCGGGTGGGCGACTTCTGAGGGTTCTCGCTCACTGTGATTCTCCGAACTTCGCCTCGATCAGCTCCTTGAGAGCGGCCAGGGCCTCGTGCTCATCGTCCCCCTCGGTGCGCAGCGTGAGCACCGTTCCCTGCGCGGCGGCCAGCGTGAGGACTCCGACGATCGACTTGCCGTCCACCGCCGTGCCGTTGCGCATCAGGCTCACGCGGCAGCGGAAGCGGCCCGCCAGCTTGACGAACTGCCCCGCCGCGCGCATGTGAAGGCCGAGCTGGTTGGAGATGGTCACCTGGCTCTCGGTCATCTCGCCTCGTCGCTGCCCCCGTTCTTGCCCCGCAACGTGCGCGAGGGGATCTGGATCGACTCACGGCCACGGGAGCACACCACGTCGGCCAGCTCCCGAAGGCTCATGCGCTCGGCCGCGGCGCTCCCCAGCTTGAGCAGCATGGACAGGTTCACCCCGGTCACCACCTCCACCCGCCCGGGCTCGAGCAGCGTGAGGCTGAGGTTGGAGGCCGTCCCGCCGAACATGTCGGTCATGATCAGCACGCCTGCTCCGCGGTCTACTCTCACGATCCCCTCTTCGATCTTGCGCCGTGCGCTGGCCACGTCCTCGTCCCAGGCGATGCACACGGCCTGAAGGAACTGGTTCTCCCCGATGATCTTGTGGACGGCGTTGACCAGCTCGGCCGCCACGCTCCCGTGGGTCACGACAAGAGCACCCACCATGATCCGTTCAGCCCTCCTAGGTTTTCCAGAGATCGCGATGCGTCGTCTTCACCCGGTAACCCTGCCGCGTCAGCTCTTCCCCCATGCGCTGCGCCATGCTCACCGAGCGGTGCCGCCCGCCGGTGCACCCGATGGAAATGGTGAGGTAGGTCTTGCCTTCCTTGATGAAGCGCGGCACCAGGAACAGCAGCAGGGAGAGCACCATCTGGTAGTACTGCTTGTAGTCGTCGATGGCCTCCACGTAGGCGGTCACCTCGGCGTCCAGCCCTGTCTTGGGCCGCAGCTCCTCGACGAAGTGGGGGTTCGGCAGGAACCTCACGTCGAACATGAGGTCCGACTCGGGAGGCACGCCGTACTTGTACCCGAAGCTCACCACCGAGATGAACAGCGACCCGGTGCGGCTCTGCTCCGAGAAGTTGTCGAAGAGGTAGGACCTCAGCTCGTGGACGTTGAAGGCCGACGACTCGATGATCTTGTCCGCGCGGTCGCGGATCGGCTTGAGGATCTCGCGCTCGCGGCGGATTCCTTCTTCCAGCGACGCCCCCTCCCCCGCCAGGGGATGCGGCCGGCGCGTCTCGGAAAACCTCCGGATCAGCGCTTCGTTTGTCGCCTCGAAGAAGAGCACCGACAGGTCGAGGTCCTCTCGCCGCAACTGCTCGAGGATCTCCGGGAAGTCCTTGAAGAAGGTCCCCTCGCGCACGTCGATCACCAGCGCCACGTTGCGGATGTCCGCGGCGGTGCGCCAGATGAGGTCCATCAGCACGGGGATGAGGCGCACGGGCAGGTTGTCCACGCAGTAGAAGCCCATGTCCTCGAAGCAGTTCGCGGCGAGACTCTTCCCGCTTCCCGAAAGCCCGGTGACGATGACGAGCCGGTTGATCCTCATTCTTCCGATCCTCCGGCCAGGCGCGCCTCCAGCCGGCTGGCCAGCTCACGCGCGGGATCGTAGCCCTTGGTCTTCAGCAGATGGTTGCGCGCCGCCACCTCCACCAGCACCGAGAGGTGCCTTCCGGGAGCGACCGGCATCTCGATGAAGGGGACCGTCACGCCCAGGATCTCCCATGTGGGCTGATCCAGGCCCATGCGCTCGTATTCCTTGCCTTCCTGCCACGGGTCGAGCCTCACCACCATGTCCACGTCCTTGAGGTAGCGCACGGCGGCTACGCCGAACAGGTCCTTGATGTTGATGATCCCCAGCCCGCGGATCTCCATGTGATACCGGGTCAGCTCGGGGCCGCTGCCGTTGAGCACGTTGCCGCGGCGCTTGATCTCCACGATATCGTCGGACACCAGGCGGTGGCCGCGCACGATCAGGTCCAGGGCGCACTCGCTCTTGCCCACGCCGCTGTCGCCCAGCAGCAGCACTCCCACCCCGTAGATGTCCAGCAGGACGCCGTGCATGCTGATACGAGGAGCAAGACGCTCCTCCAGAAAGCGCTCCAGCCCGTCGATGGTGGCCGAAGAGACCAGCGTGGTCCGAAGCAGGGGGATGCTGTGCGCTTCGACGGCCCGCAGCAGCTCGTCGGGAGGCTGGAGACTCTTGGTGATCACGAAGCAGGTGACCCCCGTGGCGCACACCCCGTCCAGGATCTCGCGGCGCCTGGCCGCCGGCTGCTCCCTCAGGAAGGTGATCTCGCTCTGCCCGAGGATCTGAACGCGCCCCGGATGGATGTACTCGATGAACCCCGCCAGCGCGAGTCCCGGCTTCTGGATGCGCGGGACCGTGAGCTCCTTGTCGAGCCCCCCTGCCCCGGCCAGCGCCTCGAGCTTGAGGTGCTGCGCCTCGCCCAGCAGCAGGTCCCGAACCCGGATCTTCGGAGTGAGGACCGATATGGACGAGGGGAGCATGCGCAGCGTCCTTTCTGGTGTTACTTGAGGATCTGACCGGGAACCGCCGATGAAATCAGAGAGAGGATAGGTGCCAGCGAGACCGGCTGTCAAGGCGAAAGATGACTGTTGATGAGGACTTGCACCCCGGCAGATCAAGCAGAGCTTCGTTGACAGCCCGGCCGGCTCGGCGGTAGATTGGCCCGGTTCCCAGCCCATGATCGGGCGGGCTTCCAACGGGGGATCACTCCATGGCGGACAAGAAAATCGTTCACGTGATCGGCACCGGCACCATCGGGGAGCCTCTCATCGGATTGCTGGTGAACATGCAGTCGGACCTGGGCATCGACGAAGTCACCTTCCACAAGCGGACGCCGCTGTTCACCGACCGGTCCAAGGTCAAGGAGCTCAAGCGGCGCGGTGCCAAGCTGGCGGTCAACGAGGACTCGCTCGAGGGCTTCAAGGAGATGGGCATCGAGCCGCACTACGAGGCCCACGAGGCGCTGGAGCGAGCCAACGTGGTCATCGACTGCACGCCCGTGGGGAACCAGAACAAGGTCGAGCTGTACGAGAACTACAGGAAGAACACCTTGGGGTTCATCGCCCAGGGGAGCGAGTTCGGATTCGGCAAGCCCTACGCGCGCGGGATCAACGACCGGGCGCTCAAGACCGGCGACGATCAGTTCCTGCAGGTGGTCTCGTGCAACACGCACAACCTGGCGGTGCTCATCGACAACATCGCGCTGTCCGACGGCGGCGAGGACAATCTGGTGGAGGCGCGCTTCCTGTGCATCCGCCGCGCCAACGACCTCTCGCAGGACGGGTCCTTCTGCCCCTCTCCTCAGGCCGGCAAGCACAAGGACGAGCGGTTCGGCACCCACCACGCGCGCGACGTGTGGCACCTGTTCGACACCATGAACATCGATCTGAAGAACGTGTTCTCCTCGGCCATCAAGGTGAACACCCAATACATGCACACCATCTGGTTCAGCATCCGGCTGAAGAGGAAGGTCACGGTCAAGGAGGTGCTGCGCCGCATGCAGGCCAACGACCGCGTCGCGCTGAGCTACAAGACCTCGGCCAACTCAATCTTCTCGTTCGGCCGCGACTACGGCCACTACGGACGCATCCTGAGCCAGACGGTGGTCTGCGTGCCGAGCCTGACCGTCAACAACGGCACCGAGGTGATCGGCTTCTGCTTCACCCCGCAGGACGGAAACCCGCTCCTGTCTTCGGTGGCGGCGGCGACGTGGTTCCTGTACCCGAAGACGTACGAAGAAAAGATTCAGTGCATGAAGCCGTACTTCTTCGAGGAGGTCTAGTCGGGGGCGGGCTGACGGGGAGTGGTCTCCGCGGCCGTTCGCCGTCGTGGCGTTGGCCACGACAGCTCACTCCCGCTTCCGCCTTCGCCCTCGCTCGCTGGCCGCGCAAAAGCGCGCGCGGCCAACGCTCGCTCGACCCGGCTCAGGCTCCAGAGGGCCGCTCCGACCACTCCCCGTCAGCCCGCGCGCGTGTGTCCGCACGAAGTGGCTTCATGCCCTGGTGAGGCAGAAGTAGATCAGCCATGAGGAAAGCCGTTGCTGCCGTCGTGCTGGTCCTGGTCTGTGTTTCCTGTGGCGGCAGTCCTGTAACGCAGGGCCAAGCCAGAGTCATTGCTCAAACGGAGTTATCCAGGTACGCAGAGAAGCACGGCATTCCTCTGCGGGAGTTTGGGCTGCAGCAGGTACAGTTTTCTGCAAAGACGCCAGAAGACCGGTGGATATTCAGCTTCATACGCAACGGTACGCCGCGGCATGAGGTGGCGATCTCCGTCTATTGCTGGAATGGAGCCGTTGAGGTCAACACGAGTGTTCAGTAACAGGTTGCTGAACCCATTTTGAGCGAGGAAAGGGCGACCGTGGCGTTGGCGAAGAGCCGGCGGTGAGGAGTGGTCGAAGGGGCCCTCTGAGGACGAGCCGGGTCGCGCGGGCGTTGGCCGCGCGCGCTCTTGCGCGGCCAGCCCGCGCGAGGCGAGGACGATGCGTCCCCGGAGACCACTCCTCACCGCCGGCGGGCGTCCCTGACTCGGAAGGTCAGCTCTTGATCTTGCGGATCTCTTCGACCATGGCGGGGATGATCTGGTAGAGGTCGCCTACGATGCCGTAGTCGGCGATCTTGAAGATGGGGGCGTCGGCGTCCTTGTTGATGGCGACGATGACCTTCGAGGACGACATGCCGGCCAGGTGCTGGATGGCGCCCGAGATGCCGCAGGCCACGTAGAGGGTCGGGGAGACCACCTTGCCGGTCTGCCCTACCTGGTGCTGGTGATCGATCCAGCCGGCGTCCACGGCGGCGCGCGAGGCGCCCACGGCGCCGCCGAGGGCCTCGGCCAGCATGCGGATGTACTTGAAGTTCTCGGGTCCCTGCATGGCGCGCCCGCCGGAGACCACGATACCGGCCTCGGCCACGTCGAGCGTGGTCTCCTTGGCAGCTTCGATCGCCACGGCCCTGGACCTGAGGTCCTTGTCTTCCAGCGCGAACGGCAGCGGCGAGGTCTCTCCCCTGCCGGCGCGCGGTTGAGCCTCCGCGGCGAACACGTTCGGACGCAGAGTGGCCATGGCGGGCCGGCCCGAGAACGACATGGTGGCGATGGCCTTGCCCGAATAGACGGTCCGCTTCGCGGTGATCCCCTGTGGTCCCGCGGTCAGGGCCATGCAGTCGGCGGCCAGACCGGCCCCCAGGCGCGCGGCCAGGCGCGCGGCCAGATCTCTTCCCAGGGCTGTGGCGCTCATGAGCACGAGATCGGGGTCGCACGCCTTGACCGCCTCGGCGGCCGCCCGCGCGTAGGCGCCGGGCGCGTAAAGAGCGAGCCGCGGGTCGGACACCGTGAGCACCTTGTCGGCGCCGAGGCGGGCCGCCTCCGGGGCAAGCGCGGCCAGGTCGTCTCCGATCAGCAGCACCGTCAGATCGCCCCCGAGGGCCTGGGCCTGCCGGCGCCCTTCGGACACGGCCTCGACGGCCGGCTTCTTGAGCTTCCCCTCCCGCTGCTCCGCGAAGACCAGCACCCCGGCCATCAAATCACCTTCGCTTCTTCATGAAGGAGACGGACCACCTCGCGGGCGGACGTCTCGGCGTCATCCTTGAAAATCTTTCCGGGTTGCTTGGGCGGCGGAAGCTCGAGCTTCGTGATCTTCACGCGGGCCCCCGCGGCTCCCACGCCGGCCGGGTCGACCTTCAACGCCGCCGCGTTCATCTCGTCGAGCGGCTTCTTCTTGGCCGCCATGATTCCCTTGAGGCTCGCGTAGCGCGGCTCGTTGAGCCCCTTCTGGGCCGTGACCACGCAGGGAAGGGACGCCTCCATCACCTCGTGCGCGCCCTCGATCTCCCGGTGCGCGCGGAGGGAGCCGTCCTTGATCTCGAGCTTCGTCACCACCCCCACGTGAGGCAGGTCCATCAGCTCGGCCAGCATGGGCCCCGCCTGCCGGTTGTCGGTTCCCACAGCGTACTGCCCGCCCAGCACCAGGTCGGGCGACAGGGTCTTCAGGGCCGCCGCCAGGATGCGGGCCGTCCCCAGGGAATCGGAGCCCTCGAACGCGGGGTCGTTGAGATGGAGCGCGCGATCGGCCCCCATGGCCAGGCACGTCCGGAGGGCGGCGGCGGCGCGCGCCGGGCCCACGGTGACCGCGACCACCTCGGCCGCGCCACCACCGGCGTCCTTGATCTTCAGCGCCTCTTCGATGGCGAACTCGTCATAGGGATTCAGGACCCAGTTGATGTTCCCCTCTTCCACGGATCGACCGTCGGCCGCAATGGCGATCTTGGTCTCCGTGTCGGGAACCTGCTTGACGATCACGGCGATCTTCACGCTTCGAACCTCTTGAGCAGGATGCTCGCGTTGGTCCCGCCGAAGCCGAACGAGTTGTTCAGCGCGTAGCCCACCGCCATCCTGCGCTGCTCGTGGGGGACGTAGTCCAGGTCGCAGTCCGGATCCGGGGATGTCAGGTTGATGGTCGGGGGGATGGCCCCGTGGCGCACCACCAGCGCGGTGATGGCGGTCTCGAGCCCGCCCGCAGCCCCCAGCAGGTGGCCGGTCATCGACTTGGTCGACGACACCGCCAGCTTCTTCGCGTGCGCGCCGAACACCTCGCGGATGGCCAGGGTCTCGATCTTGTCCCCCAGGGGCGTGGAGGTGCCATGCGCGTTGATGTAGTCCACCACATCGGGTGTCACGCCGGCATCGGCCAGGGTGTTGCGCATCACGCGGATCGGCCCGTCTCCGTCCTGCGAGGGAGCCGAGATGTGATAGGCATCGGCGCTCACGCCGTAGCCGACCACCTCGGCGTAGATGGGCGCGCCTCGCCGCTGCGCGTGCAGCAGCTCTTCGAGGATCAGGATCCCCGCTCCTTCGCCGATCACGAAGCCGTCGCGCTCCGCGTCGAAGGGCCGGCTGGCCTTCTCGGGCTCTTCGTTACGGGTGGACAGCGCGCGCATCGCCGAGAAGCCCCCCACGGCCAGTGGGGTGATCACGGCTTCCGTGCCGCCGCAGATCATCGCGTCGGCCTCTCCGCGCGCGATGATCCTGGCCGAATCGCCCACCGCGTGGGTGCCGGTGGAGCAGGCGGTGGAGTTGGCCATGTTGGGTCCCTTGGCGCCGTAGCGGATGGACACCTGCCCCGACGCCAGATTCACGATCAGGCCCACGATGAAGAAGGGAGAGATGCGGCGCGGACCCTTCTGCAGCAGCTCGGCGTGCTGCCGCTCGATCGAGGGGAGCCCTCCGATCCCCGAGCCGATGTACACGCCGACGCGCTCCGCGTTGGAGGCGTCGATGCTGAGCCCGGAGTCCTCGATCGCGAACTGCGAAGCCGCCAGAGCATAGTGGATGAACAGGTCGCTCTTCTTGACGTCCTTGACGGGACTGTAGAGCGACGGATCGAACCCGCGCACCTCACCGGCGATGCGCGCCGGGTAGTCGGAGGTGTCGAACCGGGTGATCGCACCGATGCCGGAGCGCCCTGCGAGCAGGGCATCCCAGTTCTCCCGGGTGCCGATGCCCAGGGGACTCACCAGGCCGAGCCCGGTGATGACGACACGTCTCTCCATGGTCGCTCTCGAATCCGGACGGGTGATTTGCCGCAGGAGTTCTACTTGTGCTCGCTGATGTACTTGACCGCGTCCTGGACCGTCTTGATCTTCTCCGCGTCCTCGTCGCTGATCTCGAGCTTGAACTCCTCCTCGAACGCCATGACCAGCTCGACCTGGTCGAGCGAGTCGGCTCCGAGGTCCTCGACAAAGGAGGCCGTCGGGGTCACCTCATCCTCATCGACGCCAAGCTGCTCGACGATGATCCCCTTGACCTTCTCCTCGATGTTCATCCATGCCCTCCGTTTGGCTGAACGTTCCGCCGGGCCCGCCTGATCCGATGAGCCTTGCCGCCGATGGCGCTGCACGCCGGGCGATGCGGCGGTCCGTGTGATGGGACCGCGAAAAGGGAGGCCAGTCTAGCACAGGATTTCCGGGCGCAAGTCCCCGGAGCACCCATCACATGGCGAGGCCGCCGCTGACGTTGATCACCGCGCCGGTGATGTACGCGGCATCGGGCCCCAGCAGGAAGGAGACCGTGCCGGCCACCTCGTCCGCCGTCCCCAGCCGCCCGAGAGGAACGTGGCCCACCATCTCGTTGCGGCGCGCCTCGGGCAGGGCCTGTGCCATGTCCGTGTCGATGAGGCCGGGCGCCACCACGTTGACGGTCACGTTGCGAGAGCCCATCTCCTTGGCCACCGATCGCGCGAAGCCGATGAGCCCCGCCTTCGAGGCGGCATACGCGGCCTGCCCCGGATTCCCGGTCAGGCCGGCGATCGAAGACATGAGCACGATGCGCCCATAGCGGGCGCGCACCATGCCGGAGAGCGCCGCTTGCGTCAGGCGGAACGCCCCCGTCAGGTTCACGGCCAGCACGCGATCCCAGTCGGCGGGCTTGAGCCTCATGGTGAGCTGATCGGCGGTGATCCCGGCGTTGGCCACGACGTGATGCACCGTTCCGAGCGCTTCGGCTGCCTTCTCATGAGCCGCTTCGGTGGCGTCACCGTCGGACAGGTCGGCGGCCACCACCGCCGCGCGCACCCCGAGGGCACGCACGGCCTCGGCCACCTCGGCCAGCTTCGCCTCGTCGCGAGCCACCAGGGCCAGGTCGGATCCTTCGCGGGCCAGCCGCAGCGCGATGGCGCGCCCGATCCCTCGCGAAGCGCCGGTCACCAACGTCACTCTTCCCTGCAGGCTCATAGTGCCTCCACCGCCTTGGTGACGGAATCGGCATCGCCCGCGGGCACGCAGCGAAACCCCGCGTCGATGCGCTTGATGAGTCCGGTCAGCACCCTGCCGGGGCCCGCTTCCACCGCGCGGCTGACCCCCAGGGCCGCCAGCGCCTTCACGCTCTCGTCCCAGCGGACGGGCGCGGTCACCTGCGCCTCCAGCGCCGCGCGGGCCTGAGCTCCCGAGGCGAGGGGGGCCGCCGTCACGTTGGCCACCAGAGGAATGCGCAGATCCGAGAAGGGGGTCGCGGCCAGATCCTGCGCCAGCCGGTCGGCCGCCGGCTGCATCAGGATGCAGTGAAAGGGCGCGCTCACCGCGAGTCGGATCGCCCTCTGTGCCCCCCGCTCCTTCGCCAGCGCAATGGCCGTATCCACGGCCCCTGCGTGACCCGATATCACCACCTGCCCGGGAGCGTTCAGGTTGGCCGGGGACACCACCGACCGGTCTCCCGCCGCTGCGCGCGCTTCCCGGCACACCTGGTCGACGACATCGCGCTCCAGCCCCATCAGGGCGGCCATGGCCCCCTCCCCCACCGGCACCGCTTCCTGCATGTACTGACCGCGCCGCCGCACCAGGCGCAGCGCGTCGGCGAGGGTCAGCGCCCCGGCGGCGACCAGCGCCGAATACTCCCCGAGGCTGTGCCCCGCCACCGCCTCCGGTCGCAGCCCCGCCTCCTCGAGCGCGCGGCTGGCCGCCACGCTCACCGTGAGTATGGCGGGCTGCGCGTTGGCGGTGAGCTGCAGCTCCTCGGCGGGGCCTTCGAGACAGAGCCGGGTGAGAGGAAACCCGAGGGTGTCGTCGGCTTCCTGGAACGTCTCGCGGCATGCCGCGAAAGCCTCGAGCAGGCTCCTGCCCATGCCCGGCTCCTGCGAACCCTGGCCGGGGAACACGAAGGCGATCATGCCGGCCTCTGCGCGGCAGCCTGCAACGGATCGGCCTCCATGGCGTCGTGAATCCGGTCGGCCACGCGATGCCGGATGACCTCGCCGGCCACGCGCACAGCGTTCTTGATCGCCTTGGCGGAGGACCGGCCGTGGCAGATGATCGCGCACCCCTTCACGCCCAGCAGAGGCATGCCGCCGTACTCCGCGTAGTCGATCTTCTTCTTGAAGCGCCGGAACGCGCCCCTGGCCAGCAGGGCGCCCAGGCGCGATGACCACGTCGCGGTGATCTCCTGGCGCAGGAGAACGGCCAGCATCTCCGCCACACTCTCGATGGCCTTCAGGCTGACGTTGCCGGTGAAGCCGTCAGAGACGATGACGTCGGCGTTCCCGTTGAAGATGTCCCGCCCCTCCACGTTGCCGATGAAGTTCAGGTGGCTCGACCGCAGCTGGCGCAGGACCTCTTTGGTCACGGCGTTCCCCTTGGATTCCTCTTCCCCGATGCTCAGGATTCCGACGCGCGGGTCCGTCACCCCGAGGATCTCCCGGGCGTAGACCTGTCCCATGAGTGCGAACTGCATCAGGTGCTCGGGACGCGGGTCGATGTTGGCCCCCACGTCGAGCCACACCGAGCGGCCCCGCAGGTTCGGCAGGACCGCCACCACCGCCGGGCGCTCCACGCCATGGATGGGTCCCATCACCACCTTGGCGGTCACCATCACCGCGCCCGTGTTGCCGGCGGACACCATGCCCTGAGCCTGCCCCTCGCGCACCAGATGGCATGCCACGCGGATCGATGAGTGCTTCTTCTGGCGCAGGGCGGACACCGCAGGCTCGTGCATCTCGATCACGTCGCGCGCGTCGTGCACCGAGATGAGGCCTCCGCCGCCGGGCGGCAGTCCGTGGCGGCGCAGCTCGGGCTCCAGCTGCTCGGTGCGGCCCACCAGGATCAATCGGTGGCCTTGCTCCGCGGCCGCCATCACGGCGCCGTCCACCACGCACGCCGGCGCGTGGTCTCCGCCCATCGCGTCCAGGGCGATGACGGACGACATCAGGTGGTCTTCACCTCGATGACTTCACGGCCCTTGTAGAAGCCGCAGTGAGGGCAGACCCGGTGGGGCTGCTTGCGCTCGTGGCACTGCGGGCACCCGGACGAGGCCGGCGTGGGGAGCGCGTCATGGGCGCGCCGGCGATCGCGGCGGGCCTTGGAATGTCGTCGTTTGGGATTGGGCATCGTCTGGCCTCCTCAGGTGGTCCTGCACGCGCAGGGCTCGACATTGAGATTCGCGCCGCACCGGGAACAGAGCCCCTTGCAATCGGACCGGCAGAGCGGCTTCATCGGGATCTCCAGGTAGATCTGCTCGGCGGCCATGGCGTCGACATCGAGCCCTCCCTCCGGACCGAGGTACGACACGTCCAGGTCGTCCCGGAATATCTGGATCTCAGCTTCCGAGGCGCCCGTTGGCGGGCCCGGAAGATACGACACCTCGAACAGCCTGTCCATGTCCAGCGGAAAGGGTTCCAGGCACCGCGCGCAGGGGACCATCGCCCTGGCGGTGAGGTGGCCCTGGCACTGCATCCCGGTTTCGTGAAGCATGACCTTTCCTTCCAGCGCGGCCTCCAGGACCTCGATCTCCAGGCCCTTTTCGAAGCTGAGAGGCCCGATGTGGAGCTTCCGGTCAATCCGCGCCCCTTCGGGCTGCAGATCTGCCAGCCGGATGATCACGGGGGGGATTCCTCCAGGCGTTCCGGGGGCGGAGTATAGCACCAGGCCTGTGGAATCCGGGAGGCGCGACTATCGATGACGGCGCTCTCGGGGGAGTGCCTTCATGGCCGCAGCGGCAGCGGCATGGCTGGGGAGGATCTCGAGGGCCTTCTCGAACTGGCGCCGGGCCCGGATGGCCAGGCCGCGCGACACGTAGAACTGCCCCAGCGCCACGTGAAACTCGGCGTTCCACGGGTCCAGTTCGCACGCTTTGAGCAGCGCCTCTTCGGCCATCTTCTGCCAGCGGGCGTGGGGGTTGCGTGCCAGCGCGTCGCCCATCAGCGCGTAGACGTGGGCCGGGGTGTTCTCGTTGAACTTGATGGCCAGACGGCAGAATTGGATGCAGTTGTGGTAGTCCTTGTCGTGGAAGTACTCCCGCGCCTTCTGGTAGTAGTTGTCGGCGAGCTTCTCGTTCTGCTCCACGTCGGACTGCGCCTTGGTCTTGACCATCTCGCGGCGGACCTGGAGATTGTGGGGATCGATCTCGCTTCTCGCCACGTCGTCGCGCGGCATCGAGCCCGCTTTCTCCAGGCGCGCGACCTGAAGCTTCAGGAAGGCCTCGGCCAGCTTGTTGTCGATGAAGTCGAGCTCCTTCTTGTGCTTCTCGCGCACCCGCTCGATGAAACGATCCCTGCGGAAGAGCCGCCGGGCCTCGTCGTAGGCCTTCTGCACGGCGGCGAGGTCGGCGCGCATGTCCACTCCCAGGATCTCCTCGGGTGACTGGTGGATCACGCGCTCCGCGGTCTGCTTGATCAGCGAGACGTCGCGCTCCTCGCGCGCCGCCGCGTCGTAGTGGCCGTGCATCACCTCGCGGAGGCTGAAGGGCCCCTGCGCCAGAGGAGGCACGAACTCCAGCAGGCCGAGCACCGCCAGCCCGTACAGGAACAGGAGACAGCTCTCTTCTTCGCCGGGAGGAAGGAGCAGGGCGATCTCGTCGAGGCGCATCGATCCGTCCACGCGGGAGAGCACGTAGCCGTCCGTGGGCTTCAGGGCAAGTCGGTGGATCGGCAGGAAGAGCTTGTCACGCATCTTCAGGCGTCCCGGCAGCCTGATCAGCACTTCCTTGAGAGGCTGGAAGTGGGCCATGGCGCGGATTCCCTTGAGCAGGCACTCGAAGGTGAACAGGATGTCGGGGACGAAGAACCCCACGAGCGGTTCCTGCGCTGTGAAGGTGCAGGCGCCGCTGGGCCAGGAAAAGGCGCGGACCACTCCCCTCTCCACCGTCTCCCGCACCACGGGGGCGAGCGCCTCCGTGGTCAGCACGCCGCTGGAGACGAGCCGCCCGGCCAGGTCGAGCGGGTCGGGAGCGCTCTGGCGCAGCTTGGACACGGTGGCCGCGGGGATCAGGCCGGAGGAGGACAGCAGGGCGGGCAGCTGCTCTTCCTCGTTGTCTCCGGAGGCGAAATAGAGCATCCCGCGATCGAAATGGAGCCGCACGATCCAGCCGGCCGGTTCGACCACTTCGAGGCAGCCCGTCGACTCCTCGAAATAGAGGTCGCGCAGGATCTCGGCCAGGTAGTGCGAGGTGTAGTGCTGCATCCAGGCCCCTTGAGTGAACGCGGCTGGCATCGCCGGGAGCGTCGGGCCAATATATGTACGCCCCTACACGTCGTCCATGAATCGGAGGCGTTCCCGTCCATGTCCCTGATCCGCTTTATCGGTATGGGTTTACTCGCTTCCAGCGCCGCCTCCATGTCTTACGGCCAGGCCCACTCCATGGACGTGGAATCGGGCCTCCGCGCGCTCAGGACGGGGCGTTTCGAAGAGGCGCAGCGGAGCTTCGCCCGCCTGTCCCAGGAAGCTCCCGACTCTCCAGAAGGCCCCTTCTTCCAGGCCTTCGAGATGTGGTGGAAGCTGCTGGACCGATCCCGGGAACAGCCTGGGGTCCGCCTGCAGATGGAGGAGCGTCTGGAGGAGGCGGCGCGACGCGCGCAGAAGCTGCAGTCCTCCCCGTCGGCCGAGGACCAGCAGCGCGGGTTCATCTATCTGGGGGTGGCACGCCTTCTCGACGCCCAGAGCAAGGCGGTGCGCGGATCGCATCTGGGAGCCGCGGGCTCCGCGCGTCAGGGACATCGCGCTCTCACGGAGGCCCTGCGGCGGAATCCCGAAGAGGCGGACGCCCTCTTCGCGATGGGGGCGTACAACTACTTCGCGGACAACATGCCGGCGGTGGTGAAGGGAATCCGGCTGCTGCTGTTCATCCCGGGCGGGGATGGCGAGCGCGGAATCGCGCAGCTCGAGCAGGCGGCGGCCTCGAGCCGCCTGTTCGGCACCGAGGCGCTCCTGTTGCTGGCGCACATCTTCTCGCAGGGCGATGACGAGGACTTCGCACGCGCCCTCGGCTACGTCGAGCAGGCTTCGGCACGCGAGCCCTCGTCTCCCGTCATCACGCTGGTGCAGGCGGACCTGCTGTTCAACGCGGGCCGGCTGGGCGAAGCCTCCGAGCGTTCGCGCGGCGTGTTGCAGGCGCTTCAGGGCGAGCACGGGTACCGCGAGGACCTCAGGCGCTACGCGGCGTACCGGGCGGCGTCGTGCCGTCTCAAGCTGCACGATCCGCGTGGAGCCCTGGCCATGGTGGAAGCGGAGATGGACACCTCTCCGCCCCGGACGGCGCAGGACCGCCGCCGCTGGATGACGCTGCTGGCGGCGGCCGCGCGCGACGCCGGGCACCCCGAGCGCGTGGAGACGTGGCTGGAGCGCGTCAGCTTGACCAAGGACGAGCAGGAGACCATCCGTCGCCGGCTGCGTGGCGCGTCACAGGACAAGGTGGCCGCGGAGAGGGCCCTGGCGCTCGAGCTGGCCACCGGCGGCCATCGTGAGGAAGCTCTGCGCCGGCTCGAAGGGCTGCTGCAGTCGATCGCGCCCTCCGATCCCAGGATTCAGTACGACCTCGGCCGGCTCCTTCAGGCTCAAGGGAAGTTCGACGAGGCGCGCCCGCACCTGACCGCGGCGGCCGGCGCGGCGCCTCCCGATCTGGCCGGCTGGGCCTGGATCCGGCTGGGGTGGGACCTGGAGCGCGAGGCGCGGCGCGACGAGGCGGTGGCCTTCTATGAGCGGGCGGCCAAGCTGAAGAACTTCACCTTCCAGCCCGCCGCGCGTCTACGGCGCGATCATCCTGGGACCGAGCCTCCCGAAGGATGATCAGACCCCGGCCGTGAGGACACGCTCCTTGAGCTGCATCTTGGCCACCTTCCCCGCGGCATTCCGGGGCAGCTCGCTGACCACGCGGAACGTGCGGGGAACCTTGTAGCGTGCCAGCTGCGCCAGGCAGGTCCGGCGCAGATCCGATTCGGCCAGAGGACGTCCCTCCATCGGAACCACGAAGGCGTAAGGGACCTCACCCCGTGCCCCGGCGGGGATGCCGATCACCGCGGCCTCCTTCACGTCGGGATGCGACTCCAGCACGACTTCGATCTCGCGCGGATAGACGTTCATGCCACGGTAGATCAGCATGTCCTTGAGACGTCCTTCGATGAAGATGAAGCCGTCGGAATCCAGCCGGCCCAGATCGCCCGTGTGCAGGACCCCGTCGCGCAAGGCGGACGCCGTCTCGTCACCGCGGCGGAAGTAGCCCTGCATCACGCTGTCCGCCTGCACGCAGATCTCTCCGGTTTCTCCCGCGGCGGCGTCCCGCCCTTCCCGATCCCTCACCAGCACGCGGACCCCCGGAAGGGGCCGCCCCACCGAGCCGGGCTTGCGAGGCCCTCCCGGCGGGTTGATCGACACCACGGGCGACGCCTCGGAGAGCCCGTAGCCCTCGCACAGGGGCCGGCGGTAGTACTGCTCGAAGGAGTTGAGCGTCTCCAGCGGCAGAGGAGCGCCCCCGGAGATGTACAGACGCACAGGATTGAGCAGGCGCGAGAGGCGCCCTACCCGCGCCTGGGACATGGCGGTGAACACGGCCGGCACGCCTGGCATGATCGTGGGACGCCATCGCGTGATCGCGCGGCGGATCTCGGCGCGGTCGACACGCTCGCACAGAACGATCCCCATCCCGCTCACCAGCGGAGCGAGCATGGCGACCATGGAGGTGAAGGAATGGAACATGGGGAGGAACAGGAGCACCCGATCGCGCGGCGTCACTCCGACCCCCTGGATGCACGATCGCGCGTTGGAAAGCAGGTTGCGATGCGAGAGCATCACCCCCTTGGGCGTTCCCGTGGTCCCCGAGGTGTAGACCAGCAGCGCCGTCCGTTCCGCCACGTCTTCCCCCGGCGGAGTCGGCGCGGGGTCGCGGGACGATTCTGCGAGTGCCTGTTCCAGCGTGAGGCAGCGCGCACCGCTGATGGAAGGGTGGCGCGGGCCCGAGGAGCCCGGAGAAGGCACGATCAGCACGTCGCGCAGGTCGGGCAGATCGTCGAGCGTTTCGGTGCCGCGCGCCAGGATGCCAGCCGAGACCACCGCAATCGAAGCGCCGCTGTCACGGACAATGGCGCGCATCTCGGCCGGAGAGAGGAAGACGTTCACGGGCACCAGCACGCCCTGGCTGGCCGGCACCGCGTAGTAGCACGACAGGTACTCGGGGCGGTTCTCCATGAGCAGGGCGACGCGCTCCCCGGGCGAGACGCGGCGCGCGAGGGCGGCGGCCAGCCGATCGATGCGGTCGGCCAGCTCCGCGAACGAGACGGAGCTCCTTTGGAACATCAGGGCCTTGCGCCGCCCCCACAGGATCGCCGCGCGGCGGGGAACCTCGGCCAAAGTGCGCATGGGACGCTGACTCACACGCGTATGGTAACACGGCGCCCCTGGCCCGCGGCTCGTTGAGGCGGCTCCGTCGCTGTGGCTTAATGGTGCCGTCATGCGCCCCGCCACGCTGCTCTCCGTCCTGCTCATCGTGCTCGTTCTGCTGGCCGCCGCCGGCGGCGCCCTGCTCATGCGGGGGACAGGGTCCGCCGAGCCGCTCGAGGCCCTCCCCGCGGATGCATCGATCGTCATTCACACCAGGAGCCTCCCTCGCCTCATCGAGTCTCTCGGAAGCAGCCGGCTGTCCGAGGGCTCCGGCGACGACGACGGACGATGGGAGATGCTTGCCGAAGCCCTCCAGCCCCTGCTGGGGATGGAGCGCCTCTCGGCGTCGCTCACGCCCGACGTGATGGCATGGTGGCTCGGGGGGGACGTCGCCCTCGCCCAGGTGCCCGGCCGTACGGACGAGCCTCCCGCGTTCGTCCTGGTGTCCTCGGCGCCCGGGAGCAGCGAGCGCGCCGCCCGCGAGGCGATGCGCCTTCTGGGCTCCGCGGGCGGGGAGCCCGAGGGCTGGGTCCCGCGCACGCACCGGGGTGTCCCCTACAGTCTGCTGCGCGTTGGTGAAGGGTCGGGAACCGTCTGCGTGACCGCGGCGCGCGGCATCGTGCTGATCACCACCTCCGCTCGCGCCATGCGCCGCGTCCTGGATGCCCTCGACGGGCGGGAACGCTCGGTGGCCAGGGATCCGGACTGGCTGATCGCCCGCAACAACCTTCCCAGGCGCGCGGATCTGTACGTGCACGTGTCGGAGAAGACCCTGCGGGCCTGGCTGAGGGCGCACGCCGAGGATCCCTCGTTCACACGGTTGGCTGCCCTGGCGGGAGCAGGGGCGGCGCGACACGCGGCTCTTGCTCTGAGGATCCGCGAGGGTCTCTTCCAGGAGAGTCTGTTCGTCGTCCTGTCCCCCGAAAAGCGAGGATTGCCCGGGGCCCTCTTCAAAGGGAGGCCCCGCGCGGAGGCCGGGGCCGTGCCGCGGGATCCGCGTTTCACGGTGAACGCGTCGATCGCCTGGGAAGACCCCTCCGGCGCGTGGCGCGAGGTACCGCGCACTCTGGCCGCGGAGAACGAGAAACAGCTCCAAGATCTGGAGGGCCGCCTCGGGGGGCTCGAGGACTTTCTCGGCCTCGAGCTTCAGGGAGATCTGCTCGGCAGCCTGGGGCGTGACCTGAGGATCTCCGTGGATGCCGCTGGCCCCTTCCCCCGAGTCGCCGCGCCACACTCTTTCAGGAATCTGCACTGGAGGGCTACGATGGAGCTGCGGCGCCCCGATCCGATCCGCCGCATGCTGAAGAGAGTGGACGGGCTGGCCCGAGTGTTCGCGACCCGCGAGGCGGAGGGCCGCGATGACCGTGCGATCACCTGGTACCGGATCCCAGCCCTGGCGCCCATGACGCCGGCCTACCGGCTCACGCGGCGCACGCTGGACATGGCGTCGTCTCCGGAGCTGCTCGCATCACCTCCCGCTACCGGTCCTTCGGCACGAGGGAGTCTCAGGAATCTGCCCGAGCGCGCCCACCTCTTCTTTCGGATCTCGACACGCTACCTCGCCGAGCTGGGGATCGGATGGAATGGGAGGCCCTTGCGACAGTGGCCCGCTCCGGCCCTGCTGTCCCTCGCGGAGGATGAGGATCTCCCCCTCACGGTGGGAGCCGGGCGGATGGAGACGTCCGGGTTTCTGCTCGAGTGGGTCTCGCCCGTGAGCATGCCCGGGATCGCCTGGGCCGCCTGGCGGCAGCACGGTGCCGCGCCGGTGGAACCCGAAAGAAGCCCGGCCGCAACCGATATCGAGGATCCGCTCTACTGAGAGCGGCGGGTTGCCACCCCCAGGGACCGGCTCAATACTTTGGTTCATGAGACGTTATTCATGGATCTGGGTCTTCCTGATTCTCTTGATGTTCCGGACCGATACGTCTTCGGTGCCGGCCGTCTCCTCGGGCGCGTTGCGCCTTCAGGTCGCGCAAAGCGAGGGATCCGCTCCCGTGGAAGGGGCGACGATCATCGTGATCGATCCCCAGATGAGCGTCTTCCGCCGCGAGGCCCGCACCGACGGCTCCGGCCGCGCCGAGATCTCCGACCTGGCGCCTCGCGACTACTATCTTCGGGTGGAGAAGGAAGAGTACGCGTCGTACGAGAGCACGTTCACGGCGCGGGCGGGAGAGACGACCCTGAAGCGCGTGGTTCTGGATCAGTTCGGGGGCGCGCCCCCATCAGAGGATCCGGACTAGCGGGAGGGCGCGGAGCGCGCGGGCCTGCCATACCGATCCAGCACCCGGCGCACGTAGCTCATGGTTTCGCGGTAGGGAGGAAGGCCTCCGTAGCGTGCGACCTTCCCCTGCCCTGCATTGTACGCGGCCAGCGCCCGCCAGTAGGCGCCCCCGTTCTGCTCGATCAGCTTCTTGAGATGGCGCGCGCCGGCGTCGATGTTCTGCGCCGGATCAAATGCGTCGGTCACCGCCAGCTCGCGGGCCGTCCCCGGCATGAGCTGCATGAGTCCCTGAGCTCCCTTGGGTGACACCGCATCCGCCTTGTAGCCCGACTCCACGGCGATCACAGCGGCCAGCAGATCGGCTTCCAGCCCATGGCGCGCGGCGGCCTCGCGGATCAGCGTGTCGATGTCTTTTCCCTTCGCCGAGGGAGCCTCGGCGGGAGCCGCCTGGATAGCGGGCGGCGAGTGAGGGGCGGCGGGCGCTGCGGGGATCGCCGGCAATGGCGCGGCAGGGAGCTCGATCGCGTGCAACCGACGCACGCGGCTGGCCTGCACCGCAAAGGTGCCACCGTCCTCGAGATGAAGCACCAGCCGGTCCTGGTCGTAGGAATAGGACCGGACGTCGAGCGTCGAGCCGGTGGTGAACTCGACCCGCCAGCCCTGGGTGGCGGAGGATGCCTGGCTCGAGGCCGCGGGCAGCAGGCATACCATCGCGGAAAAGAGCAGAGCAGGGCGTGTGAATCGAGAGTTTTTCATGGTCTGATGCGGCCCGAGCCGGCCCGGGCCGGCGAGGAAATCGTCTTGATTGTACGGTGGGCCGCAGGGGGGGTCAAGGAAGCAGGCCCCCCTCAGGGGCGCAAGAAGCCTCTCTCGATGTCCCGGTGGGTGAACCTCAGCACGGAGGGGCGCCCGTGGGGACATTTCATGGGGGTCTCGGTCCGAAAGAGCTCCTTGATCAGATAGTTCATCTTCTCCATGGTGAGAGGCATCCTCACCTTGATGGCCGCGTGGCAGGCCACCGTGGCCAGCAGGCGCTCCCTGGCCGGAATGGACCCTCCCGGCGTCTCGGGCTCCGCCGCGATCTGCTCCAGCAGGTCAGCGACGAGCCGCCCGGGGTCGCGATCCCCCAGAAGGGCCGGCACGGACCGCACGGCCAGCATCCCCTCTCCGAACGGCTCCGCCGCGAAGCCCAGCGATTCCAGGCGGGCCGCCAGATCCTCCAGCGTGGGGCGCAGGGAAACGGGCACGGGGACCGTCAGCGGAAAGAGCAGATCCTGGAGCGGCTCGCCCCCGCCCGGCTCCGAAGAACGGATCAGGATCTCGAAGAGGATCCGCTCGTGCGCGGCGTGTTGATCGATGAGCAGGAGCCCTTCGCCGTCGGCGGCCACGATGTAGCTCTCCCGGTAGTGGGCGAGGGCCTCCGCCACCGTGTCGATGCCGTCGAGCACGGGGAAGGTGGCTTCCGGAGGATCCGGCGGGCGGTACAGGGTCTCCCATCCGGTGGCCCGGGGCTCGCCCAGATTCACCTCGAAGCCGGCCGGCGGAACGGCCGGACGCATCTCCACGAAGGGGCGGGCCGTCTCGAGGGTGTGCAGAACCGCGCCGTGGAGCAGGTCGTGCATCGATCGCCCGTCGCGGAACCTCACTTCCGCCTTGGTGGGATGAACGTTGACGTCCACCGCGTCGGGCGGGCATGTGATGAACAGAAAGAGGCGCGCGTGCCGCCCGCGCGGCAGGAAGGACTCGCAGGCGGCCCCCACGGCGTGCCCCAGCAGTCGATCCCGCACCAGCCGCCCGTTGACGTACAGGTGCTGCATCCGCCGCGACGAGGCCGCAGCCTCCGGCGGGGCGATGAGCCCCACGATCGAGACGGGACCCCGTTGCTCGCTGACCTCGAAGGCATCCTCCCACTCGGCCCCGAACAGGCTCACGACCCGCGCACGGAGGTCCGCGGCCGGGGGCGCTTCCACCAGGACCCGATCGTCCTGTGACAGCCTCAGCCGCAGGGACGGAGTGGCCGCGGCCAGGGCGGTCACCATCCCCAGGATGTGACCCAGCTCGGTCTCGGAGCTGCGAAGGAACTTCGCTCGGGCCGGGGTGTTGTAGAAGAGGTCCCGCACATCCACCGTGGTTCCTCTGGGGTGCCCTGCCGGTCCGCTCGCGCGGATGACGCCCCCTTCCACTTCGACACGGGTCCCGCGCTCGCCGTCGGTCGAGCTGGTGAGGGTGAGGCGCGACACGGAGGCGATGGCCGGAAGGGCTTCGCCGCGGAATCCGAGGGTCCCGATTCGATCCAGGTCTTCGGGCCCCGCGATCTTGCTGGTGGCGTGCCGCTCAAGGGCGAGCAGCACCTCGTCGCGCGCCATCCCGCCGCCATCGTCCGCGACGAGAATCGCCCGGCGTCCCCCTCCCTGCAGGCCGATGCTCACCGAGACGGCTCCGGCGTCCAGGGCGTTCTCCAGGAGCTCCTTGATGACGGAGGCAGGCCGCTCCACCACTTCGCCTGCGGCGATCTGGTTGATGAGGTGATCTGGAAGGATCCGGATGCGGCTCATGCGAGGCGCCAGAATCCTACCGGAGCGCGGGCAAGCCCGTCAACGACGCTGTGTGCTACGATCTCGCGCCCGCAAGGCCGGCGGCTCCGGCGTGCGGCCCGGCCAAGTTCAGGAGGCGGTTCGTCGTCGAATGAAGCGAGCCTGGAACAGTGCAGCCGTGGCCCTGCTGGCGGTGACGGCCTGGGGCGCCGGAGGGGCGGCCGAGCCGCGCCTGCTGGGGAAGTGGAGCTTCGAGCCCCCCTCGGCGCAGGCCAACGCCGTGGCCGGCGGCCCGGCCGCGGTCATC
The DNA here is from genome assembly GCA_050747525.1 of Candidatus Polarisedimenticolia bacterium. Lineage (GTDB taxonomy): Bacteria > Acidobacteriota > Polarisedimenticolia > JACPZX01 > DASXTC01 > JBOGOC01. The sequence continues at coordinate 68,175 of JBOGOC010000031.1, read as the reverse complement.
GAAGGGGCCACCGCCTCCGAGGGGCGCGAAGGAAAAGGGCTCGCCTTCGAGGACTGGTCGGTCAAGAACTACCTCAAGCCAGACCCCAGGCAGGCCACGCGCGTGGTGATCACCGACGGCGCCGACGGGCGCCTCAATCCTCCCCTTCCCTTCCGCATCTCGGCGTGGATCCATCCCACTGCCGATCCGATCTACTACGGCGGGATCGTCGAAAAGGGACGCGGCCTCGGGTCGTCGTACCGGCTGCTCCTGCTGCGCGGTCTCAAGGTCCAGGCCAGCGTGGGAGAACGCCACATCGTGGTGCGGTCCCCGTCGCCCCTGTCGCTGAACGCCTGGCACCAGGTCGGCCTCAGGGCCGGCGGGGGCACCCTCTCGCTATGGGTGGACGGACAGCAGGTGGCCTCCGCGCCGCTTCCTCCCGACGTCAAGCTCACCTCGGGCGATCCGATCGTCGTGGGAGACCGCTTCTCGGGCCGGATTGACGAGGTCGAGCTTTCCGCCGAGTGAGACGCTTCGTGGCCTGGCTTTAGATCGCTCCGCGCTTGCGCCCTGAGGTCGTACGCCTCAGCGCCTCCGCCACGCGCTGCGTCGGCGCCGGCTCGCGCCGGGGCTCGGTGGGGCTCACCACCACCGGCTCGCACTGCGGTGGGACCACCTTGAGGGGACGGCGATCACGGATGGCGCGCCTGCGCGTGAGCGGCGGCTCGGGCTTGGGCAGGCCCGTCATCTCGGCGATGCGCTCGATCGCCTCGGTCTGGATCTGCCGCACGCGCTCGCGCGAGATCCTCAGGCGGGCGCCGATGGCCTCGAGGGTGTACTCCTTGCCGCCATCCAGGCCGTAGCGAAGCTTCAGCACGGCCTGGTGACGCGCGGGGAGCTCTTCGAGCAGCTGAGAGACGTATTCCTTGATCTCCCGCAGGTACACCTCCCGCATGGGGTTGACGGCGGCGTGATCCTCCACTTCCATGGGGCCGTCGCGATCCGGGTCCTGCCGGCGATCGAGCGAGATCGGCTGCTGCAGGCGCCGAGCGCTCTCCCACTCCTTGAAGGGGACGATCCCCGAGTTCTCGACCGTGGCCTGCACGTCCACCTCGTCGGAGTCGTTGGCACCGGTGCTTTCCAGGAGACGATCCACCCGGCGCATCTTCTGATGCATGTGAACGGGGATGCGGATCAGGTCCTGCTTGTCGCAGATGGCACGAGCCAGAGCCTGCCGAATCCACCACGATGCGTAGGTCGAGAAGCGGGTTCCCTTGCGCGGATCGAACTTCTCCGCGGCACGCATGAGGCCGATGTTCCCTTCCTGGATCAGGTCCTGGATGGGGAGGCCCGAGGATCGGTATCTCTTGGCCCAGTAGACCACCAGCCGGAGGTTTCTGTTGACCAGATCCTCCAGGGCACGTGGATCCCCCTTGCACGTCTTCTGGGCGAGCTCGCGCTCGGCCTCGGGCGTCAGGAGGCTCCAGCGCGACACCTCGCGAAGGTAGCGCTCGAGTGACTCTCCGCCTGTCTCGGTCTCTTCGGCCGCAGGGGCCCGTCCGCTCTCGGTGTGCGCAGGGCCGTCGACCGGCGCCAGGTCCTCGGGGACCGTGGCCAGCTCGTCGGTGGCCGCGATGTCGTCTTCTATGTCCACGGGGATTTCCTCATTCAATCATGCCGGGAGCTTCTGATGCCCTCCCGCCCCGAAACATCCGTGCGGCGGGAGGAGGTGGTCACTGCAGGAGTAGCAAGTGAAGTGCCACCCGATCATGCTTTCGACATACGTGTGCGTGGATGGCCGGATCGAGGAGGCTAAAACGAGTCTAAGTCACTGATAATGAACGACTAAGTTGAAGCCTGACGAGGCGGCGCCCACGACAGGGCGCCGCCGCTGTTCACATGGAAGTGGACAGGTCACCTGTCATATTCATTGGACAGTGGTGTCTCCCTCCTGCACAGTCCAGCCACTGGGAAGATCCAGCTCGATGCGATTGATGACCCGATCCACGCCGGCCACGGTGAAGGCGAGACGCTCGGCTTCCATCCTGTCGGCTTCGCGCCACACGTATCCCATGAGGTGGATCGCTCCGTCCGCGTCCATTTCGACACCCAGGTCGCGCACCCTGCCGAAGACGAACGGATTCCCCAACAGGCTGTAGACCTGTGAGGCCACCCCCGCCCCCGCCGCTACGGATTCAATCTCCAGCAGGTTCTTGAGCCCACGGATCCCCGGCACCGTGCCAGTTTGGAGGGTGGCATCCGTTCGATCCACCGCCTCCTGCACCACCCCCGTAAGGGTCACGACTCCCTCGTCCACCGTGACAGTCACCGGCGGCCACCTCAGCGCCACGTAGTTGTACAGCGTGACCCACACCTCCTGCTGGAGAGCTATGTCCGGCCGATCGATGGATCTGACGACGATCTGGTTGTCGACACTACGCACCTCCACGTATCCCCACACGAGGCGCTCGATGGTCTCGGCATTGTTCTGGCTCTCCACCACGCCTTCGAGGCGGACATGGCCATTGTTGACCTCCACGCGGAGAGCGTTGATATCACGCGAATCGATCGTGACCTGTCCCAGCAGGCGCGCGAGAATCTTGTCGCGCAGGAAGAGATTCCAGTCATCGTCCGGGTCGGCCACCGCCAGCCCCATCGCTCCGATCAGCGCCAGAACGATGCCTGGCGCCCATCTCCAGGGAGCTTTCCTTGCTGCGTTCCCCATGTTGTCGTCCCCCGCCCCTCAGGGCTTCTGCACGGTCACGTAGACCGTTTCGTCCCCCCGCCGGACCAGAAAGAGGCTGATGCCGCTTTCCCCCCGGCCTTCCAGTGCCTTTCGAAACTCGCTCACGGCGGTCACCGGCCGCCGGTTGACTTCCTTGATGACGTCGCCCGGCTGAAGGCCTGCCTCGTCGGCGGGCGAGCCCGGCTCCACGTTCTCCACCACGACGCCGCGCTCTCCGCGCATCCCGAGCTGCTCGGCGATCTGCGGCGTCAGGTCGCGCACCGCCAGCCCCAGTCCTTCCTCCGCGCCGCTCTGATCGCGCCCCGCACCGCGGCGATCCTCGGTCGGCCTCTCATCCAGGGTGGCGGTCAGGGTGCGCTCCTTCCCATCCCTCTCGATCGTGAGCCGCACGCGCGTCCCCGGTGCCGAGGAGGCAATGAGGTTGCGAAGCTCGGCGGAGGATTCCACGGGGTCGTCGTTCACCGCCACGATCACGTCTCCCGTCTTCAGCCCCGCGTCCGCGCCCGGGCCTCCCTCCTCCACCCGCGCCACGATCGCTCCCTCCTGCGTCTTGAACCCGCCGGCTCTGGACATCTCGGGGGTGAGGTCCTGGATCACGACGCCCAGGTACCCGCGCACCACCTTGCCGGTCTCGATGAGCGTCTCCATGATCTGCCTGGCCATGTCGATGGGGATGGCGAACCCGATCCCCTGGAAGCCGCCGTTGTCGGAGGCGATGGCGGTGTTGATCCCCACCAGGCGGCCGGACGTGTCGACCAGCGCGCCACCGCTGTTGCCCGGGTTGATGGCCGCGTCGGTCTGGATGAAGTCCTCGATCTCGGCCAGACGGATGTTGGAGCGCCCTTTGGCGCTGACGATACCGGCCGTCACCGTATGAGCCAGCGCCTCCGCGAAGGGGTTCCCCACGGCCAGCACCCATTCGCCCACCTCCAGGTCCGCGGATCGGCCCATGGGGATCGGCTGGAGGTCGCGTGAATCGACCTCCAGCACCGCCAGGTCGGTCTGCGGATCGGCGCCCCGTATGGAGGCCTCCGTGCTGGTCCCTCCGGGGAGTATCACCTCCACCTTCGAGCTTCCTTCCACCACGTGGTTGTTCGTGAGGATGTGCCCTCGCGCGTCCACGACGACGCCGGATCCCAGACCTCGCAGCAGGCGCCGGCGTGTGGTGGGCGGTTCTTCGTCGCGTCCGGGCAGCTCCCATGGGCGCAGGAATCCGAACGGACTGGCGGGGACATCCACCGTCCGCTGGCTGCGCACCGTCACCACTGAAGGAACCACCGCCTTCACCACCTCCGTAAAGCTGGGAACCGGGCTCACCTGGCCGGCCGGTCCCGCCTGCGCCGCCGCCCGTCCCTGGAAAATCGCTCCCACCGCCGTCCCGGCGGCTGGTCCGGATCCGCCGATTGTGCCGATTGACGAGGACACCGCCAGCCCCAGCACGATGCCGAGCACCAGCGTGACGAGTGACATCAGAACAACCGTCCGCCGCTCCGACATCGACAGGGCGATGCTCATTGGCAGTTCCTCCTTATCCCTTGATGACCCCCATCGGCCTCAGCCTGGCCACTTTGCGCGCGATACCCGCGCCGTGCACGACATCCACCACGTCTGCGACATCCTTGTATGCCTCGGGTATCTCTTCAAGCAGCGTAGCGCGTCCTTCCGATCTCACGATGATCCCCTGGTCCGCCAGCTCGCGCACGATCGAGCGGCCCCGGGCGCCCCGCGCGGCCGCCGAGCGGCTCAAGCGGCGGCCCGCGCCATGGCAGGTGCTTCCGAAGGTCTCCTCGAACGCACCCTGGGTTCCGACGAGGACGAACGAATAGCGGCCCATGTCTCCCGGTATCAGCACCGGCTGACCGACCGCGCGGTAGTCCTGCGGGGTTTCGGGATGCCCGGGCGGGAAGGCGCGCGTCGCCCCCTTGCGGTGGACGCACAGCTTCCTCGGTTTTCCGTCCACCACGTGGTTCTCGATCTTCGCGATGTTGTGGCACACGTCGTACACGAGGTGCAGGCCCACCTCCCGCGGGCCTTTCCCCAGCACCTGCTCGAACGTCTGCCGCACCCAGTGCGTCATCATCTGACGGTTCGCGAAGGCGTAGTTGGCCGCGGCCGCCATCGCCCCCAGGTAGCGCCTGGCCTCCGGCGATTCCAGCGGAGCGCAGCACAGCTGCCGGTCGGGCAGCTCGATGCCGTACCTGCGCGAGGCGTCCAGCATCACCTGCAGGTAGTCATCGCACACCTGGTAGCCCAGGCCCCGCGAGCCGCTGTGAAGCGACACGGTCACCTGATCGAGCTCCAGTCCCAGCGCCTCGGCCGCCCTCTGGTCGTAGATCTCGTCCACCCGCTGGATCTCTCCGAAGTGGTTGCCCGACCCGAGCGTTCCCAGCTGCGACCGCCCGCGCTCGATGGCCCGCTCGCTCACCAGCGACGGATCGGGATGAGGAAGGCGGCCTCCTGCCTCGATGTGATCGAGATCGGCTGCGGATCCGTATCCCTTGTCCACCGCCCACGAGGCACCCCGATCCAGGACGGCCCGCACCTCGTCGTGGGACAGGCGCACGTCCCGGCGGGCCGAGCCCACACCCGAGGGGATGTTGCGGAACAACGCGGTCACCAGATCGGTCATGCGCGGGGCGATGTCGCGGGCGTTGAGGCCCGACCGCAGAAGGCGCACCCCGCAGTTGATGTCGTAGCCGACGCCTCCCGGCGACACGACCCCCGTCGCCAGATCGAAGGCGGCCACGCCGCCGATCGGGAAGCCATACCCCCAGTGCATGTCGGGCATGGCGATGGAGGAGCGCACGATCCCCGGAAGGGAGGCCACGTTGGCCACCTGCTGAAGGCACTGATCCTCCCGGATGGAGTCCATCATGGCGGAGCTGGCGTAGACCACGCCCGGGACCCGCATCCGCCCGTGCCGCGGGATCTCCCAACGGTAGTCGCTCCGTTTCACCAGCTCCATGGCTCTCTCCGTCTCCTCACACGTCCAGCACGACCCGTGCGACCCATCCGCCACCCGGACCGTTCCGCACGGACGTCTGGTGATAGGTGACCGCCTTCAGCTCGGTCTTCACCGGATGCCTCGCGGGATCGAACGGCTCACCCCAGGCGCGGGCCCCGAGATGCGTGTCGGTGATTGATTCGATTTCGAAACGGGAAAAAACGAAACCTTCGCCGTCGTGCAGGTAGAGGAGCTCGGCCAGCCAGCGCACCAGCAGCTCCTCGCGATCCGCCGCCGACACCGAGACCGCCCGCTCCAGCCCGGTCCCGATCCCCCGGACGTCGGTGATCAGATCGAACAGGCCGAGCGCGGCCGTCTCGAACAGGGAGGCGAGGGTGGGAGCCTGGATCTCCAGGCCCACATCGGCTGTATGGTCGAAAACCACGTAGGTGGCAGGCTGCATGGCACATCCCGAAAAGAGGGACAACGGGAAGTGTACGCCAGCCGGCGTTTCCGGGCCGCCTCGAAAGTGTCCGGCCCGCCCGGCTCAGGAAAGGATCTGTGCCAGGTCCGTGTAGGGGAGCCCCTGATCCTCGGCCACCGCGCGGCAGGTAACCTTCCCCCGGTGGACGTTCACTCCGGGACGCAGCATCGGGTTGGTCTCCAGGGCGGCGCGCAGGCCCTGACGAGCCAGGGAGAGCACGTGGGGCAGCGTGGCGTTGGTGAGCGCGAACGTGGAGGTGCGCGGCACGGCGGCCGGCATGTTGGCCACCGCGTAATGGAGAACTCCGTCCACCTCGTAAACCGGATTGGAGTGCGTCGTGGGATGGGTCGTCTCGATGCATCCCCCCTGGTCCACGGCCACGTCGACGATCACCGAGCCACGTTTCATCTGCGAGACCATGTCACGCGTCACGAGGCGGGGGGCCTTGGCGCCCGTCACCAGCACTCCTCCGATGCAGAGATCCGCACGCTTGAGCGCCTCGGCGATGTGTGTGCGGTTGGACGCCAGGGTGGAGACGCGGCCGCCGAAGATATCGTCGAGGTACTGCATGCGCCGTGCGGACGCCTCCACCACCAGAACGCGCGCCCCCATGCCCAGCGCCATCTTGGCCGCGTTGGTCCCCACCACGCCGCCGCCCAGGATCACGATGTCGCCCGGCGGCACACCCGGAACGCCCCCCAGCAAGGTGCCCCGGCCTCCCCAGTTTCGTTGCAGGTAGAAGGCCCCCACCAGGACGGAGATGCGCCCGGCCACCTCGCTCATGGGCGTCAGCAGGGGAAGTGCGCCCGTGGAGTCGGCCATCGTTTCGTAGGCGATGGCCGTCACGCCGGACTTCATGAGCGCCTGGGTCAGATCGGGCAGCGGCGCGAGATGCAGGTAGGTGAACAGAATCTGACCCGACCGGAACCGCGCGTACTCCGCCGGCTGCGGTTCCTTGACCTTGAGGATCAGATCCGCCTTCCCGAAGACCTCATCCACCGTCGTGACACGGGCCCCCGCGGCGGTGAACTCCTCGTCGGAGATGCCGCTCTCGCTGCCCGCACCGCTCTGCACGAGAACCGTATGGCCATCTTCGGTCAGGGCCCGCGCACCCGAGGGCACCAGGCTGACCCTGGTCTCCTTGTCCTTTATCTCTTTGGGGACACCGACGATCATCGATCCTCCGCCTGCGGCTCAGTCGACCCGGTCGATCTGGGCTTTCTGCAAACGGCCGCTGAAGTCCACGTACACCGATTTCCATTCCGTGAAGATGTCCAGCACCGTGGTCCCTGCCTCGCGGTGCCCGTTGCCGGTCTTCTTGACGCCTCCGAACGGAAGCTGTACCTCGGCGCCGATGGTCGAAGAGTTCACGTAGAAGATGCCCGCTTCCACCTCGCGGATCGCCCGGAACGCCTTGTTCACGTCGCGCGTGAAGATGGCGCCCGATAGCCCATACTCCACGCCGTTGGCGATGCGGATGGCCTCGTCCATTCCGTCCGCCTCGAGGATCGAAAGGACCGGGCCGAAGATCTCCTCCGTGGCGATGCGCATCGTCGGCTTCACGCCCGTGAAGATGGTGGGCTGGAAGAAGAACCCGCGATCGTGCGCGCCCCCCTTGAGGCGCTCGCCGCCTGTGAGCAGGCGGGCCCCTTCGTCACGGCCGATCTTCACGTACGACTCGACCGTGCGCCGCTGGGACTCGTTCACGCACGGCCCCATCTCCACCGACTCGTCGAGCCCGTCTCCCACCTTGAGGGCTCGCGCACGTGCGGCCAGACGGTCCGCGAACGCGCCCGCCACCTTGCGGTCGGCGATCACCCTGCTGGTGGCCGTGCAGCGCTGGCCCGTGGTGCCGAACGCGCCCCACAACGCAGCCTCCACCGCGAGCTCCAGATCGGCGTCCTCCAGGAGGATCATGGCGTTCTTCCCACCCATCTCCAGGGAGCACTTCTTGTAGGTCTCCGCGCAGGCGACGGCGATCTCGCGTCCGATCTCCGTGGAGCCGGTGAAGGAGATGAGCCGCACGCGCTCATCCTGAAGGAGCGGCTTCCCCACGGCGCTCCCGCCGCCGGTGACCATGTTGACCACCCCCGGGGGGACGCCCGCGTCGGCCAGGGCGCGCACGAAGTTCACCACCGAGAGCGGCGTGTCGGTGGCCGGTTTGATCACCGCGGTGTTGCCGCACACCAGGGCGGGGAGGATCTTCCAGGACGGGATGGCCATGGGAAAGTTCCACGGCGTGATCATCCCGCACACACCCACCGGCACGCGCACCGACATCGCGAACTTGTCGGGCAGCTCCGCGGGGACGGTCTGCCCGAAGAGGCGCCTCCCCTCCCCGGCCGCGTAGAAGGCCGTGTCGATCGCTTCCTGCACGTCGCCCCGCGTTTCCTTGAGGACCTTGCCCATCTCGCGGGTCATGTCGCGCGCCATGGTCTCTTTGCGCTCGGCGAGGATCTGGCCAGCCCGGTACAGGATCTCGGCCCGGCGAGGAGCCGGGGTCAGGCGCCAGGCGTCGTAGGCTCCCCTGGCGGCGTCCACCGCGCGGCGTACGTCCTCCGCGGTGGACCTGGCGAACACTCCGACGACGTCATCGGTGTTGGCCGGATTGCGGTTCTCGAAGGTCTCTCCCCCGGCTGCGGGGATCCAGGACCCGTTGATGTAGTTGCCGTGGACGGTCGGAGACGGCATGGGAGACTCCGTGGGCGCAAGAGAATCAGTGAGTTGGGAATGACGCGCGCAGGTTAAACAACAGCGTCACGCAGTGTCAAGAAACGCGAAGGACGATGGCCGCCGCCCCGGGAGGGGCGGCGGTGGCATCGTCCGGCGATCGGTCCCTGAAGCAGCTAACGCTCAGAAAGGGGGGGTTGGGCAGATAGCTACTGGGGGGAGATGGGATTTGAATGGAACCCGATCGCCGGAACTCCTTATGAATGGGACCAACTGCCCGTAGTCAAGCAAGGACGATGCCGACTCCCCCGCCTGCGACACGGATGGCCATCTGCGGTCGCAAGCCCTTGCGACTGAGCTGTTTGAAGGGATCGGCCTCATGTCGCGATGAAGGTCCCCGGCTGACCCGTCCGTCAACGGGCCGCCACACGGCGGGGTCGCGCGGGGCAAAGTGTCCGCGGGGCCTGTCGATCCGTGGAGTGTCAGACGGGGTGACGCTTGTGTCAGGCGGGCGCCGCGCCCTGGAGGTCCCGCAGCCTGGCGGCCACGTCGCGGAACTTGGAGTTCACTCCGTACACCTCGGTGAGCAGCTCCAGGGCCTGATCGCGCTCCCCCATCTCCAGCATCAGGTTCGCGAGGTCGTAGCGGAGGCCCAGCGACGCGTCGTCGTCGCGTCCGTTGCAGGCCTCGAGCCCCCGGCGGTACCACCGGGTGGCCAGGGTCCCCATCTTCTTCTCGCGGAAGCAGAGCCCGAGCATGCTGCAGCAGTCCACCAGCAGGCCGGGATCCTTCGAGGCGCACTGGAACTCGCCGATCGCCTCGTCGAGCAGCCCCATCTCCTTGTAGGCGATCGCCAGATTGTAGTGCGTCTCGTAGTCATCCGCGCTCACCTGCTGCTCGATCCCCTTCTTGAATGCTTCGACGATCTCCTCGAGGCTGTGCCCTTCCGGCTCGGCCTCCTCGCCCGTGATGAGCCCCGTTCCTCCGGTCACTCCACCAAGCGCGGCGTCGATCTCCGAAGCGAGATCCATGAGGTCCTCGGTCCCGTTCTGGCGTGCGGGCGGGGAGGGCGCCGGTGAGGTTTCCACCTCCAGGATGGCCTCCTCCTCGGCATCGTCCGCATCGATGATGAACTCCTCCTCGAGCTCCTCCACGGCCTGGGCGGCGCCTCCCACGGACGCGGTCGCGGACTCCACGGCGGGGCGCGCGGACATGGCCATGGCACTCTTCATGCGGCCCATGATCTCGGGATGGCTCCCGTACAGGTCCGCGAGCCGGCGCAGCGCATTCACCGCCTGGTCGCGCTTGCCCTCCTTGAGAAGGGCGTCCACCACCTTGAGCTCCTCGGTCGAAGGGACCCGCTCCTCGTCGACGGGCGGCACGGCGGCTTCCGCCTCCACGGCCGGTCCGTCCTCCACGACCGGCCTGCTCCCCGGCTCGGGACGGACCTCGTATCCCCCGGAAGTGAGCGCCTGGGTCAGGGCCTCGATCTCCTTGCACGCCGGATCGTAGCGGCGCAGCTCCTGGAGCGACTCTTCGGCCACGGGAAGCGTCCCGGCCTCGATGTGGATCCTCACCAGCCGGATCATCGCCAGGCGGGCGCCCTCGCGGTTCCCCTCCTCGAGGTGGATCTCCTTGATCTTCTGATGGGCCGGCGGATACCACGGATACTTGTCCACGACGGCCTGCAGCTGCTCGACCGCCCGCTCTCCGAGACCGTACTTCATGAAGACGTCCGCCTCGGTCATGTGCTCGGTGATGAAATCCTCGTCGTCGGGGTCGAGACGCAGGCCTCCATCGCCGGAATCACCCATGGATTCCAGCGAGACGGCCGGCTCGATGTCGACCGGGGGTTGAGCCTCCACGGCCATGCTCTGCCTGGCCTTGTCCCGGGCCGCGGCGAGCCTCTCGCTGACCGTCGCGTCCGCGGCACCCAGGCTCAGCAGCCTCTCGGCCAGCCGCGCAGCCTCCTCCTTCTCGTCCGCCTCCATCAGGCCGGCCACGAGCGCCTCTCCCCACTGCAGCTGGCTGGACGCGTCGTGCATCCCTTCGCTGAACTTCAGCAGGAGGCGCAATCCCTTCACGGTGGGGTGGGAGCCGAGCATCTCCTGTGCCGCCGCCAGGGCCTCCTTCCCCTTGCCGTCCTTGACCAGGGCGTCGGCGCGATTCTCCAGCGTGCGCAGCGCGGCGCTTCGCTCCCCGTTCTCCATGCGGGCCCTGGCCAGCCGGAGGGTCAGGTCCATGCGCGTGGGTGAGAGGGTGACCGCCCGCTCCAGAGAGGCCACCACGTCGGCCGGGCGCCCCGCCTGGGCGTGGATCTCGGCGACGACGACGTGCAGGTCGGCGGTCTCTCCCTTCTTGAGCGCATCCTGGGCGATCTTGAGCGCCCCCTCGATGTCCCCCTCGACCGCGTGGGTCCCGGCCACGCGCACCGCCATGGCGGCCGAGCCGGGATGCAGGGAAGCCGCCTTGTGGTAGGCCGCCCGCGCTTCCTTCGTCTTTCCCTTGCGTTCGAGATCCGATCCGATACGCGTGTATTCCTCGGCCGCCTCGGGCGCGTTCCCGGCACCAGAAAGCAGGTCGGCGAGAGTGGTGCGGAGCTGAAGATCGGCGGGATCCATGGCGATCATGGATCGGTACACCTCGATCGCCTTCTTCACCGCGCCCTGCTTGAGGTGCTGCTGGGCCACCACCTGGTACTGGGAACGGGCCTCGAGGACGAGTCCCTGCTTGGCGTACAGTTCGGCCAGCTTGAGGCTGGCGTCCGGGAAGGACGGGTCCAGCTTCATGATCTTCTTGTAGATGGCGATGGCTTTGAGGAAGAAGCCGTCCTTGGCGTAGAACTCGCCGATCTTGTTGTACTGGAAGATGGCATCGCGCTTTTTGCCCATGCGCGAATAGAGGTCGCCGATCTTGTTGATGGTGTTCATGTCGCGCGGATTGTCGCGCACCAGGATCTCGTACTGGGCGATCGCCTGATCGATCTTGCCCTGGGCCAACAGCTTCTCGGCCTGCTGCGTGACCTTGCCTCGATCCAACGCCACCGTTCGCTCCTCAGTGCCTCAAGAAAACTCGATCGTCCGCTGCACCCAGACTCCGCGGAAGCTGCGGCGGTGCAGGGGCGAAGGGCCCTGCCGCTCCACCGCCGCCATGTGCTCGGCGGTGGCGTACCCCTTGTGCGCCGCGAACCCGAATCCGGGATACATCCGGTCGTAGTGCTCCATGACTCTGTCGCGCACCACCTTGGCGATCACCGAGGCGGCCGCGATCGAGACGCACAGCCGATCCCCGTGAATCACGCTGGTCTGGGCGATCGGGATCGCGGGAAGCCTCAGCGCGTCGATGAGCAGGTGGTCCGGTCTGATCGGAAGGTCGGCCACCGCCCGCTGCATCGCTTCGCGCGTCGCGTTCAGGATGTTGATGTGATCGATCTCCACCGCGTCCACCGCGCCGATGCCCCAGGCCTCCGCCTTGCGCAGGATCACGCGAAACAGCGTCTCGCGCTGCGAGGGTGTCATGAGCTTCGAGTCGTGCAGTCCGTCGAAACGGCGTCCCGGCTCGAGAATGACGGCCGCCGCCACCACGGGGCCGGCCAGGCATCCCCGGCCCACCTCATCCATGCCGGCCACCAGCGCGCAGCCTGCTTCGCGGGCCTCGCGCTCGTACCGCCATCCCGGTGGGGCCGGACGCGGCACGGCTCACGCCTCGACGGGCTGCGTCTGCTTCTCCCTGGCCGTCTTGATGCGCGCGGCCTTGCCCTGCCTCTTCTTCAGGTAGTACAGCTTCGCGCGCCGCGTGCGGCCGCGCTGCACCACCTCGACCTTGCCCAGGGTGGGCGAATGCATGGGGAAGATGCGCTCCACCCCGATGCCGTCGGACACCTTGCGCACCGTGAACGTCTGCCGCGCCCCTCCTCCCTTGAGGGCCATGACCACCCCCTGGAAGATCTGGATGCGCTCCTTGTCCCCTTCCTTCACCCGCACGGCCACCTTGACGGTGTCTCCGGGGGTGAAGGCCGGGAGCGTGTTCTTGATGTCTTTCTGCTCGACCGTCCTGATCACGTCCATGGCGTCTCCTCTCGACGTTTCAGATGCGCTTGCGTTTCGCCGGCGCAGCGTGCCCGGCGCGCCCCCCCACCAGATCTGGGCGGCGGCGCTCCGTGTTCTCCTGCGCCATTGACTGGCGCCAGAGCGCGATCTCTTCGTGGCGCCCGGACCGCAGCACCTCGGGCACCTCCATTCCTTCGAACACCGGTGGGCGCGTGTACTGCGGACACGCCAGCATGCCGTCGGCGAACGAATCCTTGAGCACGGACTCCCCTTCGCCCACCACGCCCGGGATCAGGCGCGACAAGGCGTCGATCATCACCAGAGCGGGCAGCTCTCCACCGGTCAGGACGTAGTCGCCGATGGAAATGTCCTCGTCGGCCAGGCCCGCGCGCACGCGCTCGTCCACACCCTCGTAGCGCCCGCAGATCAGGATGAGCCGATCCAGAAGGCTCAGCCGCACGGCCTGCTGGTGATCGAAGCGGCGTCCCTGGGGCGACAACAGGATGATCCGGCTGCTCGGGGCCGGGTAACGATCCTGAACGTCCCGCACCGCAGAGAAGATGGGGTCGGGCTTCATGACCATGCCGCCTCCCCCGCCATAGGGCTGATCGTCCACGCGCCTGTGCGGCCCTTCGGCGTGGTCGCGCAGCTGGTGGGCGCGCACGGCGATGAGGCCACTCTCGATGGCGCGGGCGAGGATCGTCCGGCGCAGAGGCGCCTCGATGATCTCGGGAAACAGCGTGATGACGTCGAACTGCATGGGCGGCCTCTCAGGCCCGCGGTGTCGCGGGCCGGTTGATCTCGAGCAATCCTTCCGGAGGATCGATGGTCAGGACCCCCGCCTCTTCGTCCAGATGCCTGCAGATGGAGGCCGTCACCGGGATGAGCACCTCTCCCATGGGGCCGTCGACCACCAGCAGGCTCTGCAGTCCCTGGCTGAGCACCTCCCGAACCGTCCCCACGGGCCGACCGTCCGTCAGGCGCACCTCCAGACCCTCCAGCTGATACGCGTAATATCGTCCTGCAGGGGCCGGCGTCGAGGCCTCCCGTGGGATAAAAAGCTCCTTCCCCACGAGGGCCCTGGCCTGCTCGACCGAATCGTATCCCTCCAGCTTGAGGACCGCCCGGTCGTGGAGCCGCTTGACCCCCTGCAGCCGGATCTCCCGCCAGGCCCCATCCGTCTCTCTCACGAAAACCCCCGTCAGGCGGGCCATTCTGCCCGGATCGTCCGCATGGACCGTGGCCACCACCTCGCCCCTCAGTCCCCTGACCCTGTTCACCTCGGCAATCAGTATGTAGGACGGCCCCTTTCGGCGCGTTCCTGTCCCGGCCGCCCCCATCGCCTCACTCCACAATCTCGAGGACCAACCGCCGCCGGCGCTTCATCCCGGCGGCCCCCAGCAGTGTCCGCAGGGCCCGGACGGTCCGTCCCTGCCGGCCTATGAGCTTCCCCAGGTCGTCGGGGGAGACCTGGATCTCGTAGAAGGTCTCATCCCCCTCGTCGATCTCGGAAACCGACACATCGTCGGGGCGGTCCACCAGAGACCTTGCGATCAGCTCGAGCAGCTCCTTCACGCTGTCTTGGCCCTCGCCTTCTTTTCCTTCTTGAGCAGGGCGGCCACGCGGTCGCTCGGCACCGCCCCTTTCTTGATCCACTCCTCCATGCGCTCCACGTCCAGCTTCGAGACAGCCGGCTTGCGCATGGGATCGAAGAACCCCAGGGTGTCCACCGCAGTGGCGCCCGGCCTCTTGCGCGAGTCCGACACCACCAGGCGGAAGAACGGCCGGTGGATCGAACCCTGGCGTGACATTCTGATTCTCAGCACTCTCGGTTCCTCCAGGAAATGAACGTGATCAACGGAACGGAAACGGAAGGCGGCCCGGCCCCTTGCGGCCGCGCGCCGACTTCGACAGCGTCCTCATCATCTTGCGCATCTGGGCGTGCTGCTTCAGCAGCCTGTTCACCTCTTGAACGTTGGTGCCCGAGCCGCGGGCGATGCGGCGCCTCCGGCTGCCGTTGATCACCGAAGGGTCGCGGCGCTCCTGGGGTGTCATCGAGTCGAGCACCGCCTCGACTTTCCGCATCGCGCCGTCGTCCAGGTCGGACGCCCCCTTGAGGGCGCCGAAGCCGGGAATCATCTCCATCAACGAGGCGAGTGGGCCCATCTTCTTGAGCCGGCGAAGCTGAGCGCGCAGGTCCTCGAGAGTGAACTCCCCTTCAGCCATCGCCTGGGCGGCTTCCTCGGCCTCCTCCTGGGTGAACGCGACCTCGGCTTTCTCGATGAGCGTCATCACGTCGCCCATGCCGATGATGCGCGAGGCCATGCGATCGGGATGGAAGACTTCCAGGTCCTTCATCTTTTCGCCCACGCCGGCCAGCTTGATCGGCGCGCCGGTGGTCTCCTTGATGGACAGGGCGGCCCCGCCGCGGGTGTCACCGTCCAGCTTGGTGAGGATCACGCCCGTGATCGGCAGTGCCTTCGAGAAGGCGGTGGCCGAGCTGACGGCGTCCTGGCCGGTCATGGAATCGGCCACGTACAGGATCTCTCTGGGTTGAAGGAGCGCGGCCAGATCTTTGGCCTCGGCCATCATCGGCTCGTCGACGTGCAGCCGGCCGGCGGTGTCCACGATCAGCGTGTCGTAACCGGTCGAGCGGGCCTGCGCCACCGCCGCACGGCAGATCGCCCGTGGGTCTTTCTCTCCGCCGGCATCGAACACGGCCAGCCCGTTGTCACGCCCCAGCACCTTGAGCTGCTGGATGGCCGCGGGACGGTAGACGTCGGCGGGGACCAGCAGCGGGGCGCGCGATCGTCCCTTGAGCATGAGAGCCAGCTTCGCCGACGTGGAGGTCTTGCCCGATCCCTGAAGCCCCACCATCAGAAGGACCACGGGAGAGGGGCCCGTCAGGTCCAGCTGCGCCTGGCCCGAGCCCAGCAGCGTCTGCAGCTCGTCGCGCAGGATCTTCACCAGGTGCTGCGCCGGGGAGAGGCTCTCCAGCACCTCCTGGCCCAGCGCCTTTTCCCTGACGCGCTCGATGAACCGGCGGGTCACCTGCAGGTTGACGTCCGCCTCCAGGAGGGCCATACGGATCTCGCGCAGCCCTTCCTTGATGTTGTCTTCGCTCAGGCGCCCCTCGCCCTTCAGGGTCCGGAGCACCTTCTGCAGGCGTGCGGTCAGGTTCTCGAGCATCGTTTCCCGTCGTCGGCTCTGAAGGTAAGTGGATAGGCAAACCCCGTATTATAGCCGGGTTGCGGCTCCGGTCAACTCCAAGCTTTCCTGGAGTTTAGCTCGGACGGGCGTGCGGATCAGACGGACAGGAAGTGTCCCAGCTTCTCTTTCTTGACCCTCAGGTACTCGAGGGTGATGCCGCTGGAGGGAACCTCCAGCGGCACCCGATCCACGATCTCGATGCCGAATCCGCGCAGCCCGATGAACTTCTCGGGGTTGTTGGTCATCAGCCGGATCTGGTTGACCCCCAGGTCGCACAGCATCTGGGCGCCGATCCCGTAGTCGCGCTGATCGGGCTTGAACCCCAGGCTCTCGTTGGCCTCCACGGTGTCCTTGCCCTGGTCCTGCAGCTCGTAGGCACGCAGCTTGTTGTCCAGGCCGATGCCGCGCCCCTCCTGCCTCAGGTAGATGACGATGCCCTTCCCTTCCTTCGAGATGAGCTCCATCGCCTTGTCCAGCTGCAGCCCGCAGTCGCACCGCAGGGAGCCGAAGACGTCTCCCGTCAGGCACTCGCTGTGCAGTCTCACCAGGGTGGGGTCGTCCATCTTCACGTCTCCGAGCACCAGGGCCAGGTGAGTCTTGTCCTCCAGGTCGCTGCGATAGGCGACGAGGCGGAAGCTTCCGTATGCCGTGGGGAGCATGGGGGCGGCCACACGGCGGATGAGCCTCTCCGTGCGCATGCGGTGGCGGATCAGCGCCGCCACGCTGATCATCTTGAGTCCGTGCTTGCGGCAGAAGGCGTCCAGCTGGGGGACGCGGGCCATGGTGCCGTCCTCGTTCATCACCTCGCAGATCACCCCGGCGGGGTGCAGGCCCGCGAGCCGCGCCAGGTCCACCGAAGCCTCCGTCTGGCCCGGCCGCTTGAGCACGCCGCCCGCGGCGGCCATCAGAGGAAAGACGTGCCCCGGCCGTGTCAGATCCGCGGGCCTGGTCTCCGGGTCGACCGCCACCCGGATGGTCCGGGCCCGATCAGGGGCGGAGATGCCGGTGCTGACGCCATGGCGCGCCTCGATGCTGACGCAGAAGGCGGTGCCGTACGGCGTGGTGTTCTTCTCCACCATGAGAGGGATGTCCAGGTGCCTGAGCCGTTCTTCGGTCATGGGCAGGCAGATCAGTCCTCTGCCGTGCCGCGCCATGAAGTTGATGTGCTCGGAGGTGACCTTCTCGGCGGCGATCGCCAGGTCCCCTTCGTTCTCGCGATCCTCGTCGTCCACGATGACGATCATCCGCCCCGCGCGGAACTCCTCGATCGCGTCCTCCACCGTCGCGAAGACGGTGTGCTGCCGCCGTCGAGCCACCTCAGCTCCTCCTGGCCAGAAACGCGGCCACGTACTTGCCCAGGATGTCCGCCTCCAGGTTCACCGGATCGCCGGCGCGCAGATCTCCCAGGTTGGTCCGCTCGAGCGTGTGCGGGATCAACGCCACGCTGAAGCGACCGCTCTTCACGGCGGCCACCGTGAGGCTCACGCCGTTGATGGCGATGGATCCCTTGGGGACGATCAGCCCGGCCATGCCGCGGGGAATCAGCACCTCCAGCAGGACCTCTCCTCCCCGCCGGCGCAGGCCCGCCACCTCGGCGCGTGCATCCACGTGCCCCTGGACGAAGTGGCCTCCCAGCTCCGCCGCCGCGGAGAGAGGGCGCTCCAGATTGACGCGGCGCCCGGCCGCCGCGCTCCCCAGCGTGGTGCGCCGCAACGTCTCCGGCACCACGTCCACGCAGAAGCCGCGGCGCCCGACGTCCACGGCCGTCAGGCACACTCCGTCCACCGAAACGCTCCCGCCGATGGGAAGACCCCGGCTGGTGGAAGGGGCCTGAATCCTGAGCCTCAGCCCACCGACCTTCATGACCGGCGTTTCGAGGACCCCCGTTTCCGTCACGATGCCCGTGAACATCCTTTCTCCACCTGGATCAGCCCCCCGGAACCAGCGCCCCTTCGATCAGCAGGTCCGTGCCGATCCTCCGGATCGCCGGTCTGTGCAGCCGAGGGGCCTGGGCGATCCGACGCACCCCGGCCCCTCCGGCGAAGGGGACTGCATCGCGGCCTCCCAGGATCAGAGGGGCCACGAACAGCGAGACCTTGTCCACCAGCCGGCCCTCGAGCGCCGACGCGATCAGCTCGCCCCCTCCCTCGAGCAGCACGCGCGTCACGCCCCGGCGCGACAGATCACGCAGCGCGTCACGCAGGCGGGGCCGCCCCCGGCCATCGCTTCGCACGGGAACGACCACGACGCCGAGGCGCGCCAGCTGGCGCTGCCTGGCCGGAGGAGCCTGTCGAATACAGTAGATGATAACGGATCCGGGCCTTGCACGGGCCACCAGGCGCGCGTCGTTCGGCACGCGGAGGCGGCTGTCCATCACCACTTTCAGCGGGCCGTGTGCGCCGCGCCCGCCCCGTCCCATCCGCACCGTCAGCCTGGGATCGTCCGCCAGCACGGTCCCCACCCCCACCAGGATCGCGTCGCTGATCGCCCGCATCCGGTGGGCTGCCCGGCGGCTCCCTTCTCCCGAGATCCACCGCGAGGCCCCGCTCACCGTGGCCAGGCGCCCGTCGAGGGATATGGCCGCCTTGACGTGCACGAAGGGGCGCCCCGTCGCCACGCATCGAAGATAGGCCTCGTTGAGACGCTCGGCTTCTTCGCGCAGGATCCCCACGTCGACCTGGATCCCCGCGCGCCGAAGCGCGGCGAATCCGCGGCCGTTCACCTGGCGGAACGGATCGCGATGGCACGCCACGACCCTGCGCACGCCCGCCGCCACGATGGCCCGCACGCACGGAGGCGTGCGGCCGAAGTGCGAGCACGGCTCCAGATTGACGTAGAGGGTGGCGCCGCGGGCCAGGCGCCCGGCGCGCCTCAGGGCATCGGCCTCCGCGTGGGGAAGCCCGGCGCCCCGGTGATACGCCCTGGCGACGATCCTGCCGCCGCGCACCACGACGGCCCCCACCATGGGATTGGGACTTGTGCGGCCGGCGCCGCGCGCGGCCAGGGTCAGGCAGAGGGAGAGATGGCGCGCATCCCGGGCGCTGGTGGCGGCCTTGTCGCGTGCGGGCGGCATCGCGCTTCTCAGGAGGAGGCGTCGGCGGCCAGGAGTCCCTCGACGTAGGCCTGCATCGAGAACTCCAGCAGATCCTCGACCCCCTCGCCCATCCCGACGTAGGTGAGCGGAATCCCCAGCTCCCGGGAGATGCCGATGGCCACCCCTCCCTTGGCGGTGCCATCGAGCTTGGTGAGCACCAGGCCCGTGATGCGGCCCGCCTTCAGGAACTCGCGCGCCTGGGCCACCCCGTTCTGTCCGGTGTTGGCGTCGATGACCAGCAGGGCCTCGTGGGGCGCGCCGGGGACCTCGCGCCCCGCGACGCGATAGATCTTCTCGAGCTCCTTCATCAAGGGAGTCTTGGTGTGCAGCCGGCCGGCGGTGTCCACCACCACGACGTCGGCGCGGCGCGAGGCGGCGGCCTTCAGCGCGTCGAAGACGACGGCCGAAGGGTCGGCGCCCTCCTGATGCCTCACCAGGTCCACGCCCACACGCTGCGCCCACACCGCCAGCTGATCGATCGCCGCGGCACGAAAGGTGTCCGCCGCGGCCAGGAGAACGGTCTTCCCCTGTGCCCTGTGGAGCGCCGCGAGCTTGGCGGCGGTGGTAGTCTTGCCCCCGCCGTTCACGCCGATCAGGAACACGACGTGCGGCCCTGCCCCGAAAGCTCCTTGCGCCGGGGCCGGCGGGCCCGCGGGGCCCTGCAGAGAGGCGACCGCCTCCGACAGAATGCCCTTCAGGTCTGCCACGCCCGTGAGGGTGCGATCGGCTCCGGCCCCCTTGCGCATCCGCTCGACGATGTCCATGGCCACGGCCGGGCCCACGTCGGCCTGGATCAGGATCTCTTCCAGCTCGTCCATGAGATCGTTGAGACGGCGCGCCTCGCCGGGCCGGAACAGGCCCGTCAGGCGCGTGGCCAGCCCCTCGCGGGTGCGCGTGAGCCCCGCTCGGAACCGATCGAACAGCTTCATGAAGGAGACGGCTGGGGCTTGAGTCTGTTGATCGCTTGGCGTGCCTCCTCGGCCTGGGGGCCGTCGGGAGAGATCTTCAGGACCTTCTCCAGATGCTGGCGCGCCTTGGTCGGGCTTCCGGTCTTCATCATGGCCAGCCCCAGCTTCAGATGGAGGTCGGGCGACCCGTCCATCCCCACCAGCGCGTCCTGGTACGCTCGAAGCGCCTCGGGCTCCTTGCCCATCGTATCGTACGTGAGCCCCAGCTCGTAGTAGGCGCGCGCATGGCTCGAGTTCAACCTGACCGCCTCCTGCAGGCTCTGCAGTGCCCCGGTCAGGTCCCCTTCCATCCGCTTGAGCCACCCGATGTTGGTGTGAACCTTCTCGGGATAGGGATAGGACAGGTCCTTGAGGGCGGTCTCGAACTCCTTCATCGCTTCGTCCTTGCGATCCATCCTGGCGAGCGCGCTTCCCCGGTAGAGGCGCGCGTCGGTGTACTTCTTATCCAGGCTCAGGGTCTTCTCGAACTCTGCCAGGGCCTGATCGGTGGCCCCACGCATGTCGAGGATCATCCCTCGCAGAAGGTGAGCCTGCGCGTACTTGGGCTCGTCCTTGAGGGCCTTGTCCACCGCGGTGAGCGCCTCGGGCAGCCGGCCGCCTTCGTAATAGGAATAGGCCAGCTTGAACTGACTGACCGCCTTCTTATCCAGATCGCGTGCCTCCAGACCCGATGCCGCCCCGTACGTGAGCACCGCCAGAGCGAGGGCGGCGCCGCGGCCCGCGCGCATCCAACCCTCGCCGTTCCGAGTAGCCATCCGACATGCCTCCCGCATCACGTTGTCGATAGTTCCGCGTGCCCGCGCCAGTCATGATCGCATGAAGGCGCGGTTTGTCCACTCATGAACGCCTGCCGAACCAGCCGGACAAAAACCCCTTGAGCCGGGCCGGCTGCTCCACGGGCTCGGGGGGATCGATGTGCTCGCCTTCGACGATGGCCCGCGGGTAGTCCTCCACCATGGCGCGGGATCGTTCCGGCCCGAAGAGACGCTCCACCTCGGCGGCGGCCTCGGACAGGACCGGGCGCCGGTACGAAGGATCGTGCGCGTCCGAGGCCACGATGTGCACCAGGTTCCTCTGGATCATGGTGAGGGCGGCCTGCTGACTCTTTTCGCCGAACTGGCCCAGCACGCTTCCTCCGGTCACCTGCCCCAGGGCCCCCAGGCGAATCAGCTGGAAGAGGCGTTCCACGTTCTCCATGAAGAAGGCGATGCGCTCGGGATGCGCCAGGACGGGCGTGACCCCCGCCAGCCTGAGCCGGTAGACCAGGTCCTCCGCACCGGGGATCACCTGCTGGAACGGAAACTCCAGCAGGAGATAGCGCCCCTGATCGGCGTAGGTGAGCAGGTCTCCCTCCTTCAGCCTGGAGATGATGTCCGGAGCCATGTGCACCTCGGCGCCGCGCAGGATCTTCAGCGGGATCCCATCCTCCTCGATCGCATCCCGGAGCTTGCCGAACGCCGCTTCGATGCTCTTCCTGGTGTTGGCGTACTTGAAGTCGATGTGCGGCGTGCACACGGTGGTGCGCACCCCGTCCTCCGCCGCCATGCGGCACATCTCGAGGGACACCTCCAGCGTCTTGCTGCCGTCGTCGATCCCGGGGAGGATGTGAGAATGCAGGTCGATCAGGTTCTCACCTCGTGAGCCGGCCGCGGACGAGATCCGGCCGGGTCAATGTAATCGACGGCGCGGGCGGGGTCGAGCCTGGCTTCCCCACTCAATGCCACTCCCGCGTGAGCTGGCGGGCCAGAAGCTCATCGATGGCCTCCCTGGCGGGCTTTCCTTCGTGCAGCACCGCGTGCACCTGCTCGGTGATGGGCATCTCCACATCCTGGCGCTGGGCCAGCCGGCGGGCCGACAGGGCCGTGCGCTCCCCCTCGGCCACGTGGGGCGTGCCGGCATGGAACTGCTCCAGCGTCCCGCCGCGCCCCAGCAGCGCACCCAGCGTGCGGTTGCGCGACAGCGGCGACGTGCAGGTCAGCACCAGATCGCCCAGGCCGGCCAGTCCGGCCAGGGTCTCCCTGCGCCCGCCGAGAGACTCGGCCAGCCGGCTGATCTCGGCCAACCCCCTGGTGATGAGCGCCGCCATGGTGTTGGCGCCGTAGCCCAGACCCTCGACCACACCCGCGCCCACGGCAATCACGTTCTTGAGTGCGCCTCCCAGCTCCGACCCCACCATGTCGTCGTTGGTGTAGGCCCGCAGGTGCCCGGAAGAAAGGCGCTGCTGGAGGCGGGCGGCCGCGTCCGGATCCTCGGAGGCCACCACGACGGCCGTGGGATGCCCCTCCGCCACTTCCCGCGCGAACGACGGACCGCACAGCACCGCGCGCCGGCCCCGATCACCGAGCACCTCGGCTCCCACCTCGGACACGCGGCGCAAGGTCGTGGTCTCGATCCCTTTCGAGGCGAAGCAGACGATCGTGTCCTTCTCCAGATCGGGGCGCGCCTGCCCGAGGATCGTCCGGCAATGATGCGAAGGGACCGCCACCAGCACCTCGCGCGCTCCGCGGAGGGCGGTGCGCAGCTCGGTGACCACCTGAACCTCCGCAGACAGCATGTGGCCGGGGAGGTAGGTGGTGTTCTCCCGCAGGTGGGCGATGTCGCGCGCGCGGCCCGGGTCGTGCACCCACAGCCGCACCGCGTGCCCCGATCTCGCCGCGTGAAGCGCGAGAGCGGTCCCCCAGGCTCCTCCTCCCAGGACGGTCAGCTCAGTCGCCACCGATGCGGTGCTCCCGTCCGGCCAGGATGCGCCGGATGTTCTCGTGATGGCGTGACACCGCCAGCAGGACGGCGGCGGTCGCCGAGATCAGCAGGGCCGGCTCTCCGCTCCACCAGGCGATGGCGGCCGGCAGCGCCAGCCCCGCCGCGATCGATCCCAGGGACACCATGCGGCTCAGCGCGGAGACGGCCACGAAGACGCCCAGCGCGGCGAGCATGGGGATCGGGGCCAGCACCGCGTAAGCTCCGCATCCCGTGGCGATCCCCTTGCCTCCCCGGAATCGCAGGAAGACCGGATAGCAGTGTCCCATCACCGCCAGGAAAGCGGCGGCGGCCGCCCACCCCCCTCCCGGCGCGACCGCCCGCGCCAGCAGGACGGCCAGTGCCCCCTTCGCCGCATCCACCAGCAGCGTCAGGATGCCGGCCATCCTGCCTCCCGAGCGCATCACGTTCGTTGCGCCGATGTTGCCGCTTCCCCGCCGGCGGATGTCCTCGCCGCTCATCCATCGGAAGAGAAGGAACCCGGTGGGGATCGAGCCCAGCAGGTAGGCAGCCAGCAGGGTGAGCACGCCGCTCGTCATGCGAGAGGGTACTCCTCCACGAGGAGGTGTTGCGCGCCCGAGGGCTTCAGGATGCTGCGCATCAGGCGCACAGCGTCCACGCGGAAGTGCCCCAGCTCAGCATCCTTCATGTCCGCCAGCACCGTGGGCAGCGCCCCGGGAGGCTTCCCCTCGCCGGGCCGCGCCAGTGTGAGATGCGGATGGAAGGGTCGATCCTCGGCCGGCAGGCCGGCGGCCGACACCGCGCTCTCCACGGCGGCGTGCAGTCGGGCAAGCGATCCGGGAGGCTCGTCCACCAGCCCCGCCCACAGGACGCGCGGGCGCTTCACGTGCGGGAAGACCCCCAGTCCCCTCACCTGCACGTCGCATCCCTGGACGGCGGGGGGCGTCAGCGACCCTCTCAATGCGGCGCTCAGAGGTCCCACCTGCCCCTCGTCCAGCTCGCCCAGGAAACGGATCGTGAGGTGCATGCTGCCCGGCGAGGCCCATCGCATCGATCCCAGGAGAGGGCGGAGCTTCTGCTGTGCCTGCACGAGCGAGTCCCGCACCGTGACCGGCAGCTCGGCCGCCACGAACATCCTCACGACCGCCCTCCATCCTCCTGCAGGCTCCGTCTCAGACGATCGAGCGCCATGCGCGCCGCGAAGAGCCTGATGGTCTCCCGATCTCCGAGAAAGTGATGTCGGGTCACCAGGCAGCCGTCCTCGGAGGCCAGGCCGATGAACACCAGTCCGACCGGCTTCTCCGGCGTTCCGCCGTCGGGGCCCGCCACGCCGGTGATGGACAGGGATCTGGAGGCCCCCGACAGGAGCTTCGCACGCGACGCCATGGCCTCCGCGACCTCGCCGCTCACGGCGCCGTGCGCGGCCAGCAGATCGGCCGGCACGCCCAGCGCACGGATCTTGGCCTCGTTGGCGTAGGTCACCCATCCCTGCAGGAACCACCTGGACGACCCGGGGACCCGCGTGACGAGCGACCCCAGGAGCCCCCCGGTGCACGACTCCGCGGTGGCCAGGGTCAGCCCGAGCCGCTCCAGCATGTGTCCGGCGACATCCTCCACCCCGACGCTCAGATCCTCGGTGACGAGATCATCCCCCAGCCGCGCCGCGGCCAGCCGCGCCATCCGATCCACGTCACGGGGATCATCGGCACGGAGAATGAGAGTGATCTCCATGGGTGACGCCAGAATGGTGAGCGAGGCCCCCGGTGAGGCATCGACCAGATCGCGCACCC
This sequence comes from Candidatus Polarisedimenticolia bacterium, assembly GCA_050747525.1. Lineage (GTDB taxonomy): Bacteria > Acidobacteriota > Polarisedimenticolia > JACPZX01 > DASXTC01 > JBOGOC01. The sequence continues at coordinate 43,523 of JBOGOC010000031.1, read as the reverse complement.
GCTCCTGGACCTGCACTTCCGTGAGGCCGGCGGCCTTGAGGCCCCGCCAGGCGAGAGGGGCTCTCGCCCACGTCCCTAGACGCGGCAGGACCTGCTCGACCATCATCCGCTGCATTTCGTGCGGCACGCCGGGCATCAGGAAAACGCGGGTGCCCGAGGAAAGGGTGAGGGCGATCCCGGGAGCGGTGCCGGCGCTGTTGGGGAGGGGCTCGGCGCCCACGGGCACCATGGCCTGGCGCCGCCCCGCCGCCGTCAGCTCGCGCCCGCGGGATCTCATCTTGGCGGCAAGCTCTTCGGCAACCTGAGGGTCCTCGGCAAGGGTCAGGCCGAAAGCGAGCGCGGCCGCCTCCCTGGTCACGTCATCGAGAGTCGGCCCCAGCCCGCCCGTCACCAGGATCAGGCGATGGCTCCGCGCCGCTTCGGCCAGCACCCGCGCGATCTCGTTCTCGTCGTCGGGGACCAGCGTGCGGAGCCGTGTGGCGATCCCGCGCGCCGCGAGCAGGCGGCTGATGGCGACGCCGTTGCTGTCGGGACGGCCGTCCGCCACCAGCTCCGTCCCCACGGCCACGATCGCGGCGCCGGGAGCATCCTCGCCGGAAGCGGAGATCATGGCGCCGACCTGATGCCGTCGCCGGCCGGCACCTCCCCGTTGCCCGGCATGAGCGCAGCGATGGCGCGCATGACCTGATTCGCGAAGGCGTTGAGCTGCTCGCGGGATGGGCGGTTCCCGTCGGTCGCGGGGAACTCGAGGGGGCGGCCGAACACGACGCGGATGGGGCGCGGGCGCGGAACCACCGATCCGATGGGCATGGCTTCGTGCGCTCCGATGATGGCCGCGGGGATGACCGGCACCTTGCCGCGCGAGGCGAGCAGCGAGACGCCGGCCTTGCCCGACCCCAGGCGCGCGTCCCCCATGCGCTGGCCTTCGGGGAATATCCCCACGACGCGCCCCTCGCGCAGCGTCCGGAGAGCGGCCTTCAGCGCCCCCGGATCGGCGGCGTCGGGGGACACCGAGATCGCGCCCATCATGTAATAGAACCAGCGCAGCCGGTTCAGTCTGTAGATCGGCGCCGTGATCAGAAACGAGATGCGGCGGGGGCACGCGCTCCCCAGGACAACCGCGTCGGCGTAGGAGGTGTGGTTGGCCACGATGATGCAGGCGCCCCGGCGGGGCACGTGCTCCAGTCCCCGCACGCGCAGCCGCGAGTAGGTGCGCGTGACCGGCCATGCCAGTCCCTTGATCGTCCAGTAGAACGAGGCCCGGGCGGCCTGCACCAACGTCATGGCCGTGCCGGGTGCGCACCGCTCCCCAACGCATTCGCGGCCAGCACCGTGTCACGCGGCACGAGGAAGCCGCCCGAGACGATCAGCTTGAGCCCCTCGTCGATGCTCAGGGACGTGGGGACCGCCGCCGAGCGGGGGACGATCACCATGTAGCCCGACGTGGGGTTCGGTGTGGTGGGCAGGAAGACGCAGACCAGGTCCTTCCCTTGGTGCGCCGGGGAGAAAGCGCCCACCGTGGAGGTCACGAAGCCCACGGTCCAGATGCCGTGCCGCGGATACTCCACCATGACGACTTCCTTGAAAGCGCCGCTTCCCGGCGCGGCGAAGGCGTCCATGAGCTGCCTTGTCGATCCGTAGAACCAGCGCACCAGAGGAACGCTCAGCAGCATGCGCTCGAACAGGCTCCAGGCCCGCCGGCCCAGGTAATTGCCGCCTACCAGCCCCACCAGCAGGATGATTCCCACGGTCAGCGCCAGGGCGAACACACCCGTCAGCGCCGGAAAGAGCGGCCCCTCGGGCGCACCGAGCGCCCGGAGCAGGGTGCGCGCCCCGGACCCGGTCATCACCGTCACCGCGCTGAAGAGCCACCTCATGATCAGGAAGGTGATGGCCAGTGGAAGGAGCAGCAGGATGCCGCGGAGGAACGCCCGGCGCACGCCCGTCATCACGTCGGTCATGTCAGGCCTCCCGGTGGTTCTCGTAGAGCAGTTTCGAGAACTTGACGAAGTAGTCCACGGCGGAAAGCGTGGCCAGGACGACGACCACCGACAGCGCCCACCATCCCACTCTCTTCACCGTGATCCCGATGGCGGCCGACGGGCCGTAGGGATGATCGCCGAAGATCAGCAGGGTGATGGCCAGCACCTGCGACGCCATCTTGTACTTGCCCCACACCGACGCCGGGATGGTGATGCGCTGGGTCGAGGCCACCGATCGCAGGCCGGTCACGGCGAACTCACGACCCAGGATGATCACCACCATCCACGCGGGGGCGAGCTGCTCCTCCACCAGGGAGATGAACGCGGCGGACACCAGCAGCTTGTCGGCCACCGGATCGAGAAGCTGTCCCAGAGCGGTGACCTGACCTCTCTTGCGGGCCAGATACCCGTCGAAGAAGTCCGTGAGCGCGGCGATCAGGAACACGCCCACGCCCCACAGCTCCTTCCCCTCGAACTTGGTCAATAGAATAGCAACCAGAATGGGGACGAGGAAGATTCGAAGGAGCGTGAGCGAGTTGGGCAGATTCAGCATGGTCCCCTGTCCATGCGGGCCCCGGACAGCGGCGCGGGGGACGCGGCCCCGAAAAATATCATCCGGCCGACACGAGGGTCAACGCGAACCGAGCCACCCCGAGGTGGATCGCCCTGGAGAGCCTGTGTTAGGTTCCCGCCTCTCTCTGCGAGGCTCCCACGGTGACCATCAGGTTCGGCACGGACGGCTGGCGCGCGATCATCGCGGATCAGTTCACCTTCGAGAACGTGCGCCGGGTGGCTGCTGCCGTGGAGCGCGCCATTCCCCCGGAGGCATCGGACGGAGCGCCGGTGGTCGTCGGGTACGACACCCGGTTCCACTCGCGGCGATTCGCGGAGGCAGTGGCGGGGACCCTCCTCGCGGCCGGGCGCCGGGTCCAGCTCAGCGACGCACCCTGTCCCACGCCCGCCGTGTCGTGCCAGGTCGTGCGCGAGAAGGCCCCCTTCGCGATCGTGATCACCGCGAGCCACAATCCCGCCCGGTTCAACGGCGTGAAGGTGAAGGACTCGTCGGGCTCCAGCGCGGACGAGGAGATCACCCGCGCCTGCGAGCAGAACCTGCCCGCGGCGGCCCCCGCCTGCCTGGGGGTGGAGGAAGGGCTCGCGCAGGGCCGGCTCTCGATCGTCTCGTTCTCCGCGGCGCACGAGGATCGTCTGGCCCGCATGGTGGACCTGCCGGCCATCCGTGAGGCCGGGCTCACCGTGGTGGCCGATCCCATGTACGGGGCGGGTGGGCGCCTGCTGGAGAGGCTGCTCTCGGGCGGACGCACGCGTGTGATCACCCTGCATGCGGAGACCGACCCGCTGTTCGGCGGCCTTCATCCCGAGCCGCTCGAGCAGCACCTGGGCGAGCTGCGCGCGGCCGTGGCGGCGCACGGCGCCGATGCGGGCCTGGCCACCGACGGCGACGCTGATCGCATCGGCGCGTTCGACGAGGCCGGCCAGTTCGTGTCGCCACTCCGCATCGCTCCTCTGCTGGCCCTCGGGCTCATCCGCAAGGGACGCCGCGGTCCGCTCGGAAAGACCTTCGCCAACACCATCCTGCTGGATCGGATCGCCCGGCGCCATGGGCTCCCTTTCTCCACGTTTCCGGTGGGCTTCAAGCACATCGCCCGCGAGATGCGGGCCGGACGGATGCTGCTGGGGGGCGAAGAGAGCGGCGGGATCGGCGTGGAAGGATACATCCCCGAGCGTGACGGCACCCTGGTCAGCCTGATGATCCTGCAGGCCATGGTGGACGAGGGCAAGCCGCTGTCTCGCCTGGTGCGGGAGATGACCGACGATCTGGGCGAGCTTCACTACCGCCGGCGCGACCTGGTGTTCTCCCCGGACACGGCGCGCCGCGTGGTGGAGCGGCTGCGTGAGAATCCTCCCTCCATGCTGGGCGGCATGGCCGTCACCGGGCTGGACGATCGGGACGGTCTCAAGCTGCTCTTCGGCGAGGAGGGCTGGATCCTGTTCCGCGGCTCGGGAACCGAGCCCGTGCTGCGCGTCTATTGCGAGGCACCATCTCCGGAGGCGCTCGATGGAGCCATGACCGAGGCGCTGCACATCGTCGATCGGATTTCTTTCGCGATACGCTCTTGACACAATGACGGTTTGACCGGTACTATCTTGTCGCAATCCCCCTCTACCGTAGTTGTTCAATTGAGTGCGCGGGTGTCCGTGTGCCGGAACGTCGTCGATCCGTGCGCGGACACGCGTGCCAGGCTGTGGGTGGTGGCCGGGATGAATGAGATGCAGGGGCTGGATGGCAGGCCCCATGGACGCAACGGAAACGGGCGCACCATCTGCGCGCCCGAGGACGAGGCCATCCGGCGCCTCGCCATGCTGGACCTTCCCGGCGCGCGCCTGGCGCTCGAATCGCTGATCTCGGAGGCGATCGAGACGACCGGCGACCCCTTGGATCTCTCCCACCTTCTGTACGACGTGCTCAGCCGGGTGGAACGGACCGTGGCCGAGCAGGACGGGCTTCCCCGGCACGGCGTGCGGGAGCGTCTGACCCTGGTCCACCGGCTGCGGGGAGCGGCGACCGTGGGCGAGCTGGTGTCCCGGTTCTGGGGGGCCTTCGAGCAGGCCACCCACCCGCTGGGCGCCCTCACCCCTCCCGGGCATCCCGCGGTGGAGCAGGTGAAGAACTTCGTGCGGAGCCATTACACCTCGAAGATCGCGCTCGCGGAGATCTCGCGCGCGGTGGGCGTCTCGCGCAACTATCTGTCCCATCTCTTCAAGCGGCATTGCGGCGTGACGGTGACCGAGTACATCCACCGGACCCGCATGAAGGAGGCCGAGAAGCTGCTCCTCACCGGGCGGCGCACGGTGTCCGACATCGCCTCCACGGTCGGGTATCAGAACTATCGCGATTTTCACCGCAACTTCGTGAAATTTCAGAAGACCTCGCCCAAGAAGTTCCGGCAGTTCCACGCTCTGTCCCACCCGCCGGTCACCGCCCCCTCGATCTGATCGCACGGTCAGCCGCGCGACACGCGCCGCACCAGGGCGTCGACCCTGCTCCGCGGCAGGAAGGCCGCCCGGGCCGCGCGCCGCACGATGGCGCGGCATTCGTCCGGTCCCAGGGCGTGCGCGCGGGCGGCCCGTGTGAGCTCCGTGGCGACATTCGTCCTGAAGAACGCGCCGTCGTCGGAGTTGATGGTGATCCCCACCCCCGCCTCCATCAGGCGGCGCACCGGGACCTCGCGGAGCGAGCCGACCACGCCGGTGGCCACGTTGCTGCCGGGGCACAGCTCCAGCGGGACGCCCCGGCGCGCGAGCTGCTTCATGAGCCCGGCGTCGCTCGCCGCGCCGATGCCGTGGCCGATCCGGTCCACGCCCAGGGACAGCGCTGCCTGCACCGAGGCGGGCCCGCCGACCTCCCCCGCGTGGATGGTGCGCCACAAACCCATGCGGCGGGCTGCCTCGAAGGCGCGGCGGAACCGTGCCGCGGGCAGGGCCGCTTCGTCGCCTCCCAGGCCGATGGCGGCCACTCCTTCACCCGCCCAGGGCTCCAGGTCGCGCACCATCCTCTCGAACCACTCGGGACCCCACTGGCGCACGCCATCGGCGATGAAGACCACGCTCATGGGCGACCTTCCCTTCGCGCCCGACCTCCCATCGAGCAGCCCCTGGACGACGTTCTTCATGATGATGCCGCGCCTCAGATAGATCTGCGGTGAGAACAGGATCTCCAGATGGATCACCCCGAGGCGCCGTGCCGCGGCCACCACGTCGAGCACGGCCATCTCGAAGTCCACCGGATCGCGCAGCAGATCGCAGACCGCCCCGAAGGCACGCAGAAAGCCCTCGAACCCGTCGAACCGCAGGCCCGGCCGTGCGATCCCGTGGCGTCGGGCGAGACGCGACAGGACGCGTCCCGAGAGGGAGCCTTCCAGGTGCAGGTGAAGATCGATCAGCGGACCGCGGGCCGGAAGGCGGGCGGTCACCGTGGCTTGGTGACCACGCGCAGCCCCGGGCCGCGGGCGTTGGTGTAGACAGTCTCACCGTTCTCGTCCTGGCTGGCCCGGATGCGGGCCGGCCTGGCGCGGAACGGGCGCGTCCCCCCGCTGCCCGGGTCGCCTCCCGAAGCCAGCACGCCGTAGCGTGCTTCGATCTTGCGCAGGTACTCGCGCGTCTCGCGGAAGTTGGGAACCCCCGAAGCACGCTCCACGGCTTCAGGCCCGGCGTTGTAGGCGGCCAGCGCGAGCCGGAGATCTCCCTTGTAGCGGCGGGTCAGATCTCTCAGATACGCCACGCCCCCCTCGATGTTCTCGCGCGGGTCGTTGAGATCGCTCACGCCGTACTGGCGGGCGGTCTGCGGCATGAGCTGCATGAGCCCGCGCGCTCCCTTGGGCGAGACGGCCCGGGGATTGAACGCCGATTCCACGCTGATGACCGTGGTGATCAGACGAGGGTCCAGCCCGTGGCGGGCGCTCGCCTCCTCGACGAGCTCGATGATCTCGGGCGGCGCCGTCCGTCTTCCGGGCTCGGGCACCCTGGCGGTAGGCGCCTCCGGCCGGCGCGTGGGGCGCATGGTGAAGAGGGTGACCCCGTCCACCTGCCGGGAGCGCACCTCTTCGGCCGCCACCGGCGGTGGAAGGAGCAGCGCACCGCACGCGGCGGCCGCCCCCAGCAGCCTCACCCTTTGGCCTTCTGAGAGTCGAGGTTCTTCTCGAGGATCTCCGCCGATCGATCCAGGACTTCGGGGATGCGTGACGCGTCGCGGCCCCCGGCCTCGGCCATCAGCGCATTGCCTCCCCCGCCGCCTCCCACCAGGGCCGACAGGTCCTTGATGAGGGCGCGCGCGTCGAGCCGCCCCTGTAGGTCCTCGGTGATGGCCGCCAGAAGGGAGACTTTCCCGTCGGCTTCGCTGGCCAGCACCACCACGCCGCTCCCGATCTCGCGCTTCAGGTTGTCGGCCAGCGTGCGCAGCGCAGGGCGGTCCAGCCCGGTCACGCGCCGCGCGATCAGGCGCACGCCGTCCACCTCGCGGACCGCCTGACCCGCAGAGGCCTCGGAGGATCCATGCCCCTGCATCTCCATCTGGGCCAGCCGCAGCTTGAGCTTCTCCATCTCGCGGGTCTGCGCCTTCTGCGCGGCCAGCACGTTCACCAGCGTCTCGGGCGTCGCTTCGCCGGAAGCCTTGAGCAGCTCCTCCACGGCCCCCAGCAGCCGCGCGTCGCGCCGCCCGCGCTGCACCGCCGCCATGCCGGTGAGCGCCTCGAGGCGCCTCACCCCCGCGGCGATCCCGCGCTCCGACAGGATGCGCAGGGATCCGATGTCCCCGGTCCCCGCGCAGTGAGTGCCTCCGCAGAGCTCCTGGCTGTACCCCGGCACCGACACCACGCGCACGCGGTCGCCGTACTTCTCTCCGAACAGAGCGACCGCCCCTCCCGCCATGGCCTCGTCGAACGTCTTCTCGATCTTGGTCACGCCGGTGTTGAGCAGGATCTGCTCGTTCACCTCGTCCTCGATTTGATCCAGCGCGGCGCGGCTCACCTGGCCCGGATAGTTGAAGTCGAAACGCAGACGGTCGGGCCCCACGTAGGATCCGGCCTGCTGCACCTCGGGGCCGAGCACGCGCTTGAGCGCCGCATGCAGCAGGTGCGTGGCGGTGTGGTTGCGCATCGTGGCCGCGCGGGTCGCGGGATCCACCGAGGCCTGCACGACGTCACCCTGCTGAAGCGTGCCATTGAGCACGCGCACCACGTGCACGATCATGCCGGACACGGGGCTCTGCGTGTCGTCCACCTCGGCTTCCGAGCCGTCGAGCGTGCGGATCTGACCCGTGTCCCCCACCTGCCCACCCGATTCGGCGTAGAAGGGGGTGCGGTCCACCAGCACGAATCCCCTCTCTCCTTCAGCCAGCTGCGCCACCAGCCCCTCGCCGGTGGCCAGGGCCACCACGCGCGCGTCGGCCACGTCCAGGGCCCCGTATCCCAGGAACTGCGGGCGGGCCCATCCGGGAGCCGCGGGCAGCTCGAGCAGCGCGCGCGGATAGCGCGGAGCCTCGTCTCCCTTCCAGGAAGCCCGTGCGGCTTCTCGGTGCTTCTCCATCTCGGCGTCCAGGTCGTCCTTCCCGGGCAGACTCACGCCCGCGACCACCGCGGCGGCCCTCTGGATCTCCGGCGTGATCCCGTGCGTCGTCCAGAGGTGGACGGACACCGAGGCCGGCACCACGTCACCCTTGTACCGCTCGAAGGCCTTCTGCGTTTCCTCCCATCCCCGGACGAGCGTGGCCTTGAAGCCTTCCTCCTCGCGTCGGCACACCTCGGCGATGCGCGCACGATCCTTGACCAGCTCGGGGTAGGCGTCTCCCATCATGTCCGCCACGTGCGCGACGTGAGCGTGGAGAAACGGCGCCTCCAGGCCGATGTTGCGTCCGTAGGTGAGGGCGCGGCGGATGATGCGCCGCAGGATGTAGCCCCGCTTCTCGTTGGAGGGGATGACCCCGTCGGCGATCAGGAAGGTCAGGGCGCGCAGATGATCCGCGATGACCTGGAGGGAGACGTCGGATCCCGCATCCGATCCATACCGGACGCCGGCTTGCGCCGCCACCGACTCGATGAGGGGCACGAACAGATCGGTCTTGTAGTTGCTGTCGACCCCCTGCAGGATGGCGGCCAGCCGCTCCAGGCCCGCCCCCGTGTCGATGCTGGGGGCCGCCAGCGGCCGCATGGATCCGTCGGCCAGCCTTTCGTACTGCATGAAGACCAGGTTCCAGAACTCCAGGTACCGATCGCACCCGCAGTCCACGCCGCACTCCGCCCGCCCGCACCCCACCGCCGCGCCTTGATCGAAGTAGATCTCCGAGCAGGGCCCGCAGGGCCCCGTGTCCCCCATGGCCCAGAAGTTGTCCTTCTCGCCCATGCGCACGATGCGCTCCGGGGCCAGGCCGGCGATGTCCGACCACAGGGCCGCCGCTTCGTCGTCTTCCCGGAAGACGGTGACCCAGAGCTTCTCCCTGGGGATGCCCAGATCGCGCGTGACCAGCTCCCAGGCGAAGCCGATGGCGTCCTTCTTGAAGTAATCCCCGAACGAGAAGTTCCCCAGCATCTCGAAGAAGGTGTGGTGCCGCGCCGTGCGCCCCACCTGCTCGAAGTCGTTGTGCTTGCCCGAGACGCGCAGGCACTTCTGCACCGAGACCGCTCGCCGGAATCCCCGCGACTCGCGTCCCAGGAAGACGTCCTTGAACTGGTTCATCCCCGCGTTGGAGAACAGCAGCGTGGGATCGCCCCCGGGGATGAGCGATGAGCTCTTCACCCGGGTGTGGCCGCGGTCCTCGAAGTACTGCAGGAACCGCCGGCGCACTTCGTTGCCCTTCATGAACGAGGCCTCCCTAGTCTGATTCCGTCTCGTCCGCAGCGCCCAGCCCTTTCAGGGCCGCGTGCACGCGTCCCGCCCCGAACCCGCGCCGCATCAGACGCGCCGCCAGGCGGCGCGCCGTCTGCGCGTCGAGCGCTCCGCGCTGTCCGCGCAGCGCGCGCTCCAGGGCACGCTCCAGCGCGTGCCTCTCGTCCTCGTCGCCGAAGCAGTCGTCCAGTCCGCGGGCGATCGTGTCCCGATCCACCCCGTGGGCCGCCAGCTCCGCGACCAGTCGCGATCGGCCCATCGGCTTCTCGGAGGCCGACCACCCAGCATACCGGCGGGTGTACGCAAGATCATCAAGATAGCCCATCTGCTGGAGGCGCTCGATGGCCTGCTCGGCGGCCTCGGAGAGATGCCCCCTTCGGGCGAGATGCCGGCGCGTTTCGGCCACCGTGCGCGACCTGCGCGCCAGGTAGCCGAACGCTTCCTGCAGGGGATCTCCGGGGGCGCGCCGGATGAAGGGGACGCGACCCATGGTCACCCTACCGCGTGAGCTGGAACGGAGAGCCGGGGTCCTCGGTGCCGAACTCGTCGTCGGCCTGCAAGGTCGCCTCCATCTCGGCCTGGGCCACGTCGCCGGTGGAGTGGATCCCCTGGATCTTGAGCTTGAACTCGTCCGGGTTGGTGGCCCGGCGCAGCGCCTCGTCGAGGGAGATGAGGTCCTTCGAGTACAGCTGATAGATCGACTGATCGAAGGTCTGCATCCCGTACTGCGAGGTTCCCGTCGCGATGGCGTCGCGGATGAGCTTGGTCTTCTCCTTGTTCTCGATGCAGTCCCGGATGTAGCCGGTGCTGCGCAGGATCTCCACGGCGGGGACGCGCCCGTTGCCGTCCACGCGCGGCAGCAGCCGCATGGAGATGACCGCCTTGAGGATGCCCGCGAGCTGCAGACGGATCTGCTTCTGCTGGTGGGGCGGGAAGACCGAGATGATGCGGTTGACCGTCTCGGTGGCGTCGAGGGTGTGAAGGGTGGACAGCACCAGGTGTCCCGTCTCGGCGGCGGTGATGGCGGTCTCGATGGTCTCGTAGTCGCGCATCTCACCGACCAGGATGACGTCGGGGTCCTGGCGCAGGGCGGAGCGCAGCGCCTGGGAGAACGACTTGGTGTCCACCTCCACCTCACGCTGGTTGATGAGGCTCTTCTTGTCGCGGTGGAGGAACTCGATGGGATCTTCGATGGTCATCACGTGCTCGGTGCGCGTCGAGTTGATGTAGTCGATCATGGCGGCCAGCGTGGTCGACTTACCCGAACCCGTGGTCCCGGTGCACAGGATGAGCCCGCGCCTCTCCTCGGAGATGGTCTTGAGGATGGGCGGCATGAGCAGCTCCTGGAACGTGCGGATCTTCACGGGGATGACGCGCAGGACCAGGCCCACCGTGCCGCGCTGCTGGAAGATGTTGCAGCGGAACCGTCCCAGCCCCGGGACGGAGTAGGCGATGTCCAGCTCGTAGTTGTCCTTGAACTTCTGCTTCTGCCGGCCGCTCATGATGCTGAAGGCCATGGCGATGGTGTCTTCCTGCATCAGGCGCTTGAGCTCGACGAGCGGCTGCAGGTCGCCGTGCACGCGGATGACCGGATGGCTGCCCACCTTCAGGTGGAGGTCCGAAGCGCCTCGCTCGCTCGCAATCTTGAGCAAATCATTGATGTGCACGTGCCCTCCTGAATCTGCGGCCGCGATGTCTGGTGATTCTGAACGCGCTCGGTGGGGCCGGAATCCGCTCTGTATCGGGCGAGGCTGCCGCCAAGGCAGGGCGGAAATCTATCACCGGAAAGGGGATCGGTCAAAGAAACACGGACGATCCTGACAATCCCGACAACGCCGCCACGGCTCAGGATCCGTCCATCTCCCCCGCCAGGAACATCGTGATGGCCACGGAGATCACACCGGCCGTCTCAGCCCGGAGCACGCGGGGGCCCAGATACACGGGCGCCACGCCCGCGGCGAGCGCCTCTCGGACCTCGGCGGGGTCCCAGCCGCCTTCCGGGCCGACGATCACGAGCCCCTCGCGCCTGCCCGTGGGCCGCTCGAAGCCGGGCGCACCCGCCTCCTGCTCCAGGAGAATCGTGCGCCAGAGATCCGGACGCGCCGGGTGCTCACGGAGCACCGCTGCCAGGGAACGGGGCTCCGCCACCTCCGGGATGCTGCGCCGGCCGCATTGCCGTGTGGCCTCCGCGGCTACCCTGCGCCACCGTTCCAGACGCTCCCAGCGCCCACCCGGGGAGCGCGGCACCGAGCGGGCGGCCAGCACGGGCACGATGCGCGAAACGCCCAGCTCGGTCGTCTTCTGGATCAGCCATTCCATTCTCTCGTGATGCGGGATCCCCTGGGCCAGGGTCAGCCGGAAGGACGGCTCCACGCGGCGATCATCCGTTCCGGTCAGCCTCACGCGCGTGGCCGCCGGCTCGATGACGTCCACCCGTCCGTGATGCCCCGAACCGCTTCCATCGAAGACGGAGACCTCGTCACCGGGGCGCAGACGAAGCACCCGGGTGAGGTGGCGGTGTTCGTCTCCGCGCACCCAGGCCATCGCCGACTCGGTGTCCACGTCGGCGGGATCGACGAGGAAGCGCCGTTCAGACATGCGCACGCCCCCTGCAGAGCAGGGCGCACCAGTCCCCCTCGTGGCGTGCGTCCAGGAAGGAAAGCCCCACGGCCTCCGCGACCTCGCGCACCGCTCGCTCTTCGTCGCGCAGAATCCCCGACAGGATCAGCCTGCCGGAGGTGCGCCGCGCGAGGTCCGGCATCAGGCGCTGCAGCGTCGACCCCGTGAGGTTGGCCATCACGATGTCGTGCGCGCGCGGCGCCATCGACTCCAGGCCTCCGGCCACGATGAGGATCCCGTCGTCCGGAAGACCGGGGCTGCACCCGTTTTCCAGCGCATTCCGCGCGGACACGAGGGCGGCCGTCTCGTCAGTGTCGATCGCCACCACCGGCCGCGCGCCCAGCCGCCAGGCGGAGATGGCCAGGATGCCCGAGCCGGTCCCCACGTCGAGCGCGGAGAGCCCCGGCCCCGCGCACTCTTCCAGCATCTCGAGGCAGAGCCGCGTGGTGGCGTGTTCTCCCGTCCCGAAGGCGCGGCCCGGAGTGAGGCGCAGCACGATCCGTCCGGTGGGCGGCGCCGCCGGAGGCGCGCCCGGGACGATCAGGAACCGCGACCCGGCTTCGATAGGCGACAGCGTCGCCATCCAGCGCTCGTGCCAGGCGCCGTCCGGCTCGTCGCGGCAGTCGAGCAGCTCCACGCCGGCCAGCTCCGGCTCGCGCCCGAGCGCCTCCATGATGGCCCGCGGCGACGTCTCGGGGGGAAACCACGCCACGAGCACGTCATCGCGCGCCTCTGTGCCCAGCCCCCCCTGCTCGTGCAGCGCCACGGCCAGCTCCTCCCCCACCTGGCCGGCCGCCCGGAACGTCAACCTACGCCACACGCACGTTCACTCGAGGAATCAGCTCAGACGATCGAGGACCGGCCGATCCTCGGGGAGCAGCTCCTCATCGCCCAGCTCGGCCATGCGCTCCATCAGCTTGCGCCCTTCGCGCGACAGGCGTCGGGGTGTCCTCACGGCGGCCACCGCCACCAGATCGCCCCGGCTCCGCCCTTCGGGATCCGGGACCCCCTTCCCCCGCAGCCTCAGCTCCGTTCCGGTCTGGCTTCCCGAGGGAACCTTCAGCTTCTCGGGGCCGAGCAGCCCCTCGAAGCGCAGCTCGCAGCCCAGCGCCGCCTGCGACGGAGTGAGGGGAAGGGTGAACACCAGGTCCAGCCCGTCGCGGTGAAACACCTTGTGCTCTTTGACGTGAAGGACGACGTACAGGTCTCCCGGGCGGCCGCCGCCGGCCCCCGCGTCCCCCTCGCCGGTGATGCGCAGCTGGGACATGCTCTCCACGCCGGGAGGAATGCGCACTTTCAGCGTCTTCTCGCGCGGGATCTCCCCGGCGCCGCGGCATTCCGGGCACGCCTTCCGCACGATGCGGCCCTGCCCCTGGCACGAGCCGCAGGTGCGCGCGATGGTGAAGTACCCCTGGGAATACCGCTGCTGTCCGCTCCCGCGGCACGTTCCGCAGGGGACGACGTCGGAGGGTGAGGAGGCGCGCGAGCCCTGACAGGCCGGGCAGACCTCCTGGTGCGGGACGCGGATCTGGGCCTCCGTTCCCAGCGCGGCTTCTTCGAACTCGATTTCGAGATCGAACCTCAGGTCCTGGCCGCGGCGCGCGCCCGCGCGCCCCCGCCCTGCGGCGCCGCCCCGGCGATCGAATCCGAACAGTTCGCCGAAGAGGCCCCCGAAGAGGTCCTCGAAGTCGGCGAAGGCGGACGGGTCGAAGCCCTGCGACATGGAGAGGCCGTCGTGGCCGAAGCGGTCGTAGCGCGCCCGCTTCTCCGGATCCGCCAGCACGGCGTAGGCCTCGGCCGCCTCCTTGAAGCGCGCTTCCGCCGCGCGGTCACCGGGGTTGCGGTCGGGATGGTGCTGCAGGGCGGATTTGCGGTAGGCGCTCTTGATCTGATCCAGCGAGGCGTCACGCGCCACGCCCAGCACTTCGTAGTAGTCCCTGCGCCCTGCGGTCGACGGCATGAAGTTCAGACCTCTCCGCCCTCTTCACCGGGCGGCACCTCCGGCTTGCTCGCCTTGAAGGAAGCCGGGTTGTAGAGGATCACCTCCGTCAGGATCTTCGACGCCTCTCCCAGCTTCTCGAGACAGGCCGTGCTCTCCTGGAGGCTGGCCCCCTGGATCGCCTTGCGCGCGTCCACGAGGATGCGCTGCACTTCGCGGCGGCGTCCCTCCTCGAGCATGCTCCCGAACTCGGCGAAGGACTTCTCGTTGGAGTCGAGCAGGCTGTCCAGCCGCCCCTGGATGCGAGTCAGCTCGCTCCGCACGCGGTCCTCCTCGGCGTGGCGCTTGGCGTCCTCGATGATGTCGCCGATCTCCTTCTCGGTCAGCCCGCTCGAGGGGGTGACCACCATGCGCTGCTCCCGGCCGGTCCCCTGATCGCGCGCGTTGACGTGCACCATCCCGTTGGAGTCGATGTCGAACGTCACCTCGACCTGCGGCACGCCCTTGGGAGCGGGCGCGATGCCCATCAGCTCGAACTTGCACAGGGACTTGTTGCGCGCCGCGATCTCGCGCTCACCCTGCAGGACGTGCACCTCCACCTTCGACTGGTTGTCGGTCACCGTGGTGAAGATGCGCGACTTGCGCGTGGGGATGGTGGCGTTGCGCTCGATGAGCTTGGTGAACATCCCGCCGCGCGTCTCGATCCCGAGGGACAGGGGCGTCACGTCCAGCAGCACCATGTCCTTCACCTCGCCGCGCAGGATGCCGCCCTGGATGGCGGCGCCGATCCCCACCACCTCGTCGGGGCTCTTGTCGCGCGTGGGCTCCTTGCCGAAGATGTCGCGCACCAGTTGCACCACCTTGGGGGTGCGGGTCTGGCCGCCCACCAGCAGGACCTGATCGATCTGCCCCGCCGTGAGCCCGGCCGCCTTGAGGGCTTCCTCGCACGGGACGCGCGTGCGCTCCACCAGGTCGTCCACCATCTGCTCGAAGGCGCTCCGCGTCAGCCGCGTGGCCAGGTGCTTGGGGCCGGACTCATCCGCCGAGATGAAGGGCAGGTTGATTTCCACGTTCTCGCTGACCGACAGATCGCACTTGGCCTTCTCGGACGCCTCCTTGAGGCGCTGCAGGGCCAGCTTGTCCCGCCGGAGGTCGATGCTGTAGGCGGCCTGGAAGTCGGCGACCAGCCAGTCGATGATCCGCTGATCGAAGTCCTCGCCCCCCAGGAAGGTGTCGCCGGACGTGGACTTGACCTCGAACACGCCGTCGCCCATCTGCAGGATGGTGACGTCGAACGTCCCCCCGCCCAGGTCGTACACGGCGATGCGCCGCTCGCGGGTCTCGTCCATGCCGTAGGCCAGGCTCGCCGCGGTGGGCTCGTTGATGATGCGCGAGACCTTCAGGCCGGCGATGCGCCCGGCATCCTTGGTGGCCTGTCTCTGCGAGTCGTCGAAGTAGGCCGGCACGGTGATGATGGCCTCGTCCACTTCGGTGCCCAGGAAGTCCTCGGCCATCTCCTTCAGGCGCGTCAGGATGATCGCGGAGATCTCCGACGGGCTGTAGTCCCGGTCGCGCACGCGGATCCGGATGTCTCCGTTGATGGCCTCGGAGATCTCGTAGGGCAGCACGGAGCGGGCCTTCTGCACTTCGGGAGCGCTGAACTTGCGCCCGATGAGGCGCTTGACCGCGTAGACGGTGCTGGTGGGATTGGTCACCGCCTGGCGCTTGGCGATCTGGCCCACCAGACGATCCCCCTTCTCGGTGAACCCCACGATGGACGGAACCGTGCGCGCGCCTTCCTTGCTGGGGATGACCTGAGGCTGTCCTCCTTCGATGAAGGCCACGCAGCAGTTGGTGGTGCCGAGATCGATGCCGATGATGCGCCCCATCCGGATCCTCCCTGCCGGCGTCCGCTACCCGCCCGGCTCCTGTTTCTGCATGGCGCCTTCTTCTCCATCCTCGGGTCTGAGAGCGACCTTGACCAGCGAGGGCCGCAGGACGCGGCCCCGGTACAGATAGCCTTTCTGGATCTCCTCGAGCACGCGGTTGTGCTCGAAGCGCGGGGTGCGCTCGGTCACGACCGCCTCGTGGTAGACGGGATCGAAGGTCTCGCCCAATGCCTCGATGGGCTCCAGCCCGGCGCGCACCAGCACGTCCTTGAGCTGGCGGTGGATGAGGGCCACCCCATCGCGGACGGACCCGGTCACCGACGGATCGGCAAGGGCGCGCTCCAGGTTGTCGAGCACCGGGAGGATGTCACGCACCAGGGCCGCCCCCGCGCGCGTGGTCTCCTCCTCGCGCTCCCGCTCCACGCGCTTGCGCAGGTTGTCGAAATCGGCCCGAGCGCGGGTCCACAGGTCCTGGTAGCGATCCTTCTCGGCCAGGGCCTCCCGGAGGCGGGCGCTGTCCTCGCGCGCGGAGGAGGCCGCCTTGCCGGTGGCCGGGTCGAGCAGCTCGACCTCGGGAGACTCGGCCTCCGGCACGTCGGTCCCCAGCACATCGTCCATGTCGATCTTCTCGGGTCTCTTCTTCTTGTCGTTCATCAGCTTCTCCCAGCGCACCCGCCTGCGGGAGCGATGGCGTCAACCTGGGTAGCGGGTGAGCGCGTCGGAAAGGACCCTGGCCATCGAGTCCACCAGTGCGATGGCCCTGGCGTACTCCATGCGCGTGGGACCGATGATGCCGAGGGTTCCCATGGTGTTCCCCTCCGCGCCGTACGACGACGCAATCAGGGTGCAGTCACTCATCTCGGGGCTCGGGTTCTCCGAGCCGATCAGGACCCGCACGCCGCCGGGCCGCTCTTCCAGGCAGCTGTTGAGCACCCTCACCAGCTCGTGTTTCTCCTCGAAGGTGCGGAACAGCGACTTGAGACGCTCGGTGCTGGCGAAGGCCGGCTCCGAAAGCAGGTTGGCCGCTCCGTCCACGAAGATCTCCCCGGCCATTCCCGCCGGCGGCTCCATGGCCAGGCTGGCGCGTCCCAGGGCCAGAGCCTCGAGCAGCAGCGAATCGTACTGGGCCTTCTCCTGGCCCATCATCGAGAGGATCCTGTCCCGGATCTCCAGGAGCGTGTGACCGGAGAACTCCCGGCTCAGGTAACGCCCGAGCGCGTCGAGCCGCTCCTGCGCGTGGTCTTCGGGGATCTCCACGACCTTGTTGTGGATCAGGCCCGACGTCGCCACCACGATGAGCAGCACGCGGTGGGCCGCCAGGCGCACGAACTCGATGTCCCGTACCCGGACACGGGAGACGTGAGGGGTAACCACCACGCCGAGCTGCCTGGAGAGCCGCGACAGGAGCCTCGACACTGTCGCGAAGATCTCGCTCAGCTCGGGCGGGCCTCCCTGGACGCTCGATTCGATCAGGCGCTCCTCGGCCGCCGACAGCTTGCGTGTCTTCATGAGGAGATCCACGTAGACCCGGTAGGCCAGGTCGGTGGGGACCCGTCCCGCGGACGTGTGCGGCTGGGCCAGCAGATTCCGCTGCTCGAGGTCCGCCATGACGTTGCGCACGGTGGCCGCCGAGAGCCCCTCGCGCGTCAGCACGGACACGGCCCGCGACCCCACGGGCTCGCCCGTCTCGATGTAAGACCTGACGACGGCCTCGAGGATCTCCTGGCTTCTCTTGTCGAGCTCGATTTCCTTCATGGACCCCACCGTCGGAAGCATCCGAGCGAGTGCTGAATATAATTGTGCGTTCTCGGGGGTGTCAAGGAAAGCGCTGTCAGATCGCCACTTACGCGAGATCGGGGCCCCCGCCCGCCCGGGGCCCCTCCCGCCCCTGATCGAGCAGGTAGCTCCGGATGAAGGGGTCGAGCGCCCCGTCCAGGACGTCGTCCACCTGGGCGGTCTGGTGACCGGTGCGCAGGTCCTTCACCATTCTGTAAGGATGAAGCACGTAGGACCGGATCTGGCTGCCGAACTCGATGTCCTTCTTGGCTCCCTCTTCCTGGGCGCGCTTCTCGTCCCTCTTGCGCCGCTCCTGATCGTGCAGCCTCGCCTTCAGGAGCTTCATGGCGGTCTCGCGGTTGCGGTGCTGGGAGCGCTCGTTCTGGCACTGGGCGACGATGCCCGTGGGAAGGTGCGTGATCCGGATGGCCGAGTCGGTCACGTTCACGTGCTGCCCCCCCTTGCCGCTGGAGCGGTAGGTGTCGACGCGCAGCTCCTTTTCGTTGATCTCGATCTGGATGCTGTCGTCCAGCTCGGGGTAGACGTACACGGACGCGAAGGAGGTGTGCCGCCGCGCGTTGGCGTCGAACGGAGAGATGCGCACCAGGCGGTGCACGCCGTTTTCCGCCTTCAGGTACCCGTAGGCGTCCGGCCCCTTCACCAGAGCGGTGGCGCTCTTGAGCCCCGCTTCATCGCCGTCCTGGTAGTCGATGATCTCGACGGTGTAGCCCTTCCGCTCGCACCAGCGCAGGTACATCCGGTAGAGCATCTCGGCCCAGTCCTGGGCCTCGGTGCCCCCGGCCCCCGGGTGGATCGTCAGGATGGCGTTGGCGTGGTCGTTCTCACCGCCAAGCATCATCTCGACTTCGCTCGACTCGAGCTTCTCGGAGAAGTCGTCGAGCGCGCGGACCAGGTCCTCGGCCACCGGCTCCCCTTCGCGCCCCAGATCCAGCAGCGTGCGGCAGTCCTCGTGGGCGCGCAGCAGGGCCGTGGCCCGATCGATGCGCTCTTTCAGCGAGGAGCGGGTCTGGAGGACCTGCTGCGCCGACGCCTGGTCATCCCAGAAGCCGGGACGCCCCATGCGGTCGTCCAGGGAGCGCAGCTCGGACTGCAGAGGTTCCAGGTCAAAGGTACCCCCGCAGGCCGTCGAGGCGTTCTTCCATGCGGCCGAACCGGCGTGCGAATTCGTCCAGCGTCTGGATCTCAGGAGGCATGATTCTGCGTGGGTCTCCGGTTCCCTGCGGGTGAGGGCCGTCTCCGAAGGACGGCGATCGTCGAAGCGGCCGTGAGTATACCACAGGCGATCGCGAAGGCGTCGCCGGCCCGCACGTAGACGGAGATCTCCCGCACGGGGGCGACCTCGCCGTGCAGCACGGTGGTCTCATCCAGGCGGGTGAGGCCGCGCACGCGGCCGCGCGGATCCACCAGGGCGCTCAGGCCCGTGTTCGCGCACCGCAGCAGCCATCGTCGCGACTCGACCGCGCGCAGGATGGCCATGGACAGGTGCTGGCGCGGCATGGCGGTGTCGCCGTACCACGCGTCGTTGGTCAGGTTCACGAGAGCGTCTGCTCCCGACCGTACCCGCGCGCGCGTCAGCTCCGGAAAGACGGCCTCGTAGCAGATAAGCGGCCCCAGAGGAATCCCCGTGGCGGGAAGAGGTGGTCCCCCGCCGCCCGGTTCGAAGTCTCCAGCCTCCTGCACCAGCGGCTCCACGAAGAACAGCAGGCGGCGAAGCGGCACGTACTCCCCGAAGGGGACCAGATGCTCCTTGTCGTAGCGCGATCCGCGCATCCCCTCCGGGCCGATCAGGACCGCGCTGTTGAAGGGAACGCGGCGGGCGCCGCGCATCTCGTAGGCGACGGTTCCCACCACCAGATCGCTCCCCGTCTCGCGGGCCAGCTGATCGAGCCGCTCCGCGTAGCGCCGGTCGGACGTGATCGATGCCGGCACCGAAGACTCCGACCAGACGATGAGCCGGGCTCCCTGCGCCGCGGCCTCCCGCGTCAAGCGGACGTGATCCGCTTCGATGCGGGCACGTTCCTGAGGATCCCACTTCTCGGACTGGGCCACGTTGGCCTGCACCAGGGCGACGTGCACAGGCTCCGGCCCGACGTCGGGGTCGCCCGGGATGGCCAGGCCGTACGCCACGCCGGCCATCGCCACCGCGGCCAGCGCGCCGGCCGGCGGCAGCGCTCTCCGGAAGGGAACCTCGCGCCCCAGAGCGAGCCAGATCAGCGCGAGCGCCGAGCCGGCGCACGCGAGCAGGAACGAGACGGCGTAGACGCCCCCCAGATTCGCCACCTGGATGGCGGTGGGGAGGCGGGCCTGCGAGTAGCCCAGCAGGCACCAGGGGAATCCGGTGAGCATCCTTCCGCGCCCCAGCTCCAGAGCCACCCAGGCGGCCGGAGCCATCGCGATCGCAGCCACCGGCCCCCAGCGGGCGCTCCAGAGGCGGACGAGGGTCGTGAAGGCCGCCATGAACAGCGCCACCCAGAAGACGAGGAGGAGGTAGATCCCTCCAGCCTCCGGAGGCGAGAGCATCCCCCAGCGCGCCAGGAAGGGGTACATCCAGGCCAGGACGGGCACGAAGGCCGCGAAGCCGGCGGCCAGTCCTCCCAGTGCGGCGCCGGCCACGGAGCCCGGGCGTGAGGAGGCCGCCAGCAGCGGGGCAAGGCACAACCACCCGCACGGCCACAGACCCCACGTCGAGCCACCCGGAAAGGGGGCCAGGGGAAACGACAGCGCCATCAGGGCGCCGCCCAGAACGTAGAGGAGCCAGACGTGCATGAACCGGCGGCGAGGTTCGCTCAAGGGATCCAGGTCTTGAGGTTCTCCTGCTGGCGGATCACGGCGGCCGACCGCTCTGCCTCCTCACGATCGGCATACGGCCCCACCCGCACCTTCCAGGATCCGGAGTCGGAGACCAGCAGCGCCGTGTAGCCCTTCCCCCGCAGCCGCTTGCGGATGGCATCGGCCGCCGCACGGTCCTTCGAGGCGAACACCTGGATCATGACCCCCTCGTTGACAGAGCGGCGCGGGTCTGCGGGACGCGGAGTGGCGGCCTGCGGAGGGGTGATGGCGCTGCGCTCCGAGCGCGCGGGCGTGCTGCGCGCCGGTGCGGGCTTTCGTTCCGGATCGAGCGGGGCCGGCTTGTCCGTCTTGAGGGTGTCGAAGTAGGTCAGGTCGCCGGCCACGTCCCCCTCGTCTTTCACGCTGGCTCCGCCTTCCGCCCGCACCGCCGCCACGCTCGCGGGCTCGTTCTGGCGCTCCACCCACCGCCCCAGGAGAAAAGAGGCAACGCACAGGCCCATGACGACCGCGATCAGGAAGGCCAGGTGACGCGTCTCGAGCTGGAACTCGCGGGCGGCTTCGTCGCTGCTTGACGCCATGTTGTCAGCGCGGCTCATCGGACATGAAGGCCTTCAGAAAGTCCACCGGGACCGGGAAAATGATGGTGGAGTTCTTCTCGGTCGCGATCTCGGTGAGGGTCTGCAGGTACCTGAGCTGGATGGTGATGGGATACTGCTGTATCACCTGGGCGGCTTTGCTGAGCTGTTCGGAGGCCTGGAACTCGCCGGCCGCGTGGATGATCTTGGCGCGCTTCTCGCGCTCGGCCTCGGCCTGCCTGGCCATGGCGCGCTGCATCTCGGCCGGCAGGTCCACGTGCTTCACCTCCACGGCGGACACCTTGATCCCCCACGGATCGGTGTGCTTGTCCAGGATGGACTGCAGCTGGACGTTGAGGCGTTCCCTCTCCGACAGCAGATCGTCGAGCTCCACCTGGCCCAGCACCGAGCGCAGCGTGGTCTGGGCGAGCTGCGAGGTCGCGTAGTGGTAGTTCTCCACCTCCACCACCGCCCGGTTGGGATCCATCACCCGGAAGTAGACGACGGCGTTCACCTTCACCGAGACGTTGTCGCGGGTGATGATGTCCTGGGGCGGGACGTCCAGCACGACGGTGCGCAGCGACACGCGGACGAACCGCTCGACGACGGGCCAGATGTAGGTCAGGCCGGGCCCCCGCGGATGGCTCTTCAGGCGTCCCAGCGTGAACACGACGCCCCGCTCGTACTCGTTGAAGATCTTGATCCCGGAAATGACGAACAGCACCACGAACAGGATCGGGATCACGAAGCCCAGCCCTATCACGTTTTCCACTCCTGCCTCCCTTCCGTGTCGTTGGGTTCGACCTCCAGGCCCAGATCGCGGACGCCCCTCACCCGCACGCGCGCCCCCTTGCTGATGCTCACGCCGGATGTGGCGTTCCAGTACTCCCCGTGCACGAACACCTTGCCGGTCGAGGAGCCCACATCCGTGATCGCCGTGCCCACCTCGCCCACCAGCCCTTCCTTCCCCGTGGACACGCGCGCCCGATGCGCCCGCACGACCACCGTGGTGACGGCCAGCATGGCGATCCCCACGGTCAGGCTGGTCGGGATGACGAAGCTCAGCGGCACGCGGATGCCGGGAAGCTTCTCGGTGTCGAACAGGGTCAGGAAGCCCAGCGACAGGGCGATCACCCCCGCCAGCGTGAGCAGCCCGAAGGACGTGAACTTCACCTCCAGAACGAACAGGGCCACCGCCAGCGCGATGAGCAGGAGGCCCAGGATGTTGATGGGCAGGATCTGGATGGAGAGAGCGAACAGGATGAGCGCCAGGGCCCCCACCGCGCCCGGCAGCACCAGGCCCGGGTTGTTGAACTCGACGTAGAGGCCCAGCAGCCCGATGGCCACCAGGATGGAGGCGATCTCCGGCCGGGCGATCCAGGAGAAGATCCTCTCCCGGCGCGTCAGCTCCACGGGATCCAGCAGCGCCGGAACGGTGCTCAAAGTTCCCAGAGTGCCGTCGAAGCGCGTCGCCTGCCTGCCGTCGAGCGTCTTCAGCAGCTCTTCCCGGTCGCGGACCACCAGGTCGATGATCTTCATGTCGAGCGCCTCGCGCTCCGTGAAGGAGACGCTCTCGCGCACCATCTTCTCGTAGGCTTCGGCGTTGCGCCCTCTCTGCGTGGCGATGCTGCGCACGGCGGCCGCCAGGTCGTTCTCGATCTTCTCGTTGAGGTAGTTCCTCCCGTTCGGATCCCCGCCCGGGTTCCCTCCGGTGATGGTCACAGGATGGCCCGCGCCGATGCGCGTGCCCGGGGCCATGGCGATGAGGTCGGCGGCGTTGGCGATGTAGAGGCCCGCGCTGGCCGCCTGCGCCCCCGAAGGAGTGACGAACACCACCACCGGAACACGCGAGGCCAGCACCTTCTGGATGATCTCCTCCGTGGCTGTGACCGCCCCTCCGGGCGTGTCCATCTCCAGCAGCACGATGGAAGCGCGGCGGTCGCGGGCATGGTCAAGCACGCGCTGCACGTAGTCGGTGGTGATGCCGGTGATGATCCCCGTGATCTCTCCGGTCACCACGATGGGCGTGGCGGCCGACCCCGGCTGCCCCTGCGCGGCGGGGGCGGCCAGCGCCAGCCCCGCCAGCGCGAGGCAGAGAGCGGCGATGAAGCGCATGCGTATCGGGATTCGCGAGTTCACGTCGACACCATCACCCAGAGTATAAGTCAGGGGAAGGAGGCAGCGAAGGCACGCAGCCGTTCCAGACCTTCGCGGATCCGATCCAGCGACAGGGCGTACGAGAACCGCAGGTATCCCGGAGCGCCGAAGGCCTCGCCGGGAACCGTCGCGATGCGGGCCTCCCTCAGCAGCCGCGTGGCCAGCTCGATCGAGTCGGCCGCGTGCGCCCGTTCGCACAGGGCGGCCACGTTCGGAAAGGCGTAGAACGCTCCCGGCGGGACGGCGCAGGAGATCCCGCCGATGGAGCGCAGCGCCTCCACCATCACGTCGCGGCGGCTCCGGTACTCGCGGATCATGCGCTGCAGCTCGTCCTGGGACCCCAGCAGCGCGGCCACGGCCGCCGCCTGGGTGATGCTGGCGGGGTGCGTGCAGTCGTGCCCCTGCACGGTGGCCAGCGCCGCGACGAGCGGGCGATCGGCCACGGCGTAGCCGATGCGATAGCCGGTCATGGCGTACGACTTGGACAGCGTGGAGATCAGAATGAGGCGGTCGCGCACCTTGTGCGCGCACCGCGCGAGGCTGGCATGGGGGCGCCCGTCGTACAGAAACTTCTCGTAGCACTCGTCGAAGACCAGGTAGAGATCCCGCTCCAGGGCGAGCGCGGCGAAGGC
Source organism: Candidatus Polarisedimenticolia bacterium (assembly GCA_050747525.1). Classification (GTDB taxonomy): domain Bacteria; phylum Acidobacteriota; class Polarisedimenticolia; order JACPZX01; family DASXTC01; genus JBOGOC01. The sequence continues at coordinate 19,745 of JBOGOC010000031.1, read as the reverse complement.
GTCCAGCTCCTGCTGCGGGATCACGGCTCCGGTGGGATTGGAGGGCGAGCACAGGACGATCCCTTTGGTGGACGAGGTCAGCAGACGTTCCGCGTCGGCGGCCCGCGCGATGAACCCGTCGGACTCGCTCGTGGGCAGGATCACCGGGGTTCCCCCGGCCAGGATCACCTGCTCGGGAAACGAGACCCAGTAAGGGGCCGGGATGATGACCTGATCACCGGCCTCGAACAGCGCCATGGCGGTGTCGAACAGCGCGTTCTTCCCGCCGCACGACACGATGACCTCCCCGTCCGTGTAGTCGGTGCCGTAGGCGCTCCGGTAGTGGGCCGAGATCGCACGGCGAAGCTCGAGGAGCCCCTGGGTGGGCAGGTAGTGGCTCATGTCGTCGTCGATGGCCTGGTGGGCAGCCCTCTTGGCGCCCTCGGGGGCCGGGAAATCGGGCTCTCCCGGCCCGAAGTCGATCACGTCCACCCCGGTGTCCCGCAGGCGATCGGCTTCGATCTTCACCGCGAGGGTGGCGCTGGGCTTCACCTCGCGCACGCGCGCGGCCAGGCTCTTCATCGTCTCTTCCCCATTCCTGGAAATCGGGCCGCAATGGCCCGGGCCACCGGCGGCGGCACCAGCCCTGTGACGTCCCCGCCCAGCGAGGCCACCTCCTTCACCAGCCGCGAGCTGAGATAGGAGTAGGTCTCGGCCGGCATCATGAACACGGTCTCCACCTCGGGGTCGAGACGGCGGTTCATGAGCGCCATCTGGAACTCGTACTCGAAGTCGGAGATGGCGCGCAGGCCGCGCACGATGGCGTGCGCGCGGCAGCGCCGCGCGTAGTCCACCAGAAGGCCGCTGAACGTGGACACGGTGACCTGGGGCCACGCGGACACCGACTCGCGGATGAGCGCGACGCGCTCCTCCAGCGTGAAGAGAGGCTGTTTCTCGACGTTCTCCAGGATGGCGACGTCCACGCGATCGAACAGGCGGCTCACCCGCTCGATGATGTCCAGGTGGCCGTTGGTGACGGGATCGAACGTCCCCGGGTAGACCGCCAGACGCCCGCCGCCCGCCGCTCGTGTCATGCGGACGGCGCCCCCGTGCGGCGCGTGATCATGGCCGCGGCATGCCGCCGTGCCGTGTCGGAGGGCGAGCCGCCCAGCATGCGGGCCAGCTCCTCCACGCGGCCTTCCCTGTCCAGGAGGGTCACCTCGGCGCGCGTCCTGCCCCCGGCCGTGTGCTTGCCGATCCTGAAATGGCGGTCCGCCAGGGCGGCGATCTGCGGCAGGTGTGTGACGCAGAGGACCTGCTGGCGCCGCCCGAGGGCCGCCAGCCGCTCTCCCACCGTCTCGGCCACACGGCCTCCCACGCCGCTGTCCACTTCGTCGAAGATCAGCGTGCGGGCGTCGCCGTGAGCGGCCGAAGCGTTGCGCACCGCCAGCATCAGCCGCGAGAGCTCGCCTCCCGAAGCGATGCGCGACAAGGGCCGAAGCCCCTCTCCGGCGTTGGGCGCGATGAGGAACTCGATGCGGTCCAGTCCGTGCGATCCCCAGGCCGGCGGGTCGAGGCGATCCAGCGCGATCTCCACCCGCGTGCTGGCCATGGCCATCGCCTCCAGCTCCTTCTGCACGGCGCGCGCGAGCTGGCGCGAGGCCGTCAGGCGCCGCGCCGAGAGCGCCTCCGCGGCCTGGAGATAGCTCGCCCTCGCGGATGCCAGGTCCTCCTCCAGGCGCTTCAGCTTCTCCGGAGCTTCCGCCAGCGCGGCCAGGGAGGCGCGGCCCTCCTCCAGGTGGGCGAGCACCTCCTCGAGCGACGGCCCGTACCGGCGCTTCAGCCGATCCAGCTCCGCCAGCCGGCCCGCCACCTGCTCGAGGCGAACAGGGTCGAACTCACCGGCATCGAGGTATCCCGACAACGAGGCGGCCGCCTCGGAGGCGGCCAGGCGCGCGTCCCTGGCCAGCGCGGCCGCGCGGGCGGCCTCGGGATCGATGGAGGCGAGCCGGGCGAGACGCTCCTCCGCGCCCGCCAGGCGCGTCACGGCCGACGCGTCGTCGTCGCTGAGCAGGGCGAACGCCTCTCCCGCCAGGCGGGCCACCTCGGCCCCGTTCCGCAGCAGACTCTCCTCGCGCAGCAGGTCGGCCTCCTCTCCGGCTCGAGGAGACACTCTCTCGATGTCCTGAAGCTCGCGCGCCAGCGTCTCTTCGCGGCGCACGCGATCCTGATCGTCGCGCGCCAGGTCCTGGTGCTCGCGATCCAGCGCACGCACCGACGTGTCCAGCTCCGCGGTGCGTTCGCGCAAGTCGAGCGCGCCGGCGCACCGATCCAGGGCATCCCGCTGTCCATCGGAGCGCAGCAGCGACTGATGCTCGTGCTGCCCGTGGAGGTCGGCCAGAAGGTCGCCCACCGATCGCAGAGCGGCCAGGGTGACGATGCGTCCGTTGAGAAGGATGCGGCCGCGCCCCTCGGCGCTCAGCTCGCGCCGCACGATCATCTCGTCCCCCGCGTCCTCCGGCTCGTCGCCGGCGGCCGCCCGGACACGGCCGGCGTCGGGCCGTCCTTTCAGATCGAACTGCCCTTCCACGCGGAGGCGATCGCGCCCCTCGCGCACGAGCTCGGCGGAGCCACGGGCTCCCAGCAGCAGGCCGATGGCGTCCACCAGGATCGACTTCCCCGCACCGGTCTCGCCCGTCAGCACGTTGAGCCCCGGGCCGAACTCGATGGCGACGTCGTCCAGGATGGCCAGGTCGGAGATCTTCAAAAAGGAGAGCATAGGCTCCCGGCGGGAACCGGCAGGATCCGGCGCGTAACGAACGGGCGATGCTATCACCCGTTTTCGAGACCCGTCAAGGCAACTCCCTGCGTTGACAGTCGGATCCCCGGCTGCTACATTCCGCCTGCCTCGCGGGCTTCCGCATCCCGGACGGCCCTGCTCACTCATCTGCAGCAGTCAGCCCGGCTCGGTTCTGGTTCTGTTCCGCCAGCTCAGGAGGTCCGTTCCATTCCCATATTCTTGGCAGGCGCAGTCTCTTCCGCAGCACCCCCTCTGGCCGCCCAGGGATTCCAGGGTGACGTGATCGGGCTGATTCTCCACTCCGGCCCGATGGCCCAGTTCGTCCTCGTTGTCCTGTCTCTCTTCTCGATCCTGTCGTGGGCCGTCATGGCCGAGCGCTTTCGCACCCTGGGCCGGGCCGAGAAGGAGGACGCACAGCTGCTGAGGAGGTTCCGCTCCACGGCCAGCCTCGCCGACCTGCGCGACGCCTGCGAGCGGCTCCGCTTCAGCCCCATGGCGCACATCTACCGCACGGGCTTCAGGGAGCTCATGCACGTGCGCTCGCCGCGCCCGGAGGCAGCGGGGGGAGGTGTCGGGGTGGCCTCATCCCACGAAGTCTCCGCCCGCATCCTGGAGCGCGCCATGATCTCCGCGTCGTCGGAGGCGCTGGCGCGCCTGGAAAGGTTCCTCGGATTCCTTGCGTCCACCGCCTCGGCGACGCCGTTCATCGGCCTGTTCGGCACCGTCTGGGGGATCATGGGAGCGTTCCGATCGATCGGCCTGACCGGCACCGCCAACCTGGCCACGGTGGCCCCCGGCATCTCCGAGGCGCTCATCACCACCGCCGCGGGCCTGGCGGCGGCCATCCCCGCCGTCCTCGGCTACAACTACTTCAACAACCGGTTGCGCGTGATCGGCAACCGCCTCGACAACTTCATCGCCGAGGCGATGAACCGTTTCGAGAAGGTTTCCTGACGTGGGCGCCGGCATCGAGTCACCGGGCAGCCGCGAGCGGCATCGGGGCAGCATGGCGGAGATCAACGTGACGCCCCTGGTCGACGTGGTGCTGGTGCTGCTCATCATCTTCATGGTGACCGCGCCCATGATGCAGCGCGGCGTGGACGTGGAGCTGCCGAAGGCGGAGAGCGCGTCGGGGGCCGAGGAAGAGCGTCTCATCGTGACCATCGATCGGTCCAACCGCATCTACCTGAACCAGTCGTCGATGCCCCTGGCCGACCTGGAGAAGCACCTGTCCACGGTGGCTTCCAGCCTCAAGGACCCCTTCGTCTATCTGCGCGCCGACCAGGCGGTCCCCTACGGCCGCGTGATGACGGTGATGGATCGCATCAAGAAGGCGGGCATCGCCCGCGTGGGGCTGGTGACCGAGCCCGCGGGCTCTTCGGGTGGCTCCGCGGCCACCGATACGTCGGGACGACCATGAAGATCGCCGTCCGCATGGCCCGGCAAGACGAGGCCGAAGCGATTCTGATGAAGCTGGCGGGCGCCAGTGCGGTGGTCCACGTGGTGGCTCTCGCGGCGTTCTCGATCCTGCCGCGCCTCACGCAGCCCACCCCGATGCCGCGCGCCATCGTCGCGGAGATCGTGCCCGCGTCGGCGCTGTCCCTGCCGGGGCCCGCGCCGACCCCGAAGCCCTCGGGGCCCACGCCTACGCAGCGCGCGGAGGCGGCCAGGCGCGCCCAGAAGCCGGCTCCCGATCCGACCACGCCGCCCCTGGAGGCGCGCCCGAAGACCAAAGCCAAGAAGCCCGAGCCACAGAAGCCCGAGAAGCCCTCCCCGCCGCAGCCGAAGCCCGAGCCAGAGAAGCCGGCCCCCGAGCAGTCCGAGGAGCCGCCGCCCGAGCCGGTCGAGGAGCCGAAGCCGGACCAGCCTGATCACGGGATCACCTTCGGTGGGAGCACCGGACCCGGCGGGGTCCCTTCCATCGGATCCTCCGCTTTCCCCTACGACTACTACCGCTCCAGCCTGGTGTCCATCCTGCAGTCCAACTGGAGGCGGCCGGTGGCGCCCGAAGGCCTGACGCAGACCCTGACCGCCCGTGTGCAGTTCACCATCCTGAAATCGGGGATTGTCCAGGATCCGCGCCTGGTGGAGCGCAGCGGCAACGACGCCCTGGATCAGAGCGCCCTGCGCGCCGTATACGACAGCAATCCGCTGCCGCCTCTGCCGTTTCAGTATGGTCACGCCTCGGTGAGCGCCGAGGTTGTGTTCGAGCTGACATCTGACTGAGCCATCGAGGGCGTGGGCATGAGCATGCATGGAGGAAGAACACTCGTCACCGTCGCCCTCGTCCTGACCGTCGGGATCCCCCTCTCCGCCGGTCCCCAGGATCCGAACGAGCCCCAGATCGGGCTCAAGATCACCGGGGCCGCCCAGCGGCGGATCCCACTGGCCATTCCCGAGCTTCGGCTGCAGCCGGCCGCAGGGAGCGCGGCGGGCGAGGCGGCCGCACTCATCCGATCGGTGGTGGAAGCGGATCTGGCTTTTTCGGGCCTGTTCAACGTGCTTCCGGCGTCCTTGTACTCCAGCATCACGCTGGGGGCCGACCGCATCCCATTCCGCGAATTCGCCGCCATCGGGGCGGACGGCGTCGTTCATGGCACCGTGGGGGGCGGGTCGGAGCTGGTGGTCGAGGGGTTGCTGTTCGACAGCCGCAGCGAAGCGCTCATATTAGGGAAGAGGTACCGGGGCGCTCCTCCCCTGGCGCGGGACATCGCCCACAGGATCGCCAACGACATCACGGTGGCCTACACCGGTCGCCCCGGCGTATCGCTGAGCCGTCTGGTGCTCGTCGGCAAGGTGGGACAGGCCAAGGAGATCTTCGTCATGGACTATGACGGCCAGGATCTCAACCAGATCACGCGCAACAAGTCGCTGAACCTGTCACCGGTCTGGTCTCCGGACGGCAAGCAGCTGGCCTTCGTGTCCTACAAGAAGGGAACGCCGCGCCTGTACGTGTACAACGGAGACGATGGCAGCACCGTGGACGTCTCCCCGGACGCGAGCGAGCTGTGCGTGGCCCCCGACTGGTCCCCCGACGGGCGCCTCATCGCCTTCTCCAGCGCCAGCCAGGGTGAGTCGGAGATCTACGTCCTGGACGTGGCCGCAAAGAGGGCGCGCAAGATCACCTCCACCAAGGGCTCCGACACCAGCCCGGCCTGGTCTCCGACCGGCCGGGAGATCGCCTTCACTTCGGGGCGCAGCGGGCGCCCGCACATCTGGATCATGGATGCGGAGGGGGGCAACGCGCGCCGCGTCACCACCTCCGGGGACTACAACGATTCGCCCGCATGGTCCCCCGCGGGGGACAAGCTGGCGTACTCGAGCCGCGTCCAGGGCCGGTTCGACATCATGGTCCTGGACATCGCCTCGGGGCAGGTGGCGCGGCTCACGCAGAACGCAGGAAACAACGAGACGCCGCGCTGGTCGCGCGACGGTCGTCACATCGTGTTCACCTCGAACCGCACGGGAGCCTATCGCCTTTACACAATGGATGCCGATGGCAACAGACAGGAAAAGATCGACACGGCGTTCGAGGCCAGCATGCCGGACTGGTCGCGATGAAGTCCGAAAATGCCGTGCTATACTCGTCCCGCTTTACCCTCGCAATGTCCTACATCAGGAGGTGCCCATGTTCGTGAAGCCCAGGTCATCCTTCCCCCTCCTCGCCTGCGCGCTCATCGTAGCCATGGCTTTCACGGCCGGCTGCAAGAAGAAGCCCCAGCCCGTGACCACGACACCCGAGCCGCCTCCGGTGGAGAAGGCCGCACCTGCCGAGCAGGTGGACGCTCAGCCCATGAAGCAGGTCGTCGAGCAGGACGTCCCGCAGCAGCGTGGTGCCACTGCCGACGAGCTGAACCGGCAGGGGGTTCTCAAGGCGATCTACTTCGACTTCGATGCTTTCGATGTGCGCCCGGATCAGCGCCCCACCCTGCAGGCCAACGCCCAGCAGCTCACGGGCAACCTGGCCCGGTTCAAGGTGGTCATCGAAGGGCACTGCGACGAGCGCGGCACCAACGAGTACAACATGAACCTGGGGGATCAGCGGGCCAACGCCGCCCGCCAGTACCTCATCAACCTGGGGGTCCCGGCCTCGCGCATCCGCACCATCTCCTACGGTGAGGAGCGCCCCGCGGCTCCGAGTCACGACGAGCAGTCCTGGGCCAGGAACCGTCGCTCCGAGTTCCTCCTCGAGGAAGGGTAAGCCAACGTGCGACGACTGCTCCTCGGCTGCCTGCTCGTCCTTTCGGCCGCCGGCACGGGGTGCCTGACCTCGACTCAGGCCACACGGCTGCAGACCGATCTGGAGGAGGTGAAGAAGCAGCTCTTCCAGATCCAGCAGACCTCGGCCGGCAACCGCTCCAAGCTCGACGAGCTGGGATCGCAGGTCACCGGGCAGAGCCCGGCAGGCCCCCCGGGGCAGAACGATCTGAAGGCCTCCCTGCAGGCCCTGCTCGATCAGAACCGGGCCATGGCCGAGCAGATCGAGGACCTGAAGGCAAGGGTGTCTGCGCTGTCGCACCAGATTCAGACGATGGGCGGCGTGAAAGGCACCCAGGGGAGCGCCCCCGCTACCCGTCCGGCCGCCGGGAACGCCCCGGCGGCCACGGGATCGGGGTCCGCGGACCCCGCCTTCAACGCCGCTTACGCGGACTACGCCAAGGGGAACTACGAGCTGGCGGTGATGGGCTTCAGCGACTTCCTCAAGAGCCGCTCCGATGCTCCCCTGGCCTCCGACGCCCAGTACTGGATCGGGGAATGCCTCTACAGCCAGGGGAAGTTCAAGGAGGCGGTCGAAGCCTTCGATCTGGTCGCCAGCCGCTATCCGGGAGCCACGCGCGTCCCGGCGGCCCTGCTGAAGAAGGGGCTTTCCCAGATCCAGACCGGGCAGTCGAGCCAGGGAGTCACCACGCTGCAGACCCTCATCGAGACTCAGCCCCAGACCGAAGAGGCCCGGCTGGCCGCGGAGCGCCTGCAGCAGATGGGGCTCCGTTCGCGGTGATTGACACGATTGAAACCCTGCACTACCCTGCCGCTCATATCTGACAAGGAGCGGACTCGAGAATGGCCACTCATTCCTCGGCAATCAAGCGGCACGCTCAGAGCCTCAAGCGCAGGGCGGCCAACAGATCCAACACCACCCGGCTGCGGTCCCAGCTCAAGAAACTGCGCGCCACCGTTGCCGAGAACGACCTCGAGTCGGCGCGGCGCCTCCTCCCGGAGACTATCGCTCTGATCGACCGCTCCATTCAGAAGGGTGTGCTCCACGAGAACACGGCGTCCCGGCACAAGTCTCGCCTGACGCGCCTCGTCAACTCCCTTGCGGCTGGAGCGGGGACCCGCCAGGGTTCCGCGCGAGTCCCCGCGAAATAGAGAGTCGTCCCGCGTTGTTGATCGTGTAAATTCTGGGGATCCTCCTTATCCAGAGGGTCCCCGAGGAGACGATCGATGACCGAAGAGGTCCGCGAGGTCGAAACCCCTCGCATCCCGGACGCACTGCCGATCCTTCCGCTGAGGGACACGGTGGTCTTCCCCCATCTCCCGGCCCCTCTGGTGGTCGGCAGGCCGCTGTCCATCCGCACCGTGGATCAGGTCCTGGTGGGGAACAAGACCATCGCGCTCGTGGCGCAGCGCAACCCCGCCGTGGAGGAGCCGGGTCCCGACGACATCTTCCGCGTGGGCACCGCGGCCACGGTGCTCAAGCTCCTCAAGTACCCCGACGGCACACTGCGCGTGCTCACGCGCGGACTGGAGCGCATCCGCATCCTGGACATGGTCCAGCGCGAGCCCATCCCCGTCGCGCGCGTGGAGGTGCTGCGCGAGCAGACCCACACCGGGTCCGAGGTGGAGGGGCTCACCAAGAACCTCCTCAACCAGATCCAGAAGATGATCTCCATGCTGCCCATCAACGCCGACGAGCTGGGCATCACCTTCCTCAACGTGAACAGCCCCGGCCGGCTCGCGGACATGGCGGCCGCCGTCTTCGGCCTCAAGCTGGACCAGAAGCAGGAAATCCTCGAGACCCTCGACGTGAAGGCGCGCCTGGAGAAGATCACGCGCTTCATCAGCCGCGAGATCGAGGTCATGGAGATCGGCAGCAAGATCCAGCAGGAGGTGCAGGAAGAGATCGACAAGAACCAGCGCAAGTTCTACCTGCGCGAGCAGATGAAGGCCATCCAGAAGGAGCTGGGCGACGAGGACGAGTCGGCCGCGGAGATCAACGAGCTGACGGAGAAGATCAAGGTGGCGGCCATGCCTCCTGAGGTCGAGAAGGAGGCCCAGAAGGAGCTCAACCGCCTGCGCCTGACGCCGGCCGCCTCGGCCGAGCATTCGGTGATCCGCAACTACCTCGACATCCTCATCGACCTCCCCTGGTCGAAATCCACCGAGGACAAGCTGGACATCGGCGAGGCGCGCCGCGTGCTGGACGAGGACCACTACGATCTCTCCAAGGTGAAGGACCGTATCCTCGAGTACCTCGCTGTCCTCAAGCTCAAGCATGACCTGAAGGGGCCCATCCTGTGCTTCGTGGGGCCGCCGGGGACGGGCAAGACCTCGCTGGGGCGGTCGATCGCACGGGCCATGGGACGCAACTTCTACCGCGTCTCCCTCGGCGGGGTGCGCGACGAGGCCGAGATCCGCGGGCACCGCCGCACCTACATCGGATCCATGCCCGGGCGGATCGTCCAGTCCATCCGCAAGGTGGGGAGCAACAACCCCGTCATCGTGCTGGACGAGGTGGACAAGCTGGGGGCCGACTTCCGCGGCGATCCGTCCTCCGCGCTCCTGGAGGTGCTCGACCCGGAGCAGAACTTCTCCTTCTCGGACCACTTCCTCGAGGTCCCCTTCGATCTCTCGCGCGTGCTGTTCATCACCACGGCCAACATTCTGGACACCATCCCGCCGGCCCTGAGGGATCGCATGGAGGTGCTGCAGCTGCCGGGGTACACGGAGGAAGAGAAGCTGCACATCGCCCGGCAGCACCTGATCCCCCGCCAGGTGGCCAATCACGGCCTCAAGCCCGAGCAGATCGTGATTCACGACGACGCGGTGCGGACCATCATCAAGGGCTACACGCGCGAAGCGGGCCTGCGGAACCTGGAGCGCGAGCTGGGGAGCGTGTGCCGCAAGGTGGCCCGGCGTGTCGCGGAAGGAGCCACCCAGACCATCATCGTGCGCGCCGAGGACGTGGAGGAGTTCCTCGGGCCCGAGCGCTTCGAGTCCGAGACGGCCGAGCGCACGCGGGTTCCCGGCGTGGCCATCGGCCTGGCCTGGACACCCACGGGAGGAGAGATCCTCTACATCGAATCGACCCTGATGAAGGGGAACAAGGGGCTCATCATCACGGGTCAGCTGGGTGACGTGATGAAGGAGTCGGCGCAGGCCGCGCTCTCGTACGTGCGCAGCCGCGCTCTGTCCATGGGGATCTCCCCCGATTTCTTCGAGACGAGCGACATCCACATCCACGTCCCTCAAGGGGCCATCCCCAAGGACGGCCCCTCGGCCGGAGTCACCATGGTGGCGTCGCTGGTGTCGCTGCTCACCGGGGTCCCCTGCGGCCACGAGGTGGCCATGACCGGCGAGATCACCCTGCGGGGCAAGGTGCTGCCCGTGGGGGGCATCAAGGAGAAGGTCCTGGCCGCCCGGCGCGCGGGGATCTACTCGGTGATCATCCCGGCACGCAACCGCAAGGACCTGGTGGACGTCCCCGAAGAGCTGCGCCGCGACATGACCTTCCACTTCGCGGAGACTCTGGACGACGTGCTGGCCGTGGCCCTGACGGCTCCGGTCACGCCGGTGGCGGCGAGTCCGGGCTCAGAGGCCTGAGCAGGATCCGCCCCCGGAAGGTGTCCACGTCGTGGACGCGGACCCGCACCGGATCTCCCAGCCTCCAGGCGGAGGCGCCCCCCGGCTGCCGGGGGCTCTCGCGGCGCCGGCCCGGATGTCTGCCACTGCCGCGCGCCGGCTCCCGGCCGGAGGGCGGCAGCGGGACGAATCCCTCCACACCGAGCCCTTCGAGCGTGACGAACAGGGAGCGTTCCGTGCGCCCCGTCACCACGCCGTCGAAGATCTCTCCGATGCGCCCCTTCATGTAGACGGCCTCCTGCCACGCTTCCATCGCCCGCTCGGCCTCTTCGGCGCGGCGCTCGAGCGTGGAGCATTCCAGCGCGACCGCGGCCAGCCGTTCCTGCGCCTCGTCCGTCGGCTCTCCGGCAGCGGCCCGGGCAACGCGCGCCGATCGCAGAACGCGATGCACCACCAGATCGGGATAGCGGCGAAGCGGAGACGTGAAGTGCGTGTAGAGAGGCGCGGCCAGACCGAAGTGCCCCACCGCCTCATGGCTGTACCGCGCGAGCTTCAGGGTCCTCAGGACCATCATGGCGATGGCGGGCTCCTCCACCGCCCCGCGTGCCTGCTCCAGGATCGCGCCCAGCCTGACCGAGGCGGTGCCTCGCGCCCGGCGCAGCGGGAAGCCCAGGGCTCCCAGCTCCTCCTCCAGCTGGTCGACCTCCGCGGGGTCGGGATCCTCGTGGATGCGGTAGAGGCTCGCGAAACGGGTGCGCGCCAGCCATCCGGCCACCGTCTCGTTGGCCGCCAGCATGAACTCTTCGATGGCCTGATGGGCGATGGTGTGAGCCTCGGCGCGCACACCCACGGGACGACCCTCCGCGTCCACTTGGATCTTCGTCTCGGGGAGATCCAGGTCGAGGCTGCCGCGCCCCATGCGGCGGGTCCGCAGGGCGCGGCTCAGCTCCTTCATCCGCATCAGCAGAGGGCGCAGGGACTCGTCGTCGCCGGGCGTCCCTTCCCCCTGCATCAGATCGAGGGCGCGCTCGTAGGTCAGGTCGGCCCGGCTCCGGATCACGGTGTCCGCGAACCTGAGGTTCACGCACTTCCCTTCCGGCTCGAAGTCCATGATGACGCTCTGCGCCAGCCGATCCTCCCCGGCCACCAGGCTGCACAGGCCGGATGTCAGGCGCATCGGCAGCATGGGGATGTGTCGCCCCGGAAAGTACACGCTGGTCCCGCGGCGCTGCGCCTCGACGTCCATGGCGGAACCCTCGGTCACGTAGTGGGAAACGTCCGCGATGTGAACGGAGAGCCGGAAGGCCGGCCCGCGACCGGTCTCGATCGTCTCCAGCCCCACGGCGTCGTCATGGTCGCGAGCCCCTTCGGGGTCGATGGTGACCACCATCGAGGACGTGAGATCCTCCCGGCCGCGCCGGTCGCGGCCGCCCAGCTCTCCCGGAAGCGCGGCCGCATCCCGCTCGGCCTCGGGGGGAAAGGGGCCCGGCAGCTCGAACATCGCCTCGATGACCTGCTGCTGGACCCCCGGGTCCTCGGGGGGCCCGACCACCGAGACGATGCGCCCGAGAGAGGTGCGATCTCTGTCCTGAGGCCCGACCGGCTCGGCCCAGACCACCACCCCGTCGGCCGGGGCCGCCCCGTCCCCGCCGGACGTCACCTGCATGGGGGGGCCGAGCCGCTCGTCGCGCGGCAGCAGCATGCCCCCCCCCGGCCCCGCATGATACACAGCGGCAATGCGCGGGGAGCGTCGCTCGATCACGGCCAGGATCTCGCCGGTGGGGCCCGAGGGCGCCGCCCCACGTCGTGCCGCTCCCTTCCGTCGACCTCGCTCCTCGTGACGGCCGCTCTGGGCGACTCGGGCCAGGACCCGATCGCCGTGCGACGCGCCGTGGCGGGCCCGGGGCGGAATGAACAGGTCCGCTCCGCCCCTCTCCTCTGCGGTCACGAAGCCGAAGCTCCCTCGAGGCGAGACGAAGCGCCCCACCACCACGCGCGAGCGCGCATGAAGGGACCATCGGCCGCGCCTCTGCGAGAAGACGGCTCCGCGGCGCTCCAGGAACTCCATCTGGCCGCGCAGCGCGTCCTCGGCATCCCGCTCCAGGCCCAGCTGCCGCATGATGTGAGGGATGGTGACCGGCTCCGAAGAGCGCCGCAGCAGGGCCAGAAGAGTCCCGTAGCCGACCGCGGGTGTGAACTGCGGCACCGGCACCCGTGGCTCGTGGCCGCGATCGCGGGGGATGCGGCGCGGTCTCATCCGTTTCATGTCGTCACGGTGGTTGACACTTTTGTCGGCACGATGCTAGAGTGGCGCCCGTTTTCCCAACAGACTCGCAGTGCAACCCGTGCCGAAGTGGTGAAATTGGCAAACACGCAGGCTTCAGGTGCCTGTGCTCGCAAGGGCTTCGGGGTTCGAGTCCCCGCTTCGGCACCACGCCTTCCTCATCTCTCGCGCTCCTCTCCCGCCGGCGCATGGTGATCGGCCACGATCTTCCAGGAGCTCCCCATCCTGGACATGACGAACAGGACCTTGCCCGTGCGTGGTGAGTCGGGGCCCGGGAGGACTCGTTCCCACCGGCCGCTCGCGCTGGCGAACTTCCCGTGGAACACTTCGATGCGCAGATCGATCAAGGTGTAGGCGCCCGACGGCTCGCGTTCGAAGGACTCGAGGAGGGTCCGCTCGCGGGCGCTCCACCCGATATCCGTCCCCGTCGGGCCGAGGTGCGTGAAACGAGCATCCTGCCAGTGCAGGTCGGACAGGGTGGCCGCGTCGCGGGATGACATCGCGTCCTGGTAGCGCTGCAGCAGATGGCGGATCTCACCCACCGGATCGCTCATGCTGCATTCTAGCCTGCCGGTGGCTTCCGGCGCGGCCGGATCGCGGTGGCGTCTAGAAGAAGGGGAGGATCTTCTGGAGCCAGCTCCCGGAGCGCCGCCCTCCCGCCTGTGCGCCACGGGGCGCTCCCCCATGCTGCGCCATGGCCTGGGGGTGCGGGTTGCGCCGCTCCAGGGCTTCGTCGATCCGGGCGCGCCGCTGAGGGTCGCTCAGAATGGCATAGGCCAGGTTGATCGCATCTTCCTTGATGCCCTCTCCGTAGGAGACGAGCCGTCTCATGCGGTAGTACGCGTCGTCGATCTGGGCTGGTGTGGCGGTGCGCTGGACGCGAAGGATCTGGTACGGGTTGGCCATGCCGGGCGTCGCCTCCTCCAAGATGTGGACGACATGAAATTGCGGCGATCACCCGAAAAGGTCAAGTACAACACCGTAAATCGGCAATTGATGCGATTCGGGCCCCGCACGGGCGGACGCCACGGGCGACAAGCGGATCAATGAACGGGGGGGTGCCTACGAGGCGAGGATCTTGTTGCGGAGGATCATGATCTGCAGCGCGAAGGCGGCACGGGCGCAGAGCGTCGACATGGACGGCAGGTCGATGGCCAGGATGTTCTGGGCGGCCCCGTCGCCGTAGAGGTAGGCGGCCGCCCGCCCGCGGATCCGGATCGGCATGAGCAGGGCCGTGCGTGGGAGCTCCGCGTTGAGGAATCCATAGAATCCCGCCGCCCACGACTCCGCGGCCACCGGCCCCAGGTAATGGGTGGCCTTCTCGGGGCAGGTGGTCAGCAAGGTGGGGGCTTTCGAGGCCACCGGGATCACCAGCTGCCGCCAGCTGGTGTCGCTGACGCTCCAGCCGTGTCCCGACCAGGCGACGGCCAGCCCGCCACGGATGACGAACAGGATGGTCCGCGGGAGGCGCGCCGAAGCGTAGGCGAGCGTGGCTCCGATCACCTCGTCCACGCTCCCGGCCTCGGCCAGGCGGCGGGAAACCGTCATCATGGAAATCGCTTCGCCCGGCACCAGCGTCGCCCGCGGCTGGGGGCGGGTGTCGTCCTCTTCGCCTTCCTCGGCGTGGCGGCTCTCCTGCCGGGGCTGCTCGTCGATCCCCTCCGCAACCTCCTGCCACGACCGGCCGTACCCGTAGGCCTCCCAGGGGTCGGAATTCGTCTCTCCGGACCCGACGCGCGCCGCCTCCGCGGCAGGCGCGCTTCCTCCCTGGCCCGCCGGGACGTACGCTTCGGCGCGCGTCGGTATGGCCTCCTTCTCGCGAATCATGTCCTCCGTGGTCTGGGGCTTCAGACGATGCGAGGAGGACGGGAGCGTGGCCAGCTCCCGCGCCAGGGTGACGAACCGGGGCGCGCGGGCGACGTCGTAGTACTTCTCGAGGGCCTCCAGGATGCGCACCTCGGGGGAGACCCAGGGCACGATCCGATACCCGGTCACGAAGGAGATCTCGTCGACCGCCAGGATGTTCTTGGGATCGATCATGGCCAGCTGGAGGACGCGTCCATCGAGCCGCAGGGGGATGACCTTGTGTTTCTGGGCGAGCCGTGAGGGGAGGCCGCGGATCACGGCGTAGGGGATCAGGGCCAGGCTCTCATGGGTCGCGTACGGCACGCCGTACAGGGAGGCCAGGGTCTCTCCCAGCGCCTGCTCGTCCAGCAGGCCCATCTCCAGCAGGCTGCTGCCGAGGTGGCCTCCGAACACGAGCTGGGCCGTGAGGGCCCGGTGAAGCTGGCCCTCGTTGAGCTTGCCCCTGGATATGAGTGTTTCGCCCAGACGTCTGGACATGGGCGGGAAAATATTGCGGTCCCGGCGGCCCGAGTCAAGACGATCAGGCCGCCGCGGAAGCCCTCGTCAAGTCCACAAGGAGGCGGTGAACCGTCCCGTCTCGGCCCATTTCGGGATGGTAGGTGGCCGCCAGGACCCCCCCCTGCCGGACCAGGACCGGCTCGTCGCGGTGCACCCCCAGGACGGTAACCTTGGTTCCGACGCGCGTGATCCGGGGGGCCCGGATGAAGACCATCTCCACGGCACGCCCCCCCTCAGGTCCCCCCGAGGGGGGCATCAGGATCCCGCTCGAGGCCTCGAACGATTCCCGCTGCCGGCCATAGGCGTTGCGCTGCACGTCGATGTCGATTGCGCCAAGGCAGAGCTGGTCGCGCCCTTCCACCTGGGAGGCGAGCAGGATCGCTCCCGCGCAGGTGCCCAGGACCGGCCGGCCCTGGCGCACGAAGCTTCGAAGCGGCCCTTCCAGTCCCATGTCCTCGATGAGCTTCACGAGCGTCGTGCTCTCCCCGCCTGGCAGAATGAGGCCCGAGACCTCGTCCAGCTCCTCGGGGCGCCTCACCTCGCGCGACGCGGCTCCGACACGGGCCAGAGCGGCGCGATGCGCCTCGAAGTCTCCTTGAAGAGCGAGCACTCCGATCGTGTTCACCATCCCCTCTTCTGCAGCAGCTGCTCTTCCCGCAGCGCGGAGATCTCCAGTCCGGGCATGGCCTCTCCCAGTTCGCCGGAGACCTCGACCAGGACCTTGGGGTCATGCGCGTAGGTGGTGGCCTTCACGATGGCGTCCGCGCGCCGGGCCGGGTCGGCGGACTTGAAGATCCCCGAGCCGACGAACACCGACTCCGCGCCAAGCTGCATCATCAGAGCGGCGTCGGCCGGGGTGGCGATCCCTCCGGCCGCGAAATTCGGAACCGGCAGCCGCCCTTCCGCCGCCACGCGCCTCACCAGCTCCAGAGGGGCACCCAGCTCCTTGGCCTCCGCCATCATCTCGTCGGGGCGCAGCGTGGTCAGACGCCTTATGTGAGAGGTCACCTGCCGCATGTGCCTGACAGCCTCTACGATGTTCCCGCTCCCCGCCTCTCCCTTGGTGCGGATCAGCGCGGCACCTTCCGCGATGCGGCGGAGCGCCTCACCCAGGTCGCGGGCTCCACAGACGAACGGGACCGTGAAAGCCATCTTGTCCACGTGGTGGCGCTCGTCGGCGGGGGTGAGGACCTCGCTCTCGTCGATGTAGTCCACGCCAAGCTCCTGAAGGATCTGCGCCTCGGCGAAATGACCGATGCGGCACTTGGCCATCACCGGAATGCTGACCGCCTGCATGATCTCGCGAACCTTGGACACGGAGGCCATGCGAGCCACCCCGCCCTGCGCGCGGATGTCGGCCGGCACGCGCTCCAGGGCCATGACCGCCACCGCCCCGGCCTTCTCGGCGATGACCGCCTGCTCGGCGTTGACCACGTCCATGATGACGCCGCCCTTCAGCATCTCGGCCAGCCCGGTCTTCAGCTTCATGGTCCCGTGCATCTTGTTGATCTCTTCCATTTCTTCGCTCCGTTGGTCAGATGAGGGGAAGCGACTCGCCGGCGCCCTCCCGCGCCGGAGCCCGCCGCTCCCGCATGGCCTTGTGAATCACGTCGCCCAGCAGCCGGATGCCTCTGTGAATCTCCCGCACGCCCGCCTGCGAGAAGGTGAGCCTCAGGTTGTTCCTGGCTCCCCCCTCCACATGGAACAGATCCCCACGCCCCACCAGGACGCCGCGTGCGGCGGCGGAAACCGCCACCTCGTCCGCGTCCACGCCGGGCGGCAGTGTGACCCAGACCACCAGGCCCCCGGCCGGACGGGTCCAGGTTGCGTCACCCGGAAAGCATCTCTTCATCGCGGACAGCATGGCGTCGCGCCGGGCGCGATACTGCTCGATCACGTGAGCCAGGTGCCGCTCCATCTCGCCGCGCCTGAGGAACTCGCAGAGAGCTGCCTGCAGCAGCAGGCTGGTTCCGTAGTCGGTGATCTTCTTGAGCGCCACCAGGCGCTCGGCGACCTGACGTGGCGCCGCGATCCATCCCACCCGCAGCCCGGGCAGGAGCTTCTTCGCGAAGGTGGCCATGTAGATGACCTCCTCGCCTCCCTCCAGGGCCTTCAGGGCGGGCAGATCGGGACCCTCGAACCGGAGGTCCCCGCCGAAGTCATCCTCGAGGATGGGAAGCCGGCGGGATGCCGCCAGGCGCACGAGAGCGCGCCGGCGGGAGAGGCTCATCGTCTCGGAGGTAGGGTTCTGGAAATTGGGCATGAGGTACATCAGCTTGGGGGCGCGCCTCGACAGGACGCGCTCCACGTGAGGCAGGCTGATTCCCTCGGCATCCAGAGGAGCGCCGGCCAGCTCGGCGCCGTAGCTGTGGAAGACCTGGACCGCCCCGGTGTACGTAGGGTTCTCCACGAGGACGACGTCGCCCGGATCGAGGAGCGCGCGGGCCACCAGGTCGATCCCCTGCTGCGATCCGCTGGTGATCACGACCTGGTCACGGGTGACCTTGATCCCGCGCGTGGTGAGCTGCGCGGCGATCATCTCCCGCAGCGGAGCGTAGCCGCCGGGCGCGCCGTAGGCCAGCACCCGATGGCCTTCCTTGCGCAGGACCTCGTCGAGGCAGTGGCGGAAGACCTCCACCGGAAAGAGGGACGGATCGGGAAACACCGAGGCGAAGGAAACGGTCCCCTTGCGCAGGTCGCCTCCTCCCCCGAAGGGAGACGCGGTGTCCACTGCGCGTCCGGGCAGTCTCGCGAACAGGGACGGCCAGGCCAGGTCGCCCCCGCCGGCCTCTTCTCCGTTCACGACCTCCACGGGGGCGGGTGGGCGCGAGACGAAGCTTCCGCGCCCCACGTGGGCGTCCAGCCATCCTTCACGAGCCAGCTCCGCGTAGGCCCGTGTCACCGTCAGGCGGTTCACGCCGAGCCGGCGGGCAAGATCCCGCGTGGTGGGCAGCCGATCCCTCAAGGCCACCGCGCCGGTCTCCACGGCCGAGCGGACCTGGCGGACGATCTGCAGGTAGAAAGGCACCCCGCTCCTGCGGTCCAGCTCGACGGCGATCATGGCACCTCCAACGCTTGGACTAGAGCAATACCTGCCCAATCTGTCCCATGCTGGGGGCTAACGTCAAGATGTTTTGAGATTGGACTATCCCAATATGGCAGTCCGTTCATCCAATCCATCGTGGCGCGGAGATTGTTCCTCGCTCGCGAGAGGGGCGTTTTCAGGCCTTTTCGGGGGTCGTCGGGTGGTGAACGGACCATGTCCTTGTTGAATTCGGACCGATTCACCGGGCAGGCACAATCTGCGCGCCACGATGCGCGCCGGGCGCACCTCGCGGCCGCGAAGCTGTCTCGATCCACTTGCCGGCCCTTCCATCGTATATTCAGGGCGGGTCGACCCGGCCGGTCCGCCGGCCTCACGTGTGTGTTGGAGTATGATGGGTCGAGTGCAGCGCCCCAAGGCCTGGAACGTGACGTCCGAAGGGTCCCGACAAGGCTCCTGCCTCTGGCGGACCGCAAGACGGACGAGCGCGATTGCCTTGTTCCTCTGTCTCATCCCCGCGTGGCCCTCCTACTCCCAGGATGTCGAGGAGCGCCTCCGCGAGGCGCGCCGGCAGATGTCCATGCAGCGGCTGGACAAAGCCATGCGCGAGGTGGACAAGGTACTCGAGGCCGATCCTGGCCAGATCGATGCGCTCCTGCTCAAGGGAGAGATCGCCCTCCGGCTGGGCGACCTGGACGCGGCGCTCGCCTCCTGGACGGACGCCTCGCGTCTTCAGCCGGGCAACGTCGATCTCATGATGATGATCGGCGACCTGCTGATCAGGAAGCCCGATCGTCTGGACGATGCTCTGGCCGTCTTCGGCCGGATCCTGGAAGGAGATCCCGCCAACGTGCGCATCATGGTGTCCAAGGGGAGCATCCACGAGCGGCGTGGACAGTGGCAGGAGGCCGCCGCGCTGTACCGCTCGGCCCTGGCCGTCGACCCCAACTACGTGCGCGCCCGTAGCAACCTCGGGGCGGTCCTTTTCAAGATGGGCCGCTACGAGGAGGCGGGCGTGGAGCTCCAGAAGGCGATCGAGCTGTCGCCCCACGACCTGCGGTCCCTGGTGTTCTCAGGCCTCGCGCAGAACCACCTGGGCCGGTACGAGAGCGCCCTCACCCAGCTGAAGGAGGCGGTCCGCGTGGATCCTCATTCGGCGAATCATCTCATCGGCGTCAAGGAACAGCACGCTCAGTTCCTGCTGCTGGCCGAGAAGTTCCAGAAGGCGTGGGAGGCGGCCCCCCGCGAGGCCGGCCGCTCGTACGACCTGGCCGTCATCCACTACTACGCCCAGGACTACGAGGCCGCCTGGAGAGAGCTCACGCGCGCCGAGAAGCTGCGCTATCCGGTCCCCATCGAGTTCAAGGAAGTGGTCTACTCCCGCCGCAAACTGCGCGCGTCGTAGTCGCGGCCGCTCGGGTCGTGACGGTCGCGCCGGAGGCGGGGAGTGGTCTCCGGGGACGTTCGCGTCG